>NZ_LIUF01000004.1 GCF_001280425.1 Haloarcula rubripromontorii | reverse complement strand
CCGCTGATCAAACATCGTGAGTTCCGACCCATCGATCACGCGCACAACGCGCGGATCGATGGGCCTCGATACCGCCAACGAGCGATGTGTGAGACCGTCTTCTCCACGATCAAGCGCACGCTCGGCGACGCCGTGCGTGCGCGAACTTGGTACGGTGAATTTCGTGAACTCGTCCTGATGTGTGCGGTTCACAACATCAAGCAATCTCTAAAACAGTGAAATCGAACCACGTCTGGCGATTCACCACGGCCCAATTCTTGATGTTTTAGCAACTGCTGAATCGGTCGCCAATGCTAGTTAGTAGATAGCCTCCGGCTCCAAGTCGATATAGTCATCGTCACCGCTGTATACCGAGAGGTCGTTCCAGAAATCGCTGGTTTTGTACTTGTCTCGTTTTACTGATTCGGCCGAAATAGCGTCAGATACGTCCGATAAGAAACTTACCAGGTACTCTCTGTTTTTCTCTCCGTTGGCCGATGTACGTAGCCAAAGGTCACTGAACATCGACACTGAAACGCTCAGTGCGTACTCTGTCGTCACCGACGGATAATTCTTCGCTGGTCGGTGGGTAACAGCCAGCTCGAGTGGATCTGAAACTACCTTTCCTTGGTCGGGTTCACCGTTGCGATACGGTGTACACTCACTCCGCTCAATGGCATAGTCGGTGCCATCGGCGTGAACCCTGTAGCGGTTCCTATCGAACGGAACACGTGGTATCCAGCGTGCTTGTGCCCCATCAACGTCAGTTGATTTGAGAAACTCCCTGACACTGATACCTTTTTTATTTCGCACTTCGCGTCTCACCAATTCACCAGTATTGCTGTCCGGTCTGAGATTCGTATCCTGGTCAAATTTTGTTATACCATAACTAATCTCAAGTGGGACTAGGAACTCGCCGAAGGCGCTGTACAACTGATCACAGAACTGAACCATCTCTTTGGCCTCTTCAGCACAGGTCGTCGCCGACGACGGCACAACAAACTCCCAAATCAGGCCACTTGCCATCGATACCCGAACTTCTGGCTCATCAGTTCCTGTCATGGTTTGACCGTAATGGTGTCACCGTTTTCAGCGACTAACCGGATCTCATCTAGCTGCGCTCGTACTCGGTCGTCGAGAACGGTCTCTGCGGCATTCTGAGCCGATGATAGCTCATCAGCTCCTGATCTCGTCCTGATTTCAAGCACTTGCGAATTCTCGGAAACATCTAGCTTCGAATCCTTAAGTGCATTATCATGCTTCTTGTTCATTTCAGACACCTGCTCGCTGATATAGGCATAATCTACATCGCCGCCTGATCTTGTCTTCACTTCTACATATTCGGACCGGTCATTACCCTTGACAGACATATCATAAGCATCGGTCTCACCGGGTTCCATCTCAACCTCGATCTCGTCACCTTCATCAGCGTATCGAACTGCACTCGCGGCTTCACCACTTTCTCCTGCCACTGCATCGGTTCTCGGTGTAGTGTCATCAAGTATTTCATCGACGTCTTCAATCTTATCTCGCTTCGCAGCGCTATCGACACGCTGAGCGTATCTGCCTGCTTCTTCAGCATCGACATCCTCCGCGTTCGCAACTGCTGAACGCCACTCGTCATACTCGTCAAACCCATCGATACGGTCCTTACGACCAAGATCAAAGAACGTTTTCTGCGCATCGGGATCCATATTCCGAGTGAGTCGAATTCCGTTCTCACCGGAGTCAGCGAACAGCCGCTTGACTGCGCCTCTCCGGGTTGCATCGCCGACATTAGAGACTTCTTCGAAGATCTCACTCGCACTAATATCGTCGTTTTCAGCTGCTGCGTCGGCGATACGATTGTAGTATCTCGTCTCTTCCGCGTCAGTGAGATAATCAGTACAGCCGGCCAGACTCGAACGGCCAATACCGCTGATAGAGTGGAATCGGTCGCCGCGCAGCCGCGGCGCGGTGCCGATAGATGGCGTCCGCCGACAGGCAGACCCGAAGAAATCCGTTGCCTGATCAGTGTTCAGTTCCGATGCAAATTTGACACCGTTGTCTCCAGAGGATTTGACGAACCGGTCGTACTCTCGCTTCCCATCGCTATCCAGACTGTCGTACCGCTTGAGCGCTGTCGCCATCTCGTCGCTATCGACCGAATCGCTGTCGTAGGCCCGGGCGAAATCGCTCCGAGTACGGCTATTCATCTCGACCCGGGTCAAGGCATCAATTTCGTCCTGGTCCATTTGCCGGACGGCACGGGCAACGGCTGGATCGTTTTCTGCAAGCAGTGTACCGAGGCGTCGCTGTTGGGCTGGGTCCAACTCCGCCATGTCAACGTCTGTCCGACGGATTGTGTGCCGGATGCGGACTGTATCAGTTGCTGTTCTAGCGGGTTTGAGGACACGGCGAGCGCCGCTCCGCGGGACCGTTGTTGCCTTCGACAGTTGTGATATCGCTCGCATTTGCTGCCGGGCGCGCCACTCCCCAGCTCGGTCCTGTGCCCGACTGTACATCCGGGCCGCCCGCATTACGCGGATCCCGCCTAACCGGTCAGCGACAGTGTTTGCTGTCTGGGTTCGCTTGGCCGCGCTGGCCGCTTGACTGCCAGTGACAGACCGAGCACCCGTTGGAGGCCATCGCCGTCTAACTCGTCGACAAGCCTGACGCCAGCACCGTCGGTCTCAGCGATGAGTTGGTTCCGAGCGATTCGAGCGCTTCGTGGCCCGGTTCGCTGGTCATCCGGATGACGCGAGTGGTCTTCGACGTGAATTTGGCACCGTTGTCGCTGATCCACTTCCAGGTATCCGAGTCCATCTCGCGCAACTGCTGAGTCGCCCGCCGGCGAACAGGCAATCAGTCGGAAAATTCGTCAAAAGAGGGGGGCTGATCAGCTACTTCTCGATGCTGTCGAGTCTCTCACGTAACTCATCTAACAGCGGTTCGACGTACTCAGAACCAGCATCGGGATCGTATTCCCGGATCGTATCGAGATACGTCTGGGCACCATCAGAAATGGCCTCGGCGAGGGCTTGCGTCGGCGCGACGGCTTCCGGTTCAGGAAGTTTCGGTGATTGTTCCCCACGGTAGTCAGGGTTTTCGACGGCCTCTTCGCTGTAGCAGAACGCGAGATTCGTCCGTCCATCACCGGTAGGTTCGAACACGAGATACATCGCATCGACGTAGTAGTCATAGACATATCTTTCCTGACTGAGAGCGGCCAATGCACCTTCTAGAAGGCCGATTACATAGGGTTCAATGAAATCCCTGGTGTAGGCATCAGGGCTCCCAAGAATATGTGTCTGATCGACTTGCAGCCGAGCGCCCACCGAAATATCTACATTGCCCTCTTGAAAGGCATCATGCGCTCGTTCGTCGAAGTCAAACACCAACGAAACCTTAGTCATACTCAATCACCAGCAGCGAAAGACCATTTTTCTACTGACCCACCAGATTTCGGGTAAGCAGTATGAATCGACCCATCATCTTTCACCATCACTTTCATCCGCTCAATACCGTACTCGTGTCCATGCTCGGCTGGTTTAAGTGTATATTGCATTGGTCTTTAGTTAAGCCTCACACCTCGGTTGCGTAGCGGTAACGAGTGTCTCTTGTAGGATTGGTCGTTGTTTGTGGATCTTCTGAGCGTCTTCGATCAGCCGCTCCAGCAGTGGCGGTGGCGAATAACCGAGGTACTCGCCAAGTTCGTGGAAGATGAGTTGGGCGTGCAACCGGAAGGTCGCCGCCCAACGCTCGGGCGGAAGCACGATCTCATCGCCAGCCTACTCGGTGACCAGAGCCAACAGATCACGGCTCACCAACAACGATAACAACGCTGCATACAGCAGAATCCCCACGATGTACGTCTTGTTCGTGTCGAGTTCATCCAAGTTGTACTGCGTCTTCAGCTCACGAAACAGCAGTTCTACTTCCCACCGACATCGATAGGTCGTCGCTAGATCTGCCGGCAGAAACTCTTCTCTCGGCAGATTCGTGATGTACAGATGGTGGTCGTCGGCGTCCTCGTCGCGGACGCCGACGACACGGAACGTCTTGCTGTCGTACGATTGCGTGCCCGCGTACTCTCGTCGCTGAAACGTCGCTTCTACCTCAACATCAATGTACTCTCGGTGGAGATCGGCCACGACATCCTGGATCTGTTCGCCTTCCAAGGGAATGGCGTCGCCACACCATTCCCGTAATTCCGCCGTTATTTCCGGGTTTGCGTTCGGTTTCAGCCGGATCACGAACAGCCGTCATTCTCGTCAACCAGCGCAAAGCGGCGGTACTTGAAGTACGCTTGATCGAACAGCACTAACCGGTCTTCTAGCCATGATCCAGTGGAAAACTCGGTGCTGTCGTGCGCTTTCTCGTCAGTGACGTTGAACCGATCAATCGTCTGGTCGGTGACGTTGTGGAGCAGGTGGAGCCGCGCTCCACCCTGCTCCCCTCGCCGTGGTTCGAACTCCTCTGAGAGAAGCCGGTGCAACCGCATCACCGTTCCGTCGGCTATCATCACGTCTCTGAACCGGTCGATATCGACGCTAACAGCGTTAGGAACAGCGACCTCGTCGATGCCGTGCTCGACGAGGTCGCAGAGATACTCTGCGAAAGCTGGCGTCAACCGCTGATGGAATCCGCCGGGTGAGAGCGTCTCATCGGCAGTGGCATTGTAACTGCGCCGGAAACCAGCGAGTGTTCGGCTCTCGCCTGCGGCGAAGCCGAACACGAATGACCACACGAGAGCGGGCATCTGCGTTTTCCTGTCGCGTTCGACCACGCCGAGTTCCTCGGCGTGTTCTTCGAGGAACTCGGAGGGAAACAGTGTACTGAGCCGACGCATAATTCTCGATGAGGAGGTTTTGGTGTGCACAGCCGTTGCCTCCTCATTCCTCTCGAAAAGAAGCCTCGATAAGCCGCTGCTGTCACGCGGTTTCTCGACTAACTAAAGACGGATGTAAGATCGGACTCTAACCAGCGAGCAATTTCAGCAGGATTCCCGACCGTTGCACTATTAGCAAAAATCTCGACCCCGTTCTGCCGGGCAATGGTCAGGCATTTTTCAATGGTATCCCCACGGAAGTCTGAGTAAATCTCATGGAGTCACCCTCGTCCTTTTAGTAGCAATGGAGGAAGCCACGCATCAGCTCTGGCGGCTCGTGCTCTCGTTTTCGCCCCGTCTCCGCCGGGCCGAACACGTCGAACTCTGCGAGAAACTCGAAGGAGAGATGCTCAAACAACGCTAACGTCTCCGTATCCGCGACATTGAAGAACGACTCTACCGAAGGACCATCTTGCGGGGTCGCTGAGTCCATACCACCTCAGCATTCACCCTGCTCTTTGGTGTGGTAACCGTTCTATGACACCCTGTGATGATACAGTTGGATTATTTTGTGACAGCTGTCTCAGTTATCTTGCCAGTTTGCGGATCAACTGTTGCGCGTATTCCCATCCAGCTATCGGCTATAAACATCCCGTCTTTCGAATTGATGTAGACGAACGGGATATCTTTGTCGTCAGGATACAGTGCCTCTATTTTCCACTGGAACGAACCGTTTTCGTCAAATCCGAGAACGTTTCTATTATTCGTTTCGTCAGTTGGGATCGATAGCAGAACCCCGACTATCCCGTTTACCTCCACCACTTCGTCGATGGCATACTCAAACTCGTGAGTGGCTCCGCCGATCTGGATGGTTGAGCCCGCTACTTCAGTATCAGTCATAGTGGTAACCTTTCTCGATTGGTGAAACGATCCGGATCGATGCGTTCGAGTAGTTCGTACTGTGTCGCTCCCTCGCGGCCATCGAAGTTAGCGGCAGTGTCTCCGATTCGCACTTCGGTGCGGTCAGGAACGTTGACGTCTGAGACATAGGAGGGTTCGTCGGGCAGCGAATATTTCTCCTGTATCTCAGAACGTGTGAGGCCCTTAATATCGTCCCGGGTTTCAAACATCCACGACCTCGCCTGATTGGATTCACCATGGACACGAGCAAATTTCGTCTTTCCTTGGACTTGTGTATCTATCACAATAGTTTCGTCGGTGTATGGATCTTCCATGCCCGAGTACCGTTCTTGATCATTGACGTCAGAGGCTTTCCGAAATCGCTGGACATCTATCTTTCCTTCGACATTTCTCACCCGCACAAGTGCCGTGCGTACAGCGGCTTGACTAGTTTCAGGGGATCCGGCGACCCGGATCCACGAGTCCCTTAGAGTGTCGTCTTTGAGAAACTCTCGGAATACTCGGGCGTTCTCGCCGTCCAGTTCCCCATACTTCCGGGTCGCACGCGAGAGGTCAGCGGCGTCAATATCGCTGTCGCCGAGTACCCGCCGGAGCGTATCGTCACCGAGTTCGTCAACAAGCTTGACGCCAGCACCGTCGGTCTCAGCGATGAGTTGCTTGGCCCGGCGTTGCTGAGTACCGTCGAGGTCGTCGACTTTCCGGACAGCCCGGTAAAGTTGTTTGTACGAGTCGATACTGTCACCATCCGCCGCCCGAGCGACGCCCCGGCGGTAAGACTGGTCGATCGATCCAGAACCGTCGGCAAGAATCCGTAGAGTCTCGCCATCAGCGTTCGTCACGAGGTCCGCGCCGTCGTCGCCCGTGGTAGACAGCAGATTGTCGACTGTATCCTTCCCGTCTGCGTTAAGCCCGTCGTACTTCCGGAGCGCCGACGTAACCTCGTCTGCGTTGACCTCACCGTCGTCGAATGTCCTCGCAAACCGCCGTTGGGTCGCCGCGGCCTCAATCTTCAACAGCACGTCGGCGGCGTCTGGATCGCTTTCTGCCAGCTCGTTGGGTGCCCGCCGACCAGCAGGCCCGCTACACTCGACCAGGCGCGCGGTTTTGGTCGCGGGCGCGTCGACGTCGGTCCGCCCGAGGTAGTCTTTCATGGGCCGTCGAGTCGCTCGACTTGGCCGACGATAGCTTGCCGTCTCGGTCCGGGAAGGCCGTTCAGTTGCGCGCTCAGCCGACCCGTCCGGACGTTCACGTCGGGCAGGCGGTCGTCGATCTTGCCCGCCCGCGGCAACACGCCCGGCGTCAGACCGTTAGGGACGCGACTTGGGACTGCCGAATCCACCGCGTCGACGACGCGCTCAGGCCCTTCTGTGCGACCGAACTACCGCCGCTGGCCGCGGCCGGCAGCACTGTCCCGGCGCTGTAGCCGAGCGACCAGCTGCCGCCGAATGTGGCGTAAGAGTCCTCGCTGGCGTCGAAGGGGTTGCGCGTCTCGTCGAAGCCCGCGGATCTTGTCGGCCATCATCCCCGGGAGCTTGGTGACAATGGCGGAGTTGTCGAGGACCATCTTCCCCATCTGGACGTCCGTTATTACGATGTGGTAAAGGGCCCTCACTACAGGTCCGACTATGACTTGACGGACCACCAGTTTCGTGCTTCTCTGACGAACACAGCCTCGTCGTGGGAATAGGTAACGGTCGCTGTCGCGCCTTTTCCGAACCGTTCCTCTGGGATTGCCTTCCAGAGGAACTGCTGGACCTTTTCGTCTGGCGACCGTCCCTGTGTGTGAGCTATAAGCGGATGGAGTTCGTCGCCGAGGTATTCTAACTCCAGGGAATTTTCGTCGGGCTGGCGCTGTTTGAAGTTCTCCAGCACCCACTCGATGGCATGCCTCGCTTCCAGTGACTGATACGCTGGGACGGCCTGTTCGGGCGTGTGCCACCCTTCAGTATTCTCGAACGTATCGAAGACGATCTCGACTGGGTCAACGGCATCGTAGAGATTCGAGAGGGCAGCTGCGAGACGTGACTGGTCGAGCTTAGCCAGAGGGGGGGCCTCGGGGAGATAAAATTTCTCGATATCGCCGTCCAGCCAGTGGTCGGAATAGCCTGTGACAGTCACTGTTTCAGTGAGGCAGGGCATCATGTAGTCATTATGCCCTACAGTAATCTCCAGAGGGGCGGAAACATCACGCGCTGACCGTACCAACTCATCACCATCCGACAGATGCTCTCCCTTTCCAAAATAATGTACTCCATCAGAGAGCGTAATCCGCACACCCGAGGCAATTGTTAGCTTAGGATACTCTGGCGAATCGATTTGATCAGCCATCCCACGCATCCATTCTACTACCGATTCATGTGTAAGCCCTGCTGGATTTGAAAGCGTCTCCTCGTGGCGTGTTGATTCCGCACCCTCTGTCAATTGGCAGTTTACCTCTGTTGGACAAACAAGGTTTGCAAACGCGTCGAATACAGCCGAAATCGTGTCTAGCGTTTCTACAAGATGGGATTCAGGATCCCGTTCTGCGAGTGGCGTCTCGAACTGGAGGCGAAAGAGATTTTTATCATATTCGATATAATCGAAGTCCTTAGTTGCCATTGTTTACCTCTTGGTAGACCGTCCTGATAGTGAATTCGCCACCATCCACGATGTTTCCATCTTGGTCTATGACTCTCACCGTCACGTCTGGATTGCTGAACCCCTCTAACTTTTCAGGAAGGTTCGAAATGTCACTCCCCTGCCTCTTGGCTTTGATTAAACCCTTCAACGATTCTTTGGGTGTCTCTGCTTTTTGGGTATTCGGGTTGAAATCATCAGTTATCTTGCCTTGGGCAGAGATCTCGACCACGGAATCATGGTCGCCAGATATGCCATCGAACGAACCGTCGGCCTCGTGGACTTTGTCTTTCATCTTGAACCCACCATCGAGATCGCCTTCGACCATTTTATTCTCGACGTAGAGGTCAGAGTCACTCCCACGTGAGACGTGCAAGTCCGGTTCGCCGTTCCCGGCCGTTTTGGGGTCAACTGTGACCTCTCCATCTTTCGTGGCGTAGTGGACCGTCCGTCTGGCTTCTAACTGCTGTCCGAGTATCTGCCCGTCCTGTGTCGGATTTTCGATCGTCTCCTGGACGACGCGGTTTGGGTTCTCGATATCGACCGAACCGTCCTCTACGAGCCGCTGGATCTCTCGAACGTCCTTGGCGTACTGCTCGACGTCCTGGGATCGAATCGAGGAGTCGGCGGCATTCGCCCGTCGCGTGAGTGCTGTCCGCCACGCAGTCATATCGGCGTCTGGGATGTCGGCTTCGAGGAACGCTCTCAGCGTGGCGTCGTCGATGGCGGAGAGGTCATCCAGAAGTTTGACACCGTCTCCGTCGGTCTCAGCGATGAGTTGCTTGGCCCGGCGTTGCTGAGTACCGTCAAGGTCGTCGACTTTCCGGACAGCTCGGTCAAGTTGTTTGTAGGACCCAATACTATCGCTGGTGGCTGCCCGAATGACTGCCCGATCATATGCGTCGTCTACATTGCCGGAGCCATCCGCGATGAGCCGCACTGTCTGTGGGTCAGCGCGAGTAGCTTCTGCAACATCGCTGGCACGCACACTGTCGCCGTTTTTCCAAGCCTTATATAAGTCCGCACGCGCCGCTTCGTCGAGGTCATCGCTCAAGAACGCCGCCTGCTGGCCGTCGTCCATCCGACGCAGCATCCGTGAGACCTGCTTGGGGTTGTTTTCGGCCATCAGCTTCCCGGCAGCTTCCAGTTCCGACGGAGAGCGACCGCCAAGGTCGGCATCTCGGAAGTATCGGGCTGAGAGCTTCCGTTGCTTGGTATTCAGATCGTAGACTTTCTGGGGTGTCTTATCAGCCACGTAGCGATGTGTCCGGACTACCTTCCCGACCGTCCGTGAATTTCGTAGTGAGTATCGTGCAAACGGGCGCTTGGCTTGATCAACGCCAAATGAGGCCACACGCCCGACACCCCGTGCCGGGAGTTCGCTCGCGTATTTCATGTTGCGAGCTGCGGTGACGGATTTCCCTAGATACCGAGTGTCGTCAACCTTGTTGACCTGGCGAGCAACTCGGCTGGAATCGCCTGCTTTCGCGGCAGCCGCCCCAGTGAGTTCTTCGAGGACAAGGAATCCCATGTAGCCGTCGAAGTACCCGCGTGCGAAGCTCTCATTCTCTGGTGTATTCGGAGGGAAGGGATTATTTACACGCTGGCGGTTCTTGAATTGACCTTCCATTGACTCATACGTGCGGTCATAGTTCACCAGCGCATTCGGAAGCTGAGAGAGTCCCGCCGCTGTCTCCACTGGATGTGAGACAGTATATCCAAGCTCTCCAGCACCATGCATTAGACCGGACCCGCGCCCGAAAGTCTTGGCCTCTACCGTTCCGAGTGTGTCATAACGACCTTGCAGATTGCTGACAACGTTGTTCGACCGCGTCAGAGCGGGAATATGTCGCTTGTTGCCGTGGCTGTCATAGGCATGAATATATACTTTCGTTCCGCCTGCGAAGGTTCCCGCGCTCTGGAGTGCGTTTCCAGTTAGATCCTGACTGTAGTGATATTGCGTGTGTCCGGTGAAGTTCGCTCGGTCAAGAGTTTCGTTTCCGCGTAGAGCAATACGAACAGTGCCAAGCCCACTTCTATCGCGCACAAGAAAGTCAATCACGTAGTGGGGACCGGACCAGCCGGGATTATACGAGTCAGTACGTAGGTATTTGATGGCTGGACCCCGAATATCGTGTAATGTTGGGTCCTGACCGTTCCGGAGTTCGGTCGTATCCGAGATTCCATCTTTGTCGGTGTCTACTTGTCGTGGATTCGTTCGATACCGCCACTCATCTGCGTCCGAGATTTCATCTCCATCAGTATCCGGGTTCAGCGGCGACGAGGTGACATTCAGTACTGTCCCTGCGGCTTGAAGAGTGAGACTCTGGTTCTCTGTAACCATCGCCTCGCGCAAGGCGTTGGCCTCGGTTCTAGAATCAAAAGCGACAATTGTCGTGTTCCTGACCTCCCGAGCATCGCTGAGCCCATCGCTATCGGTGTCAACCTGCCTTGGATTGGCGAGGTGGTTGTAATAGGAGGCAGTCCTGCCACGATACCTGACTTCCGTGTACTGGCCGATTTCTTTGCTATCTGAGAGGCCGTCACCGTCGGTGTCAGCGCTCTTGGGATCTGTCGTGACGCGGTCTCCGGTGGGGCCACCCAGTATGACCCCCTCGCGTTCCATCTCGTCACTCAGGCCGTCACCGTCCGTATCGTTGATCTCGGTGGTGGTATTTGCGACACGCGAAAAGACTTCAGGGAGGTCATCAGCTTCCTCAACTATGTACGATTCGCCTCCTGTCGTCGTGGCGATATCCGATAATTTGTCGCTACTCGCACTCTCAAACCCGATGGTGTAGATAGTGATATTCTCCTCGGCTGCAATTTCTGCTTCCTGCGGACCACCCGGCCCACGCCCATCTGTTAGGAATATCAGTATTTCCGACGTGGTTTCGTTACTATTCTGGGCTGTGTACTCGATACCATCTTTCAAAGAGGACCCGATCTTGGTTCCTGTCCCCCACCCGAACGGTTCCAAGCTATTGATCGAGTCGTTAGCTGCTTGATGGTCCGTCGTGTATGGCTGGACAACCTCGGCGTATCCGGCAAATTCTAAGACAGCGACGCGATCAACATCTAAGAGTCCCCCGACGAAACGCTGAGAGGACTGTTGTGCGTAGCCGTTCGGATCAGTATTATCCATCGACCCTGACGTATCGATGAGCAGCGTCGTATCGACAGGCGTGGGGCCATCCGTTCCGGTTTCGCGGACTGGCTCGGTTGCGTTGTACGTCGTCGCCCAGTTGGTGATATCAAAGACGGCAAACGTGGAGAAGTGAGTCGTCTCTGCAGCTACCGTGTTATTCCCAGCGTCAACAGTGGAGTTCAGCGGCACGAAAATCCCCGCCTCGGGGTCGTATGTGAACACGGCGAGGTCCTGACTCTCATTTTCAACCCCTGTCTCGTTGTACGCCAGGGTGACGTTAGCCGAGGAGAATTCTTTCTCGGAGTTGAGCTCAACGACTGGCGAGGCACTCATGTTCCCCACACGGGACGTGTTGAACCGTGGATCGTCTTGTGGGGCGATAGTCGTCCCATTGCCAATGTCGCCGTTGCCAGTCAGGCTCAGTGTGACTCCGAGCGTCTCGTTGGTCGCCGTCGTGGTATAGCTCTCTTCACCATCACTGACGCCGTTGTCGTTGCTATCGGCGACGAGTGGGTCTGTCCCGAGGCGAACTTCCTCACCGTCTGTAAGGCCATCAGTATCTGTATCAGCTTTGAGCGGGTCGGTACCAAGCTGGTGTACTTCTGTTCCGTCCAGCAGGCCGTCACCGTCCGTATCTGGATTGGTGACAAGGGTTCCTGCGACGGTCTCGTTGTAGGTGCTCAGTGAGTCGGTATCCGGATCGGCAGCGCCGTCCTGTACACCGTCATCATCCGTGTCTGGGTCGGTCGGATCAACGCCCTGAAGCCGTGATTCGATGTCATCAGTGAGCCCGTCACCGTCTGTATCGTTGCTGTGAGGGTCAGTCCCGAGTCGATATTCGCGATATGCCGGTAACGTATCATTGTCCCGGTCTTCTGCGCCGTCGATCACTGCATCCCCGTCAGAGTCTGCTACCCTGGGGTCGGTCTTCGTGACGTTTCGCTCGTATGCATCGGGAAGTCCATCGCCATCAGTGTCGTTCGAGGCCGTCGAGCGTGTGGCGACGAGGAGCCACTGGATATCCCCGACGTCGGTTCGGTTGTCTCCCGTGTAATCGTACGCACTCCAGTTGGCATCAGCTGCTGTGGACCCCAAGTGACGAGACAGTGCGTCGACGTCGACGATATTGACAGCCCCATCGCCGTTGATGTCTTCGTAGAGGCCGTCACCATCTGGATCAGTAGGCTGGTTATCACCAACGAGCGGGTACGGGTGAGAGTCGTTTTCCCGGGGCGCTAACTGCGAAATGGTACTCGCATTCGGCTCTGTTGAGCCATTCCAGCTGGTCGAAAGTGGTCCAGTCGCCTGGTTCCCGGCCGCTGCGGCGGGTGTTTGTGTCGGCTTGTTTCCGGCCGTGGTGACAGCCTGGTTTCCGGCACTTGCACCGGGGGTGTCATTGCCGGCCGTCTGCAGCGGGCCAGCCCCGGCCCCGGTCATCATTCCCGAGACTGGACCGACAGTCACTAATAGTAATACACCAAATATCGCTTGTAATTTTGTCGTCGAACTTGTCATATAAACCCCCACCAGAGGTATTGTTGTAAATTTGAATCAGTAATCAGAATACTTAATCCTACTTATTGAGACTATACATTTAATGAGAAAGCTTGCGACAGTATTCGGCGTTTGTATAGCAGTATCCCTCTTGACGGGAGTGGCGATGGGGGCGGGAAYGACCAGTGTCGAAGTCCAGCCATCGACTGAGACCGTTACGGTTGGCAACACAACCACCGTTGATGTCGTCGTCACGTCGACTACAGGCGGGGTCGGCTCACTAGATATCGAGATTGCAAGTACCAACGAATCGGTTGCAACAATCTCAAACACGACTGTTGCTGGGACCCCAGAAACAGTCCAGTCCTCTGAAGAAAGCAATGGCGTTCGCATTGCGGCGACTGGAATGGATACCGCTGACAGTGGCTCGGCGTCTGTTGTCTCGGTGACGCTCACGGGCGAGGCTGTCGGGACGAGCGATGTGGACCTGACCGTTGCAGCCGTCGGTGACGAATCCGGGAACGCGTACAATGTCACCAGTGTAGGTGGTGGAACGCTGACAGTCGAGTCCGGAGATGACACAACAGCAACCCCAACGGAGACGCCAACACCAACTCCGACTGAGACAGAAACTCCTACCGAGGAGGACTCTTCGAGTTCCGGCGGTAGTAGTGATGACGACGACGATGATAGCGATTCAAGGAGCAGTGACTCGAGCGACTCCAGCGACACAGCGACGGACACACCGACAGTAACGGAACCGACGCCCAGCGACACGCCAACAGCGACGACGACGACCGAAGTGACTGAACGCTCGACCGAAACGGACACCGAGGAATCAACCCCAACCCAGACCAACAGTGGTGGGCCAGCAATCACTCCGAACGTGACGGACACACCGTCTCAGACCGCGACCACAGACGTCGAGCCGTCGGGCGGCTCACCCACGAATCTGCTCATCGGTGGGAGTATTCTCGTGGCTGTTCTCGGTGGGATCATCATCTACCGTCGGTTGTAGAAGCGATTCCAAGACACACGAGACATTCTCACCTCACTGACGACTCAATTGGAGGTCGTCTGTAGCTTCCTGTTAACGAGCAGCAGGCAACCTACCCACCGTGGATGATATCATTCGCTTCATTGCGTGTCCGCTTTGCGGCCTCTTGGGCGTAGCCTTCGTGGGTCATCTCAATTGACTTGTGCAGGAGTACGTCCTGTGCCAACTGTGGATTTGACGTGTCACCACCGGAAGCCGTTCCGCTCTTCATCATCAGAGACAGCGACGAGTTCCGCGCTGCGAGTACCTGAGTACGTGAGGAGGAAGACGAGTGCCTGGTCGCGGTAGGCCGCTGTCCTGTCGCTGTCGTTGCTTTCGCCGACTTCGTCGACGCAGGCCGTCGCAGTCGTACGTTCTATGTTGAGCACTCTGATTGATTTGTCCGTTCGCGTTTCTTCTGTGCTTACAGACCGGCCAATCAGTCAGCAGAACTAGTGCCGTCAGGAGACGCGACTCACTTTTGAATAGAACAGGGAAGGTCATTGACGCGAGAACAACGCTTGGTGGCGACAAATATCCGTACTGCGGACTCGCAGCTCCGGAACGTGGATTACTGATGTGTCCTCCCGTGCTGAGCGAGAGATTTGGTCGGTCTAAAATTCGGAAGGCTTTAGGATATTTAGGCTGGCCTAAATCATATGTCGAAAGAAAACAAAGAACCCAAGACACCGACGCGACGTGATTACATGAAGCACAGCGGCGAGGTCATCGGCTGCGGTCTACTCGCTGGCTGTACGGGCGATAGCCAGTCTAGAGGTGACAGTGGGTCGATGGACGACGGGACATCAACACCGAATCCCACAGAGACACCGATGTCGGGCCTGACTGAAACGGCAACAGAAACGGACAACAGAGGCATCAGTTACTCGGTAACGATGGAACCAATGGGAACTGTCGAGTTCGACGAGCCACCCGAGAACTGGGTGAGCTACCTCAGTACGTACGGCGACATGGGCATTGCCTTGGGCAAGGCGGATACCCTTCAGGGCCTATGGGATCCCGAAGGCATGCCAAACGTGTTCTATGACGTACTGCCGGACATCGATGTCTCCTTCGAGGACGTCTCGCCGGTTTCGGGTGATGATGAGTTCGACAAGGAGATATTCTACGAGTTGGACGCCGACATCCATCTGTTCGATCCAAACTGGATTGGCGTCTTGGCCGAAAATTGGAGTGAGAACGATATTGAGGAGATCACCAGCGGGATCGCTCCGTTCCTCGGTAACTACATCCGGCGACGTAGTGACGAGTGGCATGACTACCCGTACTACTCGCTGTACGACGCCTTCGAAATCGTCGCAGACGCCTTCGACGAGCGAGAGCGGTATGAGGCATTTGAATCCATCCACGACGATATGCAGGCAACAATCGAGGAGACGCTGCCGCCGTCAGAAGATCGACCTACTGTCGGGCTCGTGTCGGTTACCTCTAATTTCGAGGGGGCCACATTCTACGTGTACCCTGTACAGGACGGGAACAATCACAAGCAGTACCGCGATCTCGGGATGCGCGGAGCCTTCGATAACTACATTGAGGGTGGCTACGGCCAGTTCGATTACGAGCAATTGCTTGAGGTTGATCCCGATGCCATCGTGTTCCAGTACGGTTTCTCACATGTCTCGGCCGAGGAGTTCGAGTCCCGAATGGAAACGATGCGTTCGGATCCGGTCGGTAGTCAGTTATCGGCTGTTCAAAACGACCGACTGTACCGTGGCGGTACCGCTTACCAAGGGCCGGTCGTTAACCTCTTCCAGACGGAGGCGGCGGCGAGGCAATTCTACCCTGCTGTCTTCGGTGAGTGGAACGGAATAGAGACGCTTCGAGAGGATTCACTTACGCTGTTCGACCGCCAGCGAGTAGCAGATATCATCAACGGCACTGTTTAGCTGAGAGATTGAGGATCAGCGAGGTCCAACAAGAACTGGTAATTGGACTTACATACCCCGTGGAGAACGCTTAGAGAGTGAGTAGCGCCCAGTCTTTTGTCTGTTTGATGTTCCAGTCAACCCACAGAGATAGTGACCAGCCGTTCTTGAGCTATTGCAGTGAAGAAATCAAGACGCTACGTGGATCCGCAGCATCGTTGTCACGACCTCACTGCCAATGATGCGCCACTGACAGCCGTTCCAGGCAGCCTCGATGCGTCCGTAGCAGTGCTGCCCGCTCCCCTACCTACCAATCCAATAGTAGGCCCCAAGTGAACGTGTGTGAGGTCGCTGTGGCCGCGGCCCGCACGATTCAGTTTCGATGGCTACCCACATTCCGATTCCAACGCAAAAAGCTACGGAAACACGATATATCCGGGATTTACTCGCATTTACTCAACTAAAACCGCCCGAATTCGACATCATGACTTGGCCCCCTTATTATCTCCCACCCGATACGTCGAGTTGCAATGTTCGAAGCAGACCCGCTGACGATGGTCCAGTTCGCTAACGATGCGGCGCAGATAGCGATGCAGGCAGGCCCGCCGACAGACCTCCCCGCGCAGGTTCCGGACTTCGTCGGGAACATCCTGGCTGAGGTCAGCTCCGCGGCCGGCGGTGAGTCTGGTGGCCTCGGTGGGGCAATCAGTGGTATGAACTCGGCCGGCAATGAGGCCGGGGCCGCAGAGAACGCGACGTCGGCCGTGAACGGAGCCGCGGGCAATGCTCCTAGCCAATAAGCACGCACTGGTTCCGAGAGAAGGACCTGATCAAGCTGGTAGCGGAATGATATTCCGGCGTTGAACGCTTCTTTTGATGTCGCGTCGCGATGGGCTTGCAACCTGGTCGCCAATCGTGATATCAAGGAGATACAGTCCTGCTCAGGTTTACCGTCAGTCCTCGCACCATCAGGGCGACGGTGTGGACCGTTCACGAACCGATAAAACGCGAACGCCGACGGGCTGTTACGTGAGACGCACTACATTCCCCATTCCACGGCGCTTGCGCTCAATGAGGTCTCTAGTCTCGAGGCTGTCGAGCGTACGACTGACGGTCGCTTTTGAGAGGTCCGTTCGGTCGACGATCTCGCTCTGTGGTAAGACACCATCAGCGTCGAGTACTGTCTTATACACCAGTTCTTCATTGCTCGCCAGCCGTTCTGAGACGGGTGCCCACGCCTGCGGACGGGTCTGTAGTAGTTCGTGACAAATGTCGCCGGTCGACCGCTGTGTGCGTAAATCTTGGGTCTCGGTCTCCGATGTCGTTGCCGACGTCGAGTCGCCACTAGTGAGAAGCACTGTTGCGCTCGCTCCAGCCGCACATGCCGCGACAACGATGACAGCCACGGTACTGACCGAAAACCGCAATACGTAAATAGTTTTTAGGTAAGCCTAAAATATGCAGAATGGAGATATTTCGGACTGCTGTCAACGTCGGAGGGAAATACTGAAAACTGGCTGTAGTATCGTTGGCAGTGGGATAGTTGCTGGTTGTCTCGGTACCACCGATGGCTCGTCATCGGGTGACACCGCCCCCACGTCTCCACCGGATAAACAGTCAATGACAGAAGATGAGGACCCAACACCGTACGAAGTGACGGTCAAACCAGCCGGAACCCACACGTTTGATTCAGTGCCCGAAACCTATGCAAGTTTTCCCGGTGCTTGGATGGATATCGCGATGGCATTGGGTATCAAGCCATCTGCAATGATGTCTCTTGAGGAAGAGCGGCTGAAATACTACAGAGCACTTCCTGGCGTTGCTGTCGATCTGGATTCCGTAGAGACGCTTTTGGATTCCAACGATTCAGAGTTCGACAAGGAAGTGTTCTACGAGGTTGATGCTGACGTACACCTGATGGACCCGCGGATTCTCAAGCGGTACTCGGGGTGGAATGATGACGATCTTGAAGAGATAGAACACAACGTCGGTCCGATACTGGGATCGATGATCCGCTTCCCATACGAACGTGATCCGTACTACACACTGTACGAAGCTGCTGAGAAAGCAGCGGAAATCTTCCAGCGGCAAGAACGGTACGATGCATGGGTCGATCTCAAAGACGAGGTCTTTGCCGAGATACAGTCGCGGCTACCGGATGACAAACCGACTGTCGGCGCATTTATCATCGATTTCGATATTGAAGGCAAAAGCCTGCGGGCGGCAGAGATCGATGCATTCCGAAACGACACCAGAACCTTTCGTAAACTGGGCGTCAACAGTGCGTTCAAGGGGGACACCTATGTCCGATACAAAGAGATCGGTTACGAGAAACTCCTCGACGTTGACCCGGAATACATCGCACTTATCGATAATCTAACGACAGAAAATAACGAGTCCTTTCAGCAAACTCTCCAGGCAGCCAAGAATCACGAAACGCTGAGTGAGTTGACTGCGGTCCAAAACGAGAACTTCGTCCGGTCGGCCGGGACAAATATGGGGCCGATCATCGATCTATTTTCGGCGGAAGCAGTTGCGATGCAGTTGTATCCGGATGAGTTTGGCGAGTGGCCTGGGTCCGTCGGCGACGTTCCCACCGAGCAGCAGTTATTCGACCGACAGCGGGTCGCTGATATCATCAACGGAAGAGTGTGAATTGCCCGATAGGCTGTAGCTAGTTCCCGTGAAACTGCGAATGGCTCTCCTGAAGTTGCGTACAATATGGTATTTCAGGATAGGTGTGCGTTTCTTGTGAAACTTTGTTTTAGTTAACTAAACCATAATTGTTTTATTAGCGTCCCTTCCGTATCACACATGATGTCGAGATTTATACAATATCTTCCGGCAAGCAGCCGCGTGCGATCATATTCTTCTGTCGGTATTACCCTCCTCGTCATGGCGTCGAGCAGAAAGGTGAGTGCGAGTGCCTAAACGCTGTTCGAGACGGGAACTGCTGGGCGGCGCTGTGGCTGGGGCCACTGGTCTGATTGCAGGCTGTAACAGCTCAGAGACCGATTCGCCAGCGTCGTTTACTGTTGCGTTAGCGCGAGATCCAACACGTGAGAAGTGGGAGGTCTACAACGGCATCACGCCGTACTACACTCACGTATTTGAGCCGCTCGTTGATACGACAGCGGAGATGGAAACCGCACCGCTGCTTGCTACAGACTGGGTAGCCGTCGATGAGACGACGTGGGAGTTTTCATTGCGGGAAGGTGTCACCTTCCATAACGGAGACCCCCTCACAGCCGACGCGGTTGTCCACTCCTTTGACCGCGTTTTTGAGCAGTGGTCGTGGGTTCCAGGCTGGATCGGTGTCGCGTCTGACGGCGTCACCGCAGTAGATGACACCACTGTTCGGTTCGAGACAACGGAACCATTCCCTGCGTTTCCTGGCACAATATCACACCAGTATTTCGGCATTCAGCACCCTGATGAAAGCGAGACGCCGACTGGGACAGGCCCGTTTGAGGTCGATGAGATCACGGCAGGACAGTCAATCACGCTTACCCCGTTTGCTGACTATCGGGACGGGGCAGCTACCCCCACAGAACTCACTTTCGAGTGGATCAAGGACCCTAACACGCGCGTGCTGTCTCTTGAAAAAGGTGCAGTCGATATCGCCCAACAAATCCCGAAAAGCCGGGCTACGGCGCTTGCCGAGGCTTCGGAGACGAGGATAGACACGTATCTCACACCTGAGGCTGGGCTCGTCGCAGTCAATCTATACCGGTCGCCGACCGATGACGAGCAACTGCGAAAGGCACTCAACTGGGCTGTCGACCAGAGCCAGATCGTCGAGAACGTCCTCAACGATATCGGCAAGCCAGCGCGCGGACCGATTTCGTCTACTATTCCATGGTCTGTTCACGATGACCTCCCAACCTACGGGCCAGACCTGGATCGAGCACGGGAGCTCGTTGAAGCGTCCAGATACGACGGTGAGACACTCTCGATTCTGATCAATAGCAAAAATGCCGACGATAGAACGATCGCACAGACGCTTTTGGGTTGGTTCAAAGAGATCGGTGTCACAAGCGAGATTCGACAGGTCGATCCGGCATCGTTCAACGATAGGTTCACCGCGGGCGAAGCGAACCTGACACTCGTCGGTTTCGGATCGAACAGCGCTGCCTGTGACTATCTTATTCGGGCAATGTTCCATTCCGAAGGCAGTGACAATCGGAACCGCTACAAGCAAGACGGCACCGGCATCTACAATCCTGGTCCGGAAGTCGACCGCCTCATCGAGCAGGGATACCGGGCAGAAAATCTGGAAGCAAAACGGGACTACTACGGTGACGTCCAGCGGCGCGTGGTAGATACCGGAGCGGTCATCCCGCTGTACTACAACGAGTCCGTCTTCGGCCGGCGGGCGGCCGTCTCCGGTATCGACGGCCACCCGATAGATAAGATGATCGAATGGGCCGGGCTCACGCGAAAGCAATGAACGGGGATGGCGTGAGCGTAGGGTTCCTGCGTTCCCGGTCAGGCACGGGCAGGATTCGCCATCTGTGGCCGATATGCCAACCGCCACCAGCCAGTGATTCTGAGGCACTAGGCCAGATGGTATCGACGAGAAATCGAATGAGATGGATGGGATGTGTGATATCGCATGTATAAATTCACGCGACGACAGACAGTGTTTGCAGCTGCGGCCGGTATTTCCGGCCTCAGTGGGTATTGGTTACAAAGCGACGATGGCGTAAACGATGACACGTTCAGGGTTGGCTCACCTTGGACGCCGGATGTCATAGACCCTGTGACAAACGGCTGGCTCTGGCGACGCCTCACTGTGCTTGAGCCACTGCTTACCGTCGATTACGATGCGACTGTGTCACCGGGCTTGGCCACCGACTGGCACATGGTCAGCGACAGGACGTGGGAGTTCACACTCCGTGAAGGTGTCACGTTCCACGACGGTACCGACGTGACCGCAGAAACGGTACTCCCATCACTCACACGAGCGTTCGAATCAAGTTCGATGGCTGCAGTTCCGGTCGAATCGGTCGAAGCCACTGCTGACCGCACGATTACAATTCAAACTGCAGTTCCGTTTTCACCGCTGCCAGCCCACTGTACCCGTGGGATTACCTGCCCTGTTTCACCGTCTGCAATCGACAGCGATGGGTCAGTCAATGAGCCGGTCGGTACTGGGCCGTTTCAATTCGAAAACTGGGAGCCAGGCTCAACAATCACAGCGACCGCTAACCCGGACTACCACGGGTCGACCGCACATATCGAGACGCTAATCTACGAAGGGATTACTGACGATCAGACTCGGCGACTGAAGCTCGAAAGCGGGGAGCTGGACATGGCACGTATCCTTCCGAACAAGGCAGCGGATACACTTGCGTCCAGTCCCGACCTTACTGCTTACACGTACAAGATCCCGCGAGCCAGATACCTCGTGTTCGACCTCGACTCTGCACCGTTTGCGGACAGAGCCGTTCGCAGAGCGGTGATGTATGCTATCGACCGGGATCACATCGTTGACTCGTTGCTGAATGGGCTGGGGTCGAAAGCGGTCGGTCCGTTCCCATCGGATGTAACTGAGTGGGCCGCAGAGCTGGAACCGTACGAATACTCACCTGAGAAGGCACGGAGCCTGCTCGCTGAAGCAGGATGGGAAACAAATGGAGACAGCCGTATCCGTGATGGCGAGGAATTGTCTGTTTCGATCTGGACATACAACACCCGTCCGTTACTGCCCACAATTGCCGAGGTGCTACAGACGCAGCTTCAGGCGGTTGGCTTCGATGTCGATATTTCAGTCATGGAGTCCTCGACAATCAAGCAGCAAGCAACGAACGGTGAGTTTGATACCGTTCTGTGGTCGAGTTCAGTGCTATGGTATCCTGACCCGGACCGACTGTCTGACCTCGTTCATTCGGAGACAGCGACGATGTTCAGTGGCTACGAGAACGAAGCAGTTGATCGGCACCTCGAAACAGCTAGACGGACAGCCGACCGTGACGAACGGTTCGAGCAATACGCAGCGGTCCAGCGGCATATTCAGCGTGACCTCCCGCTCGGCTGGCTCACCTACTACGCAAACGTCATCGGAACACGTGCCGACGTTGAGGGATACCGGCCCCATCCCGTCGAATCCTGTTACCATCTGGAGGAGGTCACACAGCAGCGATGACCGGAGCGGAACTCTGCAAACGACTGCTGACGATGGCAATCGTTCTGCTGGGCGTGTCGCTGCTCACCTACGGGCTGATCTTCGTCACACCGGGTGATCCGGCGCGAACGATTCTGACCCAACAGATGGGCGGACAAGCCCCATCTCAGGATGCAGTTGATCAGTTTCGAGCGGACAATGGGCTTGACGATCCCTTCATCGTCCAGTATGCCCGCTGGATGGGGAACGCAGTGCAAGGTGACCTCGGACAATCGTACTACAGCGACCGGTCTGTCTCTGATATGATTGTCCAACGGTTGCCGAATACAATCGCACTCGCTGTTGCATCGATGGTCGTCGCGCTTGTAATAGCTCTCCCAGCCGGAATTGCCAGTGCGAGTAATCCCGGCAGTCGAACCGACTATGCAGCACAGATTGGCTCGCTAATGGGGGTCTCAATGCCGAACTTTTGGCTTGGCTATCTGCTTATTATCGTCTGTGCGCTCCGTCTCAACCTCTTTCCGGTGGCCGGCGCGGCTGGACCGAAATATCTGGTCCTCCCCTCACTGACGCTTGGCTCTGGAATGGCTGCGGTTATCGCGCGGCTGGTCCGAACAGCGATGCTTGATGTCCTTGATGACGCGTACATCCAGGCCGCCAGATCGAAAGGGTTGCGCGAACGGATTATCGTTTATAAACACGCGCTCCGGAACGCGCTTGTACCCGTCGTGACGATTATTGGCTTGCAGCTGAGTTACGTGCTTAACGGCGCAGTTGTTATCGAGGTAGTATTTCAGCGTCCGGGTCTGGGCACGTTACTTGTTGATGCAATCTTTGCTCGTGACTACCCGGTTGTACAGGGCGTGACACTGCTAATAGGCGTCATCTTTGTCTTGGTGAACTTTGCAGTCGACCTGATGTACAGCCGACTTGACCCGCGAATCGACCTCGGCGGTGAGTACACATGAGGGACCGAGCAGCCAACGGTAGAGATAGACAGAAAGTCAACAAGCGGCAGGAATGGACTGACAGACTCGCAACGGACCGCCTCGGACAATTCGGAATCGGAGTTGTGCTCGCGTTACTCGTCCTTGCGGCACTTGGACCCGTTGTTTCGCCCTACGATCCAGTCGAACAGGACCTTTCGAACAGGCTTGAATCTCCGTCACTGTCCCATCCGTTCGGGACCGACCAGCTCGGTAGAGACGTACTGACTAGACTCGTTCATGGTGCGCGATTCTCGCTCGGTATCGCCGTCGCTGTAACCACTGTGCGGCTTATTATGGGGACAGCAGTCGGTCTCGTCGCCGGCTACGCTGGTGGCTGGATTGATGAGGCACTGATGCGACTTGTCGATATACTGCTTGCGTTCCCCGGAATCGTCCTCGCACTTGTCATCGCCGGGATTTTGGGGCCGAGTCTGGTGAACGTGATGCTTGCACTGGCGGTCGTTGGTTGGGCATCGTACGCACGGTTAGTTCGGAGTAGTGTACTCTCGCTTCGAGAGCGTGAGTTTGTAAGCGCCGCACGGTTGCTCGGCCGGTCACGAGCGCACATCGCGATTCGCCACTTATTACCGAACGTCGTTGCACCAGTCGTCGTTCTGGCAACGCTTGACATCGGCAGCGTCATTCTCGGTACAGCGGGACTTTCATTCCTTGGACTGGGCGCACAGCCACCCACACCTGAATGGGGGACAATGCTTGCATCCGGACGCAGCTATCTCAGACAGGCGTGGTGGCTTGTCAACGCGCCGGGCCTCTGTATCATGCTCACCGTGCTCGGATTCAATCTTCTCGGAGACAGCCTTCGAGAGATGCTTTCACCTACGCAAACAGCACAGATGGAGGAACTGTAGCAATGAGCAGACCACTGCTTCGCGTTGAGAACTTACAGACTCGTTTCGACACTGATCACGGAATTGTCGACGCGGTCAACGGGGTATCGTTCACC
Organism: Haloarcula rubripromontorii; assembly: GCF_001280425.1. Taxonomy (NCBI): domain Archaea; kingdom Methanobacteriati; phylum Methanobacteriota; class Halobacteria; order Halobacteriales; family Haloarculaceae; genus Haloarcula; species Haloarcula rubripromontorii. The sequence continues at coordinate 577,941 of NZ_LIUF01000004.1, read as the reverse complement.
GTTGACCAGGGCGAAATTGTCGGTATACTCGGCGAAAGTGGGAGCGGCAAGTCTGTCACTGCCAGGTCAATTTGCCGACTCGAAGATCCCGGAGAAATCGTTGGCGGCTCAATTACCTTCGCTGATAGAGAGCTAACAACTGCTACTGAAGCGACACTGCGTCAGCTACGTGGGAATAAGGTCTCGATGGTCTTTCAGGACCCGACGGAAAGCTTGAACCCTGTGTTTCCGGTCGGTGAACAGATCGCTGAATCGGTTCGAATACACCAATCGAGCGAGACACAACGTCTGCTAGATTTCCTCGGTGTGTCACCGTTCCGAGATCGGTCAGCGTGGAAGAACGCACGGGAGCACGCAATCGGGTTGCTGGACCAAGTTGGTATCCCGAACCCTGAAGCAAATGTATCGTCATTTCCACACGAGTTCTCTGGTGGCCTCCGACAACGAGCAGTCCTCGCCATTGCACTGGCAAGTGAACCCGCATTGCTGGTTGCCGACGAGCCCACAACAGCACTTGACACGACCACACAGGCAGATATTCTCAGTCGATTACGCTCGCTACGTGACGAGCAGAACACCGGTATACTCCTTATTTCCCACGATGTCGGTGTAATTGCACAGACATGTGACCGTGTCGTGGTACTCTACGACGGAGAGGTAATGGAAGCCGGTCCCGTTGAGCGAATACTGACCGCACCGGAACATCCGTACACGAGAGCACTCCTTTCGTGTTCGGTCCGAAACAGCGACGCTGACGAGCAAGCTCAGTCCGTCATGGCGCGTCTAGGGGACCCCAGCAGCAGCCACGAGGGCTGTCCGTTTGCCGACCGGTGCCAGCATGTGACTGAAGCGTGTCGCTCGGGGTCGGTTCCGACGACTGAGGACACATCGGACCACCGACTTGCCTGTCTCGAAGCACCGTTCTCTGAAGACAAGTTCGTGTCCGAACAGCAGGAGATTCCAGCAGCTAACGGGGGACAACAGAATGACACAGCGTAATCAGACTCCAGATGATGTGCAGTCTGGCACTCCTGTGATCGAAGTAGAAAACGTCTCGAAAGCGTTCTCACCGAAGCGATCCATCCTCGACAGATTGCGTAGCAGCGACTCAGCGGCGAAAGCGGTCTGTAATGTGTCCTTAGCAGTCCACCGTGGCGAAACGCTGGGACTTGTTGGTGAGAGTGGCTGTGGGAAATCAACACTCGCGAAACTCATAACCGGACAACTCACCCCGGACGATGGACAAGTTCGTCTCGATGGAACGTGTGTCGGTGACCTCTCAGAGCGTTCCACCGCGCAACGGCGGCGAATCGGCGTCGTGTTTCAACACGCCCGAGGGAGCTTTGACCCCCGGTGGCCTATCGGCCGATCAATTGCTGAAGCCGATGGCGATGCCACTTCGGCTTCACTACATGGCATCGGTCTTGACGAGGTTGCTGAGTTGTTGTGCAGTGTTGATCTCGCGCCAGAAATCGCTGACCGGTATCCGCAGGAACTCTCCGGCGGCCAGATACAGCGCGTCGCTCTCGCCCGAGCTATTGCACACGACCCCGATGTAATCGTGCTTGATGAGCCAGTGTCCGGACTCGATATGGCCACACAGGCGAGAGTCCTTTCGCTTCTCGCAGACATACAACAGCAGTTCGGTGTCGGCTACGTATTTATCTCCCATGACCTCAACGTCGTCAGGTTCCTCGCTGATAGGGTCGCGGTAATGTATGCTGGCGAACTCGTCGAAGTCGGGCGAGCAAACGAACTGTTCCAGTCCCCGAACCATCCCTATACTGAAGCGTTACTCCGTGCGATTCCGAGTGACGACCCACGAGATCCCCCACCAGTGCCGCTTCACGGTGCACCTCCTGACCCGGCAGATAGACCGGAGGGATGTCCGTTCCACCCACGTTGTCCGGCCGCGACACAATCGTGTCAGGAACACCACCCTTCACTCGAAGAGGTTCGAGAGACACACGTCCGGTGTCTTCATGCTCCGGAAGCGACCGGCGAAACAGACATAAATGAGGCCCATGCTGGAGATGGACTCGTATATGAGTAGATTCTGAACCCATGAAAACTGATTATTCTACTCAAGCGCAACGTTTTGTGGGTGCTTTCATAGACCGCTGACTTTGCTCTCGTCACAGAAGATGTCCTCATCAAGATAATTAACGGGATTACCGAGCAGGTCATGCCCAGAAACGCTTCAGCATTGTCTGTATAAATATTGCCGCCGGTCAGCGTGTTGATGCCTACAGTCTATCTTAACGCCTCTCATCTCCGGAAGATTGAACATAAATAATCTTATGAATCGGATAAGAACCCGCCGTATGGAGACGCACCCCAAATCGCCGGACGGGTGTCGGGGTGCGCTCGTTCTCCCAAACGTCTTGGCTGTCCTCATATAACGTTTCTCTGAGGAGGTCTGCGAGTTGCATAAGCACTTCTCGCTACGACCTCCTCGCTTCTCAAACTCGCTCAACTAGACAGTGCCACCGAAAGGGTGCGACAATTCACAGCCAATCGTCGGGGAGTTCGTCAGAGTGAGACACTAACAGCTCCAGCAGCGGTTGAATCTCGTTGAACTTCGGCCCTTTCCGTACCTCGTGGGAGTCCCGATCCCACTCAATGAAGCCGTACTCTTCCAGCTTTGGGAGATGGACGTGCTGCATTGAGATGAGCCGTTCTATAGCGTCCTGATCTTGTTCGGAATCATCGACGACGACTGGGGTGTCGTCTTGTGGATTGTGATCCAGCAGTCGTACCAGTATTTTGCGACGCTGGACGTTTGCCAAGGTCTTCAAGATATCGTCCAACGAGGTCGCCTGGCCTGCTTTCTCACTATTTGTCATAGCGCAGTTACGGGACTAGCACGTATGAGAGTTCGATTTTTTCAGCGTATGATTAGTTTTGATTATTTGGGTGAACAGCATTCAACTGGTGTGTGCTTGGAACCTACCGCATGTTAGTGGCTTCGCCACCGCACTCGGCAGAAGACGGTTGGGACGAGAGAGGTGGTGTGATTTGTGAACTCCTCAGTCAGTTCATACGGGGAACATCGAGATTACAGTTTTCGAAGGTCATGCCGAATTGGTAAATCGTGCTTTGGATCTCCACCCTCTATTGCTGGGCAGGATGTTCCGTCGGAGGAGCGGGAACGTTGACGCTGCAGAGGACTACTAATCAGTAGTATACTTTGAGAAGCTAATTTCAATTTGCCCGCAGATCTCATGCAGAACTGCCGATCACACTCCAGTCGTAGAGTATTGCCCTGTCATGTGCTGGCTACTCAATGTAGATTGTTGTGCCGTTCGTCGGGAGACAGTGCATCAAGATGCACAGCCCACAGCCACTCCGAAATATCGGCTTCAATACACTCAACAATCCATTTAACTGGTCAGTACAGAGGGTGAATCTACCAATCCAGCTGTACCAGATGTCAATAATAATCAAACGAGGGAATTGACCAACTTGCCGAGAAGGAGGATAACGACGAAAACACCGACCCAGATTACCACGGCCAGAAGGAAGTCGACCGGGCTCCCAGACCCTTCAAGCCCAATTTGTAGAATGGAGTACATGCTACTGAAAGGTACGTAGGGCTATCATGATAAAATACTGGGAGATGATGAATACGTAGACTCACCGAGCGGACATTTCTGGTGAACTCGTGAGAAACAACCGTCGGTCAGAAATTACTCGATAGTCGGCTAACCAACAGTCGGGTGTCGATCAGCTATTGTTGGTTAGCCACGCTGTGTATTGAGCCAGACTAGTTCTCTGGGTGTACTTCACGCGCGTATCCCGGCAACATTCCTGTCATCTGATGAGGTGCTCTATCGATTCGCCGCCTCGGGCTAACTCAGACTGCTCAGGGAAGGTATCCGTACCACGCTCGGAGAACGCTTCCGGTGAGACAGCCTCTTGCATCGCGTTGAGCTTCGACCGCTCCTCGAGCGTACTAGCTCATCACCAAGCTAGGGTCGGGTCCGTCGAAGCCCGTTGCCACCTGCTGGACTGTATTCGGTTGCTCAAGCGCATACTCGACCCAGTACTGTTGTTCGTGTTCTGTGGCGAATACAGTGTTTCTGCCTTCGTTGCAATAACAGGGATCAATCCGGCAGGCTGCACACGCTCTCAAACCCAACACTTCTCTAATCCAGTGTGATTGACCGAGACTCCGAAAAGACCACTTCATAGCGAGAGTATTACTCGGGTAGTGACTCAGTACACTGGTCCTGACGAGCTTGGGTCGACCAAGACAGCAATCATGCAGGCGACATATAACGCGCTGAGTAAGCACGGGTACGACAACCTCACTATTCAGGATATCGCCGACGAGTTTGAACGGAGTCGGACACTGCTCTACTATCACTACGATGGTCGTGATGAGCTACTGGTCGACTTCCTTGAGTACGTCCTGCATGACTTTCTTGAGCAACTACCAGATGGCGAAGGATCAGCACAGGAAGAGCTTGAAACACTTGTCGAGACGCTTCTCCCGACAACACTGGATGAAGACGTGTATCAGGTCCAGCTCGCCATGTTTGAACTTCGCGTAAACGGACCACACAACGAAGCGGCACGTGAGCAGTATCTACAGGTCGACAGAGAGATCAAGGACACGCTTGAGTCGATTTTCCAGCGTGGCATCGACTCTGGCACGTTTAGCGACATTGATCCAGTTGTTGAAGCAGAGCTGTTCTTATCAATCTTGACCGGTACTCGTACCCGCCGGCTCACTGTATACAAGCCCGAGCAATCTATCGCTGAACTGCGGACTGCAATTGATACGCAGGTTGAACGAATCACGACGGACTCGAACTAACTCGGGGTACGTTGTTCTTCGCCGGACTATGGCACATTAGTTCTTGAGATACCGCCGGCAACTGAGTTCGATTGCGATACCGGCTCGCAGTATCTGTATTTCCTTCATAGTCGTCTGTATACACTCTAAGCGGCCGGATTATCTGTTGCTGGGATCAACCAGAAACTATTTGACAAAATATTCAATATATAAGGGCATGTACGAGATGGGGAAGACTGTCGCACTTGTTACCGGCGCTGCATCTGGCATCGGTCGGAAAACGGCAACGCGTTTCGCCGAAGAGGGGGCATCTGTTGTTGTCGCTGACATCGATGCGGACGGCGGTGCTGAAACAGTCACACAGATCGAGGACCGGGGCGGGACCGCAACGTTTCTCGAAACGAATGTTGGCCGCTTGGAGTCAATTCAGTCGACAGTTGAGGCAACTGTCGACCGGTATGGACAGCTCGATTACGTCGTAAACAATGCAGCGACAGGGAACGAGCCTGCCCCGATAACTGACATTGAGGAGGATGAATGGGATCGCATCAATACGGTCAATCAGAAGGGTGTCTGGGGAGGGATGAAACACGAGATTCCAGCGCTGCAGGACTCTGGTGGCGGTGCAATAGTCAATGTCGCCTCACTGGCCGGGATACGTGCCAGCCCTGGCCGAACACCGTACGGTGCAAGTAAGCACGGTATCGTTGGGCTGACGAAATCGGCTGCACTTGAATTTGCAGATCAGGATGTCCGCGTGAACGCAGTCTGTCCAACAATCGTCGACACACCAGCCTTACGGTCACTGTCTGAAGCAGAGCAAGACCAGATCATATCGAAAGTACCGATGAAGCGACCTGCACAGCCAGAAGAAGTGGCAAACGCTATTCTCTGGCTCTGCTCGGACGAGGCGTCGTTCATTACCGGACAGGCGATACCGGTAGACGGCGGTGAGTCCCAGCAGTAATTAGCTGGTCTGACTGCCAAGGACAGTGAAAGCGTTTAGCTGTGATAGCGGGGACCTCGCGCACTCGTAACCGAATCAAGGCCCCACAGAAGGGTGCAGGGCGCGACGAGGCTAAGCAGCGTTTTAGTACATCACTACTCTGCTGTAGTTGGTTTCATCAGAACCCGTGTAGGTTCACCCCGTACTATTAATGGTAGCAGAGTAAAGGGTTCACTGATGAAAGTGAAGAACAGACTACAAGAAGCTCTTAAACAGGTTCAACTTGCCAAGGAAGAAGTGGACCGATCCGACGTTTCCCAAGAGCTTGACCAGAGTCTTGAAGCATTACAAAACGCGTTGGAATCATTCGAGGACGATTGATGTCCTTGCCAGTAACATCAAGGGTAGAGAATGTGTTGCGGCGTCACTCGATTCAATCTCACTCGACAACAGAGACTTGTACTTCCGAGAGAGGGAGTACCAAACACTCCGGGATAAATACCGACAAGCGCTGGGTAGTCATAGGGCTGCCACAGCTCAACGGTGTCAGTAGCATCGGTCAGTAGAGGTCATTGTGAGCAGTTGGACGAGATAAGCTGCTCCCAGCTTCGTCGCCAATCTATTGCATACCTTGATTATATGAAATAAACAGCATTACCTGTCACGGAGTGGTAAGATTCGAGAGCAGGAGAGCCTCTGACAAACGCTACGACTCAGAATTCATGTCATTAGTTCCAATTTTCGGCCAAAGCGGAGAGGTGGATACTGGACTGTAACCGTGAAGCACAGACTGGAGTCCGCTCTTCTCACACCCCGATTTGAGTCGGACACGCAGTCTCACTCATCTCAATACAGGCCAGGGACGTATCAAGGCCAAGAGAAGCACATATCAAACCTATGAAATATCATCTGCTGAATTCAGGGTCATAGTCAGTAAACTCAGCGGTTTTGAACTGGACTCTGCTTTGAAGCCGGCCCGTAGTTATCACTCATCGTGACCGAACTCTTGACAGCCGAATCTCTCCCTGTTCTCTGGCTGGGCACAGAGGTAATCAAGCCGTTTTTCCATTTCAGATCGCGACATACCTGTTTGACTTTCTCGGGACTCCGCAAGCCGGGCTTGACTGGCATTGAGTATTTTTTCTTTCCTTTCTAGTTCCGAAACGAGTCTTTCTACGTCCTGGTTCCGTGTTTCTAACCGATTGTTGAGTTCTTCAGCACGGGCTCGCGCAGCCTGTCGGTCTTCACGAGTCTCGTTCAGCTGTTCGCGCAGTTCCTCGTTTTCAGCGCGAAGGGCTTCGTTCGTTGTCTGTACGTCCTGTGCAGAATCCTGGAATGCAACTGTTGTCCCGACTATCCCGCTGGTGGCAACCACAGTGGCGATGAGTAGCCAAGAGCTAATATTGCGTGCAAGGGTGCTCACCGGCGGTCCACCTCTGTTGTAACCGAGGCACTGCACTGGTACCGCTCCCAGTGTGGCCGTATTGGGGGTTGATTGGTCATGTCCCAGCTTGATTGAGAAGTGCTACTAATCGTAGTTCCTAGTTGGTTACGTTTGGATAGCAGCGGCTCACCAATCAGTAGTAAGTAGCAGTATAGAGCATAGCCGAACCAGCCGATTATATCGTATCTGTTAGCAATATATCATATCAGCTGTACATTGCTGATTGGTTTCAGTGCCTTCCAGTTCTATTCAGCCAGTAGAAGTCTTCAGACAGAATGCATTGGATGGACCAGAGTATCTCTAAAAAGAGAGCCAGCGTTTAGCAGTTCAGCCACGGGAGTGGCTTCACTCTCAACTATTTTATCAGTCATCTGGGCTACTCTTGAAAGCAGCATCAGCTAGGTTTCCGATGGAGCAGTACTCGCTTCCAGCCGCGAGTTCGTCCGTCTGTGTCCCGACGATTCGGAGTAAACTTTTTTTTTACGTTGTTTATCATCCAGATATGTGACTTCGATATCAACACTTCGAGCGGTGAGTCGTGCTGCGAGCAAATACTTCGTCGTCTGGGTTATTATTCTGGCAGGCTTCGCTCTCGTCAGGCCGGATCCGTTCGTCCCAGTTTTGAATTACGTAACCCCGCTACTCGGGCTAATCATGCTTGGGATGGGGTTGACACTTCAGCCGACAGACTTTCGACGGCTGATCGAGGACCCGGTGGACATTGGCATCGGCGCGGTCACGCAGTGGTTGGTGATGCCTGCCGCTGCGTACGGGCTGTACGTCCTGCTTGATCTCCCAGATGCTGTCGGTATCGGCCTCATTCTAGTTGGTGCCGCCCCTGGTGGGACCGCATCGAACGTGATGACATATCTCGGTCGAGGCGACGTGGCCCTGTCCGTCGCCATCACGACCCTCACGACCATTGCAGCACCCATCGTGATGCCGGCCTGGGTAGTGTTTACTCTCGGTGAGCAGATCAGCGTTACCTTTGCAGAAATGTTCCAGAGCATCATTCAGATCGTCATTATTCCGGTGCTACTCGGGTTCACGCTCCGATACCTGCTGGACCGCTATTCGCCGAAAGCCGCTGAAATCGGGACCGACGTGTTCCCGGTTATCAGTGTGGCCGCCATCGTCGCAATCGTCGCCGGCGTCGTTGGGGCGAACGTGGACAACATTCTCACGGCAGGTCTGCTTGTTCTGGTGGCGGTCATTACCCACAACGCGATTGGGCTTGGTTCGGGATACGGTGTCGGTCTGGCAACTGGGATGTCGAAAGACCGCGTTCGGACCTGTGCGTTTGAGGTGGGCCTACAGAACAGCGGACTGGCGGTTGCGCTGGCGACGACCCTGTTCGAGCCTGCAGCCGCGCTCATCCCCGCGCTGTTCAGCGTTTGGCACAACATCACAGGGCCGGCGCTGGCGAGTTTCTTTAGCTGGCAGGGCGAGGAGCAGAATTCCGCTGGGGCTGTGCCGAGCGACGACTAAAGCACGGCTTTCCGCCGTACTCGATTGTCGGAGCTACCCGGTTTTCGGTGTTGCCGGACTACTATTTCTCTGCGTCCGACAGGCTTTGCCTGTGCGTCACCGGCGGTTGACAACGCTGAACGAGTGCCGACATTGCGGACAGTGATAAGTAGTCGTATATCCGGTACTCGAAACGTCCCAGTCTCCCCCGACCATCCCGCTCTCAAAATCACAGTCCGGGCAGAACAGTACCATCTTCGACGGTGTCCTGAAAGTGTCTGTAGGTTCCTTACGAGCCATTTTCATTGATGGCATAACATGACGAATGCGAGGCCATATATGCTACCCCCCGGTTTTCAGCAATTGATATCGGAGTAGACAGTCAGAGACCACCTGCTGTTTTCGGACAGGGACGCGTCCGGTCACGTCGGGGTTGAAAAATCTGCACCTTAGACAGCGGTGTTCACAGAGCGTCTATCGACGCAGTACATCATAACTGAGAATGGAGTATCACCAGTGTAACTACCTGACACCGGTGTCCGCGAGTACTTTTATGATAGCTACACCTCCATGTTGATGCTGCGACACTCACACAACGCAATATGTCTCAACAGAAATCAGATTACGCGGATGATGCTGACATCGACGAATCACTGGACGAGCTGGCCTCCGAGGAGACCATCGAGGAAACTGTCGAGAACCTAGAGGCAAACGGGTTCGATGTCGTCGTTGTTGACTCAGCCGACGATGCGCTCACGGAACTGCAGTCGCTCATCCCGGCAGAGGCGTCTGTAATGAACGGCCACTCAACAACGCTCGAAGAGATCGGCTTTGTCGACTACCTGACCGAGGGGGACCACGAGTGGGAAAGCCTTCCTGACCAGATATGGAGTATCGACGACGACGCGAAGCGCCAGGCTGCCCGCCGAGAGTCACAGACGGCCGATTACTTCCTCGGTGGCATCAACGGCATTTCCCAGACCGGCGAACTCGTCGCGGCAGACCGTTCGGGGAGCCGCATCGGTGCGTATCCGTTCGCGGCCAGTAACGTCGTCATCGTCAGTGGCGTGAACAAAATCGTGCCGACGCTCGAAGACGCGCTCGACCGACTGGAGAGCGTCGCGTACCCACTCGAAAACGAGCGTGCGAAGGAGGCTTACGGCGTCGACTCCGCAATCGCCAAGCAACTCATCCTCCGTCAAGAACTCGAAGAGGACCGTACGACCGTGGTCCTCATCCGGGACCACCTCGGCTACTGACTGTAGCATACCGAGCGGCCAGACGGTGGCAATCGGTCGCGTCGCCTTCTGTTGCCAATCTGTGGATATTATCCACGAAGGGACCCTGTATACTGAAACCGGTCGACACTCAGAGGCCGTCCCAGTAAGAATCCTAAGAAGTTTGTTGAAGAGTATTTGCTCTCCGAGTAGCCACACCAAGTCACGTCTAGCTGAGCGATTAACTGCCACCGTCAGCCATCGTGCCGCCACCGGGCATCGACTGGCAGTCTCCCTCGGGTTTCTGGATCGGGTCGACTGACCCCCAGGAGTGGAAGTCCCACTGCATTGAACCGGCTTCAATACGGCGCGGATATCCGGAGTCCGCGAGTATATAGTATGTAACCGGCTCCTGAGAGCCACTCTGAGAGATTTCATACACCAACACCGCTTCACCATCGATGGTATCACGGCCAGCCGGCGTGATGTCTGGATTTTCTTCCGGCCGGTTGGAGAACTGATCAGGATCAACCTCGTCACGGTCCATCCCCTGTTGCATCGTTCCTCGGAAACACTGCCCGCCAGCAACGGTATACGTCCTGTTCCCAATGTGATACAGCTCCATCTGTTGGCCCTGCTGGTTAAACGACCAGTACGTATCCCCCTGATAGAACCGACCAGTCATCTCAACAGTCCGTCCCTCAGACTGCATTGTGGCTGTCATCGCATACGATTCCGGGAACCGTGCGACCTGACCGAATTGTGTCGATTTGTCCTCGGTTCCGCCGACCGTCGATTTATCTGTAGCGGTTGTCGCAGCGGGTTCCGGCGTTGGTTCGGCACCACCGCCACTCTCTGTCGCGTCTGAGCCGCTGGTCTGGTCGCTGCTACAGCCGGCAAGTGCAATTACTCCCAGGCACACGCCTCCGAGTAGCCGCCGTCTGGGTAGTTTGTGCATGGAGATGGACACCTCAACAGTCAGATTCTACCCGTCAGTTCATGACTATTGTTATCATGTATTTCGATGTAGTCACCAATAGATTCGCTCGACATGTGTAGATGGTCAACAGGGCTATAGTATAGCTATGTAGTATAGTTCGATAAAATAGCTATTATGTCGTGAGATGATAGACACATAAAGCGCTCGTTATGCTCGAATATTCATACACCTATTATATGTACGTTCCAGTTGTGTATTACTTAAATGACTGACGAGAGCCAAGCGGATGAGGCTGATAGGGAGATAGGCCCGTTTGAAGCACCGGGTGGCACTATCACTGAGGTTCGGTATGACCCGGCCAGTGATCGGGAGCTTGCTGTAGTCATTGTTCAGGCGATCGCTGATCAGACGGGAAGAGAGATAAAATCGTATCATGAGTCCCCGTTGCACGAGTCTATCGATGTCGGAGCCATTGAGACACTACTGTTCGGCACACAACCAAACCAGTCAACCGGGCCAGCAACTCAGACCATCAGTTTTCAATACCAAGGCGTTCTGGTGACAATTCACGCTAACGGACTGATCGAGCTGGCGATTACTGACAACAGTGGTAGAAGGCAGGATTAGTCGCAATGGTACAAGCGCGTCTGGCTCGGTAGTTTGCCGCTTGTGTCTTTCGCCAAGTATCCAAACCGATTGACAGACATCTGAACTACAGACTTCTCAAATATTGGACAGCCACTCGATTGTAGCTAACATAACCGTATTGGGGAGCTTTACGAGGCGTCTCGATTGAGTTGTGTCGGAAGACCTTGGCAGACACGAGAGACGAGCCAAGGGATAGACAAGATCATCTCCAGTTTTTTCGAACAGGCAATCGTCTGGCGCAAAAATCAATGTTCAGCCAATACATTATGAAAGATAGTTTTATTCACACGTATTACTGTCACCTAATTCTCAAATGTAGTACCGATAGCTTTCACGTGAGCTGTTATCGCAGCAAAAGAAGAGATGTCTCAAAGAGACACCACCGTGTCCGGAGTTCTACGCGTTATTTGACGAAATGTGGGAGACCCCAGTCGTCGGCGACAACACCACTTTGTCCGCTGTTCTATATCCTGAAAACGGTCCCGTGTCGACTGGTTTCGACACCACAATGTCCGCCGTTCCTAAGTGGACTGAAAATCCGAGAGCGTCGCTTCGCTGTCGACGAGGTTAGTGACGGATTTGTGAATTCCAACATCGTCGACGGTTTTCTCAAGTGCTGCGAGAATCATTTCCGGGTCCATCTCGAGAGAGTATTCGCGATACGTTCCCCCACGGCGTCCCTCGTTCCGCTCGATTGCTGAGATAATGCCCAACATCGACAGCTCGCCGAGATGGTCACGCATCCGGCGTGGAACAAGCGGATCGATTCCCGCCTTTTCTGCGAAGTTCGTGTATCGAGGTCTGATATCCCGTGTTCGGGCCGGCGTCTTCCCTTCCTGGTCAAGCGTAACCATTGCGTACACAACCAGATGGCCGTGTTGGGTCAGTCCCGAGATGCCTTCCTGGATCCGACCGCGTTCCAGAACGTCGCGTGCCTCTCGAACGAGGTCTTCCGAGATCGTGTCTGTGGCTTTGTCGCGGGCCAAGTCACCCGTTTTCATGAGCAGGTCGAGTGATTGTCGCGCGTCACCGGCATCTTTCGCGCCGTAGGCAGCGCAGAGTTCGATGACACCATCTTCAAGAACACCATCGTGAAACGCTACGTCAGCGCGTTGTTGCAGGATCTGGATCAACTCCTTCGCGTCGTATGCGGGAAACTGGATCTCCTCCTCGCAGAGTGAACTCTTAACTTTCGGGGAGAGATCATCGCGAAAAGAGAAATCGTTCGAGATACCGATGATACCGATTTTCGCAGAACTAAGATTGTCATTTGCTCGCGCGCGCGGGAGTTGGTACAGAATACTATCGTCCTCAATGTGATCGACTTCGTCGAGAACAATATAGATAGTACCGCCACAGGAATCGAGTTCGGTCCACAGCATATCATACACCGTGGCACGAGGATATCCAGTCGTACTGATCTGACTCGTTTCGTCCCTGAATTCGTTGACGAGTCGGGTAGCGATCTGATAGCTGCTGGAGAGCCCATCACAGTTTAGCATCTTCACCGTGAGGTCGATATCCTCGTATTTCGCTGCGTCTTCTTCGAGATGGTCGATTAAATACCGCGTGCCGGCGGTCTTTCCGACTCCAGTTTTACCGTACAAGAAGATGTTGTTTGGCTGTTCACCGTTGATCACGGGCTGAAGAGCTGCTCGATACCGATTGAGTTCAGTATCACGCCCGACGAGGTTCTCAGGCTGATAGTCCTCTCGAAGGGCATCCCGGTCCAGGTAAATCTCGGTGTCGCGTTCGAACATCCCCATAGTCGTTGGTTGATGTATTGGAAGGAAGTCATATAAAACCACCCCTGTCCGGAGTGTCCGGAGTGTCCGCTGTTCTTCTATTTATAAGTAATCAGGGGGACCCTCCCACCCCACTATGTCCGCAGTAACTGAGATAGAAGAGGAGGGGGTAGAAATTGAACTCTAAATAAGGGAAAAGTTTATATTGGTGTGTGTAGAGCTAGACCGTAGTGCAATTTGATAGACGCAACACAAACGACTACACTGTTAGGTGGTAGTCTGTCTAGACTAGACGAACTACATTTCCACTCAACAATTGCCGTCTCTGCTTCCCCCCTCCCTGTCTTTTTCGAAGAACAGCGGACAAAGTGGGGTGGGAGTCTTGGCTCCGCCTATTTGTCTGATTCACACTCCTCAACCCTTCTCTGGACAAATAATAGCGGTAGCGTAGCTCTGGAACACACCATTGTGTCCGCTGTTCTCTTCTCCGGCCGCCAGAACAGCGGACATCGTGGTGTGCCTATGCCGGAATTACACCACGATGTCCGCAGTAATAAGCTCCTGATTTCTCAAACGCCCGGTGGAACAGCGGACATTGTGGTGTCTACTTAGAACTATGCGCTCTTTCCATCGGTCAGACGCCACAATGTCCGCAGTAATATGGCTGTATAGACCTTCTAACATAGTATTACTGCAGACACTGTGGTGTTCTGCGTCCTGCTGTTCGCTTGGTAACTCGTAGTGACCAGTGCAGCGCCCTCGAATATTCACCATGGCCGCTACTGGACCTATATCGTCACTGAATACTACCTGTTTTACCGTTCGCCTGCGTGCCAATCATCACGATACCGAACTATCCAACTGACGGGTTCTGCTGTCTCCCTCCCAGTCGAACAACTCTGATACAAATTGGTGTACCGACATCTTACTGTCTCTGTGACAACTGTCACCGGAACACACGTTCGACAAGCTGTGCCTCCGCTTTCCTGAGATGGTTCGACGCGGTACTGGGCGCACAACCGAGTTCCTTAGCGACGTCCTCGACACTCCCAGTTCGTGGGACATCGTAGTAACCGGCTTCCCGTCCCGCAGCGAGCGCTTCGCGCTGGCGTGAAGTAAGGTCGGTTTCGAATGTTCCGGGACTGGCATCGTATTCACCGACTTTTCGGACATTTACCGTAATTCCGTCTGGGAGTTCCCTCCGGACGTCTTCGAGAACAGCAGGCTCCCCGACGACGTCAAACAACACAATTCCGTTCGGTCGGTAGGCAACCGGCGGGACGACCATTAGCGTCGGTTGCTCGAACGCCGTGTAGAACTGCCGTGATTGGTCAGTCTCTCGGCCACGGACGAACGCGTAGAACGCCTCGTCCCGAACGGGTGTAATATCGTAGCTCTCCATGGCTTCAACCGTAGAAAGCGCCGATTCGTAGGGCTCCCGGTCGCCGACGACATAGAACAACGTATAGGCGATCTTGTCCTCGACGCCGACTTTCCATGTGACGAGCCATTCGCGCTTGATTGCCTCGCTTTCGGTCATGAAACGATGCATCGGACGCTGATACTCCGATGCATACCTGATTTCCAAGCGGAGATATCTCATGGGCGAGTTCTGAGACGGCTTCGTTATAAACACACTAGTGCATACGACAGTTTGCGTATTCACTCTCAGTAGCTATTTTTCTCTGTTCATGAGCAGTAATCGGCGAAACGTAGACGACGCACAGTCTGACCAGCGAATATCCCGCGGCAGAAGCACGAAGAACCGATGTAATTCTACACTCCGGGAGGTACTTGGCTCGTCTCCGTTCATTCTCACGAAATTCGACACGTTCATGAACTGGGTTCGAGGCTCTTCGATGTTTGTGCTGCAGTTCGGGATTGCCTGTTGTACCATTGAAATGATGGGCACTCTCGCTACGAAACACGACCTTGACCGATTTGCTGCTGGAGTCCCTCGGGCATCACCGAGACAGGCAGACTTGATTATCGTCCCGGGAACCATCGTTTCGAAGTTCGCACCGCGGATGAAGCGCGTCTACGACCAGATGCCCGAACCGAAGTTCGTCGTCTCGATGGGGTCGTGTACCATATCCGGTGGCCCGTTCCAGGAGGGATACAACGTGATCAAGGGTGCAGAACAAGTCATTCCGGTCGATATCCACGTCCCGGGCTGTCCACCACGTCCCGAGGCGCTCATCTACGGCGTCGCCAAGCTACAGGAGCGCATCGCCGAAGGCGAGTCTTCGCCGGTGACGGTCAAGCCGTATGAACTCGAGCAGTTCGGTGATCTTGAACGAGACGAGTTGGTGTCCAAGCTTGCTAGCGAAATCGACGAGAACGACCTCGTCATGCGATACGACTGGAATGCGCCATAGCTTTCAGAGGCGTCTCGACTTCATTATTCGCCTGTAATAATCTTAGCAACGCGGTCGCGGCTGAAAAGCTGTTCATCCGGTGGAATTTCCGGATAGTGGTCCTCATTTTCGTAGGTAGGCCACTCGCCAAAGACATCCGGGTACAGTTGTTTAGCAGTCATTTCGATCTGGAAGAGATTCATGATTGGACCCTGATATCTCATCCCGTGCGCGTACACGCGGTTGTCTTTGACTGCCGCGAGCTCTTTGCCAACGCTGTGTGCGGCAAGTCTTCTGCGGATGTCGTCAATATCGTAGCGTGGTGTCATTCCCCAGAGATGGAGGATTACGTCAGGGTCTGCCTCCAGCATCGTTTCGTAGCCAACCGAACCCCAGAGACCGTCCCATGTCTCATCCCCGAAGGCGTCGTTGGCTGCGAGCGGACGCGTGTCGGCGAGCCAGAATCCCGGCCGGTTGAGGTGATACGTCCAAAACTTCCCGTCACCAAGTGTAACCCGAACTGCTGTCGGCCGTTCTTCCTGCGGTGGTAGGTTCGTCTGGATGGTTTCTATGAGTTCTTCGTGAACTGATCTGAGCTGTTCGTAGCGCTCTCGCTCTCGAAACACGGTGGCTACACGACCGAAGATTTCCCACAGCGTGTAATACCGATAGTCATCACTGTATGGTTCCTGCGGATCGCCGTGTGTTCCGCTGTAGAAATTTCCGAAAAGGGGTCCGATGTTGTCGATAACTTCCTCGATATCGCTCAGATCCCAGTTCTCCTGGGTAATCGCCCATGCGGGATCTAGGAAGTGAATGTCGCTATCGAGGCTGTAAAAGAACTCCTTGCTGAAATTATCGTAAGGGTTCGGAAGGTCTTCCCAGTCAAAAGAGACACCCGAAAGTCGCTCGTAGTAGTGGTTCATCGATGGCCCAGCCATATCTGGGACGAACATCGAATTGATTGCGTCATCGCAATCAAGTGCCACTAGCATGTCCGCATACTGATTGTACATCGTGAAGACATTCTCCGGAATGGAGTCGAACTCGACTTCTCCAACAGGGGAAAGTGAAGCAGTGTATGAGCCGCTATCTGATGGCGTCGCTCCGTCCGTGTCGGTATTGCTTGATGTAGCTGTACTCGCCGATTCAGCACTGTTGCCGGAACAGCCAGCAATGATGGAAGTGCCGAGGAGCAAGCCACCGCCGGAGAGGTAGTGGCGCCGGGTGAAACCTCCTGTATCTCCTGTCTCGTCCATGATTTAGGTTGGCCTAATACCACCTATATGACTTTCGCATTACATGGCTGGCTATGATGGGGGTGTACTAGCAGCTCCAATTGTAACTCACGATTATTGTTCGAACTTCCACAGCAGTCCTCTGAACAACTTCGCTCAATAATGCAGTTAGTCACCGAGGGGTCCCACCAGAGAAACTCGCTAATAACTCCCGAACAGTCGGTTCGCATTGGTGGTGCCAGTTAGTTCACGACAGGAAGTTGCCTCACTACGGATGGCTTCTGACTTGCTTGCAGCGCAAGCGACTGAGCATGCCATCACTGCTATGGATATAGATCAACATTCTCGCTGTCAAAATCAAGCGTGCAGGGTCCACATATGCATCTGAGGAATAGGAGATAAATTGGCCCAATTCGTTTGTAGGTTCGACTTTGATAATGAGATATCGCACTTATGACTCCAAATACTGTCAGATTGCAACTAGCTATCGGTAGCTGAAAATATAACCAAATTCTGTATCGAAGTTCTTCCGTCCCATCAGTAGGCTACCACCCAGAGCAAAACCTTCCCAGAGCACTGGCCGCCGATAGCGTGTCGAGTTGCTGGTGACATATAACACCTGTACAGATGTTATTAGATTCTCGTCTCGTCACTAGGCCATAGGTTTTTACGCGACGTGTAGCGCGATAATTTGTAAACTCTCGGTACACCCCTCAGTTGACGGGGTCTTCCAAAGCTGCTATCCAGTTCCGGATCGGTGGATAGTATAGAACCACGCATCCGGAAGCGTGTTCGAAATACCATCCGGCGAGAGCGCTGTATCTACTTTTGACTGTCACAACACAACAGCGGCATTGGCATAGGAACGAGTCACGAGCCAACGAATCAGCGGCAGGTGTGGAAAACCCGAACGATTTAGTTACAGCTCGACAACGTCACCGCTCTCCGCAGCTTCGTGAATTGCCCGGATGATCCGCATATCCTGGAGACCATGGCGGCCGTCCGGAACAATGTCAGAATCAGTCAGAACGCGGTCAGCGAAGTAATCGAACTCTTCCCGCATTTCGTCCTCCGCATCAAAACTCTCTTGTTCGACAGTTATTGTGGTCTCGTTTCGAGACAGGTGGAGCTTCGCCTTCCCGTGGAACGCTGGACGAATGTCGATCTGTCCGTCGGTGCCCGTTATTTTCAGTTGTGTATCACTGTGGGCATTCTGGCTATCGGTCGTGACCATCTTGATACCGTCCTCCAGCGCAAGCAAGGTCCCAGAACGCTCATCGGGCACGTTTTCAAAGGCCTCTCCATGCGAATCCATCTGCGATTGTACCGCCAGTGGTTCTCGGTCGAGCAGGAACCGAGTCGTGTTAATCGAGTAAATCCCCAAGTCCATCACTGAGGTGCCGTATCCTGACAGGTCCGGATCGAGGCGCCACTGGTCCTTGGCTGGGTTCATTTCAAGCAGCGGCTGGCTGTTGTTTCCGTATACGGATACTGGCTCCCCGATAAATCCGTCTTCGATGAGCTCCTTTGCGCGCCTGACAGCGGGGTCGGTCTGCATCCGATAGGCAATCATCAGCGGCACAGCGGCGTCTTCACAGACCTCGACCATTTCTTCTGCCCGCCCGACCGTCGCTTCCATTGGTTTCTCACACAGGATGGCCTTGCCTAACTCTGCGGCTGTCTCGGCGTATTCCAGATGTAAGGCGTTCGGTGTTCCAATGTAAACAGCATCAAATGCGTTGGCAGCCTCCCCGTTGTGGAACTCTTCGTAACTGATCCCATGGTCGACGCCGTTCTCGTCGGCGAGCCGTTCAGCTTTTTCTGATGAGCTACTTATGAACGTCGTGACCTCACCGAACTCAGAGTCCTGAATCGCGGGGAGCGCCAAGTCGATTGTCCACCAGCCGAGGCCGAGTAGTGCGTACCGAATAGTCCCATCTGTGGTGGTTTGCCAGTCACGCTCGTCATATGTATCAACCCAGTGTTTCATACGAACTTGTTCCAAATGCTGGTCGCTAAAACCTTCGGGTTCTGAAAATGCAACCGCCATGTCAGCGGTAGCATCAAGAGAATCTCCCTACAATTTCGAGTGAACGATGCGTCCTCAACACTGTTGCTTGGTAGCGTCTGATATGGTTGTGAGTAGGGTGGGGTCACCGGAATCGGTCATTTGCTGTACCGTGATATTGATACAAACGGTCGCGTTCTTCACGTAGGTGCTATTATACTCTCTCCCATCATCGGAAAAATAGTGAGAAATCACCGGTCAAATACCCTTGTCCAGTCAGTTAATACGGTATTATGCGAGTAGGTGTAACCTAATAAATATGAATTCACCAGAATTACCCGTATCCTGCGACCGCTACTATGATATTATATAAATATAAGTTAGAAACTATAAACTCCTGACATGTGGGTGACTGTTCAGAATATCATGTGGATATAATCGCTTAGGCTGGGTTTCAAATTCAAACCACGATTCATTGCTGGAGTGGTCTGGGCTCGTTTTTACGAGTCAAGACTGAAACTGACTGGCTTGTCTCCCAGTATCTATATGGTGAAACCACAGCTACAACAATCTATTCTATATAAATATAGACTCTATATCTGGCCATAGCGTAGCCGTAGTAAGCATATATTCATGCTTTTAGACAGTGAGGTGTTACCACATTGATCATCATACAGGGAGTCACAGCACATGAGCGATAATGCAAACCAGACACTAATCTCAGGAGGAACTGTTGTTACGCCTACTGGGAAAATAGAGAACGGGACGGTGACGTTTTCCGACGGAAAAATAGTCTCAGTGGACGCAGACCCTCATGACACCCCCGATATTGATGCGACGGGTAACTATGTCCTGCCTGGACTGATTGACCTCCACGGTGATGACATTGAACGGCATCTCTTTCCGAGAGCCGGGGAGCGTGTCGACACGACTATCGCTCTAGATCGCTGTGATATTGCTAACGTTAGTGCAGGTATTACGACAAAGTATCATGCTATCTCGTTCGAAGATGTTCCGGATGATAACCGGAGTATCGAATTGGCCCGTCGCCTCGCCGAGCAGATACGTGATTTTGACCGCAAAACTGGTGCTCGTGTCGACAACAGGCTTCATATGCGGTGTGAGCTAACAAATGAAGCGGCAGTTGACGCTGTTTCGCAGGAAATCCGGTCAGGGGGCGACCTCGTCTCTCTTGTCTCACACATCCCCGGACAGGGTCAGTTCGCTGGAGAAAATACAATCGCACAACGCTATGACCGTCCTGATACGGAACTAGAAGCAGGCATTCAGGCCCTTGAGACGCGCCGTAGCAGTGTTTCAGACACAGAAATAGTGGCGCGCGCACGAGAGATTACAGATTTAGCGAGCAGTCGAAATATACCGGTCGCCTCACACGATGATGAAACTGTTGCGAGTGTAAATAACGCCGCTGCCATCGGTGTGGACATCAGCGAGTATCCGCTCTCTCACCGTGCTGCGCAGCGTGCAACGGAACTAAACTTGACTGTCGCAATGGGCGCGCCGAATGTGGTTCGCGGTGGGAGCCTGTGGGACGGACCCGACGCGTCTCAGGCAATCAAAGACGGCGTCGTAGACATCCTTTGCAGCGACTTTCGGCCGCAATCATTGCTTAGCTCTGTTTTCATTGAAAACAATGACTCTCTGACAGACCGGGTGGTACGTGTTTCCACTGCGCCAGCTGCTGCTGCCGGCTTGTACGACCGTGGGCGGTTGGAGCGTGGGGCAAGAGCAGATATTATTATTGTTGATCCTACTCCGGCACCATCCATAGAACGAACGTATGTTGCCGGCGATGAAGTGTATCGCTCTGCGTAGCTGACTCACCATCCGTACTGCGTAAAACTTCGGCGCGGAACCAAACGGTTCTTATCCGGCTACTCGCCTTCCGGCATTTCCCGCTCAACTGACCAGTGATACACGGAACACGCGCCTGCAACACCTACGACTAAAGAGAACAGTCCCAACACTATGCTCCCGGGGAGTGAGAAGGCGACAGAGGCAGCGAGGACCATTGCGCCCAGTACCGAAACGGCTGCGTAATACTGATACCACTGTTGATGGGCCTCGCCATCTTCGGAGCGATCGAGGTACTTCTCGAAGTCGTCGGCCTTTTCAGTAAGGGTGATATGCCCACGATCTTGATTAAAATCAACGACGCCGATATCGTCCATCTTTGGGAGATGGCACTGGTAAAGCCCGACATACACGCGCTTGCGCTCACTTGATGTCAACGCATCAGTCGTGGTTTCGTTCTCGATAGCCGCGACGTGTTCTGCAAGCTCCCCAAGAGAGACCTGCTCGTCTCGTTCCCGAAGAAAGTGGAGAACCTCTCTGCGGCGGCTGTTTTTCAGTATTTCAAATATAACATCCAGAGATACATCAGCATCGTCCTGCTCCTGCGACGTCGCCTGGTCGCCACTGCTTTCCGTCCCCGTCGGCGCTGGGACGGATTCGTCGTTTAGTTTATTATCCGGTTCTGCTTCAGTTTGTGCGGTGTCTTTGACTCCCATATTTACCCACTTCCTGTGTGCTGCGACATCGTCCACCCGTCTGGAATCGCGTTCACACAGCCCCCCGGCTGTATCGACGGATCGTTACGCTGTCAGCCAGCATTTCAAATCAACATCACCTTGCCACTTAATACTTTGTTATGTAATATATTAGATAATTTTTCGTTGGTTACCGGTAGGGGTAGTCAGTAGTTGCATTGGTATCCTGGGAGTAACGAGGCTCTCTGAATCAATTTTTGACGATTCCCGGTAAAATACAGCTTCGGTGGGTGGTGGGACAAGAGAAATATACAAGACGGCTGTAATAATGGCTGAACCGCAATAATATCGCGGTTATCCACAATTCTCCTCCTCTCACCGTCTGATATAAATCGTAGCGTATATCGAGCGTTTCTGTGGGCTGTACAAGTAACGTAATCTTATGACCCTCAATTGAGCGGACAGCTATACCGCTGAAACCCTCCTGCATAGACGAAGTTTCCGGTGAACCCCTTCTCTATGAAGCCCTCAGGAATTGCAACCTTACTGGCTTCGAAGTGTTCATATCTGATCAGGAACCTCCTGATGGCCCAATGAGTGGATGAAACGCACTATCAGGAAATCAGATGGAAGCACGGTATTACTCACCATATACTCAGTATGCAGGGTAATCAACCGGCATGGTGTATGGTTACGAAGCGAGACCAAGCGACACAAGCGAAACAATTAACCACAAGCACATGGAATATCACTGTACACGAGTTTGTATCCAAAGATGGTAGCTGGGACACTCGTGCATACGAATAGATACGATGGCAGACTTTGATCAGTGGGATGAAGTGAGCTACGTCATCAGTTCACGGTATCGAGTCGAGACTCTCCGCCGATTGTCAGAAGGCCCCGCGACACCGTCGTTGATCGCGGACGATAGAGACATGAGTATTGCACATGTCTCACGTGCGTTACAAGAGCTTCGTGAGTCGGAACTTGTTGATTTACTAGTTTCGGAAGATCGAAAAAAGGGCCGCGTATACGATATCACGGAGAAAGGTGTCGATATTTGGGAAACAATCGAACGGAAGAACATGGCGTAGCTACCACATCTCGGACTTGCGTTAGCAAGATTGTACGCATGCATCGGCTTAGAACCTTCTCCGTGCTTCATTTTGAGTGGAGCTGAACGTACAACAAATATAGAACTCCTGCGTACGTGATACTCTGTTGCATCAAATCTGAGATTGTGTCACGAGTGGTGTGTTTCCCGGGAATCCAGCTTGCGGCAGTCGTTTAATTGAGTGCCAACGAGCGGTATCAACTCACTACGACTATGCTGGCCGCTGTCACTTTGACGGACGTGTCTGGCGGTAAATGAACGCTACCTGTTCTGAGATGTCTGCTGAGGAAACTCGCTCTTTGATCTTGAATGCAAAGAGCGTCTACCTGCGGGTATAGCGGCCGTAACAATAATGATTTGTAACGTACCTGCGTACGCATGTTGTCAATAGGCTATGGAAAATTACTGATTGGATGCGTTGCTGGACTGGTAGTCCTTGGAGGTGCTACGGTAGGGCTCGGAATCGGTGGCTTCGCTGATGTACCCGCAGATTCGGAGACCACTGTCGGCGAGGACGAACTGGAGATCACCACTGTGCAGTCTCCAGCAGAGATTCGGCCGGACGAGCCGTTGCGTGTACACCTTCGAATAACGAACCCAGGGTCGGCAACGACAACGAAACAGGTAGCGCTACGACTGAGCGGCGACGGGGATCAACAGTCTCCCGAAACAGTAATCACAAAACAAGTTGAGCTTTCGGCAGCTGAACCGACAGACGTGACCTTGGCTGTCGAGCCTGACCAACTCAGCTCCGGAGAGTACACGTACGCCGTTGCTGTCGGTGACTCGTCGTCTCCGGAGACAACTGGTGATGTGGCTGTACTCACTCCGCCCACGTTTGTACTGGCCGATACCACTGCAAACGCTACTATCGTCCGTGGCACGAACGCCTCAATCCGAGCAAACCTGACCAATGTCGGTGCCTATCGCGGCGTCCAGACCGTTCGATTTGCTGTCGATACTGACCGGAACGGCCAATACTCCGACACTGAAACGTTAAACGAGAGCGTATATTCGCTTGCAGGCGGCCAGAGTCAGGTGAGCACTGCCACGGTCAACACTGCTGGTTTGACTCCAGATGAGTATCAATACAAGATCGCCACGGAGAACGTTACAACGACCGGGACCCTCAATGTTCAGCAACCGGCGACGTTCCGGCTACAGAACATGACCGCACCGGCTAACGTAACGAAAGGTGAAACTGCCAACGTCTCCGTTGTCGTCGAGAACGTAGGCGATGTGGGCGGTACCGACAACGTAACGCTCCGCAGTGATTCCACGAATACCACCTATTCACGCTCCGTTTCACTCGCTGCTAACGAGTCGACGACGGTGTCTATTGGGGTGCAAACGACGAATTTGAGCCGCGGGCAACACAACCATTCGCTTGGGACTGCTGCTGACAAGGAGACCGTCTCGATGACGGTAGAGGACAGCCATTTCGAGGTGTCGGATCTGGATGGACCGAACGTCTTGTACGTCGGTGATACAGCTGTGTTCTCCGCGAGCGTAACGAACACTGGCAACGTAACTGGGACCCAATCGATCCAGCATCGCATCGACAGCGATGACGACGACCGACCAGAGACCTATGGAGTCAACAGAACCGTTACGCTTGCACCTGGCGAGTCAAGCCGTGTGCGGTTCGAGATTGAATACACAGTAACTGACTCGACAGATTATCCTGTAGAACCATTAAGTCTGCAGACGTACGTCTATGGTATTTACTCAGAAGACGCGCGTGTGTCAACAGCCATGTCGGTCAAACCGTCGTGGGCTAAGGACGGTGGCGGATCCAGCGGTTCCGGCGGCAGTACTAGTGTCTCTGAGGGTGAGCGCGCGTCGCTTGACGAAATAACGCAGGATAAGTATGGCCTCTACTATAACGAGGTAAGCGGCGAAACGAAGCGCCAGATCGAAGAGATCCATGAACGCCAGCCGTTCGCGGACGGCCTTGCGGTTGCAGAGGTGCGGACGCGTGAGGAGATCGCCCGGCAAGAGTATGGGGCCGACGTGAAGGCTGGCGACAAGTTTAATTTCACTGGGTTAGATATTGAAACACAACAGAAGGTCGAAGCTGACTTCGATTCACAGTTCCAGACTGATTCCGGTGACCGGATTGAGTCGTGGGACGAACTGGCCAACGACACCTACGGAGCGTCGTACGAGAACCTAACCGCCAGTCGCCAGGCGGACATCAGAACGACGTATCAGGATCAATTCGAATAACTCCCTCTCGCCTTTACCGAGTAATCGACGTACACAGGCACTTTTTGGGATTGACCTAATGAGATATTTATCGATCTGATGCCTCACTGTATATGACCGCTAACCCTGGAAAGTAAGGAATAACAATAGATCGATTTCTCCAACATGGCGGCAGAGAGGGCCCCATTGGTGGCCGGTGACTGGCCCTACTACCTACCATGATTACCACTGAACCAGAGGTTGCTGTTGGCGCGTGGGTTGGGCATGAACGCCGACCCGAGATGAGTAGTTCACCTGTCGATAACTCTGTGTACACCGTAGCGGAGTCCCTCCAGCAATGCGACTGTGCTGTGCAACTGACAGAAGCGAAGCGACACGGCTTATTCCCTGGGGGGACATAGCGTGTATAACGGTTCGACAATCGGTGTTGTTGTTCCCGCATACAATGAAGAGGGGTTTATCTGTGACGTCATCGACTCACTTCCGGAGTATGTCGACCAGGTGTTCGTTATCGACGACTGCTCGACAGATGGCACGTGGACCGAGATCAAGGAATACGTGGATACCGAAGTGAAACAGGCAGGTGTGACCGGTGATTCTGCGGAGCAAATAGTTGTTGCCGATGGGGCAGGAACAACGATCTCTGAAAGTCAGACGTTCCTCGACAAACGGATCGTCCCGGTCCGTCACCAGACAAACGGTGGTCGCGGGGCCGCTATACAAACGGGGTACGAACTCGCGCTTATGAGCGGCATGGATGCGATTGCAGTTCTTGATGGCGATGGTCAGATGGATCCGAACATCCTCGATGAGATTCTCGACCCAGTCGTGGAAGGAGAAGCGGATTATGCGAAGGGTAACCGCTTGATATCCCGACGCCACTGTGCACAGATGTCCAACTGGCGGTTTTTCGGGAACGCGCTCCTCACGATATTGACAAAGATTGCAAGCGGACACTGGGAGATGCGCGACCCACAGAACGGATACACCGCGATTTCCGCAACAGCGCTCGAAGAACTCTCGCTGAACGATCTGTTTGACGACTACGGGTTCCTGAACGATATGCTCATCCAGTTAGACGCTAATGGAATGACCGTACGAGACGTACCGATGGAGGCTTTTTACGGCGACGAGTCGAGTGGGATCAGATACGGTTCGTTCGTTCCGAAGCTATCTCTTCTGTTATTTCGTGGGTACATCTGGCGGTTACAACAAAAGTATCTCTCCCGAACGAAATCGGAGTAACCACTCCGTGCGGGTGTTCGTCGTTTCCAGACACCGCAAGCGACATACTCAAAGACTGGTATGCAGTTGTTACTTATCATGTCGCAGGCGTGAGCGGAACGCATGGGAAGGTGGTCTGATACTTTGCCAGCGACTGTCGATTTGCTTGCTGCCGTTGGGTACACAGCAGTTGTGCTCCTCGCCTTACTGTCGTCTCTTGACGGCATTTTCCTCGCAGCCGTCGCCCTCCCGTTCTTACTATTCGTCCCGGGCTATGCCGTGGTCGCGTCACTGTTTCCCACTTGGAACCCGGAGTACGAGAACCACCGATTGATCGTCACCGAACGGATACTGTACTCAGTTGCGGCGAGTATCTGTTTGGCAATCATCGTTGGAGTCAACCTTGAGTTCACACCGTGGCCAATTCGCCCGATACCAGTTCTCACTACCCTTGCTATTATCACTGTGGTGGCATCTGGGATCGCGGGGTATCGGCGCCACAGAAGGACACCGACTGGTCTCGGGCAGGCTTCGACACCCTCTGAAAACTCACGGGCCGCCAGTCGACGTTCCAACGGAGAAGGGATACAGCTGGGGACTATCGTTGTGGGTGTGGCGATACTCGTCGCATTCGCCAGCGTAACCTTGGTCGCGGCTCAGCCACAACGCGGTGAAGCCTACACAGAGTTCGGACTGCTGACCGAGAATGAGACTGGCGATCTGGAGGCCAGTGGCTATCCAGAACAGATCGCGATGGGTGAGTCCGAACAGATGTATTTCACTGTCATCAACCACGAGATGGAGACAACTGAGTATGTCGTCGTCGTGCAGTTAGCCAGAACCGCACCGACGGGAGAGGTGATTGAGCGCACACGTCTCGACAGTTATGATAACCGGACCGCGGCTGGAGACCGGTGGCTGCAGCGGCACACGGTTACGCCAGTACTGGAAGGGGAGCGCTTACGGTTGACGTATCTACTGTACAAGGGAAGTCTCCCCGAGCAACCCACAGCTGAGAACGCGTATCGTGAGACTCACATCTGGGTCGACGTACCGTGAGCGACCAATAACAGGTAACTGAGAGTCAGTTTTGGACAGCTTGATGATTGTTGTAAGCTACGGTCACTCACGATGATGGAGCAGGCGGCTCGGATCGGGTGCCGATATCATCAGTGCTATCCACCGACGCGAAGCTTCGAATAAAGGCTTCGTACTGGTCTATCACGGCCGCCGGGGCGAAATTGTTCGCACGCTCAACCAGTACATCACTCGGGAGTGGATCGTCGAGCGTTCTCTGAATGGCCGCTGCAAGTCCTTCGTCGTCATCGACATCGACGAGTGGGCCGTACTCACCGTCTTTGAGGATCTCCGCCGGGCCACTGGGACAATCAGTCGAGACGACTGGACATCCGCAGGCAAGCGCCTCTATAAGAACGGTCGGTAAACCCTCGTGGACTGAAGACATTGCGAGGACATCCGCACCCGCCATGTAGCCGTAGGGATTGTCGACAAAACCAGGAAACGAAACCACGTCGTCGATGCCTAACTCGGCCGCCAACGTTTCGAGTTCGGTCCGCTTTGATCCGCGACCGACTACTATTGCACGCGTGTCCGGTCGAGCGGCATGAACTCGTTCGAAAGCGTGGAGAAACGACCCAAAGTTCTTCGCTCTCTCCAAGCGTCCGACACCGAGAACGACACTTCGGTTCGCAGAGTCGACCCAGGGATGCTCCACCGACTCCCCTGCTCGCTCCTGTACCTCACTGACCGGGATCGGATTGTGGAGAACGGACACCTTCTCGCGGTCGACGCCGACGTGTTCCACGACGCTGTCGGCGACACCTTCTGAAACGGCGACGAACTGGTCTGATTGGTGAGCGAGGCGACGCTGCAGCCACTGGACCAGCTTCTCTTTCGATTCCTCCTGCATTCCAAGCGTGTTGTGGATCGTCGAGATAGTGACCGTATCAGCACCCGATAGAACCTGTGAAGCCATGTGAATGACGTTAGCATATGTCATTTGTGAAAAGAGTATTTGCGGAGAACGTCGACGCAGATAGCGAACGAGAGCAGGAACGCTCGCACCGATCCCTATCCCTGGTATCCGCTGCGTTCCGAGGTCGACGACGTTTACTGTTCCAGCAACATCGGACCGGAAGTCACCCTCATGATATGATACGACAAGGTCTACGTCATATCCGCGCTGAGAGAGCCCGTTCGCGACAGAAACTGTCACACGCTCGGCACCACCGATTGTCAGAGAGGGAACGAAGAACGCTATCGGCCCAGTGTTACCCATTAGTTTCACCATCTGTGTCAGAGGGCTTGTTTATACTCACCCTACGCCGATTCATCGGATGCGTTTCTGACCTTCCAGCAGTGATTTGATTGATTCCAATGTCTTGAATCGGTAAACCAGGTAGCGTGGCGGGACAGAACTCCTCCGTGGGGGCGACCAGCGGACTGGCAATACTGATGTGGGTGGCGTAGAGCAAAAGATAATCCGTCTAGTTCGTCTGTGTAGGGAGGGTATAATTTTGAGCACTGGTGTAGAGTACCCGAACAATGTGTGGAATCTGTGGTCAGTATATTCGATCTGGCTCACCTACAACCGATGTTCTTGAACGTATGAACGACTGTCAGTGTCACCGAGGTCCTGACGACGATGGGATTTTCAGAGATGGAAGTGTTGGGCTCGCGCACCGACGACTCAGTATCATCGACCCCGAGAGCGGCGGCCAGCCGATCCACAACGAGGACGGTACGGTAACCGTCATCTTCAACGGAGAGATCTATAATTACGGTCGTCTCAAAGACCGACTCACGTCCGCCGGACACAGGTTTACCACTGAGACTGACACGGAAGTGTTGGTTCATCTCTACGAAGAAGAAGGTCCCAGTTTTGTCGACGAACTAGACGGAATGTTTGCGTTCGCTCTGTGGGACAGTGACCGCGCCCGTCTGTTACTAGCCCGTGACCCGATGGGAATCAAGCCGCTCGTTCTCGCCGAAACTGACGACAAGCTTGCATTCGCCTCCGAACTCCCATCGTTGTTCGAGAGCGAGATGGAACTCGGCGGCATAGATCGAGACGCACTGGCTCAGTACTTCGCATTCGGCTATATTCCTGCGCCGAAAACGGCCTTCCGTAACGTCTCGAAGGTCCGACCCGGCGAGCGGATACTCGTATCCGACGATGGGATCGACCGAGAAAAATACCACGACCCCTCGATCACGCCTCGTGACCCTGATATTGACACTGCTGCCGCACACCTCCGCTCGCTCGTCGAATCGGCGGTGGAAAAACGCCTTATGGCTGATGTTGAACTCGGAGCGTTCCTCAGTGGGGGGATCGATTCGACGATAATTGTCGGGACGATGGCACAGCTACTCGATGAGCCCGTAAAGACGTTTACCGTCGGTTTCAATCAGGATCGATTCGACGAATCCTGGGCGGCACGAGAGGTGGCGTCTTTCCACAACACCGACCATCACGAGATCACGCTCACGGCGAATGATGTCCGTGAATCCGTGCCAGATGTGCTGAATAAACTGGGGGAGCCCTTCGCCGACCCGGCACTGATGCCGAGTTATGCTGTGTCCCGAGCCACGAGAAATAACGTCAAGGTCGCACTCTCGGGAGACGGTGCCGACGAACTGTTCGCTGGCTATGATAAGTACCGAGTTGAGTCCCTGTCAAAATACTATCGAGCGCTGCCATCCCAGATACGAAAGTACGCCGTTGAACCGGCTGTGAATGCGCTACCAGCCTCACGCGGGACTGCAATCGGTGACGCCGTATACAAAGGACAGTGGTTCATAAACCGAAGCGGAGAACGATCGGTTCCAGAACGTCACTTCGATTTAATGCGTGTATCCGATGACCAAGCCATCCAGTCCGTCACAAACGTTGACCCAATCGAAGCCGGGCAGACCACGCTCCGTACACAGCACGCCGCGATATCACCTGAGTTGACTGATAGGGCGAGTTTGGCACGGATACAGGCTGTTGACACCCGCTTGTCGCTCCCAGATCAGATGCTCACGAAAGTCGACCAGGCCAGTATGTACAACTCACTTGAGGTGCGTGTTCCGTTCCTCGATACTGATGTCGTTGAGTATGCACTCAGTCTCCCGACAGACCACAAACTAACTGGCCGTGATCGAAAGCGCGTGCTGAAACGAGCTTTCGATGATGTGCTGCCGGAGTCTATCTTACAGCGAAACAAACACGGGTTCGATATGCCGATCGGTGAGTGGTTCAAACACGAACTTGCCGACGAGTTTGTCTCGATGGTCCGTTCTACCGAGCTAGGCATTCTTGACACCGCTGCGATTTTAGACCTATTCGAAGAACATCTCAACGGAAACCACGATCATTCGCGGTTCCTCTGGACTGTATACGTCTTCAAACACTGGGCGCTGCGCATGGAAGAACAGGGGGTCATCGAATAGGAATACGGGGTAAGGATTCACTGTGATGGCACGCCACAAATTGGTGCCACAAACTGGTTATAGAGGCGTATTACTCAAAAAATCGGACTATTAACTATACCTGTCTCTCTGTAAAGGTCGGGCGAAATAAATGCATATACTCCGGGTCGCCCAGGACATCTTTCCTGAAACTGTCGGTGGTGCGCCATATCACATACATGCCCTGAGCCGCGATCAGGCTGCGATGGGCCACGAGGTCACTGTTTTGACTGTCTCGGACGATGTCGAAGAGCGCGAGGTCACTGATCAGAACGGGTACACCCTGATCAAACAACCGCCGAAGCTAGAGCTCCTTGGCAACCAGATTTTCGCCAACACCGTTCGCGATTTACGCGGCATGGAAGACTACGACGTGGTTCACGCTCACTCTCACCTGTTTTTCTCGAGTAACGTGGCCGCACTGTACTGCCGATTAGCCGATATTCCAGTTGCAATCACATGTCACGGCCTCAACTCACAACGAGGCCCGTTCTGGTTCTCGCGTGCACACCTTCGTACGTTGGGCAAGTGGACGTATGACTCGGCCGATGTCACGCTTTGCTACACTGATGTCGAGCAATCGAAACTCCGTGATCTCGGTGTCGATGCTGACATCGCGGTTGTAAACAACGGGATCGATACTAACCGCTTCTCACCCGCGGGAGAAGATTATTCCCGTATCGCGAACCAGAGCGGCCAAGCAATCGTATTTGTTGGCCGCTTAGTCGACGGGAAGCGCCCTCAAGACGTGTTAGCTGCGTTCGATACGATACGAGAGCGCTGTCCGGACGCATCGCTGTTTTTCTGCGGCGATGGCCCACTCCGGGACAGTCTTGAATCGACGGTCGCTGACAGGGGACTTACAGATGCCGTGGAGTTTCTGGGCCGGGTCTCCTATCAGCAAATGCCCTCGGTCTTCCGAGCAGCGGACCTCTTTGTCCTTCCGAGTCGGACCGAAGGGTTTCCACGGACAGTTATTGAAGCGTTAGCCTGTGAAACACCAGTCGTTGCCAGCGATCTTGAACAGACCTCGAAAATAGTCAACCAAACTGGAAAAACAGTCCAAGTTGGCAATGTTGAGGGATTCGCGACGGCGATTGCCGATCTGCTTAGCGATCCGCACCACCTCTCAGAGCTCGGAAAGTACGGTCGAGAAATCGTCACGACACGCTACAATTGGGCAGAAACAGTGCAGGCAACGACGAAAATACTGGGCCAAGTGGCTGAACCCGGTGACTCTGTGGCTCAAGATAAAACAGAGGTGACTAGCAGTCCCGCGCCCGCGATCAAGGACGAACGCTGAACGAATGGCGCGTCGAGCCTCGCTTAGTTCAGGTTGCGCAATTGAATCCCCCTGTTGCGTTTTCATAACCCGAGCAACGCTGTGGTTAAGATGGTTTGTTGGCGCTGGTCGGGGCCTGCATCTGGTGAGAGCAATCACCTCAAACACGTTAGTCGCTGATTACTTATTATCTACCGTACGTACAACTGGGCAAGACGTTGATATCACACTGCGTGGCGGGTCAGAAGGGTAATAAATGAGTCACGAGACAAATTTCGATCGGGAATCGTTTGACAGCTTCGAGTTCGCCAACCGTGACATTCAAGAATATCTGGTCATACTCCTGTCCGGGATTCTTGTCCTTGAGACCGCGCTCTTCCTCTCCATTCAACCGGTAACCGGATATGAAACCTCGCTGGTGGACGGACTGTCCCGGCTGTTCTGGTTCGCTTTCTACTCCGTCATGATTGGTGGCATATTGACATTGATAGCAGCAGCTATTACCCGAACGGGGTACTGGCGACATGGTCTTGGCCTCGTCGTTTCAAACTACGCGCTGTATTTCTTTCTCCCGAAAGCTCGCGGCTATCGGTTCTATGGACAGGGAACAGCAGATGCACTGCAACACTTCGGCGATGTCAGGGCAATCCTTGAAACTGGCTCACTTCCCGGAATCTGGTATCCCGGTGAACACGTGTTGATGGCCGAGATGGCGATGCTGGGTGTCCCCATGGACGCGATGCCGTACCTGGTCGCGTTGTTGTTTACGACCCTTCACATCATCGGAATCGGGGTCCTTGTGAAGACACTCTCAGATAAACGAGGGAGTCTGGCAGCCGGCTTAGCAGCGGGCAGCGCACTCCTGTATACGACCTTCCATCTCTCAAACCATCCGGCGATGAACTCATTCATGATTGTCCCGGTCCTGCTCACGCTTACGGAACTGTATCGACGGAGTAACGACAATGAGTACCTTCTCCTGATCCTCCTATTTGGTCTGTTTGTCATTTACTCGCACCCGATGACAACTCTGTTTATGTTGGGTATACTACTGTTGACATCTGTGTATTCGGGGGTGTTCGGACGACTTTCCCTGTCGTCTACCCCGCAACTCAGCCCGCGGCTCGGCGTGGCCTTCTTTCCGCTCCTCTTCGCCTGGCTTACTAATTTCGGGCAGACGCGCCAGGCCATCATAAAGGTCGTTGCGTCGCAGGATGAGGTGAACCCAGCGGCTAGAGAGGTACAGCGAGCCGGCTCAGTTCAGTTCTCACCGATGGAACTCGCTGAGAAATTCATCACCCTGTACGGTTCGACCACAATTTACTTCGCTATCGCTGGGTTATTCGTTCTGTTCACGTTATACTGGTTTCTTTCCAAAGGGATGCAGTACGACTGGGGTTTCGGTTCGGTTCACTTCGTCGCGGGACTCGCCGTCGCAGCAGTCTTCCTCCTGAGCAATCTTATCGTGAAGGGAATAATCAGAGTAAACAGATACGCACTCCTGTTCGCTGCAGTCCTTGTCGGGCTGGCGCTCATCAATAGCGCTATCAGGCGGCACTCGGTGATCACCGTTTGCCTGACGGTACTCGTGCTTTTGAGCGCCTGTCTCGCAGCCAATGCTGCCTACGAGCCGAACCGACACATGACGTACGCAGAGTATGACGGGTCCCAATTCATGGCGACAAATATCGATGAAGGGGTTCCTATTCATGCAATGGATACGTCACACAAGATGGAAGCGTTCGTCTTGGGGACAAACCATCCGCGCTACTACCCGCAGAGTTTCAGTATGGGAAATAACTTGCCACGGAATCTCGGCTATTTCAGTCCGGATGTTATCGCATCCGACACGTTCGGGCGGAGCTACGTCGTCACGAAAACGCACGATGTCAAACAGCACACTGCGTCGTATTATACAAAAGACCAGCAGGAGTATCTATTCCGATACGATGAAGACAGTCTGGTGCGGATGCACAACGACCCGACGGCAAACAAGGTGTACACCAATGGTGGGTTCACTGGCTGGTCTGTGGCGCCCCAAAATTAGCCAGCAGGGTGAGGCATAGCTAGACACTAACTTTACTTCGATACCGCAAACCACCACCAGCCACATGCCAAATCCGCTCGTCAGCGTTGTCCTTCCGACATATAAACGACCGGACAAGCTTCGGAGTGCAGCACGGAGCGTTGCAGGTCAGACGTACTCAAACATCGAACTCATCGTTGTAGACGATCACTCCCCGCAGCCGGCAGCTGATACACTTGCTGGAGAGTCGTTGGAGGGTATCGAAGTCAACTGTGTCCGTCACGAAGAGAACAGAGGAGCGAATCAGGCACGGAACACAGGAATTCAACGGGCAGAAGGCGAATACATCGCGTTGTTAGATGACGATGACGCCTGGGACTCAGAAAAGATTGCTCGACAGGTCTCCGAGATGGAAGAGAGCGCTGACAGTGTCGGGGTAGTCTACACTGGATGTGAGTACGATTACGGAGACTACACACGGGAGGTTATCTTTACCGCCGAAGGGAACGTGACCAAGGATCTCCTCTCAGGTGAGTCATTCGGTGAATTCTCGACACTGATGGTCGCGGCAGACATTATCCAGCGAGCTGGCCTCCCTGACGAACGGTTTCCCAGCTGGCAAGATAGGGAGTGGCTGATACGGCTCTCGCTACATGCTGAATTTCGCGTAATCCAAGAAGTATTGACACGTCGGCATTGTCCCCAAGGGACGGATCGAATCAGCAATAACTACACTGAAAAGCGAGACATCTCTTACCCGCTGATGGTTGAGAAACACCGGAGGCTCGCTGCGGGGTACGGACGAAAATACGAGCGGGCCTTTCTCGCGTCACTGCTGTTCATTCTTGGACAGGAAGCGCTACGCGCCAGAGCGTACTCTGATGCGAGAACGCAGTTACTTAAATCAGTGTATTATTGGCCGTTTCGAGCCGATAGATGGATGTTCGCACTCGCTGCACTTGGGGGCAGATTGAGCTATAAGCCGGCGAAAAACGCAATGAAGGCCCTCAACTCAATCAAAAGTGAAGCAATTACGAAATGAGGTGTATTAGATAAATGTTCTGCCCGGCCACCTGGTAGTGTTTTTATCTGTTGTTTCATACTCCGTAGGGGTGTCTTTACTATACTGTTGTAGTAGCCACCCTCTGGTAGCATGGATCTCGACGTAGAGAACGTCCTCATATATGTCGACGACGCTGTCAGATATAACGCAGTTAACGATGATCTCGCGGAACTCGGGCAGACCCACAAGACGGTTGCAGCATCAACACACACGCCTACGTCGTTTGGGAGTCTACTGACCGGGCTATTACCACCGAACAGCAGCATCCATAGTTTCAAGCACTCCGTGCCCACCAACGTCCGCTCAGTATTCGATATTGAGTGTCACGAGGTTTCTATAGCCGCTCAAGGCGGCATGAACCACAGTATTGCGGAAATGTTTGGTAATCCCCCACGCAAATCGATTGCCGATATCGAACCCCCCTTTGTCCACGTTGCGCGTCGGCCCGGTGGCCACGCGCCGTACAATGGATTCGACTGGGACGACTACGAATACCGCAGCGAAACCGCCCTTGAATACCTCTGGCGCGTATCGTCGGACCCGGAAACGGCGCGAGATGACTATTACGACGGTGTCGACCGCTCGTTCGAAGAGTTCAAGAGCGTACTTCGGACGCTTGAACGTAGAGGGCTTCGCGAAGATACTCTCGTCATCTATACCAGTGACCACGGCGAGGTACTCGGAGAGTACGGGTACTTCGGACACACACACCTCGCGACGCCTGAGGTGGTATACGTTCCGACATCATTCATTCATCCGGAGCTAGCTCCCTCCGGTGAGAACGGGCTCTTACACCATGTGGACATCTTACCGACGGTCGCAAGCGCGATGGCCTCGAAACCTGATTTCGGTCGGCTGGATGGGAATACAGAAGGAGAAGGTCGAACGACTGGTTACACGCACCTGAACCACATTCGATACGGCTCGTTACCGGGACCCGCTGAGAAGATTGTCAGTCTCACTGGCGGGTTTGAGCGGACGATCAAGAGCCTCTGGGACGAACACGGTGGGCACACGTTCGTTGACGGACACAAAACGACGTCATCGATCATATATCTGGCACTGCTACTGCAGAAACCCTTTGGACGACAGGTCTTCCACAACAAGAAGGTTCGAGACTCGTACTCTCGATTTATGCCGGGACATCAGTCGTATGGAAATCCACAGTTTACCGCGGACGAAGCGCGGGCGGATATCGCAGCCATCCTCTCTGGACAGAGTGAGGAAAAAGTGCGTGCTATCGATGAGAACACGACAGAACAGCTCGAAAACATGGGTTACCTCTGAGCATGAGCGTTCGCGTGAAGACGGAGTCCACGCTTCATTTCGATAGCGTACAACGGAACGGAGTGATTCAGGAATGACTGCGGAGCGTACGACTCTCTGGTACTTCATCGGCGCGCTTGTCGTCGGTGGTGCCGAGCGCACACTCGTTGATCTAGCGAACGAGGTTGACGATGGGGAGTACGATGTCACTATCTGGACAATATTTTCGACGAACCCACTTGAGACAGAACTCTCGCCTGAGGTCACCGTTCGGTCGCTTACAGACGCTGGTCGTGTAGCGAACGGGGCAATAGATGGAGTCGAAAGCCCGCTCGTTTATGTGTTCGCCCCGGTCAAATTCTGTCTCGCCGCGCGCCGTGAACAACCTGATCTCATACAGTCGTTTCTCTTTTATGACAATGTAATTGCCAGGATCGCTGGCGTGTTCTGCTCTGCAACTATTATTACCGGCATCCGGGAGGTGCCTAACGAGGAACCGGTTGTCCGCCGCGTTCTCGACCGGATGACGATTTCATTCTCAGATGCCATCGTTTCGAACTCCACAGCGGGACGGGAATACGCCATTGAACGTGGTGCAAAAGAAGAAAACGTGGCGGTGGTCTACAATGGACGGAACATCGAACAGTACCGGTCGGCAGAGCCAGCGAATCTGCGAGCAGAGCTAGACATCCCGACGGAGAGCACTGTCATCGGAACCGTCGGCCGTCTCGTCGAGCGGAAAGGCCACTTCGACCTTCTTGATGCATGGCCAACTATTGTCTCCGAGATTCCCGATGCACATCTCGTATTCGTCGGTGATGGTGCCGACCGGGAGCGGCTGGCAGAACGGGTCGATTCACTCGGCTGTGCTGAGTCAGTTCATTTCCTCGGAACGCGACAGGATGTACCAGCCCTTCTCGGTGCGATGGATCTCTTCGTCTTCCCCTCCCACTATGAAGGGCTTCCGGGTGCAGTAATCGAAGCGATGGCTGCGGAGCTTCCGATTGTCGCGACACCTGTGGACGGGACTAGCGATCTGTTGGCGAATTACCGAACGGGGGTGTTCGTCGACGTACAGGCACCCGACGAAATTGCGTGGGCGACCATTCGTCTACAGCAGCATCAGTCTCTCGCCGAAACGCTTGGAACCGCCGCAGGGGAGCGGGCGGCAAGTGAGTTTACGATCGAATCGATGGTGGACGGCTTCGAGCGAGTGTATCGGGAACTCGAAAGCAGGCCTGAAGAGACCGCCTACGCACAGCCGCTGATTGAGTAATGATCCCTCCGAAAGTTTATGCCGAGAGTAGCATCAGTATATTTTACTTGGCTTGTGTAAACTGAACGATATGGCTAAAGAGACGCCGAATCATAGCTATCAGCGTCCGGATCGTGGAACACAGGACTGGCATATACCGCTGAACGAAAATTTCTCTCGCATCGACACCGAAGTCGAGATCAAAGACGCCGCAGCAAATCTGGATCAGTATCAACCAAAGGAGGGTGCCAAGTTCCTCGCAACAGATTCGCGACGTATATTTCTTGGAAACGGAGAGGAGTGGCTGGAGTTCGGTAGTGCGGCAGGACGCGCGCGCTCGGTCTCGCTTGGCGAGAACAGTGGGAGAGCCACAGTAATGAGTGACGGAACGTTCATCGCTCAACCGGGACAACTACAGGACGTTATCGATACCGCATCTACTGGATCTGAGTTTGGGCAAGCTCCCGCACAGACCGTCAAGCTGGTATCCGGTGAGACGTACGAAGTACCAGAGACTGTCCGTCTAAAGCGCGGTGTCAGACTGGAATGCAATGGGGCTAAAGTAGTTCCAACCGGGGATTTCAACGTCTTTGAACTCGGCCGTGATACCGTTCTCATTGACCCGTTCGTCGACACTCGCGGCAAAAGCTGGAGTTCGACACAAGTCGTTATCGGCCCTCAAAACGCACAAAAGTTAGATACAGCCAATCGCGCTTGGGTACAAGACGCATACCTCCTTGGAGATGCAGGCAAGGGCATCGGCATACAGTTCCGTGGTGGTTCGAAACCGTGCTCGATGCAGGTCGCAAACGGAACCATCGATGGATTTGACCGGGCCATCGATTTCTACGCTGCTGGTGAGAACCGCGATCCACAGGGCGACTGGTCGAACGGGAACCAGTTCTGGGGACGGATACAGGACTTCCGGATCGGGATTAGCATGCGCTCTGACGGTGCAGAGGTAAGCGGGAACACCGTTCGCGTCCAGACACAACCTGAACCAGAAGTAAGTGAGTGGCTCTGGAAAATGGAGGACGATCCACGTGAGTCCCGAGAGGATAACATGTACGTTATGAAAGGCAATACGGTAATGGCATATCCCTGGGACGTCTCGTCGTTCAAACAGAACAACTCGTATTATTCAGAGAGTGACCGGGATGCGCCATTCTGGTTCATCGGGCGTGGTCGCCGGTATGGGAATTCACTTCTGGATATGAGCGGGGTGCGCGGAAATCAGTACGTACTCAACGATTCAGATACGCCTGACAGAAACGGTATCTTCACTGCACACGGTGGCTTCGTCGTCGGTACAACAGAGTTCGAGACAAAACCAGCGTATCAGCAAAACGATAGCCGAAAGTGGCACCCGCAGTCGCGAACTGAGTAGTAGACCGTCCCTTGTGACTATATTCGTCTGGTGACCCCTCAGACGGCTAGTTTTTCGAGTCCTCGTGCCACATCCGACTATCGCTGTTCCGCTGGTACGCAGGCGGGTGTGAGAACTGTCTGGTGCCGGTAACCTTTCCACCGTGATAGGTGAAAATCCCGTTCCGATCCGGGTAATCCGAATTGTTGACGATGTACTGGTTCCCCAGTTTTCCGGATTGGTCAACGAGTGAATTGCCGTAGTTTATTCCCTCGCCAATGTACCATATCGGCGGTTTCCGGTCGCCGCTCTCGGCAAACGGATTGTTGTCCATGTAATTGTTGTTGTCCCACGGATACACCATCATGGTGTTCCCGGACTTCCGGTACATATTGTCGTCTCGGTCGCTGTCGGATCGGGGATCGTCCTCCATGTACCAGAGCCACTCGCTCACGTCGTTGTCGGGCTGGACCATCAGCTTGAAAACGTTCCCCGAGACTTCCGCGCCTTCAGAGCGTTGGTTGACGCCGACACGGAAGGCTTCCAGTGAGCCGTAGAACTGGTTCCCGTTCGACCAGTCCCCCTGTCCGCTGTAATCGTCCCCGCTGGCATAAAGATCGATCGCGATATCGAACCCGTGTATTGTTCCGCTAGCGACCTGCATCGAGCAGGGTCTCGAGCCGCCCAAGAACTGGAGTCCGATGCCCTCGCCGGGAGTTCCCCAGAGATAGGCGTTTTCAACGGTTGCGCGGTTCGCCAGTTCGACCTTGTCCGCGTCCGGTGCGCCGACGACGACCTGGGTCGAATTCCAGTTAACCGACCGGGTATCAATGAACGGATTGATGAGTTGCGTCCCACGGTACATCTCGATAACGTTGAAATCGCCTTCCGGAATGATCCGAGCACCGTTACATTCGAGCCGGACGTTCCGTTTCAGTTTGATAGTGTCCGAGGGGAAGTAGTTCTCGCCGGAGACGAGCTTTACTGTTCGGCTCGGGCCCTGTGCCCAAGTATGTGACTTCGACGCCTGATCGATCACAGACTGTACGTCGCCCGGCGGTGCGATGAGCGACCCGTCGTCGGCCTCAGACACTGAATCGTCGGATGCACTGAGGCTCCCCACACGGTTCCAGTTGCTGCCGTCGCCAATGTATACCGTGCCGGTATCGGTCGCCAGGAACTTCGACCCTGTCTTCGGTTCGTACTGGCTGATGTTCGACTCAGCATCCCGGAGCTCGACGTGGTTGTCGAGCTTCTCGAAGTTTTCGTTAAGCGGTACGTGCCAATCGAGCGTGCCCTCTGCGGGCGTGTTGTATCGTTCTGCCATTGGTCTATTGCGTTATTGGGTACCCCCGTACCCACCCATTCCGTAGCTTTCGCTGCCGAAGTCGTCAGTACCAGACTCGGTTTCTGTCGATGTCTCTGTTTCAGTCGCCGTCTCGGTTTCTGTCGATGTCTCTGTTTCAGTCGCCGTCTCGGTTTCTGTCGATGTCTCTGTTTCAGTCGCTGTCTCCGTCTCTGCTACCTCACTGAATTCGAACCAGTTGAAGTCGATGCCAGAGCCGACTGCTTTCACCTGGAGGACGTGGGTGCCACCGTCCTGAACCGTTACGTCAGGAAGGGTCGCTGTCTCCCATGCTGTCCAGCCACCGGTGTTCGGCACGTCTACTGTCCCGAGTTTATCACCGTCGAGGCTGACCTGCAGTTGCCTGTTATCGCGTGTCGTTGCGACGCGAACGTTGATATCGTACGTTCCGGCCGGCACCTCAACGGTATATTCGAGCCATTCGCCGTCCTCGAAATACCCGATGTTGTACGTGCCGGAACTGTCCTTCGTTTCCCGGATATCGACGTCAGAATCCCGATAGCCGAGGTCGTACTCATTACCAGCAGTGGTATCATGATACGACACGCCTTCGCCGCCTAAGTCGTACGCTTGGGCCTGTATCCTACCGGGAAGCGTCGGAACGTCGTCGAACGGTTGGTTCTCGGCGACTTCAAACTCAGCCCAGTTGAAATCAATACCGGACCCGACGGCTTCGACCCGAAGCACTCGCTGTCCGTCGGCTTCGATGGTCACGTCTTCTAGCGTGGCAGTCTCCCACGCCGTCCAGCCTCCCGTATTAGGAACGTCAACGGTTCCTAACTCCTGATCGCCGAGATAGAACCTGAGCCGTCTATCGTCTCGCGTTGTTGCAACGCGGGCCCTGAGGTCGTATTGCCCGGGCGAAACATCAGCCGAGTATTCGAGCCATTCGCCGTCCTCGAAGTACCCGATGTTGTACTCGCCGGAGTCGTCTTGGGTCTCTCGGATATCGACATCGGTGTCACGATAACTGGTGTCGTATTCGTTCCCAGCGGTCGTATCGGAGTATGATACTCCTTCGCCACCTGTGTCGAAGTTCTGAGCCTCGATGCGTCCGGGAATCGTGACTTGAGTCCCCTCGTACGGTTTCTGTGTGTCGACTTTCTCGAATTCGATCCAATTGAATTCCACACCGGAATCCAGCGCTTCGACGCGAAGCGTCGCCTGTTGGTCGGACTCGATTTCGATGTCCTCTACGGTGACTGTCTCCCACGAGGTCCAGTCGCCCGTGTTGGGGACAGTGACAGTTGTGATGGTGCGATCTCCAATAGACAGTTCGAGTTGCCCGTCAGAAAGTGCCGACGCCACTCGGACACTGATATCATACGTTCCAGATGTGGCATCAATTGTATACTCGAGCCACTCTCCGGCCTGGAAGTAGCCGATGTTGTACTTTCCGGACTTGTCTCCTGTTGGCCGGATATCAACGTCAGAATCTCGGTTTGCAGAACCGTATATATTTCCGCCAGACGTGTCGTGGTACGCCTCACCTTCGCCACCGATATCGAAATTCTGTGCCTGGATACGGCCGGGAATCGCTCTGACAGATCCCTCGTACGGCGACTGCGACTGCGTCGTACTATCCGTTGAAACAGTCAGTGAGTAATCGCCACCGCTTCGACTGACGTCCATGACTTGCAGATAGTGTGTGCCACTGGTCGAGAGAGATTCCGGGAGATACACTGGTGCATCCGAACTCGCGTACGCCTGGGAGAGGAGTTCACCGTCTGGATTGAACAATCCGAGCGCAGCAACACCTGTGTCTGTACTCGGCGTGAATTCAACCGCCAGGTCCTCGCTGTCGGGGGTGAACGCAAATAGATCAGCGGAACCTGGAGACAGTGTTGTCGAGAGTGGGGAATCGATACTGAGACTGCTGACCGACCGTGCCGTACTGGTGTCTTCGGCCACCTGCGAAACATCGACTGCGCTGAGCTGAGTCGTAACTGCCGGCTCACCGCCATAGCCGAATGTTGCTGCCGACCCTCCAGTGGTAGGATCACCTTTACCGGCACAGCCTGCCAAGGAAGCAACGGCTACACCTGCTAATTTCATGCACGTGCGGCGGTCTACGACGGTCTTTCCCGCCGAACTACTATTATCTCGCGACACATCACCACTGTCGTGCGAGCGATTCTGTTCTTCGTTGGTCACACTCCAGTAATCCCTATTTACTATTTTATCCGTTGTTACCGCTTGAGTTTCGTTTACATAACTTTTTGCCCACGAGGTACTTTCTTGCATACCATATTTAAACCGAATCTTATGGCTGAAAATGGCACTTGAGAAATCATTTTCCATTTAGCATAATTGTTCTGCTGGATATTTTGAATGTTAAGGAGATGCTACCACCCGAAATCAATCTCACTCGTAGCCACCGGACTCGTTCTGTGATACGTAAACCGCCCCACGCTACGAGTGTTCTTTCAGAGAGCACGAGATTGCCTGTTCTGCTTTCTCGTGGATACAACATCCCCGAACAGTTCACGAATAGGTTCTCCCTTGCTCTCAGCCCATGGCTGTCTCTGCCGTTCTCAGCAATGATTATACGATGACTGTCGCTCCCGCCTTTTAGCTCTGAACCGTTCGGCTTCTAGAGTATCTTCGGCTTAGTAGTTATCTCCATTAGATAACTACGGCAATACTAGATTCTCGCGAGTCAGTA
This sequence comes from Haloarcula rubripromontorii, assembly GCF_001280425.1. Taxonomy (NCBI): domain Archaea; kingdom Methanobacteriati; phylum Methanobacteriota; class Halobacteria; order Halobacteriales; family Haloarculaceae; genus Haloarcula; species Haloarcula rubripromontorii. Next base: position 535,312 of record NZ_LIUF01000004.1, on the reverse strand, counting down.
CGCCAGTATTTGACACTCTGGAACGTGGTGATACACTCGAAAACAACTTGCTGGTGGTACCGGCCCATGAGAATACCCCGGGACATTTTCCGGAAAACTGCGGCCACGCTCTACACAATATTTTAGAATAGGTCTCTACCCTTTCTCACTCCGCAGTCGGGTCTTCGACTCCAACCCGACACCGGCGCTGTAGGGACTCCTCCTCCTCTGCCAGACACGACAACGAGATGATGGTATCGCTGTTCAGGAGAGATGTCTGAAACGAAATGTGATCGCCCACTGTGATCCCGTTGTAGAGCGCTCTTGATGTCCGGTATTCTACCAGCCCCGTCCGGCTGAACATCTTGAGACTACCGTCATCATGGGCGACTGTGACATGGAACCGTAATGAGTCGTACGTTTCTCGAAGCGAAGTTGCGACCGTTGCCGATATTTCTTCAGGTGATTGCTCAAGCTGACCCTCGTGCTTGGACGAAACAGTCGTCCCATCGCCGTCAATGGAAGCGATCTCAGTCGATTCCCCCGCTGCGATACCGACGAACCGCTTTTGAACGATCTCACCCTGATTAACGAGCAACAACTGCTCTAACCAGCGCCCGCCCTGTAGTGACGGAAGGACGCCAGCAAGCACTGTTCGTCGCTTCATCGCGCTTTACCTCCCCGTTCGCCAAGCCAATCGCTCTGGAGTGCCTGTTTCATTTTGATCACGCCAACGTATCGAATATTGATTCGAGATTCTGCTTGACTTCCCAGTTGAAACTAAACATGAGAGCCAGAGCCAGAGCCACATAGACTCCGATACCGACTAGAACCATCAGAATAAACTCCAATACCGGCGCGTTGAGAGTCACTGTCTGATAGACGTAGGTCACTGCGGCTGCCATCCCAAGACTTGCTGCCAGTGGATACGAGACCTCTCTGAGCACTCGAACCGGAGACGCCTCGACAGTCCGGGAAATAAGGTAGGTGTCTATCGGCATCATCGGGAAGATGTAGATGCCCGTAATGAGGGCCGCGGTACCCTCAATTCCGTACATCATCGTAGCTGGATAGATGAATATAGCAATGAGGGTCACACGTACAGCGGAGAGTTTCGCAATATAGTCCGGTCGTCCAACCGCTTTCCAGACCGGCCCCATCGTCGCACCCATTGAACGCAGCAGCCCATAGATAGCTAGCAACTGCATTACCGGGACCATTGGCCGCCATTCTGGGGTAAAAAATGCCTCGACAAATGCGGGTGCGACCGCCGCGATACCCATTGCTGCTGGGAACGAAGCCAAAGTAGTCATCCTGAGCGTCTGGAGATAACCGGATCGGAGCTTCTCGATATCGTTTTGAACCTTCGAATAGGCCGAAAACGTCACACTGGAGATCGTCTGTGTGATTTCGGTCGCCGGCGCGTTCGAGAGCCGGTAGGCAAGCTGGTAAAACCCTAGTGCACTCGCCATGAGCGCCCAGCCGACAAACGCATCATCCCCTCTACTGTATAGGAAATAGAGGATCGAGTTGGCCGTAACCCACTTCCCGAAACTGTACCGTTTTTTCGCAACGTCGAGATCAAACGAAGGCCATGGCCGGTATCCGTCTGCGACGTATGAAACGAGAAACCGGGCGACGTCGCCGGCGATGAATCCGATTGCCAGGGCATATACGGTTGGATTATAGAGAGCTATGCCTACGGTGACAACGAAGTATGCCACCGCACCGCTGACTCTGTAGACGAACTCTTTGTGGAAATCTAGACTCTTCTGGAAATAGACGACAGCAGGGTTTCGTAACCCAACAATAAACGGCGAAAGGGCGATGACCCGAAATAGGTCGGTCGCCGCAGGTTGGTTAAATAACGAAGCTATAAACGGTGCCCCAAGGAACAGGATCAAGCCAATTACTGTCCCTCTTGCTGTCTCGATTGTCCAAGCCGTGTTGAGTTCGTCGTCGACGTTGTCCTCTTCCGCCTGTATCAGAGCGGACTTGATACCCAACTCCGAGAATTTTTTGAGTGAGGATAGCGTCAACAGCGCGATCCCCATTAACCCGAATGCACGTGGGGACAACAGTGAAGCAACGATGACTAGCAACAGCAGCTCTAACCCCCGTTCAGTGACGTTCATTACGCCGACCCAGACGCCACTTTTGACAGCCTGCTCCATGACATCGTCACTGGCAGGGAGCAGCCGCTTTATCAATCGTTTTAGTTTATCTAACATCGCCGTCCAAACTCCTCGTCACGTCTGTACCGAGCCACTATACTAAACTGAAATGTGTCTTTCCGACGCAATACTCTATATTGCTGTGCCTGCATAGACTCTCCGTTGCTACACACTTTGGATACCATCTGTTTGTTATGAACGGAATAACTGCGACACCCCTGAATTGTCGGGGCGTATCTTGCCGACCTCTTTGGGTTGCAACTGGCCGAGTGGATCGGGTTTTACTGATTGTCAGCGGTGAGTACTTGTCCACTTTCGACCATCGACTCCAGCGGGTTGTCGTCGATCTCCAGTGGGAAATCGACTCGCCCGCACCGGCGAGCGGACTCCCAGCATCCGAATATAAGCTCTGTTGCCTGCAGTGCATTGTCTGCTGAAAGCTCGGGTTCACGGCCCGTGGTAAGTGCGTCGACGGTGTCCGCAATGGCACGGTCAATATAGGTTTCCGGTCTTGCGTTCTCTACAGTGACTCCCGGTATTCGAGCGCTGACCTTCTGTTTTGCAGCGTCAAATATTGTTTCGTTGGGCCCATGTACATCCTCTCCATCAGTGTCGATTGTTGTCCAGTTTTTCCCGGTCCGGAGCCGTAGGGGAACCTCTCCACCGATTTCTATGACTCCGTCTGTACCAAGCAGTCGCATATGACAGTCGACAATACCACCATCCCCTGTCGATGCAAGCCCGTTGACACCGTTCGTATATCGCCATTGCGCGATTGCCTGATTCTCGTTGTGGGCCCCAAACTGTACGTTTTCCTCGCTGTATTCGATTCCGGCCATCACCCATTTCGACATCGCTTGATCAGTGAAGTACCCACAAAGGTCAAACAGGTGTGACCCGTAGTCAAATAGATTTTTTCCACCCAGTTCGATTCGCTCTAGAGAGCCTATCTTTCCGCTTTCAAGCAGCGACTTGGCCTTCCGGAAGGGCTTTCCGAACCGCCGTTGATGATTGAATGTGAGTTGGATGCCGGCCCGCTTACAGGCCGACACCATTGTCTGACAGTCCTCCCATCTCGTTGCCATCGGCTTTTCGCAGTGGATTGCGTCCATTACCCCACTCTCAGCACACGTCATCACGACAGGTGCATGGATATGGGGCGGAACACAGACACTGACGATGTCGGGTTCGATAGCCGCGAGCATCTTTTCAGTATCCGTGTAGACGTTTCCATCCGGGAGGTCCCATCGTTCACCGAAGTTTTTCGCATTCTCCGGGACGACGTCGGCACAGGCGGTAATTTCACACGAATCTAACCGCCTGTACGCGCCTGCATGTCTGTATGCCATTGCGAACCCGTCGGTATCCGGGTCGTCCGGATCTGCACCAGTCCCAATGACTGCGACAGTGTACGTCATCGGTTGAGAGTGGGACAGTAGCCTCAATAGTAGTAACCTCGTACTGTTCACTCAAACAGTCTACAACGACCCCCCGCTCTCTCAACACGATCCTGACTATAGCTGAAACTCTGTATCAGTACGCCCCCATCTCATCGGGTTTTGAAACATACATGATGTGGTTATATGACTGTTAACTCGGACTCCCCGGGATCCCGATCAGAACACATAGATCACAACTACCTAGCTCTTCCGTCGTCACCTGACCCCCCTCTCGAGCAAACACACGACGACAGCCATACAAGTTGACGTTTACTTTCAGTGACCTCTACGTGTGTAGTAACTGGGTCCCTGTCCAAACCACATGGGTATCAATAGCAGGATAGAATACAATATGGCTGAGAGTATGGCCTGTTTACTAAAACGCTCCCCGTCATTGGATTCCTGATAGCGATGGACCAAAATAGCCGCCGACATAGCGTAGCTACAGGAGCAAGCAGGACTATCCCACGGTACTGATGTCTTCAGATGAAGAGACCACGACCGTGGAACCGGAGCAGGCCACCCGACGGACCATTCTTGCCCTCGTCGCGACTGGACTCTCGTTTATTGCTGCAGTGCTTGTAAAGCGGGAAATCTTCTATCGTGGATACGGTGAGGATGGGTATGGTGAACAGGGCTTCGGCGAGTGACTAGCGCGGAATCTCTCTCGACTTTGCTTACGGATAGAATTGTGGCAGTAGCTGCCCGGTTGCCTAAATCCAACACTGATGGAATCCAGCGTAACGTTATTCTGACGGTTCTACGGATTGGGGAGAGCGATCAATCTCTGGTGCCTCGCCCCTTTCCGCTTCGTCCTGGAGATGACCGAGGAAGCCCCGAAGACGCCCAGCTGTCTTTGCAACAGTACTACCGGCCTCTACCACGGTAGCTGTCGGTGTTATCCTGAGGTAATTCAGTGGGTCAAATACCTCACAGAAAATATTCTTTAGCTGGTCCGCTCGCGAGATGTTGCACTTTGACCAGTAGTATGGACTCTTCGTTTCGAGTTTATACTGTTTCTTCCAGTATTCGGTAATAGAAGACGCGTACGGATGATCGACAATGAGCTCGGGGTCGTACAGAATATCAAACTTGCTTCTGACCCGCCTGGCGAGTTCTTTTTCTTCGTGACCCCACCCCATCTGTTCGTCCCACCCACCGACGGTCCTGAACACGTCCCTGTGAACGCCCATGTTACACCCCCAGAAGTGTCTGACGTAGCACGCATCGTCTCCCCAATCGTAGTGGCCGGTGAAATGTCGGGCAAATACGTCATCTGCTGGGTGAATGGTTCGACCGGCGTAGGCTGCCTCTGTTTCGAGGACCTCGCTGGCTTTTCGGAGATATCCCGGTCGGGGTCGGGAGTCATCATCGAGAAACACGATCTTGTCGCTTGAGGCACGTCTGATCCCCTCATTCCGTGCTCTGGTTACTGGGCTCTCATCGCATACGATAACCTCGAAGTCGTCGAATGCCTGCTGCTCGAGGCACTGTATTGCTTCAATCTCATCTCGGGGCTTCAGTGTCGCGATGACAACGCTGACCGATACCATGTAATCCTTCTATGAAGGTGATATCGCGTTCAATATATTAGTATAGCCTACCTGTCATTATTAGGCACAACATTCGTTACTTTGGCCTATGCCGGCATGGTTGCAATAACTGCCTGCACCCACGATACAACTCCGTAAACAAACACCACAAACCCACCCATGGAAACCCAGCGTAGTCGCCTGTGATTCTTTGGTCTGGCGCCATCTGGCTTACTGAGTTCGACCGCAAAGAGAAACCCCGCATAGCTGAGCAGGTAATACAATAACGGGTTCCACCGACCAATAGACATCAGTCCCCCCAACGTCGTTGATAGCCAGACGACGAACACGCCCACAAACTGTCGAACCCAGCCAGCGCACATAGCTACGTCAATACATGCCTTCCTGTTTTGTTATGCTATTACTAGCGCGTGTTACTGGCCAGAAACCTGGGCGATGCTTCCAGCAGCAGTTACTGTATGAATAGCTGCGGTGTACGATGTTCTAACTGAGATATCAGCTGAGAAGCCCCAAAAATCGTACTCTTGCATTTGGCACTCTAAAACAATGAATCGAAGCACATGTATTTCGCAATCGGGTCACAGCGATCAACGCCACGTGGTTTATTACCTCCTCAGAGGCGAAGCTATTGGGGGATATTGCCGCCGCTAGAGGCTGGTGTGGCTGCTTCTTTTGAAAGGCGCTGTTCTGCAGCATCCCTATCTTCAGGATATCCAACGTCGATACGCCACCCGTTGAGACGAACGGCGTCGATGGTTCTTCCGCTGTCCATCAGTAAATCAATGGCATCGCTGAGTTCGTACTCCCCCCGATCAGAGGGCTGAACCAGGCTGCATGCTTTGAATATTGCTGGGGAAAACGTGTAAAAGCCGGTCATGACCAGATTAGATGGGGGGTCGTCTGGCTTTTCTACCACATCGGTTATCTCACCGTATTTATTTGTCACGCAAACGCCATACCGGGATGCCTCGCTTTCAGGGACCTCTTCTACCAGAAATGCGCAGTCGACGCGTTGCTCTTGTTGTCGTTGCACGACTGTGTCGAGGTTCCCTCGAAACACGTTGTCTCCCAGCATCAGCATAAAATCGTCCTCAATTTCCTGTTCAGCCTGTAACAAGGCGTGTGCTAGCCCAGCAGGCTCCTCCTGATGGACATACGTTATCGGGACGCCATCGTACGAGTCTCCGTAGTAGTCGATAATCTGCTCTTGGCGATATCCGACGACGATAACAAACTCGTCTGCATCAAGAGAAACGAGTTCGTCAAGACAGTGTGTCAGAAGCGGCGCTCCGTCTACCTTGACTAACGCTTTTGGAAGGTCATCAGTCAGTGGCTGAAGTCGTGTTCCCTTCCCGGCTGCGAGGACTACTGCTTTCATCACTCACACGCTTTCCCAGATGCCACATTGTAATGCTGCTACTAATTAGAACCTATAATGGATAGGTGAACTACATATTGTTTCGGTCACCAGCGCTGTTCAGCTATCGACGTAGATCTCGAAGTGAATCCGAATGAATGACAATGAACTCTTCTTCGCCGAGTTGTGACTCGTGCTCCGGTAAAAATATCAATTGTGAATCGGTCGAAGATTTGACAACAGTGAGTTCCTCCATCTCGTAGCCTAGATCCGATTCCCAGTCTGGGTCTGTTGCTACGTCTTCCCACTCCTCTGAGGTCATCATTCAGTTGCTACCCCATTCAAATATCCTGATCTTGACAAGCTCAAACACTTGTGTGTCAACGGTGAATCTTGACTCCGGTCCAATAGTCCTAATCTCATATTAAGACGATATTTATACCCACTCTCTACCGCGCTGACATCGAGCATATCTCGGAAAGGTGTAATTACTATATTAAATATTGCGTCCCCATATACAATATTTTTATACCAAATACATTCTACTTACTTACCAGTCTATTCCACGATCTCGAACTCAACAAAACCCCTAATCCACGCGAGTAAGATAAAGTTACTTCGCTATTCGCCAGGATGGGACTTGTGGATGACATTGTTCTGTGACGTATACAAGTGAATACTGAAGTCAGCTAAAGCTCACTCAAACTTCTCTGGGACATCCACACCAATAACTTCTGTATCTACGGATTCTGATTGACAGTCCCGTACATGTCTTTGGCTGTGGTCGTTACGCCTGAACCTCCAATTCAACAACGCCCTCTCAAATGTTGTCAGTGGGGACGTTCATTGGCCTCGACATTTGACTCATCTGAGCAGCTACCGGTGCTCTAGTACGTTGTGGTGGTAAGCTCAGCTATGCCAGAATAACACGACTATAACAATACACCCCTGCGTACAAGAGATTAACGGAGAGGGCAGCTACCCGACACCCACAACACCGGCCCAATCCTTACCACCCCCCTCAGGGACGCTCGTGCCCTGTATAGTCGCTGTCGACTCGGATCGCTCTCTCCACTTTGACAGTGAGCCGGAGCGGCTTCGGTCACACCGTTTCCCGGCTCACTCCGGTCTCGGCTTCTTAGTTGTGTCTACTGACGGCAAATCTTTTACTATAGCTTCACCAGTTCCCTGACTATTGTTGAGACACTACAGCCCTCTCAAATTAGGACCCGGTTCTGAGACAGTCACTGGTATCTACCAGACTCAGTGCAACGGGCAGCACGAAATTGTAACAGAGGACCAGATATTATAATCTTACTAATATGTCATGGACCCTCTCACCGCCAACGTCTGGGCAAAGGATCCTCAGTGACCACAAAATTTAGACAGTTATAACGAACATCCGAAAGCCCGGTGCAGGTATGCCTCGGGACGTTGACAACTGACAGCCGTCTAGAAGAAGCTGACTACCTCAAATATGAACTCAATTACTAAACTGTAACAGTTACACGTAGCGGTGTATGCCGGAACATATCTCCGACAGCGAAATGGAACGAATTTCGGAATTCGCGAGCACTCCGATGTACAAACGGTCGCCCGATCAGTTACTGCCGGATGGTGCGGCCGACGACGAAGAATAACACGCCCTTGGGGGGTGTCTCTTTAACCAGTCCACAGCGTCGTTCACGGCTCACCGATATCAAAGGTTTTGTCCTTTTTTCCTCGGCGTCTGGAAACCGCGTGAGCAATAGAAAGCACGAGAAATGAACTGATGACGACTAGTCCAATAACCAACGGATTAACGGCACTGAGCAGAGGTACACCGACGATCGCTGCTATGACCAAAACGGCATTAAGTAGCGCCACTGCGCCATAGTACTGATACCATTTCGACTCGTCATCGCCATTGCTGATGAACGGTTCAACTTCCGGGGCATCCTCTCGAAGAGCTATCTCACCCGTATCAGCGTCATACGTTATTAGCCCTGCCTCCTGAAGTTTCGGAGCATGGGTCTGATACAGCGAAACGTACACCCGCTTTCGCGCCTGCGAGGAGAGTTCTTCGACGGTTGTATCGTTCTCCCACGCAGCCAATTCCTCAGCTAAATCGGTCAGCTGGACTGGTTCTATCTGTTGGCGCAGATAATAAAGTGTGTATCGACGCCTAGAACTGCTGAGGATATCGAACATTTGGTCGCGCGAGAGCTCTTGTTCTTCTTCTGCCATCGGTGCACTCATGACCTCTGTTGCTGCATTGGTTTATGTTCAGGCCGCGAGAGCGACATATATACACGAAACCCGGGGTACCGTTTTGTTACACCCCCGTTACCCTCTAATTCCTCAGTAAGAAATAGCTACTTGTATGATGCATTAGATTTCTGTCCGTCACTTACCGGCCACAGTCAGCATATAACCTCTGTGCTTGCGATGTGGACGTATCTGCTATACTACACACCTAAACTACAACGATTGAGTGTAGACAACAAACAAGCATGCTGGTGAAAGCGCCCTACGGTAGGTTCGTACTCGGTTGAGACAACCCTCTGATTCACACTACCAGACTCCGAATCTACTTCTATTAGTATCTATATAAATATTAGAACTACACTCTTGCACTCTACCAAGAGCAGACAGAAACTACGTAGTATCCTATTAATAATATATCGGGGTCTGTGGCACTGGTTGTGTACTCACTGAAGAACAAGTAGGAAGCTGCCGTCCGGCTACGTGGGCGTGATTTCGATTATCTCGCTGTCTCGGATTCGAACGGTGTACCCACTGTATGTGAAACTGATCTGTATATCGTCGTTGGACTGCCCCGTGACAAGCGTGTCGAGGGCGTCCGGGTCGATTTGATTATATAACGGCGGGAGGCTCGTTTCTGTAACGGATTCTTTAGATGCAATCGCGGTCACAATTGCTTCACTCGGTGATTCGTACTGGTTTGCCCAGAAGACAGTTTCTGTCTCGTTCCACTCCAGACTCATTGTTCTTTGTATGGACGTACTGCCGTATCAGGATATACTCTATCAGACTAGCAAACTGAGATTACAGACGCTATCTATCTAGATGCTGGGTCGTTCCACCTTCGCTAAACAGTTGCTCAAGTAGTTTCCGGACAGCGACCCGAAGATGATGGCTAAACGTTGGTTGTGAAATATCGAGTGTATCGGCGATTTGCTGGCCGGTCTTGTCCCGGGGAGATTGATAGAACCCGCTATAGTAGGCTGCAAGCAGGACCTCGAACTGCCGGGGGGTCAGCTGTGCCGTCAACTCCGAGTGGAATGACTCGCGGGTCTGGACACCACGCTCCCGCTTGTGACGGCTCACGAGTTCGATATCTGGACACGAACGCCGTAATTCAGCAATGAGTTGGCGAATATCGACAGTCTGTGGGACCTCAAGCTGTATCTCCAGCGTCTCACCGTCGGACCGGAGTAACTGCGGGGCCCCTCCCTGTTCGGCGACTGTCAGTGCGAGTTGTGTTCCCGAGACCGTTGCCTCGAACAAGCTCGTGTCTTCAGTATCAGTTAAACACTCTAGTCGCTCAATCCGGGGAACGGTGTCCAAACATGCTTGTAGGTCATCGGGGGAAGCGTCAGTGCTGAAAAACACGATACAGCTAGTATCGCCTTGTGGAACAATACCCTCGAATGTGACCTCTGCATCGGCGATGCTTGCGATCCGATGAATGATATCGTCGGACTCCGTTGCTTCCAACTGGAGTTCGACAGCCCGATCTGCGACGAGCCCTTGCTTCGTCTCAATACTGTTAATGGCGTATCCGACGGTCTCACTCACCTCTTCGAGCACTGACTGTGTCGGCAGATCGAACGTGTCCGGCGTTTTCGCGTACACGGTCAGGATGCCGTAGGAGAGCTGCTGATAGCTGAGTGGAATACTGACGACTGACTGGAACCCTCGTTCCAGTAGCCGTCGCTGCCACCCTTTCCCCCTGAGGCCATCCGCGATGTTGTTGTTCAGCGTCTGTTCGTTAGTCCGGGCTGTCTGGACTGCTGGTGGAGGCGGCGTCTCATTCGAGGGCGTGCGGGATTCTTCCAAAAAGCCACGGTCGGTTCCTGCCCACGTCCGTGGTGTGACTCGGTCGTTATCGGCTTCGTATTCGCCGATCCAGGCAAACGAACAGATGTCAGATGCGACCAACTGGTCACACACCGCTTGCTCTATTTCGGAGCGACTGTCTGCCCTGAGGACTCGCTCGTGAATTTTCTGACTCAGCTCTGTCAACCGATTCATCTGCTCAAGCTGAACCGTTTGTTGCTCAAGATCGCGCTGTCTGTCTTCGAGTTCCGTCTCGTAGGTCAGCCTATCGAACGCCGTTCGAATCGTCGCCCCGAGGAGCTCGGTAATCCGGTGAGTCTGGGTATCGAACACGCCGCCGGTGGTGTCACCTGCCCGAAGGACGCCGTGGTCCCCCAGCGGGACGAACACGGCTTTTCCGTCGGCTATCGTCTGTCCGTTCGCAGCACCGGCCGACTCCTCGTCACGCAATATCGTTTCTTCGGCGAAAAAGGCTGAACTCACGGGGCTATCCTCGTCTGCCGGGATCGCCCTGTGCGATCCGGTATCCGTGGCCGCAAGCGGGCGGAAAGCGTTCGTATCGCTGTCGAACGTATACAGCACGACCTCGGGAAGTCCGATGATGTCGCGCGCCCGGGAGACGACGATTTTCGCGGCTTCCTCCTCTGATGTCACACCCAAGAGGTCCGTTGCCGTTTCGTACAACTGCGTAAAGCCCATCTCCGCACGCTGTGTCTGCAGTTCGTTTCCGATCCACTTGCTCAGCAGGTCCACGAGCGTCACGTCCCAGTCCGAGAACCCGGTTCCGCTCCTCCCAGATCCGTAGAAACAGAGCGTCCCGTAGATACTCTCGCCAACAGTGAGTGGTGTCCCGAGGTACCGATTGACTTCGCCGTCCCATATATGATCTCGACCACTGTCGCCACATTCGGTATCGACATCTGTCATCACGACCGTCTCTTCTCTCGCAATAACCTTCTCACAGGGCGTTTCTGACAACGGAATGGTCCCTCCTGAAAAGATCGTTTCGTCAGGTGTCTGGAGTACTTCGAAACCGTATTCCATCCCACTGATCTGTGACAGCGTCGCATACTCGGTTCCCAGTACGCTGCGGCCCACTTGCATGAGTTCAGCTATCTGTTCTCGTAGCGCCCCATCTCGCGTGGTGAACACTTCGGTAATCGTTCGCAGGACCTCTTCGCGCATTTCGAGTTCGGCACGCGTGGCCGTTGAGTGGAGCCCGTCAGCGACGATTTCCGCAAGCTCCGACAGCACGGTCTGCTCCGCCTCGTCAAAGGCGTGTGGTGTATCCGCGTATATCGAAATGACGCTCGGGACTGATCCCGTGTACTGGATCGGGAGGACGATCATCGACCGGAAACCGTACTCCGATGCGAGTTCGCGCCAGGGCTGGCCCGACGATTCGACCCGGATATCGGACATCACCTGCTGTTCGCCGGTTTCGATAGCGTGGCCGAACGGCCCGTCGTCGAACGCCGAACGGCCGTATCTAGAGAGCATCGCCTCGACGTATTCGAAGGCGTCCCCACCGCCTGCAGTGGGGACGATATCACCCGATTCGTTCTTTTCGCCGATCCAGGCGAACTGGTAGGCGTCCGAACTGGTCAGAATCTCACAGACGGCTTCTTTGATTTCCTCTGCCGTCGATGCCAGTAGTACTTGCCTATTAATCTCCCGGAACAGTGAATTAATCCGTGATAGCCGCGCAGTTTCTCGGCGGAACCGGTATGACTCGACCGCGTTCTCGATTCTGTTCGTGAGTACTGCGTACTGCTCCGGGCCGCCACCTTTGACGAAGTAATCAGTGACGCCGGCGGAAACCGCTTTGCTGGCGAGTTTCTCGCTCCCTTGGCCTGTCAACAGAATAAACGGGAGGTCCCCGTTGGACTGTCGCACCGTCTCTACGAACTCAATCCCGTCAGTTTCGGGCATCTCGTAGTCACTGACGATGCAGTCGATCGACTCGGAATCGAAGTAGCTGAGTGCATCCTCGACACTTGCGGCCTCGATGACATCGATGCGGTCGTTTTCGTGTTCCAGCAACTCCGCTGTCGTCCGCCGGAACTCCCCGTAGTCATCGACTAACAGTACCTTGATTCTCGAAGCGACCGTCCCACTATCCGCTGATGCCGGCCCGGTTTCACCGGCCAACTTCCGCATACTACATCAATTACGAGACAGACGGTATAAACGTTTAATTTGGTTACAACGCCGCGATGGTTCTACGTTTGCTACTACCTGTCTCTCTGGGGGGATCCGCTTCCTGACAAGCCAGTGAGCAGTTTTGATCCTTAGAATGTATTTAGATATTACAACTTTTACCCCAGTGGCATTTGTTGATCTCTCCTCTCGGAATGATATATATCTGGAAATATTGTAAGACTCAAAGCACACTTTCATCGCTCAAACCCAGTGAGAGGTGGTACATATTCAATGCAGCCTTACTGCGAAAGGTGACTGAAAAACGAATACGGTATCGCGTATCGTGGACCTGTAATAGTGCCGCTATCATATCAGTTAAAATTCATTACAGAGTTCCTGACACATATATTACATCGTTGGTGGCTGGCAGACAGTTCCGTCTCTGTTTTTGTAGCTCGATATCAAAATTACACACTAAGGGTGTATCTTTTTGTAGGGAGTGTCTACGCAAAGCAGACTGTGGCCACGCCACCGTCAAAAACTATTACTGAGCAGGCCGGAACAACTGGACAATGGCTGCTGATTCCGGTTGCAAAGTAGACGCGGTCATCGACAAGTACGCGTTGGCGTCGGCAGACCCTGTCTATGACTCCCTCGACGATGGCCTGCTCGCACGCTGGACTGGTGCTGATGACCGGACCGAAATGGGGTATCGGTCGTTGACGGCGTGGTTCAACAAACGACTACTTAAACAAGTCTACACTGAACACGGGCGTGAAGCCCTTGATACCCGCATAGACAGTGATTACGAGACATTGCGGGGCCAAGACGATCTACAGCGAGACGAACTGATAGAGCGACTCCAGGCGACTGGCATTCCCGGTGCATCGATCCGCGATGACATGGTTTCGTGGGGGACGATGCGGACGCATCTCAACGACTGTCTCGACGGAGAAAAAGAGCCCCAGGAGGCGACAAAGAACTGGGAGCGAGAAAGCGTGGCAACGGCTAAAACTGTCGCCGAACGGAAAGCCGAAACAGCACTGTCTTCACTCGCGAACAAGGGTGACATCGACGGCGGTGACACCGCGGAGATAGAGGCTCAGATACAACTCGGATGCCCGGACTGTCCGACTCGTGTTCCGTTCGCCGTCGCACTTGAGCGTGGGTACGTCTGCAAGCAACACCGGAGCGCGAACCTGTCAGCACACAACTCATGAGCTGGAACATCGAAATCGAACGAATCGCGGGGATACTTGAGGGGTCGGCGACGATAGAACCGGGACTGAATGTTGTCCGTGGCTCGAACTGGCAGGGGAAATCGAGCTTCATCGAATCCATCAAGACGGCCCTTGGCACTTCTACTGAACTGACTGAAGGGGAAGACAACGGTGCGGTGCATCTCGAAACGCCAACTGGGGCCTACGACGTGACGCTCAGCCGCGAGAACGGTACCGTGGTCCGACACGGTGAACCGTATCTCAGTGACGAGTACGACGTGATCCGCGCTGAACTGTTTGCGTGCCTGGACGAACGAAACGAGGTCCGTCGTGCCGTCCGAGCAGGAGAAAACCTGGAGGATGTGCTGTTGCGGCCGCTCGACTTCCAGAATATCGACTCACAGATCGAGACGTTACAGCGGGAGCGAGAACAGATTGAAACGGAACTCACGCAGGCTCGCGAAGCAAAAAAGCGGATTCCAAGCGTCCAGAAGAAGGTGACGCGACTGGAAGACGAAATCGAAGACCTGCGGGGCAGACGTGAGACAATCGACAGCGAGGCGGGAAGCGACGACAGTTCTGAGTCGGTGCGCCGGCAGCTCAGTCAAGCACGAACTGAACAGAATCAGGCCAAGAACCGCGTCGAACGACTGGAGCAAAGCATCGAGCGGACGGAACAGCGCCTCTCTGACCGCCAAGACGCCCTCGACGCCCTCGAAATCCCGGAGTACAATGATATTGAGGACAGGCTCTCGGAGGCGCGGGAACGGCTCTCAGAGGTGGAGCGCGACGCTGAAGTACTCCAGTCTGTGTACTCGGCCACCGAGATGGTACTCAGCGAAGACCGACTCGACTTGCTGACCGAGGTGGAGCGTGATATCGCCGGGGACACCGTCGCCTGTTGGACCTGCGGCAGTGAGACCACACGAGCAGATTTGGCTGACCAACTTGACACAATCGGAAGCGAACTCACAGCGCTTCGCGCCCAGAAGGAGACCTACCGAGATACTGTCGAGGAACTGGAAACACAGCGCGAGGAAATCAGTCAGGCTCGCCGGCGAAAGGCCGATCTAGAGGAAGATATCGCTGAGTTGAAAACGACGCTGGCCGACCGAAAACAGAGCCTCGGCACAGCCAGACACAGGCTCGAACAGGCACAGGAAGACGTAGAGCGGCTTTCAGACCACGTTGACGCGACCGTGGCGGAACTTTCGGATGTCGAGAGTGAGATCAAGTACCGCGAGGCCGAGCTTGAAGACACCGCCGACGAACTGGCACAACTCGAAACGAGAGCGGCCCGCGCCGACACGCTCGAGACCGAACTTGAATCGCTCCGGGACGACCTCGCGGAACTTCGAAACCGGAAAGACCGAATCAAGCGTGAGTCACGGGAAGCGTTCGACACGGCGATGCAGGACATCCTCTCCCGATTTGGGACGGGGTTCGAAACGGCCCGACTCACCGCTGACTTCGATATCGTGGTCGCTCGCGACGGCCAGGAAGCGAGCTTAGATGCCCTCAGCGAGGGGGAACTCGAACTCATCGGTTTTGTAGCAGCGCTGGCTGGCCGCCAGTCGTTCGATGTCGGCGACGCTGTTCCGCTCTTGCTTGTCGACGGGCTAGGCGGCCTCGATGACGACAATCTGCACACCCTTATCGAATACTTGCAGCAGGGAACCGAGTATCTGGTATTCACTGCGTACCCGGAATACACCGCGTTCGACGGACGCGAGATTGACCCGACACAGTGGTCTGTTGCGAACGAGAAAGCGGCCTCGGCTGACTGAGCCTTTCCACGTTCTCATTCCATGATTGACGCCCAGTCTCGCGTTCGACTGTATACCGCTGTTATCTGAGAAACGAGGCAACTCTCATAGATGTAATTCCAATTTTAGGACCATTATACAAAGAAACTATGGGGTTCCGGGATATCTATCAATCATATGGCGAGTGTTCGGGTAAAAGAATGGACAAAAAAAAACTGAGAGAGATACGGAACGCGGAGTCGCATTCATCGTACGATTCGGTTATCAAAACACTACTGAAAGATCATAAACTTGCGAAGTACGCGGACGAGGACAGCCATACCGCGATAGGCGAGTCCCCCCAGTCACAGGATACCGACAGTGACAAAGCATTCGCTGATCTGACTGTGCTGGCGGAACTGACTGGGAGTCACGACGACGTGTTGTTCCTGTGGTGTCCAAACTGCGGAAACGAACTCGTCCATCTCACGGTTACGCAGCTGATTGGCCTCTCCGTGTTTGAGATGGAGTGCCAGCGGTGTCTTACCCATCTTGACAGTCAGGCCATCGTCGCTATCGAGCTGCGGTATCCAATCGAACAAAAGATGATCGAGGGACAGCTCCAGGCGGATCTCAAATCCTGCGTGATGGACTACTGGGACCGGACACTGAAGGCGGAAACTACTGAGACGGTCGAAACAGAGCCGTCTGCGGCTCGTCTCGTGTGGCAGTTCGACCAATACCACAAGCAGTTCGACTGGGACTGGCCGACTGATATCCCGACTGTCAGTTTTGTTCCGGGCGTCACGTATTCCAACACTGTGACTGACGAGCGAATCGAAGCCGTCGAAGCTATCACCGAGAACCGGAACGCGATGGATTCCTACAAAATCAGACGCTACACTGCAGATGGCGATGTCATCTCGGACCGGCTTGACAGCAGTACGCTCGTCGACTGGATTGTCAACCGTGAACTGGTTGTTACTGAGCAGTCCATCGAAACGACCGAACTCACGACGTAGTGAACCGTGAGGTAGCCGACGTGGCTTATTGTTAGTGGAGCTGGTCTACCTTTCAGAACGCGGTCTGACAGGAGCCGAGATGAGGGGCGGAGTAGAACTCGACGAAAGGTCTATTCGCATCGGTTTGGGACCTGAAATCCGTACAACATCCCGAGTATTGTACAGCGCGTCTCAAATTATAGATCAAAATAGGCTCGATATTGGTTAGAATCCTCGCTGAAATCTTTGATACCTCTAAGTAATATATAAGGTGTATCGAGGCTACCGAAGACACCCATGACGTTTGTCGACAACAGTTATACCGGGCCAGTGACCTACGTCACAGTATGAGTAGCCCGGTTGGATGCATGCGTTTCGTTAGTCGCATCTCGAAGTGTCCTCTGGACAGGGGGCGGGAGAATCGCAGTGAGTAAATCAACGCACCCTCACACGCTCACCCTCCCGCGTGAGGAACATGGATTGGCGACGTCGACGGCAGCGACGAGACGGATACAGGGGATTCTCCAAGCATTTCTGGAAAAGAAGCTTATCGACGCAGAGGCCAATGGACTAGTCGTTCCACTTGACGGCAGCATCGAGTCGACGGTTGCGGCGGCGCTGGCCGTCGACGGCATCGGGGCCGAATACGTGACTGGACTCGTGATGCCGGTACAGCTAAGCGACGAAGGACCTGCCCGGACGGCTGAAACCGTCGCGTCGCTGCTTGATATAGACTGCCACCGAATCCACCTGCAGCCAGTGCTTACAGCGTTCCAACGAGTCGTCGGTGAGACCGGTGAGCCAACCGACGACCTCGTGGCGATGCAAAACGCAGGCGAGCGCTTCCGGATGGCGTGTAAGTACTACGTCGCAAACACCAGAAACGAACTGGTCGTCGGGACGGTCTCACGGACTGACCGGCTGCTGGGCTCCGTTACGAAACACGGCGAGAACGGCGTGGATCTGTCACTGTTTGGCGATCTCTATCGGACTGAGATTGAGGCTCTGGCTGCTGCACTTGCTGTCCCGTCGGACCTCCTTGACCAGTCTTCACGTCCAGTGGGGCACACTGGGGCAACTGATGCCGCGGAACTGGGCTTAGACCAGCAAGACCTCGATAGCGTCCTCCATTTCGCGATTGATAGAGACTACTCTGCGTCGATGGTGGCCGACAAAATCGGTGTTGGCGAATCTGTCGTTGAGCGTACGATTCAGTGGTGTGCCAGGACGCGCCACAAGCGACACACGCCACCAAAGCCTTCAATGGATAACTGACACTCTCATCCGTCGGCCTGTGATGTATTTCGCCACCGCGGAGACCGCAAATCTCACGCAACAAGTCTGGCCAACAGTATGAGCCAAACCGTGGTGTTTCTGTGAGCAAAGCAGTTAACAGCGACACTCCGCGATTCTCACACCCATGCAGGCCGACCCCCAGAAAATAATCGACATCGGCGACAGGCTACTGTCCGAGTATCCTGAATTGTTTACTGAGCAGTACGAAACAAACACTCGCCTCGTTCAGCGACTTGCCAGCGTGGATTCGTTTCGCACTCAGACCCGACTCACGAGATACATCACCCGTGAGAAACGGACGCGAAACGGCCCGAAAACATGAGACCACCGCGAACCACACGCGCCACACGGAGTGCCACACGTTTGTGCCCGGCTTGTCTGTACTCAGCGGCCGCCCTCATATGAGGACCTTCTTTATACAGAGACCGTCTTGCAGAACGTATGTTACTCACTGGGACTGTCGTTGCAGATTCCGAGACCGTCCTGCAGGACGGGGCGGTCGTCGTCTCCGGGGACCGTATCGAAGCTGTTGGTTCACGGGCCGAACTCGAATCGCAGTACGCTGATCACGAACACCAGTCCTACGACGTGTTGTTGCCGGGACTCGTCGGCGGCCATATCCACTCCGTGCAGAGTCTCGGCCGTGGCATCGCCGACGACACGGAACTGCTCGACTGGCTGTTCGACTACATTCTGCCGATGGAAGCCTCCCTGACCGCCGAAGAGATGGAAGTCGCGGCGAAACTGGGCTATCTAGAGATGATCGAAAGCGGGACCACGACCTGTATCGACCACCTCTCGGTTGCCCACGCGGACCGCGCCTTCGAAGCGGCGGGCGAGATCGGTATCCGCGGCGTGCTCGGCAAGGTGTTGATGGACCAGCGCTCGCCGGACGGTCTGCTAGAGGAGACACAGGCCGCACTGGACGAATCTGAGCGCCTCATTCAGCAGTATCACGGCGCCTACAACGACCGGATCCGGTACGCTGTCACCCCGCGTTTTGCCGTCTCATGTAGCGAGGCCTGTCTCCGTGGAGTGCGCGAACTGGCGGACAAATACGACGGCGTCCGCATCCACACCCACGCCAGTGAGAATCAGAGCGAGATCGAGACGGTGAAAGCGGATACTGGGATGCGCAACATCCACTGGCTCGACGAGGTGGGCCTCACCGGCGAGGATGTCGTCCTTGCGCACTGTGTCTGGACTGACGAGAGCGAGCGCGAAGTCCTCGCTGAGACGGGGACCCACGTCACACACTGCCCGTCATCGAACATGAAACTCGCAAGCGGCATCGCGCCCATCTGGGACTATCGCGACCGCGGCATCAACGTCGCTATCGGCAACGACGGCCCGCCCTGTAACAACACGCTCGACGCATTCACCGAGATGCGGCAGGCGAGTCTCCTCCAGAAAGTCGACCAGCTAGATCCGACGGTGACGCCAGCGGCCGAGATCTTCGAGATGGCGACGCGAAACGGCGCGAAAGCCGCTGGGTTCGAGGAACTCGGCGCGATCCGGGAGGGATGGCGCGCTGACATCGTCGGTCTCGATACCGACCTCACGCGCGCGACGCCGCTGCACGACGTGCTCTCCCATCTGGTGTTTGCGGCACACGGCGACGACGTGCGATTCACGATGGTCGACGGGAACGTCCTCATGGAACACGGCGACGTAACCGCCATCGACGCTGACGCAGTCCGCTCTCGGGCCTCGACAATGGGGTTGGAGATGGACCTCGAAGAAGAACGCAAGTCCGCACAGCAACAGAAGCCCTGAGGCCTGTTCTCTCGCCCGAGCGTCAGCCGAGCCGCGTCCGCAACCGCGAGCCGAGCCAGTCGCTTGTGACGACCAGCACAAACACGGCGACGATGGCGGTCGAGAGCTTCCCGTACTGCAGCCGCTGAATAGTGATAACGAGATAGTACCCGACGCCGCCCGCACCCACGAACCCGAGGATGGCGGCCGACCGGATGGTGCACTCCCAGCGGTACAGCGTGTACGAGGCGATTGTGGGCGTCACCTGCGGGACCATCCCGTGACAGACCGCCTGCAGGCGCGTCGCGCCACTCCCGGCAACTGCCTCGGTCGTCATCGGGTCCGTGTCTTCGAGGAAGTCGGCGTACAGCTTTCCCAGCACACCGGCGTTGTGAACTGCCAGCGCGAGCACGCCTGCAAACGGGCCGAGGCCGATAGCGGTGACGAACAGAAATCCCCAGACGATGCCAGGAACGGAGCGCAGGAAGCTGAGCACGGTTCGGCTGAGGTGATAGAGTCCGCGGCCGACGGCGATACGGCCGGCTGCGGCGTTCCTGTACAGCGGGCCGCGATGGGTGACGGTGGCGGCACTGGTCAGACCGAGCGGCACAGCAAGCGCGACAGCGAGCGTGGTCCCGACAACGCTGATAGCCAGCGTTTCGACGACAGCCCACAGCAGTCCGTCCCGAAGACGTCGTCCCAGCAGGTATTCACGGCTACTCTCCGGTGGGACGCCCTCTGCGACGAACGCGACTATCTGCTCACGAGCCCCGGCTGCGAACAGGGCTATCGGGTCCACTTCGGCGATCCACGCCGCGCCGGCCAGTATGACACAGCCGCCGAGTAGTGTCGTGAGCTGGCGCTTCGACAGGCCGAGAGCAGCGGGCCGGGCCGTGTCTGGACCGCTATACTTCTCAGACATACCGCGGGACCGGAGCCTCGCCCTCTCTTTTCCTCCCCGTTCGCCCGGTGTCGGTATTCGGCGTAGATGCGCCCGCTGCAAAGAGGGCATCCAGCTGGTCGTCGGTCACCGCAGATGCGGGCGAATCGAACCTGACTCGGCCGTCAGCCATGCCGACGATCCGCTCGAAGTGCTCCAGTGCCAGGTCAACATCGTGAAGGACGGTGACTAGCAGTTCCCCGTCCAGAGCGTTGTCGAGTACGTCGATGACGTTCCGACGGGAGCTGGGGTCGAGGTTCGCTGTCGGCTCATCAGCTAACACGACCTCGGCATCCTGCATGAGTGCCCGTGCGAAGGCGACCCGCTGGCGTTCGCCGGCACTCAGCGATTTCACGGGGACATCGGCCCGCTCGACCAGCCCCACGGCATCGAGGCGTTCGAGGGCCGGCTCTGGGTGCGCGGGTAGCAGTGGTTCGATGAAGCCGCGGAGCCAGGACAGGTCTCTGAGACGCCCAGTGAGGACGTTCGACAGTGCCGTCCGCCGGTCCACGAGCGTCTCCCCCTGATACGCAAGTGTCGCAGTCGACCCCGCACCGTTGCTCCCGCTGAACGTCACCGTACCTGCATCGGGCCGCAACGCACCGGCTGCCAGCCTGAGAAGCGTGGTCTTGCCGGCACCAGATGGGCCGATGACGGCGACCTGTTCACCGGGATCCAAACTGAGCGAGGCATCCCGCACCGCGACATTCCCGCCGAAACGCTTGGTGACGCTGTCGAAGACGAGCCCGTGCCCTGACTGTGTTCCCTCTGACCGCGCCCTGTGCCCGTTCTTCATTCCTCGCCTCCCTGCTCGATGCCAGCCATCTCGACCGCCGTTTCCAGCGAGGTGAACGCGTCGTGGCTCACTTCGACGTACTGGTCGACGGCTTGCTGATTGAGGATGTCCGTTCGTCCTTTCGAATCGAGGCTGGTGAACGCTGTACGCACAGCGTCCGCTGTCGTCGCCTCCAGCGAGGGGGCGACGGCCCACGGATAATCCGGGAACCCGGGTGTTCGCCACAGCTCTCGGACTCCTTCAACGGCGTCGTCTGCGAGCAGTCTGTCGTAGATGCGGGCGTTCAGCGCCCCGACGACCCCGTTCGTCCGACCGACTGTCTCTGCCGTTGCGTCGTGGGCACCGACGTGTGTGACCTGTGCGAACGCGTCGGTGGTGACATCGTACTTCGTCTGCAGCTGATACGTCGGCATCACGGTCCCGCTGGTCGAGAGCGGATCACCGAATACCAGCTCGGTCTCGCTTGCGGTTTCGACCACGTCCGCCATCGCTGTCAGGTCACTGTCTGATGGGGCGATGAACACGGAGTGCCACTCGGTCTGTCCGTTCCGTGACCCGACGACGACTGGCTTTGCGCCCGCTCGACGATGCGCGAGGATGTACGACACACCGCCGTAGTAGGCAATATCGACCTGCTCCGCGACCATCGCCTGTACCATCCCGGCGTAGTCAGCCGCTGTGCGTAGCTCGGTTTCGACGTCGAGTTCAGTTGCCAGATACGTCGCGAGTTCAGTGTTCTGTTCGATGGCGGTATCCGGGTCCACGTCGGGCACGACGCCAACCGTTAGCGTCGGCGTCACCGTCTTGCCGAGACAGCCCGACAGGGAGAGTGCTGCCGCTGTACCCAGGAACTCACGCCTCGTGGGTCGCATTATGCTTCGATGCGAGTCGCCGGGCTTGAAACTTTGGTGCGCCACACCCCGGCTGTGTGGCCCACAAGTGCAGTACGTGTCTGTCGGCCTCAGTCGCTCGTTGCGATGGCTTCGATTTCGACGCCGACACCCTTCGGCAGATTAGCGACCTCAACTGCGCTCCGGGCCGGCGGCGCGTCGTCAAAGAAGCCGGCATAGGTGTCGTTCATCGCCTCGAAATCGTCGATATCGTCGAGATAGACCGTCACCTTCAGTACATCGCTCATCTCAAGCCCCTCGGAAGCCAGCACCGCTTCGACGTTCGATAGCGCCTGTTCCGCCTGTGTCGCTATCGGCTCGTCGTCGAGCAAGTCGCCGTCGGGCGTCATCGGAATCTGGCCCGCGGTGAACACGAGCGAGCCGTTTGTCGTTGCCTGACTGTACGCGCCGACCGCCTCTGGGGCATCGGTTGTGCTGATAGTCCGTTTCATCAATCGGGAGTTCCACCATCAGCATCTTAAATTCACAGGCCGTCGCGGCGGTCGGTGAACTCGGCACGGTCTGCGGCAGTGTCGATGTCCCAGTGGATTCCGGGGTCCGAAACCTCGATGAACGCTGTCTTCTCGTTGGTCTCGATGATGTCTCGCCCGCCGCGGTCGCCGGAGACCGAGGCGAGGGCGTCGAAATGGCAACTGTCGAAAAGCACCGGATTCCCACGCCTCCCATCGTGTGTGGGAACGACAATGGTTGCCGACCCTGTACGATACGTTTCGATAAGTGTCTCGATGGTTTCGACGCGGACGAACGGCATATCGCCAAGCAGGAACAGGACGGCGTCCCAGCCGGCCGAACGGGCGAACTCGACGCCGTGTCGAACTGACGTACTCTGCCCAGTCGCGTAATCGCTGTTGTGGCGGAGGGACAGCGAGAGGCCATCGAGCGCCGCAGCGACGGCCTTGCCTTCGTAGCCGAGGACGGCGACAACGTCCGACATCGGTGACTGGCTGGCGGTTTCGGCCACCTGCCGGACGACCGCCGTCCCGTCGGTGGTCGCCAGCAGTTTGTTACCCGGTTCATACCGTGTGCTCCGACCAGCGGCGAGGATAACGCCGCCGACTTCGGTCTGGTGCCGACCGGTCATGCTCGCTCCCCTCTCGAACCAATACTGGCTGTTTCCTCACCGTCAGTCATTGCTATCGGACTCTTGCAGATCTGCTGCTGAGACCACCTCACAGATATCGGAGGCAAACGACGTGACGACGCCCCGAGAACACCGCTTCGTCTGTGAAAGCGAGTGCGTGAGTGCGTCTCTGGCGGTACGCTGCTGTGGCTCGGTATCCGCTTTGTTGATTACCGGTATCACAGACGCCCCGGACGGCGCGTTTCGGAGGCCACCGTCGGGATGTGTGAGTACTGTTCCGACAGCCGTCGCAGTGATCGTATCACCCACACTGAGGCCGGTGATAGCCGCTACCCGCTCCGGTCGATGGACCACGTCTGTCGTCAGCGGTTCACCGACGGCGGTGACCGAGGTGACCGGGACGACGTGACTGGCCGTGCGTGGGACGACTGGCTCCCCGTCGCCAGGCGCTTTGAACTCCCGCCTGCGTGCCCCGTCAGCCTTGATGAGGAGCCAGTCGAACAGTCCGGCACTGGATAGCTGTTCTACTACACTCGGCTCGAACCCGCGAACCTTCCGGTCGACTCGAGCCGGGTCGGCTACTTCCTCTCGAGCGACGGCAATCGGTGGGTCGTGTGCTTCGAGGTCGGCGCGCCACGCGCCCGGACCGGTGACCGTCAGCGGCAGGTCAGACGGCGGTGGCATCGCTGTCGTCGTCGTGTAGCCCACGTCGTACCCTTCGTCAGTTCCCTCCACCGTCAATTGTCCCATCGCGGTTTTCTTTCCGCCGGCCCCGACAAAGGCGACAGCGGCGCTGGACCCCAAGCCCAGCGCAGCAGCCAGATGCATACGGTGGCTCCGCGGAAGACACACAAATAGCTTACCGGGGCAACGGCGTGTGGCGGTGATAGCGTTTTTGTGACATGGTGACACACGTAGCGGTATGGCTCGCGTAGACGTTCGTGGTGAAATCTGTCCCCGGCCGGCGCTCATCGTCCGACAGGCGCTTTCGGACCTTGATACCGGTGAGAC
Source organism: Haloarcula rubripromontorii (assembly GCF_001280425.1). NCBI lineage: Archaea > Methanobacteriati > Methanobacteriota > Halobacteria > Halobacteriales > Haloarculaceae > Haloarcula > Haloarcula rubripromontorii. The sequence goes on along the minus strand of NZ_LIUF01000004.1, from coordinate 510,850 downwards.
GCTCGTCGTGCGGGGCGATTACCCCCCCGCTGAAGAGAACCTTCGGCGGATGTGTACGACGCACGGCATTGACGTGACGACCGCGGAGACCGCTGGCGAGTCCAACGAGTTCGAACTCGAACTCCGGGTGACCGAGATGGCGTCGCTGTCGGAGGCCTGAGTGTGGGTACCGACGTGACGACTGAGGACGACGAGACGACGCGCCTGACGGAGTACGCCGAACTCCACGGCTGTTCCTGCAAAGTCGGCCAGAGCGACCTCGATTCGCTGCTCGCCGATGCCGGCCTCACCGGTGAGAGCGACGCGCTGCTGTTCGGCATCGGTGAGGACGCCGCTGCGCGGAAACTTACCGACGACATAGCGCTGGTCTCGACGGTGGATTTCTTCACACCTATCGTCGACGACCCGTACGACTTCGGCCGTATCGCCGCTTGTAACGCCGCTAGCGATGGGTTCGCTACAGGTGCGGTCGAAAACGTTGACTGCCTCGTCGTCCTCGGATTGCCGCGGGAACTGACCGAGAGCGCAGCACCGATCCTCGCCGGCATGGCTGACGCGCTGGACACGATGGACGGCGTCATCGCCGGTGGCCACACCATCATGAGTCCATGGCCCTTCGCCGGCGGAGCGATTTCGGCGACAGCACGACCCGACGACCTGCTCACTTCACAAGGGGCTAGCCCCGGCGACCGACTCTACCTGACAAAACCGCTCGGGACACAACCGGCGATGGGGGCGACCCGTGTGACCGACGAGCAGTTTGTCGAGACAGTCACCGACGCCACTGACCGCCCGCTCGACACCATTGCTTCGGAGGCCATCGGGTGGATGACGACCCCGAACCGGGACGCAATGGTCGCATGCCGCGAATACGCGACCGCGGCGACCGACATCACCGGCTTCGGCCTCGCCGGCCAGAGCCGCGTGGTGGCCGCCCGATCGAACGTCGGTATCGACCTGACGCACCTGCCAGTCATCGCAGGGACGCCCGCTCTCTCGACGCTTTTCGGATACGGGCTACCTGACGGAGAGAGCGCGGAGACCAGCGGCGGCCTGCTCGTCTCCGTCCCACCGGCTGCGACTGCTGCCGTCGAATCGGCGTTCGACGACGCCGACGTGTTCTATCGCGCTGTTGGCCGCGTTACGGCCGGACGCGGCGTCACGATTGACGACCCGACCATCGAAGAAGTCAGTTCGTAACGTCGAGTAGGACCCTTCTACTGCAACCGCAGCACTGCCTCCAGCACCCCGCCGCCGAGACACAGCGCCTTGTCGGAGATCTTCGTCGGGTCGACAGACTCGCCACGGGGGTCGACATCGCCGAGCTTAGTGCCTTCACTGACGCTGAGGTCGGCGTGAACGAGGCCACGAACCAGCCCGTCTATTTCTGTCTCGACCGGCCGGTCACCGACCGTACCGACCACATCGCCAGCTGTGACAGTATCGCCGATGGCGACTGTTGGGGTCCACTCACCATCAGTCGGCGCGCGGAGCACCCGTTCGTGGGTGTAGCCGCGACGCTCGCCCGGCTCGCCGTCGTACTCGCTCGCTGTCCCCTCGTAGAACACCCGACCGAGTTCGTGCCCGCGGTCAGTCTCGACGACCGCGTCGACACTCTCGCCGGCCTCGAACCCCGGCCCCATTCCGACCACGACGTCGGCGTCAGACCTTCGAGTACCGGTGTCGAACGTCCCTTTCGCCATGATAGCATCGACGAGGACTGTGGCGTCGAGTTCGTCGGCGACGGCCGCCTCGGGGTCAACGAGTACCGGCACGACATCGTCGGCAAGCAGTTCCAGTGTCTCGTCGATGTCCGCGGCTGCCCGGCCAGTGACTCCTTCGACCGTCACTTCGTCTTCGTACAGCGCCGCGCCGAAGGCGACCGCCCGCCGGACGACGGTCGGCTGTTCGACCTCTGTGACAATCACCGGAAAGCCAGCCTGCTTGAGGCGATAGACGACGCCGCTCCCGAGGTCGCCGCCGCCGCGGACGACGACCAGGTCGTCGAGGTTCAACCGTGTCGCCCGCTCGCCGGTCGCGTCGTGGCGGTCCATAGTGACCTCGGCGAGAATCGAGAGCGCGACGGCGGCCGGCCCGCTCCCGCCGAGGTCGAGTCCCACCGGCGTTCGGACCCGGCTGAGGTCCCGTCGGGCGTACCCCGACTCGACGAGCGAGTCGAGGACGTGGTCGGCCTTCGTCTCGCTGGCGACGAGGCCGACGTAGCCAGCCCCACCGTCCAGCGCCGCTGCGACGGCCTCCTGATCGAACGTCCCGCTTCGCGTCGCGACGGCCACGGCTGTCTCCGTCCCCATCGGGAGGTCACCGAGTACGTCGCCGTAGTCGCCGTGAATCACGTCCGTGTCGTCTGGGAACTGCCCCGGGTCGGCGTACGCCTCGCGGTCGTCGACTACGGTGACGGCGTACCCCAGCCGCTCGGCCAGCGGAGCCAGCTCGACGCCGATGTGGCCGCCGCCGGCGATATAGAGCCGTGCCTGCCCGCGAACGCGGTCGATGAACACGTCCATCTCGCCGCCACAGACCATACCCGTGTTGCCGCCGGGTTCGAGTTCGTACGTCCGGACGCCGGGGTCGTCGGCCCCTGAAAGCACTGACCGGGCGTCCTGTACGGCGAGATGCTCGACCGTGCCACCCCCGATGGTCCCGTACTCGTCGTCGCCTGTGACTATCATCTTGTCTCCTACGTCCCGCGGTGCACTGCCGTCCTTGCGGACGATAGTCAGGAGTGTTGCCGGTTCTCCCTTCGCGGCCAGTTCGTCGAGTCGTTCGAACAGGCTCATACGAAGCTCTTGACCTCCTGTTCGACGAGATGCTCGACTACGGTGTCGTATGATATTCGGTCGATGTCCGGTGGTAGCGAGACGCCACGCACATCCACGTCTCTCGCGACCGCTGAGACGGGGGCGTCGATATCCGGCGTGAGGTAGACCCCGTCCTGAATCAGAACGACGCGTGCCTCGGGGTCCCCGGCGGCGGTACGCAGCCCGATTTCTGCCATCGGCTTGTCGATGAGATACAGCATTGTCAGAAGTCCAGTGTTCGGTCGGCATCACGGATGCGGGCGGTAACGCGGTCGTCCGACCAGACGGCCACGTCGTCGGCGATGTCCCTCTCGTCGACACCGCGCTCGGCCATCGCCACGCTGTCCGCAACCATCTGTCCGCCCTGTTCTTCCAGATCGGCGACGTGTCCGCCCATGTTGAGCGCGTTGCGGTCGACGGCCTTTCGAGCGCCGTACACGCCGTCCTGTGTGAATATCACGGTCACGTCGTGCATGTCGAAGCCGGCCGCAACACCACGGGCGGCGCGCAGCCCCTCCGGGATATGGACACGCCCACACGGCGCACGGGTGAGCAGGACGACGACATCCCGTTTCATAGCGAGACCACCCGGTCGGCCTCGCCGATGATGTCCGCAAGGTCCGGCAGCAGCCCGACTTCGACGCCATCTGGGTAGTCGGCGGGCGCGTCGATGCCGCGTGCGTCGACACAGAGCCCACAGCAGATGACCGCCGCTCCGTCCGCAATGAGTTCCTGAAACTTCTCTGTCGGCATCTCGTCGTACAGCCCGCTGTCCGAACAGCCGGGCAGGGTCTGGTCCGCGACAGGAACGAGCGCGCCGTCGAGATAGTGGAAGTAGCTCACCTCGTGGCCCTGATCCAGCGCCGCCCGCCCCAGCTCGTAGGCGGTGCGCCACCGCTCACTGTCGAAGGGTCCCCCTGTCAGCAGAAAACCGATGTACGCCATACTGACGAAGTTTTCCCGAACAGCGCTTAATAGTTTGCTCGACACACTGAAAAACACTCCGTGTGTGATATTACGAAGCGGAAAACTGCCCGAAACAAATCTATCTACCGTCTGCAGACTGCTCATCAAATGCCGCCTTCAGGTCGTCCGCAGTGAACGGTAGCTCGGTCAGCCGAACGCCGACGGCGTCGCGGATCGCGTTCGAAAGGGCTGGCGGGACCCCGTTTGTCGGGAGTTCCGCGATGGACTTCGCGCCGAACGGACCCGTGGGTTCGTGTGTTTCCACGAGAATCGTCTCCATTTCTGGGTGGTCGGTCGTCCGCGGCATCCCGTACTGGCGAAAGCCGAGTACGTCCGGGTTCCCGTCCTCGTCGAAGGTCAGGTCGCCGCTCGTGGCGTATTCGAGGCTCATGTGCTCGCCGCCCTCTATCTGGCCTTCGACCAGCGCGGGATTGATGGCGACGCCGCAGTCCGCCGCGAACACCAGTTTGTTGAGTTCGTACTCGCCGGTCTCCGTATCGACAGTTACGTCGACGAACTGCGCACCGTACGGCGGTGGACTCTCGTCGGTCGAGTGGCTGCCGTCACCGAGGATGTGTTCGCGCTCGTCGTCGCCGTAGGTCGCTTCGTAGCCGATCTCCTCCAGCGAGACACGGTTCCCGGTTCGCTCGCTGTACACGCCGCCGTCGCCAGTGTCGAGCGCTTCCGGCGGCTCGTCGAGCAGTTTCGACCCCCACTCCAGCACCCGCTCTTTCGCGTCTTCTGCGGCCTTCTTCACCGCTCGACCGCTGATGTACGTCGTCGAGGAGGCGTACGCGCCGTAATCGAACGGCGTCAGATCGGTGTCGGCGGCGATGACGACGACATCGTCCGGCGTGCAGCCCAGCACCTCGGCGGTGATCTGAGAGAACATCGTGTCCGCGCCCGTGCCGGTGTCGACGCCGCCGACCTGCAGGTGGAAACTCCCGTCTTCGTTCATCTGTACCTGTGCCGCGCCGAGTTCCTTTCCCGCAACGCCGCTTCCCTGGGCGATAAGCGCCATTCCGACCCCGCGCTTGCGGTGGTCCTCGTCGGGCTGTTCGAGGTCGTCGTAGCCAATGGCTTCCTTCCCGCGGTCGACACAGTCGCGGATGCCACACGAGCGAATCTCCCTGGTGAAGCGGTCACCGTCTTTCAGAATTGCGACGCTCCGGTCGAGATCACCCTCGCGGACCGCGTTCTGCAGGCGGAACTCGATTGGGTCAAGGTCGAGGCGGCGGGCCACCTCGTCCATGTGTGACTCGACGGCGAAATGGCCCTGCGGCGCGCCGTACCCTCGCATGGCCGCCCCCATCGGGAGGTTCGTATGCACCACATCCCCGGAAAAGCGGACGTTCGGGACGCGTGGATAGAGCGGGAGCGGCTTCGTTCCGACGTTGTTTGCGACAGTCATGCCGTGGGTTCCGTAGGCTCCAGAGTTCGACAGTGTGTAGAGATCCATTGCCTCGATGTCGCCGTCGTCAGTCACTGCGGTCTGCATCCGCATTTGCATCGGATGCCGAAAGCGAAGCGCGGTGAACTCCTCTTGCCGGCTCATCTCCAGTTTGACCGGCCGGTCGGCCGCCAGATGCAGTGCGAACGTTATCGGCTCGATTGCCATCTCCTGTTTTGACCCGAATCCAGCGCCGATTCGCGGCTTCTTCACTCGCACGTCGCGGATGGGCACGTCGAACAGGTGTGCTATCTGGCGGCGGGTGTGAAAGGGGACCTGCGTCGCTGTAATGAACGTGTGCCGGTCATCCTCGTCCGTGTAGGCGATGGTTGTGTGCGGTTCCGGGACGCAGTGGGACTGGTACGGCGTTTCCCACTCCGTCTCGATGACGTGCCGGTCGTCCTCACTCTCCGCTCGTTCGACCGCCCCAGCAACGTCACCGAGTTCCCCCTCGAAGTGTGATTCGAGGTTTCGGCTGTAGTCTGCGCCCGACTGCTTGTTCTCCACGTCGTCGGTTTCGAACAGCTGTGGCGCGTCCTCGTCGAGTGCTTCTTCGGGGTCGAAGACGGCGTCCAGCTCCTGGTACTCGACTTCGATTTTCCGTGCGGCTCGGTCGGCCGTTTCCGGGTCGTCAGCTGCCACTGCGGCGACCGGGTCACCGACGAAGCGGACGTGTTCGCGCAACACTTTCAGATCCCACGGACTCGGCTCGGGGTAGGACTGGCCCGAACTGGAGTACAGTTTGTCCGGAACCACATCGTCGAACGGCGTGATGACGGCGTCGACGCCATCCATCGCTTCGGCTGCGCTCGTATCGACTGCTTCGACGTAGCCGTGAGCGATGTCGCTGCGAACTACCGTCCCGTGAGCGAGGTCCGGAAACCGGTCGCGGTAGTCCGCCGTGTAACGGGCTTCACCAGTCACGATTTTCCGCGCGTCGTCTTTCTCTTCGTTCACGGTAATGGCGTCGCGCTCGGATTCGGCTTTCCGGTCGGGTTCGCGTGCGATGTCCGCCGCTGCCTCCCTCTCGGCTTCGGCAGCATCCGCTTCCTCTATTCCTGTCCTGTCGGACTGCTCGGCCGTCTCCCGGGCACGGTCGGAATCGCTCACTTCTCGCCCTCCGTGCAGCCGCAGTCGGTGCGTGAACACTCGACTTCGGTGGTGGCTCCATCGTCGCTATCGAGTGCCCGTCCACCGTCCGCGGCCACGGCTGTCCCGTCGTCCATCTGCTCGGCGGCGTCCAGTACCGCTTCGACGATTTTCTTGTAGCCAGTACATCGACAGAGATTGTCCGACAGCGCTTCCCGAACCTCCTGTTCGGTCGGGGCCGGATTCGCTTCTAGTAGCGCCGTTGAGCGCATAATCATCCCGGGAATGCAAAACCCACACTGTAGCGCAGTATTCTCCACGAATGCCTGTTGCACCGGATGCAGGTCGTCCTGTGTACCCAGCCCTTCGATTGTCTCGACGGATGCGCCCTGCACTTTCGTCACCGGCTCGACGCAGGATTTCACCGGCTCACCGTCGACGTGTACCGTACAGAAGCCACACGCGCCGGTGTCACACCCCCGCTTCGCGCCAGTGTACCCGTTCCGTCGAAGGACATCGAGCAGCGAATCGGACTTCGATGCTTCGACAGTCCGCTCCACACCGTTCAGTTCCAGTTCGATTTCCATATGGCTCATCAGCTCGCTAGCTATGTCAGGTACGTGACGAACAGAACGGTAAATAGCTATCGCGGATTTGCGATATGGCACGCCGCCACACCGGGTTTTGCCGTGACTGGCACCCCGTTCCGAGTCAGGAGTTGCGCTCGTCCAGTTGCGTCTTGATCTTATCGGCGGTAATCGGCATCTCCCGGATACGGACGCCGACGGCGTCTCTGACGGCGTTTGACAGCGCCGGTGGAACCGTGTTGGTCGGGACTTCGGCGACCGACTTCGCGCCGAAGGGACCGGTCGGTTCGTGGGTCTCGACCAGAATCGACTCGATTGGCGGCGTCTCTGTCGCCGATGGCAGGCCGTACTCGTCGAAGTCAGCTATCTCTGCCCGTCCCTCGTCGTCGAGCGTGATTCCGTCGCTGACGGCCATCTCGTAGCTCATGTGGTTCGCGCCCTCGATTTGGCCCTCGGCCATGCCGGGGTTGATTGCGACGCCGCAGTCGACGGCGACGACCAGTTTCTGAACTTCGAACTCCCCGGTGGTCTCGTCGACCGTCACGTCGGCGAACTGCGCAGCGAACGGCGGGGGACTCTCCTCGGTGCAGTGGGTCCCCTTCCCTAAGATGTGTTCGCGCTCGTCGCCGCCGTAGGCGGCCTCGTAGCCGATGTCTTCGAGTGTGACCGAATCGCCGCTGGCCTCGCTGTACACGGTTCCGTCGCCGGTTTCCAGCTCCTCGACTGGCTCCTCTAGCAGCTTCGACCCCCAGTGGAGAATTCGCGCTTTCGCATCCTCCGCGGCTTTCTTGACGGCCATGCCGCTGATGTATGTTGTCGAAGAGGCGTACGCCCCGTAGTCGAAGGGTGTTACGTCAGTATCAGCGGATTTGACGATTATGTCGTCCTCGTCACAGCCCAGTACCTCGGCGGCAATCTGGAGGAACGCCGTGTCAGCGCCCGTCCCGATGTCGACGCCGCCGACCTGCAGATGGAAGCTCCCGTCCTCGTTCATCATTATCTGGGCGGCCCCGAGTTCGTCCCCGGCGACGCCGGTCCCCTGTGCGGACAGCGCCATCCCGATGCCGCGGTGCAGATGGTCCTCGTCGGGCTGTTCGAGGTCGTCGTAGCCGATGGCGTCCTTGCCACGCTCGATGCACTCGTCGAGGCCACACGAGCGGATACGGCGGTTCGCTCCCTCCCCGCCCATCATTCCCGCGATCTCGTCGAGGTCGCCGACTTCCATGTGATGCCGCCGCCGGAATTCGATAGGGTCGAGACCGAGGTCGCGAGCCACCTCGTCGAGATGGCCTTCCAGCGCGAGCGTGCCCTGTGGCGCGCCGTAGCCCCGCATCGCCCCGGTCTGTGGCGTGTTCGTGTGGACGATATCGGCCTCGAAGCGGGCGTTGGGGACCTTCGAGTACAGCGGCAGCGGCTTGCTCCCGACGTTGCCCGCGACGGTCATGCCGTGGCTCCCGTACGCGCCGGTGTTCGACAGCGCGTAGATGTCGATGGCCACGATGTCGCCCTCGTCGGTGACGGCGGTCTTCGCTTTGACCTTCATCGGGTGGCGCGAGCGCATCGCGTAGAACTCCTCCTCGCGGCTGGCTTCGTACAGGACCGGGCGGTCGGTTGCGAGCGAGAGCGCCAGCGGAATCGGCTCGACCACCATCGCCTGTTTCCCGCCGAACCCGCCGCCGACGCGGGGTTTCTGCACACGGATGTCACGGATGGGGATGTCGAACAGGTGGGCGAGCTGTCTCCGGGTGTGGTTGGGCACCTGCGTGCTGGTGATGAGGACGTGGCGGTCATCCTCGTTCGTGTACGCCAACGAGGTGTGTTTCTCGACGTTGGCGTGGGACTGTCGAATCGTCTCCCATTCGGTCTCGTGGACGTGAGTCTCGCCGTCGAGCGCCGCGGCCACGTCGCCCAGTTCGCCCCCGATGTGTGCCATCCGGTTGCGGTCGTAATCGTGGCCGACGATCTCGTTCTCGACCTCGACGTCCTCGAACAACTGCGGCGCGTTTTCGTCGAAGGCCGCCTCCGGGTCAGTGACGTAGTCGTATTCCTCGTAGGACACCTCGATGGCCTCGACGGCGGCCGTTGCAGTTGTCCGGTCCTCGGCGGCGACGGCGGCAATCGGGTCGCCGATATACCGGACGTGCTTGTTTAATACGTGCATATCCCACGGGCTCGGTTCAGGATAGGACTGTCCGGCGCTGGTGTATTTTCCGTCCGGCACTGCGTCGGATTCGGGTGTCAAGACCGCGTCGACGCCGTCCATCGCCTCGGCGTCGCTTGTGTCGATGTCGGTCACGCGGCCGTGTGGGATGTCGCTCCGGACGACCGCCGCGTACGCCAGGTCGGGATACCGCTCCTCGTAGTCGGCGGTGTACTTCGCCTGCCCGGTGACGAGCTTTCGGTCGTCGTACTTCTCCGTCCGGTGGGAGACACTGTCGCGTTCGTCGGGTGCCTTGTCGTTGTTCTCTGGTTCGTCCCATTCGAGCGGGTGTTCTTCGGACCGCCTATCCTCGACAGCCTCCGATTGCGAGGCCGTCCCCCCGTCGGCCGTGGGTGCCTCGTCGTCGCTACTCATCGCAGTCACCTCCGCAGCAGCGGGTCGACTCGTTCGCATTCGGCGACACAGTGACAGAGTGGCCGCCGTCGGCGGCTACCGACTGCGCTCCACGCATTCGCTCTGCCGCGTCGAGTACGGCTTCGACCGGCTTCTGATACCCGGTGCAGCGACAGACGTTGTCGTCTAGCGCCTCCCGGACCTCCCGCTCCGTTGGGTCGGGGTTCGAATCCAGCAGTGCCACCGCCTGGATAACCATTCCCGGGATACAGAACCCGCACTGGACGGCGAAGTTGTCGACGAACGCCTGCTGTACCGGGTGCAGGTCGTTCTGTGTCCCGAGCGCTGCGACGGTCTGTATCTCACTCCCATCGGCGTCCACTGCGGCCATTCCGCAAGCCATCCGGACTTCGCCGTCAACGAACACCTTCGATGCGCCGCACGTTCCGCCGTCACAGCCACATTTCACGCCGATGTACCCGTGCTGTCTCAATACCGTCGCCAGGTCGTCCGCCGACCCGGCTTCGACTGTCGTCCGCTCGCCGTTGATTGTGAGTTCGATGTCCACAGGGGTCCCTCCAGTTGCGGTATGCGATACGCACACGCACCTCTTAGTGAACAACTGTACAGCACTCTCTCATATAGGTATGCTTCACAGGTACTCGATTGCGATATTGCCAGAAGAAATCACGGCCACGTCCCACTACATGAGACTAAACTGACACAGCTACGACAGACGTGCCGGGTGATGTGTGACATGTGGCAAATCTGTGACAAATACTTCCTGTAAATGGACCCGCTCATTCGGCGGCCTTCGCCTGCACGGCGTTCAGCAGCACCTCCGTCCCGGTGACGATGTCATCCCACTCGGTAAACTCGCTTTCGCGATGGCTAATCCCGTCGACGCTCGGGACGAAAATCATGCTCGTCGGGGCTATCTTGTTGAGGTAGTTCGCATCGTGGCCCGCGCCGCTGACCAGCCGCGTGTACTCACAGCCGACCGTCTCGGCGGCCTCGACAACCGTATCGATGCAGCCCTGATCGAACGGGTCTGCATCGACTCGCATGATTTCCTCGACCTCGTATTCAAGCCCTTCGCGCTCGGCGGCGTGGGCGATCTCCTCTCTGATCTGTTCGACGGCCGCATCGACAACGGCATCGTCGTATGAGCGGAAATCGAGCGTGAACTCCACCGTCTCGGGGATGACGTTGATGGCGTTTGGCCACACGTCGACACTGCCGACTGTGCCGACGAGGTCCGTTCCTTCGGTCGCCGTGATTCGCCGCACAGCGCGGGTTACGTCCGCCGTCGCTACGAAGGCGTCGTGGCGCATATCCATCGGCGTCGGCCCGGCGTGGTTTGCCTGGCCCTCGAAAGTGACGTTCAGCCAGGAAAAGCCGAACACGCCTTCGACAGCGGCGACTGGGATGTCCTGCTGTTCGAGAAACGGCCCCTGTTCCACGTGCATCTCAAAGTAGCAGTGGATATCGTCCGCTTCACAGGGCGTTTCGCCCTTGTATCCGATGCGTTCGAGTTCGTCGCCGAACCGCTTCCCGTCCTTGTCCTCGCGCTCGTACGCGTAGTCGAAGTCGAAAATATCACAGTAGACCCCGCTGCCGAGCATATCCGGCTGAAAGCGGACGCCCTCCTCGTTACTCCAGGCGACGACCTCTAGCGGGCGTTCGGTCGTCACCCCGGCGTCGTTGAACGCCTCGATGACTTCCAGTCCACCGAGGACGCCGATAACGCCGTCGTACCGCCCGCCGTTGTACTGGCTGTCGATGTGTGACCCGAACAGGACCGGCGCGGCGTCACCGTCGGCCCCCTCTCGGCGACCGAAGATGTTGCCCATTGTGTCGATACGGACCTCCAGCCCGGCCTCGCGGAACCACTCGACCAGCGTGTCCCGGGCCGCCTTGTTCTCGTCTGAGAGGCTCGGCCTGTTCACGCCGCCCGCCTCTGTCGCGCCGATTTCGTTAAACGTATCGAAGCGCCGTCTGAACCGCTCGCTATCGAGACTGACCGATGGCATTGGGTAGCTGTTCTGCGGTGTCGTCTTGAAGATTGCGTCGGGGTGGTGACACACAGATTGACAGACGCAGTGTGGCACGCGCTCGCCCGCTGTCACACACGGTTGAGACCACCGAAAGAGCCAAACGACCGTTCCGCGAGTCGACAGACATGACCGAGCCGAGTGTCGCGTCTATCGCGTTCCGAGACGCGCGGGTGCTGGACGGGAGCGGTCGCCCTCCGTTCACTGCGAGCGTGCGTGTCGCCGACGGTCGAATCGATGCCGTCAGCGAGGCCCCGCTTGACGCCGACCGCGTCGTCGATCTCGACGGGTCCTATCTCGCGCCGGGGTTCATCGATATGCATGCGCATTCGGAGCTTCGACTGTTCGAACAGCCCGGCGCAAAAGAGAAACTGACACAGGGGATCACGACGGAAGTCCTCGGCCAGGACGGTGTCAGCGTCGCGCCGGTGCCGCCAACCCTCACTGACGAGTGGGCGGAACGGGTCAAGTCACTCGACGGCACGCTCGGCGAAACGTGGCCGTGGCACACCGTTTCCGGCTATCTCGAGGCGCTCGAGTCCGCCGAACCCGCCGTCAACTGTGCGTACTACGCCCCACATGGCAACATCAGGTCGATGCTGGCCGGATTCGAGGACCGCCCACTCAGCGGTGAACACGTCGTCGCCGCCGGGCCAGTCACCAGTCATCGACTGCACAGACCGACGGCTGACCACGACACAGCGCCCGGTGAACTCGACGCGATTCGACAGGAGCTCGAAGTAGCGCTGGAAGAAGGCGCGTTCGGTATGTCTAAAGGGATGATATACCCGCCGAGTTCGTACGCCCGCGACGACGAACTGGTGGCGCTGGCGGACACGCTCGCCAAGCGTGACTCGTTTATGATCTCACACGTCTGGAACGAGACGGACCGCGTGGTTGAGTCTATCGACCGGTATCTGGACATCTGCCGCCGCGGCGGCTGTCACGCCCATGTCTCCCATCTCAAAGTCGGGGGCCAGCAGAACTGGGGGAATTCCGAGGCTGTCCTCGACCTGTTCGACGATGCCGTTGCCCGGGGCCAGCGGGTCACCTTCGACCAGTACCCCTACACCGCCGGATCGACGATGCTCACCGCGCTATTGCCGCCGTGGGCGCGACAGGGTGATTCGGAAGCCATCCGTCACCGCCTCAACTCCACAGCAGTTCGGGACCGCATCGCAGCCGACATCTCTCAGCCGGGCGACTGGGAGAATCTCGCGTACGCCGCTGGCTCGTGGGACAACATCCTCATTACGCGGACGGGAAGCGGACGCTATCAGGGCGACACCATCGCAGACATCGCCGCCGAGGTTGACAGCGAGCCGGTCGACGCGATGTGTGACCTGCTTGTCGCGGAAGAGTTGGACGTGACGATGGCGGACTTCGTGATGGCCGAAGAGGACATCGAGCGGTTTCTCGCGGACGACCGCGGCACGTTCTGTACGGATGGGATCTTCGGCGGCAAGCCCCACCCGCGGGCTATCGGGGCGTTCAGTCGCATCCTCGAACGATACGTCCAGGAGCGGGACGTGCTCTCGCCGGAACTGATGGTCCACAAGGCCGCCGGCAACCCGGCCGATATCCTTGGCCTCAGGGACCGCGGCTACATCCGCGAGGGATACGTCGCGGATCTCGTTGCTTTCGACCTCACCTCGGTGTCGGCGAATGCGACGTACGAGAACCCGTTCCAGTTCTCCGACGGGATGGAGTACGTCCTCGTCGGCGGCGAGATCGCCGTCCGAGACGGCGAACTGACCGGCGAGCGAAACGGCGACGTGCTTCGCTCCTACGAGGAGTGGGGCGGGGCGTCCCGTCCGGAACTCGACCGCGCTGTCGACGAGTGAGCGGCTGGTGCCTGTTGCCACCGGCTGACCGTGACTGACCGGCCCGACTGCTAGCTACCGGTCGGCGGTGTCGAACTGCAAAACGGAAGAACCCCTCTTACTCCGGAACCTCGGCGTCGACGGCGTCGACGAAGCTGTTCATCTCCTGGAAGAGGAACTCGTCGCTCTCACCCTCGAACGGCGAGCCGGCCCAGACGTCGAGGTCGCCGTTGACGATTTTCTCTTCCGTTTCGGCGACGGTGTCTTTGACCTCCTGTGGGACCGCCGGCCCCCACTCGTCGAGCGCAGGGAGGTTCGTCTCCATGCCGCCCCAGAAGGCGTCGGATTCCCAGGTCCCGTCCCGGACCGCAGAGATGGTCGGGTCGTAGATCTCTTCCCAGTTCCAGACCGGCGAAATGAGGTAGTTGTCACCGCCGAACTCGCCCATCGGCGCGTTGTAGCCGGAGGCCCACACGTCCGCCTCGTTTGCGGCCCTGACCGGAGCGGGAGAGTCCTGCTCCTGTGAGATAACGTCACAGCCCTCGTCGATGAGTGAGTTGGCGGCCTGTTTCGAGGTCTGTGGGTCGAACCACGCGTTGACCCACCGGATTTTGAACGTCGCGTCCGGGTTCACCGACCGCGCACCGAGCGCCATCGCATTGATAGAACGGATGACTTCGGGAATCGGGAACGCGGCGACGTAGCCGATGGTGTTGTTTTCGGTCACCATCCCGGCGGCCTGCCCGGCGAGATACCGGGGCTGGTAGATCCGACCCATGTACCGCCCCATGTTCTCCCGGGTTCGATAGCCGGTCGCGTGCTCGAAGTAGGTGTCGGGATACTGTTCCGCAATGTTGAACATTGGGTCCTGGTAGCCAAACGTCGTCCCGAAGACGATGTCGGCGTCACCCTGCGCGTATTGCTCGAATACGCGTTCCGAGTCTTCCGGCGCGACAGCCTCTGTGTACTCGGTTTCCAGCCAGTCGTACTTTTCGTCAACCGTCTTTCGGCCTTCATCGTGGGCCCAGGACCACCCGAGGTCGCCCACCTCTGAGATGTACACCCAGGCGGCGGTGACGGAGTCGGACCCGGAGCCTCCATCGCCGCCGGTCGTTGTCCCGTCAGTCGTCTCACCGTCGCCGCTCCCGCCACTACAGCCGGCTAGTGCGGTTACTCCTGTTGCCCCAAGCGCGCCCAGCATCTCCCGCCGCGATATCGTTCGGTTGGTATTCACCATTACTGAACTGGGTAGAGGTAGCGGAAACTCCTACTTAAGCGATACCATTCTTGACCTTGCAGCGAACGAATAGATCTGATTAAAATTGGGCAGAAACTCCATACAATCCGGAATAGTACTACGAACGTGGTTATATACGCCTGCGGACCACAGCAACCCCCAGGCGAGTACTGCAGTCGAAAAGCGGTGGCGGGATCAGTTCGGGACCTCACCTTCGACGGCGTCGACGTAGCTACTCATCTCCTGGAAGAGGAACTCGTCGCCCTCGCTTTCGAATGCCGAACCGGCCCAGATGTTCAGGTCGCCGTCGAGTATCGCTGCTCGTGACTCCGAAACGGTGTCTTTCGCTTCCTGGGGCACTTCTGGCCCCCAGTCGTCCAGACTACAGATGCCCGACTCGATGCCTTTCCAGTACGCGTCGGATTCCCAGGTCCCGTCTCTGACGGACTCGATAGTCGGACCGTAGAACTCTTCCCAGTGCCAGATCGGGGAGGTGAGATAGTTCTCGCCGGCGATGTCGCCCATCGGAGCGTCGTAGCCGGTCGCCCAGATACCTGCATCAGAGGCCGCTCTGAGCGCTGCGGGGGAGTCTTGGTGCTGGGCCATTACGTCGACGTCTTCGTCCAGCAGGGCGTTCGCCGCCTCGCTCTCGGTCGGCGGGTCGAACCAGGAGTTCGTCCATCTGACTTTCAGCGTCGCGCTGTCGTTGACAGACGCGGCCCCGAGTGCGTAGGCGTTGATGCCACGAATGACCTCCGGAATCGGGAACGCCGCCACGTATCCCAGCGTGTCGGTCTCTGTTACGGTCCCCGCGGCCTGTCCGGCGAGATACCGGGGCTGATAGATCCGGCCCATGTACCGTCCCATGTTCTCCATCGTCAGGTAGCCGGTGTTGTGTTCGAAGTATGTGTCGGGGTATTGCTCCGCCACGGACGCCATCGGGTCCTGATACTCGAACGTACAGCCGAAGATGATGTCGGCGTCGCCCTGTGCGTACTGCTCGAACACCCGTTCGGAATCAGCGGGGGCAACAGCCTCGGTGTACTCTGTCTCTAGCCAGTCGTACTCTGCTGCGACTGCCTTCCGACCCTCATTGTGTGCCCAGGACCAGCCGAGGTCACCGACCTCGGAATTGTACACCCACGCGGCGGTGACCGAATCCATGCCGTCACTGCTGGTCCCGGTCCCCGCAGCGGCTCCCCCGTCGGCGGTGCCGGTCCCGCCCCCGTTGTCGCCGTCATCACCGCCACCGCTGCAACCGGCCAGTCCGGTAATTCCTGCTGCCCCAAGCGCTGCCAGTAACTCTCGTCTCGATCTAGTGTGACTCTTGTCAACCATTGACTAACCGGGTAGCCATTGCAGAATCAGTGACTTAAATTGTTCCGTTCACGCAGCTTTCGCTACCCTATTATTCAGATATCCGCTATAGAATTGGACCAATATAGCTATATCTGGCAACTATCTGGATTATATGTTAATACTATTGTCGGCGTCGACAAACGCAACCCAGATCGACAACAGTCGCTAGCACACGACAACTGATACTTGGCAAATGTCCGGCATTTCCCGGTCTGGACGGCGAATATGGCTACCTTTGGAAACAATTATGCCACTACATTGTTGATACCCGGCCAAGACCAGAGAGCATGTCCGAACACACCACGCTCAGGATGGAGGGGATTCTGAAGGAGTTCCCCGGGGTCGTCGCCAACGACCACGTCAACCTCTCCGTCGAGCGCGGCGAAATTCACGGCCTCCTCGGCGAAAACGGTGCGGGAAAGAGTACACTGATGAAGATTCTGTACGGGCTCTACTCGCAGGACGACGGCGACATCTATCTCGACGGCGAGCGACTCGATCTTGAGTCGCCACAGGACGCCATCGACGCCGGTATCGGGATGGTCCACCAGCACTTCATGCTGATACCACGCCTGACCGTCGCCGAGAACGTCGTACTCGGTGAACGCGAACCGGCCACAGCGTTCCGCAGCGATTCGGCGGACAGCTGGCTTCCGGCGGCAGTTCGGAACAACAGTCTCGTCCAATCGCTTGCCGGCCAGTTTTCGTTAGGCCTCGACGTGCCCGAACAACGGATTCAGGCGTTAGCGGACCAGTACGGGTTCGACATCGACGTGAGTGCAAAGATCTGGGAGCTTGATGTCGGCCAGCAACAGCGCGTCGAGATACTCAAAGCGCTGTATCGCGATGTTGACCTCCTGATTCTCGACGAACCGACCGCGGTTCTCACGCCGACCGAGGCCGAGCGGCTCTTCGACTCGCTCGAACGGCTGACCGACGAAGGACTCTCGATAATTTTCATTACGCACAAGCTCACAGAGGTCGACGCTATCGTCGACCGGGTGACAGTACTCCGGGAGGGAAAAAACGTCGGCACCGCCGAGGTGTCGTCGGTCACCCGTGCAGACCTCGCGGAGATGATGGTCGGCCGTGAAGTCCTGTTCGAGATCGACAGGGACGCGGTCGACCTCGGTGACCCGGTCCTGCGCGCACGCGGAGTAAAGGCCACCGATAACCGAAATATCGAAGCCCTTTCGGGCGTCGACCTGACGGTTCGGCAGGGCGAAATCGTCGGTATCGCGGGCGTAAGCGGCAACGGCCAGAAAGAACTCGCCGAGGTCATGGCTGGCATCCGTGACGTGACGGCCGGCGAGATACTGGTCAACGGTGAAGATATCACCGGCGCGAAACCGAAGACGTTCGTCGACAGCGGTGTCTCGTTCGTCCCCGAGGATCGACTCCAGTATGGCTGTGCGGAGGATCTCTCGGTAATGCACAACGCCACGATGAAGGACTTCAGAGACGGCCGGTTCGGCGACCGGCCGTTCCTTGACTACGGGAAACTCCGTGACTACGCCGAAACGCTGGTCGATGAGTTCGATGTTCGCGGTGTCAGCGACGTGACCGAGACAAAAGCCGGTGACCTCTCCGGCGGGAACCTCCAGAAGCTCATCCTGGCGCGGGAAATCTACCGCGACCCGGACCTGCTCGTCGCCAACCAACCCACCCGTGGCGTCGATGTCGGGGCAATCGAGTTCATCAGGGAGACGCTGCTCGAACAGCGCAAGGCAGGTACCGGCATCATCCTCCTCTCGGAGGACTTGGACGAAATCTTCGACCTGAGCGACCGGATTCTCGTCGTCTACGAGGGCGAGTTCGTCTACGAGACGACACCGGCCGAGGCCGACCGGGAACGGATCGGTCTGGAGATGACTGGCGGTGGTGGCGACGATGGGGGCGAGGTAGACACATCGCCGCCCTCCCCCGGAGTCACGCAGGGGAGTGAGAGCTGATGAACGTCGCAGTAACCGTCGACGCACGCGAGGACATTCCCGTCTGGTTGGCGTACGGGACACCCGTGTTCACGGTTCTCGCCGCGCTGGCGGTCAGCGCTATCGCGCTGGTCGTCCTTGACGTGAACCCTATCGCGGCGTACGCGACGATGTTCGTCGACACGCTCGTTACCGAGTTCGGCCTCACTGAGACGCTGACGAAGGCAGTGCCACTGATTTTGACCGGCCTTGCGGTGTATCTCCCGCTGAAGGCGGGCCTGTTCAACATCGGGGCCGAGGGCCAGCTCGTCGCCGGCGCGCTCGCGGGGACCTGGATCGGCCTCAACGTCTCGCTCCCGGGTCTGGCGCTAGTCCCGCTGATGTTCGTCGCTGCGGCCGTAGCCGGCGGTATCTGGGCTGGTATCCCGGCGTACCTGCGTGCGAAGTGGGATGTCAACGAAATCATCACGTCGCTGCTGCTTACCTTCGTCGCGCTCGAACTCCAGAGTTACCTGCTCCGCGGGCCGATGCAGGGCGGGACCGGGAACTTCCCGCAGTCGGAGCGGTTCTCCGAGGCCGCGACGATTCCTGAACTGGTAAGCGGCGTCCACGCCGGTCTGCTCGTCGCCATCGTGATGGTCGCGGTGACCTACGTCCTGATGACGAGAACGCGGCTCGGATTCGAGATCACGTTCGTCGGTTCGAACGACGAAGCCGCCCAGCAGGCGGGCATGAGCAAGTACTACGTGTATCTCTTCGTGTTCGTCGTCGGGGGCGCGTTCGCGGCTATGGGCGGCATCAGCGAAATTGCCGGTGCCCAGGGACGGTACCGCGCCGGGTTCGAACCAGGGTACGGCTTTACGGCCATTCCGATTGCGCTGCTTGGACGCAACAGCGCGGTCAAAGTGCTGCTCGCGGGCCTGTTCTTCGCCGTCCTGTTCGTCGGCGGGTCGAGCATGGAGGTGGCGTTCGGCGTGCCCGCGGCGCTGGTCGAGATCATTCAGGCGCTGGTCATTCTCTTCCTGATCACGGCGGAATTCTTCAAGAGCTACCGCGTCGGTATCGATCTAAAACGCGGGCCAGCAGAGACGCCTGCCAAGCCACAGCGGGGTGACGACTGATGGTGACCTTCATCGCCGGCCTGCTTGATGCCACAGTTCAGGCGGCGACTGTGCTCCTCCTCGCTGGGATGGGAGAACTAATCAGCGAGCGGGCGGGCGTCCTCAACCTCGGCGTCGAGGGGATGATGCTCGTCGGCGCACTTGGTGGGTTTATCACCACTGTCGTCACGGGGAGCCACTGGCTCGGATTCGGCGTCGGCATCCTCCTCGGGATGGTACTGGCACTGGTCCATGCGTTCCTCTGTATCACGCTGAAGTCGAATCAGGTCATCAGCGGCGTCATGCTGACGCTGTTGGGGACCGGGCTGACGACGTTCTTCGGCTCCGGGTGGGTCGAGGAGTCCATCGACGGGTTCCCGCAGATGACCCTCCCGCTCGTCGGACAGTATCTCGTCGACCTCCCGGTTATCGGCGAAGCGCTCTTCAGGAGTACGGCGACGGACTACCTCGCCCTCGGCCTGTTGGTCGTGGTCTGGTACTTCCTACACCACTCGAACCTCGGACTGGAGATGATTGCGGTTGGTGAGGACCCCGAGATGGCGGACACGATGGGCGTGTCCGTGTTCCGGCTGCGGTATCTGGCGGTACTCATCGGTGGTGGGTTCGCCGGTGCGGCCGGAGCCCACCTCTCGCTGGCCTTCTCACAGCTCTGGGTCCCCGGCATGACCGCGGGCCGGGGATGGATTGCCGTTGCACTGGTCATTTTCGCGCAGTGGCGGCCGCGCCGGATGCTCGTCGGGGCGTACCTGTTCGGGCTGCTCGACGCGTTGCGCATTCGCTCGCAGTCGATTTCGCTGACGCTGGGTCCTGACGCGCCGCTCGCCGGGGTTATTAACCCGATCGTCGAGTTCCTCATGACGCCACAGATCATGGGGACGTACCCCTATCTGGCGACGATTATCGTGCTGGCCTACGCCGTCATCCGGACGAAAAGCGACCAGCTCGCGGTCCCGTCGGCGCTGTTGCAGTCCTATAGCCGCGAGACGGATTGATTGGTCCGCGACGCGCGCCAGTATCGGCGGCCACACCTCCCACAGACCGTGTGTGTGGCCAAATCTATTTATCCATATTCGCTGAATCTCGCATGTCTCATGAGCGCCAATCAGGTCTTCGAGAGAGGCGACCGTGTCGGTCTCTACCTCCAGGACAAACACTCGCTAGAAGAGAACGTAGAACTCGTGCAGTACGCAGAGGAGCAGGGCATCGACGAAATCTGGCAGGCCGAATCGCGACTCGCACGCGACGCCGTGTCCCCGCTCGGCGCGTACGCCGCGGTCACCGACGACATCAAACTCGGGACCGGTGTCATCAACAACTGGACGCGTAACACGGCGCTGATAGCGCAGTCGATGAGCACGCTAGAAGAACTCGCCGGTCCGGACCGCATCATGTGCGGTATCGGGGCCTGGTGGGACCCACTGGCTGAGAAAGTCGGCATCGACCGCAGCGGCGCACTGCGGGCGATGCGTGAATGCGTCGAGGTGACGCAGGACCTGCTCGATATGGAGAACGTCACCTACGACGGCGAGTTCGTCCAGATGCGGGACGTGGAACTGGACGTCGTCCACGGCGACGACGGGCCACGCACCGTGCCAGTCTACGTTGGCGGGACCGGGTTCAAGATGCTGGAACTCACTGGTCACTTCGCCGACGGCGCGCTGTTGAACTACCTCGTCAGTCCGGAGTACAACAAGAAGGCCCTTGATGCACTGGAGACCGGAGCGGAGCGCGGAGACCGCTCGCTTGACGACATCGACCGACCACAACTGGTCGTCTGTTCGATGGACCACGACGAGGAGAAAGCTCTGGATAACGCCCGCGAACTCATCACGCAGTACCTCGGGCAACAGCCCCATATCATGAAGGCCAGCGGCGTCAGCCAGGACCTCATCGACGAGGTGGGCGAGACAATCGGCGGGTGGCCGGCTGACCACGAGGACATTCAAGAGGGGATGCATCTCATTCCGGACGACGTGGTTCACAAACTCACCGCCAGCGGCACGCCAGAACAGTGCCGAGAGAAAGTCCGGGAGTACGCAGAGACTGGCTGTCAGTGTCCCATTCTCTACCCGCTGGGCGACGACCGGCGGCTGCTGATCGACGAGTTTGCCGACGGCTACCTGTAGGCTCAGTCGTCGTCAACCGGCGGCGCGCCGGCACCGGTGTCGGTCGGACTCGGCTCCAGCCCGGCGGTGTATTCCGTCGGCCCCGTTCCGACGCTCCCACCCGGGAACACGATGTTGAGAACGAGGGCAGCCATCCCGCCGGTGACGAGCGCGGACCCGAACAGCGTCTGAACCTCTGACGGGAAGTTCTGGAGGATTTCTGGGCGGAACGCGACCCCAAGGCCCAGCGCCATCGACAGTGCTAAGATAGTCGAGTTACGGTGGTCGAGTTCGACGTTTTGTGTGATGAGGCGTGCTCCTGAGGAGAATATCATCGCAAACAGAATAAGCGCGCCGCCGCCCAGCACCGCGTCGGGCATCGCTGAAACGACCGCGCCGACTTTTGGGACAAACCCGAGTGCCAGCAGGACGACGCCCCCGATGCCGGCGACGTACCGGCTGGCGACCCCGGTGAAGTTCACCAGGCCGACGTTCTGCGAGAACGACGTATTCGGGAGCGCGTTGAACACAGCGCCGAATACGCTCATCACGCCGTCGGCGACGAGGCCGCCGCGGATTTCCTCCCGGGTAGCGTCCCGGCCGGTGGCGGACACCGTCCCCGAGATATCACCGATAGTCTCCATGCCGGTGACGATGTAGAGGAACGCCACGGTGACGACGGCGCTTGGCTCGAAGGCGAGGCCGTACTTGAGCGGGACCGGAACCGTAACCCAGCCGGCAGCGGCGACGGCCGAGAGGTCGACCACGCCCAGCGCGAGCGCGACGAGGTAGCCGACGACGATGCCCACGAACACGCTGATGACGCGGAGAAACCCCTCGAAGAACTGATTCAATCCGACTGTGACAATCAGAACGAGCCCCGCGAGGCCGAGGTTCACGAAAGAGCCGTACCCTTCCGCCGATGGGCCGGCCGAGGCCCCAGCGGCGTAGTTCATCCCGGTGGGGATGAGCGTTAGCCCGATGAGCATCACGACGATGCCGGTGACCAGCGGCGGGAAAAACCGCCTGAACCGGTCGAACGAAACTCCCATGATGACCTCGACGGGCGCGGCAAGCAGCGACGCACCGAAGACAGCGGCGATACCGAACTGGTTGCCGATGCCGATAAGTGGGCCGAGAAACGCGAAGCTGGTTCCCATGACCACCGGAAGCCGCGCGCCGACGGGCCCGACCGGGTACGCCTGAACAATGGTTGCGATACCGGCGACGATGAGCGCCATCTGGACGAGAAACGTCGTCTCACCTGTGACTGAGCCGACGGCCCCCGCGAGAATAAGTGGGGGCGCGACGTTGCCCAGAAACATCGCGAGCACGTGCTGGATGCCGAGCGGGATTGCCTTCCCCAGCGGCGGTTTGTCCTCGATATCGTACAGTACGACTGATTGCTGTTCTCTCTCCGGGCCGCTCATGAGACGCCATCCAGTCGCCTGTCTTTTCAATCCACCTACTAGAATCCTTATACCAATATATGTGTTTAACTTTACCCGAGATACCTATTCGTCTGTCTCTCGAACAGGTGATATTTGTCGGATATGTGATCCGCTTCACTTTCAAACTGTAGCCGCTTGTCTTGCCAGTGTGCCGAATCTGATCGCAAAACGAAAGCGTGCTGGTCCGTGCTGGGGCAACCGTCCGATAGCGTCAGTCG
This sequence comes from Haloarcula rubripromontorii, assembly GCF_001280425.1. Lineage (NCBI taxonomy): Archaea > Methanobacteriati > Methanobacteriota > Halobacteria > Halobacteriales > Haloarculaceae > Haloarcula > Haloarcula rubripromontorii. Next base: position 488,086 of record NZ_LIUF01000004.1, on the reverse strand, counting down.
TCGGCCGCGGCTTCCTCGGCCGTGCCGTACAGGCCTTCGACCTCCGCGATTTTGGGGTCGATTCGGTCTACTCCACCGGTCGCCTTCTCGGCGCTTTTCGTGTCTTTCAGACCGAAACCGGTGGATACTACGACGACGGTTTCGTCCTGTCCGATGATACCCCGGTCGAGTGCCGTCTGGACGCCGGCAATAGGCGCTGCTCCCGCCGGCTCAGAATAGATCCCTTCGGTGCTGCCAAGTAGCGTTTCGGCCTCCAGAATCTCCTCATCGGAGACCAGCACGCTCGTTCCACCGCTCTGTTCCAGCGCGCGGCAGGCCTTGATCGTGTTCCGCGGCCGTCCGACCGCGATTGAATCGGCCAGCGTTTCGGCGATGTCGTCGATGTCCTCGTGGTCGTGGAAGGCGTCGTGGATGGCCGACGCGCCCTCGGCCTGGACGCCGAGCATCTTCGGGTGGTCGTCGACGTAGCCGAGGTCGTAGAACTCCTTGAACCCCTTCCAGGCACCGGCTATCGTACAGCCGTCACCCATCGAGAACACGACCCAGTCCGGGACGTGTCCGCGGGCGATGGACTGGTCAGCGAGTTCGTGACCGACGGTGCGCTTGCCCTCGACCTGGAACGGATTGATGGCGGCGTTGCGGTTGTACCAGCCGTACTTCTCGGTGACTTCGACGCTGAGGTCGTAGGCTTCGTCGTAGCTGCCGTTGACAGCGAGGACGTCCGCACCGTAGACGAGCGGCTGCGCGAGTTTGCCCGTGGGAGCGTCACCGGGAACGAAGATGCGACAGTCCATCCCGCCGCGGGCGGCATAGCCCGACAGCGATGCGGCGGCGTTGCCCGTCGAGGCGCAGGTGATGATGTCGCGGCCGGCGTGTCTGGCCTTCGTGACCGCGATAGCGCTGGCGCGGTCCTTGAAACAGCCCGTCGGGTTGCGGCCGTCGTCCTTGACGAGCGTCTCGACGCCCAGCGCGTCGCTGAGGTTCGGCGCGTCGAAGAGGTCCGTCCCGCCCTCGTTGAGCGTGACCACGTCGGCGTCTTCCGCGACCGGGAGGAACGCCTCGTACTTCCACTGGCTCGCTATCGGCCCGCCGAGGTCGCCGTCGAAGGCGTCGTCGATGGCGTCGTAGTCGTACGTTACTTCGAGAATCCCCTTCACGCCCTCGTGTTCGGGGCAGGTGTAGATGACCTGGTTCGGGTCGTACTCCGCCCCACAGAGTGTACACTCGAGGGTTGTGACTTGCGTCATGCCCATACTACACTCTGAGTACAACCGGGCATAAAACCGTACTGTGGCTCCAACTCGATTGTGAGGCGAAGCGCCTCTGTCGTGGCTGCCACACCCTCACACACGCCCCGCACAGGACACACATCTATTTGTGAACTGAATATCAGGTCGACGGACAGCAAAACGCTACAGCGGGCGGTCCAGAAACTGGCCACGGCCCGCTGTTGACTGTACCTCGTGGTCCGTTGCGACGATCTCACCGCCAGCGATGACTGTGTCCACGCGCGCACTCCAGTGCTGTCCCTCGTATGGCGTCCAGCCACCGACGAACGTATAGTCGTCGGCAGTGACCTCGTACTCCTCAGTCCGAATGAGCACCAAGTCCGCATCTGTTCCGGGCTGCAGCGAGCCTTTCTCGGGATAGATACCAGCGTTCCGGGCCGGAGCCGCACACACGAGTTCGCGGAGCCGCGGCCAAGATATGCGGTCTTCGTGGACGCCGTCGCTGACGAGGAACTCGACCATCGTTTCGACGCCCGGGAGGCCGGCGTAGGGCTCCCAGATGTCCTCCCAGCCGGCTTCGCGTGTCTCGCGGTAAGTCGGGAAGTGATCTGTGCCGACAAGGTCGATTGTCCCGTCCTGTACAGCATCCCAGAGCCGCTCTCGCTCGGTGTCGGATTTGAGGCTTGGATTGACCTTCAAGAACGGTCCCTTTTCGGCAACGTCACCCTTCGAGAAGGCCAGGTACTGTGGACAGGTTTCGAGCGTAACCGGAACGTTGGCTCGTGATTTGAAGCGCCCGGCCTCGCGCGCGCCGCTCCCGCTTGAGATGTGGACGACGTGTAATGGACAGTCGGCGTATTCTGCGACATAGCCTGCCCGAGAGATCGCGTCAAGTTCGGCTTCCAGCGGTCGTGAGTCCATGTACACGTCGGGCTCGTCGCCGTCGATAGTCGACCGTGCGTCGTCGAGCAGTCCTTGCGTCTCACAGTGAACGCGTACTGCTCCGCCGGCATCGCTGACACGCCGCATGAGCCGAGCGATGGTTTCGTCGTCAGCCAGATACGGGTCAGCGGTAAATGTCTTGAAATCTGCCGTTCCGGCGTCCATGATGCCGGCCACGTCGATGTCCGGGTCCTGCACGTTGCCCGCAACGAGGCCGAAATCGACGTGGGCCAGCGCCGAGCACGTCTCCGCCTTCTCCTGCAGTGCCTCTGGGGTTGTGATGGGTGTCTGCGTCGGTAACTCGATGACCGTCGTCACTCCACCGGCGACCGCACTCGCGGTCTGTGACGCGAAGTCGATCCCGTCCGGAAACAGCTCGTCGTCGTGCATGTGCGTGTGCACGTCGATAGCCCCCGGAAGCGCGATCATGCCGTCCGCGTCGATGACAGTCTCCGGGTCACTGGGTGTCGGGACCGACGACGGCGGACCAGCAGCGTCTATCGTCCCGCCGGAAATAGCTATTTCGCCGTGTTGAACGCCTCCCCCCGTCACCAGCTGTGCGTCTGTAATGTGAACCTCTGTCATGCTGTAACGGCCCGGGCGAATGACGAAAACAGTTGGTGTGTGAGACGCCACATCTGTCGCACACACTGGTTGTGATACAGTGGCTGCTAAGGCTGTTCTGGGGCGGCGTAGCTTTTAGTCGGTTGATGGTTTCCCCCTACCTGTGATACTGAACGCAGGGACGCTCATCACCATGGACGATGAGCGAACGGTCCGGTCGGAGGGACACGTCGTTGTCGAGAACGGTGATATCGTCGCTATCGAGGACGGCTACGCGTCGGGGGGCGACGTGATTGACGCCACTGACGAAGTCGTTATTCCGGGACTGGTGAACTGCCATACCCACATGTACGCGCTCCCGATACGCGGCGCGCCCCTCGATGCGTCACCTGAGAGCTTCTACGAAGCGCTTGTCGACATCTGGTGGAACGTCGACGAGGCGTTTACCGAACGTGACGCTCGCCTGTCTGCACTGGGTTCCTGTGCCGAAATGCTTCAAAGCGGCGTCACTACGTTCTGTGACAACTACTCTGGGCCGAACACGCTGCCGGGCGGTCTCGATGCCGTTGCCGAGGGGGTGTCACAGACGCCGATCCGCGGGATGATTTCCTTCGAGACGACAGCCCGAAACTCCGAGGCCCAGGCCAGAGACGGCATCGCGGAGAACAAGCGATTCATCGACGAAGCGGAAGACCGGTACGACTCCGTGTCCGGCCACTACTGCCTCCACACGCTGTTCACCAACACCGAAGACATCGTGGGAGAGTGCGTCGACAGGGCGACCGACGACGACCGCCCTATCCAGATACATCTCGAAGAGGGACTGGTCGACGTTCACGAATCCATTGCCGACTACGGGAAACGACCGGTGCCAGCGTTAGAAGACATGGGCTTTTTCGACGCCGAAGTCATCGCCGCCCACTGCGTCCATTCCACCGAGTCCGAAATCGAAATTCTCGCGGAAAACGATGTGAGCGTCGCTCACAACCCCTATTCTAACATCAACAACGCCGTCGGTGTCGCCGATGTGGAAACGATGCAAGCCCACGAGATGACAATCGGACTCGGTGATGACGGGTGGGATCCGGATATGTTCGAGACTATGCGTTCGGCCGTCGGTATACACAAACTCAAGCAACGCAACCCGAGCGGCTTCGACATGGCCACCGCCCTCGAATGGGCGACAATCGGCAGTGCGGCGGTGCTGGGAATGGACGACGCTGTTGGTAGTATCGAGGTCGGCAAACGCGGTGATTTCGTCACGCTGGATCTGGGACCGAATCCGGTGCTGGACGAAAGTGCGCCCTACTACGTCGTTAGCGCCGCAAGCCGTGGGGACGTGACCCGGACGATTATCGACGGGGTGCCTGTGTACGACCAGAACTCAGGCGTCGCTGGTGTCGACGATTCGGACATGGCCGCCGTCGGCGATGCGAGTGCCGAACTCTGGGACCGGTTGTAAGCACGTTGTCGGATCGGTGTAATCCTCACTTGTTGCCGTTCAGGCCCGAACAATAACATCCTTAGTGTGTGAATTTAGTTTGGTGATATCTCTCGTGACGGCGCTTCTCCGACAGCGCATATATTTACACCCTTAGGGTGTATATTATTGGTTGGAATTCTGATTTCACCGCCAATGTGCACATTCTGTACACACGGTATTCCCCTCCAGCGTGGACGAGGGGCCAAATCTGTCTACACAGTATATTGTAGCAAATATTTCTGGTTCCCATATGTAATAGTGGGGCTGTGTGCGTGAGTGTCATATGGTAGTTAGTGACGCCTTTGAGACTTTCACGCAGGTACTCGAATGCCTCGACTCGTCTGACACTGAGGTCAAGTCGGTCTCAGTGAAGGGTCAGACGACCGCGGATAACGATGAAATCAGCGCCGATCTGACGCTCGCAACGCCGGTGTTCGGTGGGATCTCGATCCACGATGACGTATCCGTTGACGCGGAGGAGTTCGATGTGACTGACAAACGGATTGAGATTGACGTGACTGTTACCGTCCCCGTCGGAACCGACATACCGGTTCCATCAGACGGGGAGAATGACACGGCCAACGAACTGGCGGACACCCTCTCGCAGTCGGATTCCGTGCCAGCATACAAAGACCCCGAGGCACTCCGGGCGGCCTACGACGCCTGCGATACGTTCCCGGAGATGACCGAAGCGCTTGACGCCGATGTCACCTCCGAAACGGTCCGTCGGTACATGGTGGAGTACGATATCCATGACCCGACTGACACGACGCCACAGGCAGGCGGACTCAGCCTCGCAGACGTGCAGGGTGATTCCGACACCGATTCCGCTCCGTCCGACGGGGCAGACCCTTCTGACGACAGGGAGAGCGACACCAGTCAAGCCGAAAGACCGGACGGACTGGGAGCCAGATCTGTCGCTGAACTGCTCGCTGAGGCGGACTCGCAGGACAGCGACGACAATCTCGTCGCCGATGGACTCGGTATCTCTCGGGACGTGACGGTGGCTGAGCTCGCACAGACTGTTACCCAGGCCACGTCTCTGGACGAGGTAACCCAGCGGCTTGAGTTGAGCCAGACGCACGCACGGAGGTTACTGTCGGAGCTGGATCTCCTTGACCTCGTCACTCATCGGCTAGCAGCAAATCAGATCCGTGTCTCAAACGCCGAAATCAAGCGCCGTATCACTGGCACCAGTCAGTGACGAACCTCCCCGGTGGTCGCGCGGAGAATTAACCTTCATTATAAAAGGAAAACGTTTTTGTAGTCTGGTTTGGATGTGGGATAAATGGCAACCATTCGCGTGCGCGACTGGACGAAAGAACAGATAGAGAAAATACGAGACACAGAGTCGCATTCCTCGCATGACTCGGTTATCAAGTCACTACTGAAAGACAGGAAGCTGGCCAAGTACGCGGACGATGACACAGCGCCCGTTCCGGAGTCGCCATCCGAGGCCCGGATGACCGACCCTGACACCACCTTCGAGGATCTGACCGTACTCGGCGAACTCTCCGGTGCGGACAACGGGGTCTTGTTTCTCTGGTGTCCCAGTTGCGGGAACGAACTGGCGCACTTGACTGCTGATAACCCGCTTGGCCTGTCCGTGTTCGAGATCGAATGCCAGCGCTGTCTCACCCATCTTGACAGACACGCCGTCGTTGCCATCGAGATCGGCTATCCGATCGAGCAGAAACTGGTCGAAGACTGCCTGCAAGACGACCTCAGGGAGTGCGTCGTCGACTACTGGGATCGGACGCTCGACTCTGCCACTGTCGGTGCGCTTGACGACGATCTCGACCCGGCACATCTCGTCTGGCAGTTCGACCAGTATCTTCGGCAGTTTTCGTGGGAATGGCCGGCGGATGTCCCTGTTGTCGGCTTTGCCACGGGCGAAACCTACCGCAACTCCGCCACCGGAGAGTACCTCGAAGTCATCGAACCAGTCTCGGAGAACCGGAACGCGATGGATTCGTTCAAGATCCGGCGGTACGCCGGTGACCCAGAAACCCACGACGGTGACACAGAAATCCTCGACAGTACCACTGTTGTCGACCACATTGTTAATCGCCGATTGCTTCTCGAAGGGCGTACTGATTCGGCGTCACTGCCCGAGTCGTCCGAACCGACAACGTGACCGACGCAGTCTCTGCACAGCTGTTGTCCTCTACTCGCCGATTCTTGCTGGCCGAATAACTACATACCTGGCCAAGAGAGACCGATTAGTACCAAAATGAGCCAAAAATCCTCAGACAATATTATACCCGTAATACCGACAATTAAAAACCAAAATATGGGTAAGGTCTTGCGAACTTTCGCCATACTCTGGGAGAAGACGGTGTGTCTTAGCCTGTTTCGGCTGTCGGACGGGAACATCGCAGGCAAACGACGCTCTCTGCGACCCAGTTCACATCTGTTGAATCACAATGTGGACAGCGGTGGTGGTCGGTGTCGTACTCCGTGGTTCCACGAGGGGTGGCGAGGAAGCCGTCGTTGCTTACCTGCTCGACGAGAGTCGGGAACCGTTGGCGCTTGACGATGGCTCGCTGTGCGAGGAAGCTGCCCGGGTCGTCCGGATCTGCGCCGTGGAGGTCTTCCCAGGGAATAGCGATTTCGCCGTTAGCCGGGCCACGAGCGACATGCTGGATGAGGGTCGCAGCGGCCTCGAACAGCGGCGTTGTCCCCCACGCCTGCGGATTGTCCACAGCACTTCCGGCGTCGTTGTATGCCGCCTCAGCCTCGCGGTATGCCGTCTCGACCCCGTCGAGGCCCCCGACGGCCCGGAAGTCTGCGACGAATTCCTTGAGACAGGCGTGCTGAACCGGGTGTTCAAGCCCGTTGGTCAAATCCTTGGCCACGGCGACGCCCTCGACACCGCGACGGGTGGCGCGCGTATCCTGTCCGGCGACGCGGTAACAGACCGCGCTCGTCGCGAGGTACTGAAGCCCGTCACCGACCCACCCCTTCTCGTCGGCCGCAAATGGTTCGATACCGTCTCGCGGATCCGCAAGAACACGCCAGCCTGCCCGCGTGTACTCGTCGCCGGCGCGCCGGTAGTCCCGGTCAGCGATGGCGTCGACTGCCGCCGCTCGGTGTCCCGCATCCTGTGTGCGCATGCGCAGTTTACGACGTACGGCCTTAGAGGCTTTCGCACCCAACAAATCGGTACCGCTGTCGGCCCGAACCGTCAGACAGAATACGGGTCCGTCCTCTCAATAGTACATGGAGTCGGTCCCTCTCGTCACGGCGGTTACGGTGTCACTCCGGTTTGTTATCGGCGTGGCCGCAGGTGTCGTCGCGACGGCTGTGATGGATCTGGTAATGGCCAGACTGCCGGAAGGCGAAACACCACCGTTCATTGCCGCTGGCGTATTGACCGATAGCGCCCCGAAGAACGCCCCTGAGCGGCTCGCGAGCGTCGTCCATTACATTGCCGGCTGGCTGACTGGCCCGCTGTTCGTCTGGGTACTTTTCACCAGTGAAGGGCTGCTGGGTGGGCCATCGATAGTCGCAGCGGTCCTCGCTGCCGCTGTCCTCTACACGCTGATGGTCGGCTTTTTTGTCTTCGTCGTGCTCCCACGTTCCCGCCTGCCATCGGCCCGAATCGCAGACATCCGACGCGACTGGGCGATTTCGGCGGCCGGATACCTACTCGTTCTTGTGCCTCTTGTCGCGCTCGGGTTTCGGCTCGTCTGACCCGGTGTGACCGCGGCACCGCTCGATTGCACTGTCCTCGGCTTCACGGGCCGCCCTCACTCACCGAGCGAAAGCGTGCCATCCGGTCCCACTTCACCGACTTCGCCGGTGTGGTACCAGTTGTCGAGGAGCGTCTGCGCGCCGGTCTGATCGTCGTGAAGGAACCCGCCAAGGACGGTGGGGCCTCGGACCAGTAGCTCTCTGTTTTCGGAGACGGCGATTTCAATGCCCGGCATCGGGTCCCCAATCGACCCTTCGACGTAGGAGTTTGCCGAGTTCAGTGCGCCCACACCGGTTGTGCCGACGGAGCCGTATAGCTCGCATATCGGAACGCCCAGCCCCCGGAAGAAGTACAGCAGATGATCGTCGAGCCGGCCCGTCCCTGAGAGCGCGTAAGTGAGGTTCGATAACCCCGCTTCTTGTCGGAGCGGCTTGTAGACGAGGCGATTGGCGGCTCTGTATTTCAGCGGCGTCCCACGTCCCTCGACGATACCCTCTCCGTAGGACGCCACTCGACCGCCGACCTTCCGTTTCATCCAGCCCATGTCGCCGAGACGGTCCTGAACGGTTCCGTAGAGCTGCTGGTACATCTTCGGGACACCGACGAGCACATCCGGCTCAACAGCCGCGAGCTGGTCGACGAACTCATCGGCCCCGAGGTAGGCGACGGCGCTCCCGGTCGCCCAGAGGTAGTACGTCGAGACGCGCTGATAGATATGTGCAAGCGGGAGCGAACACGTTCCGGTGGCGTCGGGGCCTGTGGGAAGCGCCTCTCGGAGGCTCTCTGCGGCCGCCAGCAGATTTCGGTGTGTCAGCGCGCAGCCGGCCTTCTCCGCAGGGGATGCCACGTCGAACGCGACTGTCGCAACCTCGTCACCGTCCGTCTGTAGGCCGGGAAGCACTCTCGCTTCCTCGGTCGGTACGTCCTCGAAAGCAAGCACGGTTTCGACGGCCAGCGCGAGGTCTTCGGTCACGTCCCCCGCTGCTACGAGTCCGGTTGCGCCGGTCCGTTCGATAATCTGGGCTGCCCGGTCATCGCTCGCAGACGGGTAGAGCGCGACCGGGACCAGTCCGGCGAAGTGACAGGCTAAGTCGAGGACGGACCACTCGTACTGGGACTGTGCCCTGATTGCCAGTCGGTCCCCCGGACGTAGGTCCGTCGAGAGGAGGCCGCCAGCGACTGCTTTCGCCCGCTCGGCCAGCTCCTCGAAACTCCGCTCGACGAACTCGCCGTCATCCCGGACGAGCGCCGCGGTCCGATCCCCGTGCTCCGAAACGACAGCTTCGAACCAGGCCGCTACTGACCCCTCCGGGACCGAAAGCGAGCCCCCGTCGTAGATATCGCTGTCGAGGCGAACGCCGGCGTCCTCGCTCTGGCGATCAACTGGGACCGGGTCTTCTGATGCCGTCCGGTCATGATAGAGCTGCCCCGGTTCGTACTCGTAGTCGTCGCTGACTTCGTTCTGGAAGTAGTCCGCGTAGTTCTGGTCTTCGTCCCCGGCAGCGATGTGTGCATCGAGCCAGTCCCGGGCGACCGTCAGGACTTCCATCGTGACGTACTCCCCGTTTTCGTGTTTCTCGCGGAGTTCGCGTACTTTGTCGGCGAACTCCTCGTGCATTTCACGGTGGTTGTAGAAACAGTCGCTGCAGTCCATGGCGTAGCCACAGTTCTGCATGAACTCCTCTTCGTCACCGAAATGGTACTCCGTGTAGCGTTCCAGTTCCCGGAGAATGTCACCGACCTCTTCCTCCGAGTGGCCTTCGTTCATCGCCGTGTGGAGGTCGTTCAGTAGCCCGAACAGGCGCTTGTGCTGCTCGTCGAACCGCTCGATATTGGTGCTGTACCGTTCTTCGTCCCACTCGGCGAACGCCCCCGTCGAGTCTGTGCCCATACCTGTTCTGTTACCTATTATTTGAAAAGGAACTCTCACGTTCCCACCGAGTGAAAATGCGGTCTAATTCCCAAGTAGTTGCCAGATAGCGTTGTATTCGGGATGCAAGAACTAAGTGACGACGCGGTCGTCGATGTCCTCACCGACAACGGAATCGGCGTGCTGGCACTGTCAAGTCCAACAGGGACGGCCCCGTATCCGATCCCGGTGGCGTTCGGCTACGATCCAGCGACGGATAGCCTGGCGTTTCACCTGTCAGAGAGTGACGATAGCCAGAAACACCAGTATCTGAGCGCAGACGCCACAGTCGGGTTCACGGTATACGAGGAAACCGAACCTAAATCGGTGTGGCGGAGCGTCGTGGTCACGGGTGAACTGGCGGAGGCGACGTACGACGAGGTAGAGCCGGCCCTTGCCTCGCTGGCCAGCAACACACAGTTCGCCCCGAACCCAGTTAGCTGGGACGACACATCGACGACGACGCCGTACGAACTTCGAATCGACGACTGGTACGGACGGGAATTCCGAGTCGGGTGAACCGGTGACACGACCCACTGATACCACTGGCTCCAAACCCACCTTCAGCACTCCATTCACAGCCACTCGCCCCGCTCTGTATTCTCAGTCTGTGGGAACCAGCGCACGTGGTTATACCGTGAGATTCGTATCTACAAACAGAGGTGTCCCAGATGCTACCGGTAACAACTGCACTACTCCAGCACGGACCGATGGGGCCCCATGGTGGGGGAATGGGTATGGGCATGACTCCGGGCGGTTGGTGGCTGCTGTTCGCAGTATTCATCATCACTGCTATCGCGGTCGGTGCTTTGCTGTACGTACAGCTTCGGAGGGAAGCGACCGTCGAGCCGGATTCACTGGAGACGCTCAAACAACAGTACGCATCGGGCGAGATTGACGAGACTGAGCTTGAAACACGGGCTGACCGATTGCTCCAGTACGAGTCATAGGCCGTCACCGGCAGTTTAACCTGCTCTCAGTCCGGTTGGATCGTCACCTGTACCACAGTAAACGGTTGCTAGCGCCCACCGACTGTCCGCCACGCACTTCGTGGTACATTTATTCCGCAACGGTGAACAGTAGGTATGGACCCGGACGACGTTCGCAACGACTGGGCCTCCCGTTCCGGGAAGTTCTCGCCGGCGTACTACGCTGAACTCGGACCGAACGAGGTGAGTGAGACGCTGGTCAATGTACTCGACCACTACGTCCACGACGACGCCCGGATCATCGAACTGGGCTGTGGCTCGGGTCGCCATCTGGCGCACCTGCAGACCAACGGATACGGGAATCTCCTCGGCATCGACATCAACGACGAATCCTTCGACGTAATGGCTGAGCACTACCCTCGACTCGCAGAGTCGGGGACGTTCCACACCGGTGCCCTCGAAGACATCGTCACCGAGTTCGAGGACGACGCCTTCGATGTCGTGTACTCGGTCGAAACGCTCCAGCACATCCACCCCGATGACGCATGGGTGTTCGAAGAGGTCGCCCGTATCGCCGGGGACCTCCTCATCATCGCCGAAAACGAGGGGAACAGCCCCGAACGTGGACGCGAAGACACTGCGGTGAGTTACGTCGACGACGAGTTCCCGCTGTATCACCGCAACTGGAAGCAGGTGTTTTCGGAACTCGGGTTCGCGCAGCTAATCCGTGAACCCACGTCCCGGGACACCATTCGCGTGTTCCGTGCGCCGTAGCCCTTCTCGTAGCTGTCACTTCTCGGTGATGCCGTTCTTGAATAGCCATCCGTCGATAACTTCACAATCGATAACCGGGCAGCAACTATTTGTGTCGTGGTATCATGCGTCAAGTTGGATCGCTATGCAACTGTGCCAAAACTGTCAGGCGACTATCGACGAGTACCTCTTGGACAAACAACTCGAACCCCTGCGAGACCTCACAGTCGACGACTTCAATCTCTGTTCGGATTGCGTGACTGTCGTCGCAGACGCCTGTGTGGAGTGCGACGGCGCGGTGTACGTTCCCAGGTCCAAATCCGCGGTTCCTGACTGCTGCCCCGCGTGCCGGTCTGAGTACATCGACAAGACCGGGAGCGACCCGGGCTGGCATTTCGACACGATGTCCAGCTGACCACGGCCATCGTTAGCTGCTGACCCGGGTGCGAGCCTGGGACTGCCGACGTGGGTATCATCCTCGCTTTTGCTGTTACTGACAGCGTACTGAGAGACTGTCTGGTGACCAAATAGGCACTCCGTGTTCCGGAGCCGAGAATAACGATACGTCTCGGTACAAGTAGTCGCGATAGTACTGCGGATACTCACTGTTTTCGGGAATTTCTGAACAGCAGAGAGGCCCGTAGAAGCCGTGTGTGTGCGTCACAGTGGCGATAGAAGCTTCATACACCTCCAGCACATACGAATGGTCTCTACCGGAATGACACACTCGACACGATATATCGGCTTGCTGTTTGCTGCGCTCGCACTCATCTGGGGACTCTCATTTGTGGCGATCAAGACTGGTCTCGAAAGCGTCCCGCCGGTGTTGCTGGCAGCTGTTCGACACGACATCGCTGCAGTCGTCCTGCTTGGCTACGCCCTCTGGCGAGGGCGGTCATTGCGCCCACAGACTCGCGATGACTGGTCGCTGATTTTCATCGGCGGCACCGTCCTCATCGGGGCACACTTCGCGCTCCTGTTTCTCGGCCAGCAGTACGTCCCGAGTTCCTTCGGCGCAATCCTGCTCAGTCTCACGCCGGTGGTGACGCCGGCGTTCGCATCGACGTTGATACCGAGCTACAGGGCTCGACCACACGAACTCATCGGCACCGTCTGTGGGTTCATCGGTGTGGTCATCATTGCGAACCCCACACCGGGAGCGGTCGGCGGTCGGCCGCTCGGTGTCGCCCTGCTCATCAGTTCGGCTGTCGCCTTCGCTGTCGGCGCAGTCCTGACCGAGCGCTACACCAGTTCGCTCCCGCTCGTGAGCCTGCAGGCCTGGATGACGCTGCTCGGGGCAGGCATCCTGCACGCTGTCAGCGCAGGGTTGCCCTCGGAGCGACTCGGAACCGTCACGGTTGGCCTCGAACAGATAGCCGCAATCGCGTATCTCGGCATCGTCGCCAGCGCAATCGGCTTCCTCCTTTACTTCCGCCTGATCAGCACAGTTGGGGCCGCTGAAACCAGCCTGGTGTCCTACGTGGTTCCGGCAGTGACGGCCATCAGCGGCTGGCTCCTGCTCGGGGAGACACTCGGCCCGGTAACCGTCGCCGGCTTCGCCGTCATCGTGGTCGGCTTCGCGTGGGTGAAAGCCGACGTGCTTCGGTCGTTACGCCGTCGCCGGACGGACTCGCCATCGTATCGATCGTATGGGCCACGAGACGATTGCGTCGTCGTCAGCGGGAACGCGTACACGACCCGCGAGTGATGCCCCTGAGCAGGGGCGTCAGGCCTTAGCCGCTGCCACCCCATGTAACGGTATGGCTTCTCACCCCGGGTTCCACTCCCTGTATGATGAGGCGGCGGCATCCATCTCCGTGACCGGTGACCTCCCTGACTGGCTCCGTGGCAGTCTCATCCGGAACGGACCCGGCGCGTTCTCTCTCCCGAACGGTAGCAGTGTCGACCACTGGTTCGACGGCTTCGCGATGCTGTACCGATTTACCTTCGATCCTGACACCGACACTGTTCACTACCGGAACCGCTTCCTCCGGACAGACGCGTACAAGGCGGCGACGAGTGGCGAGTTCGAGGGCGGCTTTGCGACCGGCGAGACGACGCTTCGCTCGCGGCTGGCGACGTTCCTGACCGACCCGTACGACAACACGAATATCATCGCCGAGCGGTTCGGTGGCGAGTACCTCGCACTGACTGAATCGCCCCGGAAGGTGCGGTTCGACCCGAACACGCTCGAAACGACGGGTCACCTCGAACACGACGACGACGTGCCGACAGGACAACTCTCCTGTGCCCATGTTAAGCGCGACCCGATGAGCGGCGTCCTCGTCAACGTCGATACGGCGTTCGGACGGACAAGCCAGTACCACGTCACCGCAATGTCGCCCGACGGGACCCGGCGACACGTCGGGAGCGTCGACACCGACCGGCCGGCGTACATGCACAGTTTCGCGCTTACGCCCCGATACGTCGTCTTGACGGAGTTCCCGCTTCGACTCGACCCGCGACGGTTTCTCAAGCCCGGCCGGCAAGCCCCCTTCATCGAGCAGTTCGAGTGGGACCCCGACCGCGGGACCCGGATCGTTATCATGGACCGGACTACCGGGACGGTCGTGGCCGAGCCGGTTATCGACGCCGTATTTGGCTTTCACCACATCAACGCGTTCGAACGAGCCGGCGGCAGGGAACTCGTGTTCGATCTCGAAACAGTCCCCGACGCGACAACTATCGACTCTCTGTATCTGGACGCCCTTCGTGCGGGCGAGATGGGCGCTATCGTCGGCCGCATCGAGCGGTTCATCGTCGACCTCGGTACCGGGAGCGGGGTGACCCGCTACGGCCCTGCCGATGTGACGGTGTCGCGAGAGATGTTGTACCCGGACGGCAGCGCGCTGCCGACCGTCTCACCGTCGCGCTGGTGTCGCCCGCACCGCTACGTGTACGCGATGGGGATGGACACCCCCGTTACTGAGTGGGCCCGTCGCGTGCTGAAACTCGACACGAACACTGGTGCTGTCGAGACGTTTGACGACGGAGGGGACTACTTCGGCGAGCCGGTGTTTGTCCCCGCACCCGACGACGACGCCGAAGATGACGGCGTTGTGCTGGTCGTTGCGCTGGACGCGGACGACGACCAGTCCCGGTTACTCGTCCTTGACGGTCAGACGTTTGCGGAGCGCGCCAGAGCGTCGCTCCCCCACGCAGCTCCGTTTGATTTCCACGGCCGATACTTCCCCGAGCTTCGGGTGGCGACCGGCAACTAACGCTGCTGGCGCTTTGCCCGCTGGCAGTTCGTCAGTCGAGAAAGAGTCCTATTGAGCGACCAGCCCGGAGTCCCCCTCTGGTAGAAATTGTGACTGGCACACATGATATTCGGCCTGCCTAAAATTCGAAAACGCTTTATCCATTTAGGCTGCCCTAAACAGTATGTTGAATGCACTGATCGACACCGCTGAACTGCCACGCCGGCTGTCGATATCACGGATATCGAACGGAGCGTCGTGAACATGGTGAGAGTGGGGAACCAGTCGGAGACGACGCTCGACCACGACGTCACCATCGTCGGGGGCGGTCCGGCCGGCTGTTCGGCGGGCGTGTTCACGGCCAGAGCGGGCCTCGATACGGTACTCTACGACCGCGGCCGCTCGTCGCTCAAGCGCTGCGCCCACCTCGAAAACTACCTCGGTTTCCCGGCCGGTATCGACATCGAGACGCTGTACGACCGCATTCAGGACCACGCTGCGGCCGCTGGCTGTACCGTCGTCTCCGAACTGGTCGAATCGCTCGACAGAACCGATGACGGGGATGGATTCGTCGTTGAGACGCAGGATGGAGAGACGGCCACGACTCGCCGTGTCATCGCGGCGACCCGCTACGACGGCGAGTACATGCGTGGCCTCGACGACGACGCGGCGATGTTCGAGACGTACGAACACGACGGCGAGGAACGCGAAACCTTCGACCGTGAGTATGCCAACGCGGACGGCACGACACCGGTTCCGGGTCTCTACGTTGCGTCACCGTCCGACGAAGCGGATATGCAGGCGATCATTGCGGCCGGCCGGGGCGCGCGGGTCGCCCGCCGGGTAATCGCGGATGTGAGAATAGATGACGGCTGGTGGGAGACTGTCGCTGACGGCGTGGACTGGGTCCGTCGCGAGGCCGAGCTAGACGACGAATGGACTGAGCGAGCAACCTGGGTCGACTATTTCGACGACCGATACGCCGAGGATGCCCCCGTTGCGCCGGATTCGGATCAGTTCCAGCGGGTCCGTGAGGCGGTCATCGACGAACGGCGGTCGTCGTATATCACGTCCGATGAGATAGCTGCCCGGACAGAAACAGGGCAGGAAACACTGGCTGGATACCTAGACCCCGCAGCGGTCGTTTCGGGGCTAGATCAGACTGCTGTTCTCGATGCGATGGACGATGAAACAATCCGGGACTACCTCACTGCGAGCGACGGACGGACGGAGGTGAGCGAGTAATGTCCAGCGAGACACAGGGCGCTACCGATGCACGGTCGCAAGCCAGATCCTGGCTCGCCACTCTCGATGGGTCCCTGTTCGGGCTGTGTGTCGCAAGCGTTGCTGTCGCCTTTGGAGCTGGGCTGCTTCAGGTGAGCTTCGGGGCGTATTCGATGACGATTCTTCAGGCGTGGCAGGCCGTGTTCGATCCGAAGGTGTGGTTCAGTGTGCAGGCATGGCAGTCGTTTTTCCTCGGGGCCGAACTCCCCGAACTACCGAAACGGACGCTCATCGTCTGGAACATCCGGATGCCGCGGGTAATCGTCGCAGTGCTTACGGGGATGTGTCTCGCCGTCTCCGGAGCGATATTCCAGGCCGTGACGCGAAACGAACTGGCAAGTCCGTTCGTGCTGGGCGTGAGTTCCGGGGCGGGGCTCACTGTCCTGCTAACCCTCGTTCTGTTCAGTAGTCTCGCACCGTTCCTCCCGCTGTTTGCTGCGGTCGGTGGCTCCATCGCGTTCCTGCTCGTGTACATGATTGCGTGGAAGGGCGGCACGAGCCCGGTCAGACTGGTCCTTGCCGGTGTCATCGTCAACATGGTGTTTACCTCCCTCCAGCGGGGGCTGTTCTTCTTCGCCGACGATCTGGGCGTGGTCCAGTCAGCACTGGCCTGGATTACTGGCTCGCTTACTGGCGTCGGCTGGGAGGAGTTCCGCATCGCTACCATCCCGACGCTGGCCGCGACGCTACTCGCGCTGGCCGGGGCGCGCCAACTGAACCTCCTCCTGCTCGGTGAGGAGACCGCAAGCTCGCTCGGGATGAGTGTCGAGCGGGTCCGGTTCATGCTGTCCGCGGTCGCCATTCTGGCGGCCAGTACGGCGATCTCCGTCGCTGGCATCATCGGGTTCTTCGGCCTCGTAGTGCCACACATCGTCCGACTTATCGTCGGGAGCGACTACCGCCGGCTCCTCATCGGCTGCGTGTTCGTCGGGCCGGCGCTGATGGTCGTCGCAGATGTCGGTGCGCGGCTGGCCCTGAACCCCGCGCAGGTGCCGGTCGGCGTCGTCACCGGCGTCGTCGGCGGCCCGTACTTCCTCTACCTGATGCGGCGACAGGAACAGATGGGTGAGATCTAATGTCACAGAACAATTCGAACTCGGACGGTATCGCCTCGACCAACGACACTGCTGCTGGGTCCCAGTCAGGCCGCTGGGACAGGCCGCTGGTCGGCGACGACGTGGTACTTTCGTATTCCAGTGCGGATGACCCGGTCATTGACGGCGAGTCGATTTCCGCTGAACCGGGGGCCGTGACAGCGCTCGTCGGCCCGAACGGGTCGGGCAAGAGCACGCTGCTGAAAGGTCTCGCAAATCAGCTCGAACCCGACGCGGGGTCGGTACTGCTCGACGGGCAAGACATCCAGACGCTTGAGACCAAAGCGATTGCCCGAAAACTAGGCCTGCTTTCTCAGGAGAGTACGTCGCCAAACAGTATCTCTGTCGAGGATCTGGTGTTTCACGGTCGCTACCCACACCGCGGGTTCTTCGACAGTGTCACAGAAGAGGACGAGGCTGCCGTCGAGCGGGCGATAGATCTGGCCGGCTGTGGACACATCCGTGAGCGTGAAGTCGGCAGCCTCAGTGGCGGCCAGAAACAGCTCGCCTGGATCGCGATGGTCCTTGCACAGGACACCGACGTGCTGTTACTCGATGAGCCGACGACGTTCCTCGACCTGCACCACCAGCTCGAGGTGATGGAGATAATCGAAACGCTCCGGGACGAGAGCGATATCACCATCGTGGTCGTCCTGCACGACATCGAGCAGGCGGCTCGGCTCGCCGACCGGATGGTCGCACTCAAAGACGGCGAGATACAGGCACGGGGACGACCCGAGGATGTCGTCACCGAGCAACTACTTGCGGACGTTTTCGAGATTGAAGCAGAGGTCTCGGCCACGGCACACGGTCCACGCGTGAATCCAATCCGCGCTCGCCACGACGGCGACGAACACACTGCTGGTGACGATTCTGCCGAACCGGACCGCGCTGAGGAGGTCGTTGCGGAGTAGCCGCATCGGACCACCACGAAATCGAGCTCTGTCCGACGGATTCCTGACACGGACGCCGGAGTCAGCGGTTGATACCGGAGTGTCTTGGGTCGGTGAACCGGAACACATATATAACTTTTAGGCTAGCCTAAAAACGATGGCTGGCGACGCTACAGACGCCGAGGCACTGACGCGGAGAGAGTACGTGAAGTACGGGGGAGCGGTTCTCAGCGGCGGGCTGCTTGCAGGCTGCACCAGTGACGCCGAGCAGGGAGCCACAGAAACGGCATCCGGAGCGGAGACGGACACCCCCACTGGGGATGGTTCGTACTCTGTATCGATGTCGCCGATGGGAACGGTGACCTTCGACTCGCCACCGGAGACCGTCTTTACGCGGCTCACACACCATGCCGACATGGCATTCGCGCTGGGGCGTGGGGATACCGTCACGGCAATGCACGCTCCCGAGTACTACAGCGGGCTCTGGAACCAGTTCGTCGACCGACTTCCGGGGGTGTCGCTGGACTGGACTGGGCTGTACTCCTCGTGGAAGCCGAGCAAGGAGAAACTGTACGAACTGGACAGCGATATCCATCTGGCAGACCCGGCCTGGATCGCCAAACAGGACAACTGGGATCGGGAGGACTTCGAGGAGATCGCCACTAACGTCTCACCCTGGTTCGGCAACTCACTGAGTGACCGGCACGCTGACCCTCCGTCCGGATGGGCGGACTACGAGTACTACACCCTCTGGGAGCAGTTTGAACGCGTGGCCGAGGCGTTTCAGGAACAGGCCCGCTACGAGGCGCTGGCGGCGATTCATGACGAGATGCGCTCGACTATCGACGCGAACCTGCCGCCCGAGGCTGAGCGCCCGTCGGCAGTGATGCTCGCCGCGGCTGACCTCGACGAAATCTACGCCTACACGCTTGACAACCCCGGATTCCTGACCGCGCATACCCGTCCATTCGGGCCACGGGACGCCTTCGAGGGGTCGGTCGAGACGAACTCCGTAGTCGACTTCGAGACCCTACTTGATGCCGACCCGGATGTAATCTTGTATCTCGGTGGGTTCGAACCGAGTACGAGCCTTCCGGAGCGACGGGAAGCGTTCAAATCCGACCCGGTCGGGTCGGAAATCACGGCCGTACAGAACGACCGGATTTACCCACAGGGGGCGAGATATCAGGGCCCGATACTGCATCTCTTCCAGTTGGAGATGACCGCAAAGCAACTGTATCCAGAGCAGTTCGGCGAGTGGCCGACCTACACTTCGGGGCCGTATCCTGAGATTCCGCCCGAGGAACAGCTGTTCGACCGACAGCGAGTGGCAGACATCATCAACGGAGCATTTGAAGCATGAGTGACAACGACACGACAACAGACGCACGGACGCGCAGATCCTATCTGAAATACGGCGGGGCAGTTATCAGTGGTGGGCTGCTCGCCGGCTGTACCGGCGATGCCGACTCACAGTCGACGCCGGAATCGACAGGCAGTGACGCGTCGACAGTCACTGCAACCCCCGACGCGACGACGACACCGACTGCAGCGGACTCATACACGGTGTCGATGGAGCCGATGGGCGAGGTCCAGTTCGACTCGGCTCCTGAGCGGTGGATGGCCTACTTCAGCACCTACGGGGACATGGCTATCGCGCTGGGGCAACTTGAGGGCCTTGCGGGGCTGCTGTTTACTGAGAACTGGCCCATGGCGTTCTTCGACGCCATCCCGAACGTCGACGTGACGTTCGATGATATTCCACAACTGATGCGCGAGGGGAGTCTCGGCAAAGAGGCGTTCTACGAGATCGACGCTGACGTCCACCTGTTCGACCCGAACTTCGTCCGGGTGCTTGACGACACCTGGTCCGATGCGGACTCCACTGAGGTCAGAACCAAAATCGGCCCGATCATCGGGAACAGCATCCGACGACGGAACGACGACTGGCACGATTACCGGTACTACTCGCTGTACGAAGCCTTCGACCGAATCGCCGACGTGTTTCAGGAACGCGAACGCTACGCGGCGTTTGCTGACCTCCACGATTCGCTACTCACAAAAATCAATAACGGGCTGCCGCCTGAAGGCGAACGGCCGACGGTCGGTCTGCTCTCGATCAACTCCGACTTCGAAGGCGGGTCGTTCTACGCTTATCCCGTCCACGATGGGAACGGGCACAAGCAGTACCGTGACCTGGGGATGCGCGGCGCGTTCGACGATGTTATCGACGGGAGCTACGCCGAGTGGGACTACGAGCAACTTCTGGATGTCGACCCCGATATCCTCCTGTTCCAGTACGGCTTCTCGCACGTTTCGACCGAGGTGTTCGAGGACCGAATGACCACGATGCGCGAAGACCCTCTCGGTCAGCAACTCGCAGCGGTTCAGAACGACCGGCTCTACCGCGGTGGGACTTCGTACCAGGGACCGATTATTAATCTGTTCCAGACGGAAGCCGCCGCCAAACAGTTCTACCCTGAGGCGTTCGGCGAGTGGCACGGCCTTGGTACTACCTCGGACGCGGAGCAACTGTTCGACCGACAACGAGTGGCAGACATCATCAACGGGGAAATCTAACCGCTCTCTGCCACACTCTCCGAACCGGCTTGAGTGGCTGTATTGAGGTCTGTAGCCGTATATGTGGATGAATGGTCTACTACTATAGCAATCCTTGCAAATATATATGGTCTATAAGGGTATAGTGGTCCCTTTGTCCAGAAAGAATTTATACTACCATGCCATCAGTCCACATATGTTAGTACACGAAGGGAACACGCATTCCTACACCACTGGCTCCGACCGATACTGCCGTCATTGCAACGACGTTGCGCTGGCGTATGACCCGTCGGCTGACCGCCCGCGCTGTCGCTCGTGCGGCAAGCTCGTCTAGCTGCGTCTATAGATATCAGGTAACTCGCCACAGGAACAGCACCGGTCGTACCGAAGCTTCGGCCGTATGAACTGTCTAGAACTGGGCGGATAACATCTAGCTGCGGTTCGCATAACTGTCCGTCACCACAGACCGACTACAGCTTGACGAGAACCTTGATCGCCTCGCGTTCATCCATCGCCCGATACCCGTCAGGAACGCCGTCGAGATCGACCGTTTTCGTGAAGATCGGTGACGGGTCAAGCGTGCCCTGCAACACATCGGCCAGCAGGTCGTCGGCGTAGGCACGAACCGGTGCGATACCGCCGTTGAGTCCGATATTATCGCCGAACAGCGAAAACATATCTAACCCGGAGTCATCGAGACCGTGCGGGACACCGACGTAGCCGACGGTCCCGCCCGGGCGACAGACATCGATGGCAGTCTCCATTGCTGAAGCCGCACCGACACATTCGAGGACGTGGTTTGCACCGCCGTTGGTCAGGTCGTCCGCGGCGTCCACGGCCTCTTGGCCGCGAGCGGCGATAGTCTCTGTCGCACCGAACGACTCGGCGAGTTCGAGGCGGTCCTCGTGGTGGCCCATCGCAATGATGCGTTCTGCACCGAGGCGGCGTGCCGCCAGAACCCCGCACAGTCCGACGGCACCGTCACCGACAACAATACAGGTGTCCCCTTCACTGACACCGGCGCTCACCGCCGCGTGGTGGCCGGTTCCCATGACATCTGTCAGCGGCAGAATCGCTTCCAGCGTGTCCTCGTCGTCGGCGTGACGGTCGGGAACGCGGACCAGCGTCCCGTCGGCTTCCGGGGCTCGGACGTACTCACCCTGACCGCCGCCGTTGTCGCCGCCCCACGAATCGCCGTTGACACAGGACGTATGCAGGCCCTTCCGGCAGAACTCACACCGGCCACAGCTGATGACGAACGGGGCGAACACCCGGTCGCCGGGTTCGACTGAGCGAACGTCGTCCCCGACCTCCTCGACGATACCCATCGGTTCGTGGCCCACGCGGGACCCCTCTTCGCGGTCGCTCTGGCCGCGATAGAACCACAGGTCGGAGCCACAGACAGCGGTGTGGGTCACACGTACAATCGCGTCAGTTGGCGATTCAATCTCGGGTCGGGGAACCTCTTCAACGGTAATCTCACCGGGGCCACGATAGATGGCTGCGCGCATGGGGTTGCTTCGGGTCGGCTGTGCAAAACCGTTCTCATACCGTGTACCAAATCCGACTGGCAGTATTCTTGGATGAAAACAATTACCAGCGATGGAATATAATTGCAGGAACATGACCGATGTCATTGTCGTCGGCGGCGGCCCCGCCGGCCTGAGTGCGGCACTGTTTGCACAGAAAAACGGACTGGAGACGACGGTCTTCGACACTGACGGGACGTGGATGCACAAAGCACACCTGTTCAACTATCTCGGCGTGGGTTCTCAGGACGGCTCCGCGTTTATGGAAACCGCCCGGTCACAGGTCGATAGCTTCGGCGTTGACCGGAAGCAGGGGACAGAGGTGACTAACGTACAGCAAACTGACACCGGATTCGAGGTCACCACCGAGGACGACACGCAAGAAGCGAACTACCTCGTCCTCGCCACGGGTGCCAACCGCGACCTCGCCGAGTCACTGGGCTGTGACATGACCGACGAGGATACGGTCGACGTAGACGTGACGATGGAGACGAGTGTCGACGACGCCTACGCGACGGGGGGTATGGTCCGAGCCGAGGAGTGGCAGGCCGTCATCTCCGCCGGAGACGGCGCGGCCGCAGCGCTGAATATTCTCACGAAGGAGAAGGGAGAGCACTTCCACGACTTCGATACGCCCGCCGACGCGGACGAGATGTTCGGCCCCGAAGCATAGGCATCGAATCGACCCTCAAGACGGGGATGCAGCTCGATGTAGAGCAGTTCGGAAGTGCTAAACGGTGGCGAGCGAAAACACGGCCCGTGTTTCCACAGTGACCGCATTGGGTCCGTTGCTGTGCGTATACGATGTCATAGAACGCAATCACACATCCATTACACACGATTCAGCTGTACGCGAGGCTGAGATCAGTGGACCGACCGTTCGTCGTTTTCGTCGATGTCTTCGATGGGGTCGGCGTTGCCAAACGACGGTTCCGGTCCGTCCTCGGCCGCAGCCCACTCGCAAGCATTGGCGAGGACCTGCTGGACCGCTTCGTCGTGGTAAATCGGATAGGTCTCGTGGCCCGGCCGGAAGTAGAATATTCGGCCCGCTCCGCGGCGGTAGCAACACCCTGACCGAAACACTTCGCCGCCCTCGAACCATGAATTGAATACGAGCGTGTCCGGCGCGGGGATGTCGAAGCGCTCACCGTACATCTCGGTCTCCGGGAGTTCGATGTATTCGTCGATACCATCAGTGATCGGATGGCCCGGTTCGACGACCCACAATCGCTCGGTTTCAGCGGCTTCGCGCCATTTCAGACTGCAGGTCGTCCCCATCAGCTCGCGGAAAATCTTCGAGTAGTGACCCGAGTGGAGCACGATGAGTCCCATGCCGTCGAGGACCCGCTCTTTCACCCGGGCGACCACCTCGTCGTCGACCTGGTCGTGTGCGGCGTGTCCCCACCAGGTCAGAACGTCCGTTTCTGCCAGTACGTCCTCGGTGAGACCGTGCTCGGGTTCTTGGAGCGTCGCGGTTTCCGTATCGAACCCGCGCTCTTCCAGTGCTGTGGCGATAGCGCCGTGAATCCCGTCGGGGTACAGGTCTGCGACCGCTTCGTGTTCCTGCTCGTGGACGTACTCGTTCCAGACTGTGACGCGCGTCATACCCGTGGTTTCCACCTCCGCCGTAACGGCGTTCGCCAAGCGGCAATCCGTACGACAAGCGAACGCGATACGGTCTCGTCTCAGCGACTGTTCGCTGCGGGACTCTCTACAGCACCGTTGCACACCTCAGATACCGCTCCGTGTAGTTCAGCGCTGCGTGTCCGGTTCGCCCAGCGCGCGCCAGCGCCGCTCGACAGTGGCTATGACGGCCCCGACGCTGCACGCCAATGCGACTCGATCTCCAACCCCTTCCACAGGACCGCGACTGTCGCTCTGAAACCGTCAAATACAGACGACTGTATGGCGTTTCAGCAGGAGTACAGTCGAGTGAAATCCCCGAGTAAAGAACTGCTATACCGGATACACACGAGTGTATCCGATATCGGAGGTTCGTACAAAATAATCCCTGATTTTTGCTGTATCAACCTCTCTCGATCCCGTTTCGACGCTATTCTGGGCAGACTATAATGTAAACGGTAGATAGGTATATATACTCCCTGCTAAACGACGTGACTGATGCATTCCATCAGAAACCGCTGTCTCGGAAGGTTTCGAGCGATAGAGCTGTGGACCGAGGTGGTTCCGAAATGAGTACCCGGGATCGTTTCCCGGGGCGGATAGGCGGTGCAAGTGTCCCCTGTCCGGACGAGCGTCTCTCGGTGGTGAGACTCGATGTCTGAGCACACACTGGTGCTCCTGGCACTGCTGCCGCTGGCGACGATTGCGGTGCTGATGGTCGGGCTGTACCAGCCCGCGACACGCACGATGCCGATTGCGTGGGCGGTGGCGGCTATCGCCGCCTTCGTCGGCTGGCAGATGTCCCCCCGATTCATCGCCGCCGCGTCGATACGCGGTGCGCTGACAGCGACCAGAATTCTCGTTATCGTCTTCGGGGCGATACTCCTCCTGTACACGCTGAAACAGTCCGGTGCGTTCGAGGTGATCAATGCTGGGTTCTCCTCGATTAGCGACGACCGGCGCGTACAGGTCATCCTGCTCGTGTTCCTCATGGGGTCGTTCATCGAGGGAGCAGCCGGCTTCGGGACGCCTGCGGCCATCGTCGGCCCGCTGCTGGTCGGCCTCGGTTTCCCGCCGCTTGCCGCCGTGGTCGTCGCGCTCACGGGGAACATCCTCGCGATCACGTTCGGTGCGGTCGGCACGCCGCTGATAATCGGATTGCGTGACGTGGTCTTCGCAGAGGGGACGGGCGCTGCACAGCAGGTGCTTCAGCAGGGCGGCTACGAGAGCGTCGGCGCATACGTCGCCCAGATAGGCGTCTGGGCTGCGATCATCCACGCTATCGTCGGCATCGCCATTCCCTTTATCGGCGTGGCGATGATGACCCGCTTCTTCGGCGAGGAGCGGTCGATCAAGCCCGCACTCGAAGTCCTGCCGCTGTGTCTCTTCGCGTGGGCTTCCTTCGCAATTCCCTACGTCGCGACTGCGTACTTCCTCGGCCCGACGTTCCCGGGCCTGCTGGGTGCGATGGTCGGACTCCTCGTCGTCACGACGACGCTCCGGGCCGGCTACTTCCTTCCCGACGACGAGTGGGACTTCGGTCCACAGGACCAGTGGCCGGACCACTGGATCGGCAGCATCGAACCCGGAGAGGGTGTCGGCACCACTACGGGCGACAGCCGAGAGGGTACGGTTGCGGCCGACGGCGGCACGGCAACGTTTGAACAATCCCATTCGCAGGACATGTCGCTGGGGATGGCCTGGCTGCCGTACCTCCTCGTGGCTGCGCTGCTCGTCGTGACTCGCGTCGTCGGTCCGATTCAGGAGTTCCTGGCGACCAACGGCGTTCTCATGTGGAACAACATTCTCGGCACGCCGTTCTCAGAGGGCGTCGAGTTGTTCTACCTCCCCGGCAGCCTCTTCGTGCTGGTCGCGGTGATCACCTACGCGCTCCACGGGATGGACACTGACGGTATCAAAGCCTCGTGGAGTGAGGCACTCCGGAACATCGCACCAGCCGTCGTCGCGCTGTGGTTCGCAGTTGCCACGGTCATGATTATGCAACGAACCGGCAGTGCCGTCGTGCTGGAGACCGCGCCGATCAACTCCGGGATGCTCGGCCTGCTGTCGGAGATTACTGCGAGCACGACCGGCCAGATGTTCCCGTTCTTCTCGGGCTTCATCGGTGCGTTCGGCGCGTTCATCGCTGGCTCGAATACGGTCAGCGACATCCTGTTCGGACTGTTCCAGTTCCAGGCCGCCCAGCAGATCGGTGCGCCGACGCAGATCATCGTCGCCGCACAGGCGGTCGGTGGCGCAATCGGTAACCTCATCGCGATTCACAACGTTGTGGCCGCGCTCACCGTGGTCGGCCTCATCGGCGAGGAGGGACGCGTCATCCGCCTCGAACTGATTCCGGTACTGTACTACGGCGTGTTCACGGGCATACTGACGCTCATCCTGGCCTACGTCGTGGCACCGGGCGCGTTCTAACTCGACTACCTTTCCGTTCTCACTCATGGCATACGACTCCCGACCCCCCCAACAGCACGACCCGGCGACAGACCCGAGCGCGAACTACGACTATCAGGGCGACAGCGTCAACCGGCCGGACCTCGTTTCGGCCCTGGAGCGTCGCGTGGACGGCGACGTACGCTTCGACGCGTACACCCGGGAACTGTTCGCGACTGACGCGAGCGCCTACGAACAGCTCCCAATCGGCGTCGTCTCGCCGGTCTCGACCGACGATGTGGTCGCGGTGATGGAGTACTGCGCCGAGGAAGGCATTCCAGTCCTCCCACGGGGCGGCGGGACCAGTCTCGCCGGACAGTCGGTAAACGAGGCGGTCGTCCTCGATTTCAAGCGGCACATGGACGAACCGCTGTCGGTCGACCCGGAGGCCGAACAGGCCCGTGCGCAGGTCGGCATCACCATCGCTCGACTCAACGACCGACTCGAACCCCACGGCCTGAAATTCGCGCCGGACCCCGCGTGGGGCGACAAGAGCGTTCTCGGCGGTGCAATCGGGAACAACACGACCGGCGCGCACTCGCTGAAGTACGGCAAGACCGACGCGTACATCGAGGAATGTGAGGTCGTCCTCGCAGACGGCACTCGAACAACATTCGGCTGGGTCGACATCGATAACCTCGAAGCGCGGGCGGCCGAGGCCGGGCCGGACGCCGATCTCGAAACCCG
Source organism: Haloarcula rubripromontorii (assembly GCF_001280425.1). NCBI lineage: Archaea > Methanobacteriati > Methanobacteriota > Halobacteria > Halobacteriales > Haloarculaceae > Haloarcula > Haloarcula rubripromontorii. The sequence goes on along the minus strand of NZ_LIUF01000004.1, from coordinate 461,260 downwards.
GATTTACGCCGAAGTCGCCAAGATAATCTCGGAGGACGCCGCCGAAATCGATGCCAGGTATCCCGACCTCAAGCGCAACGTCTCCGGGTACAACCTCGACGAACTGGTCGACAACGCGAGGGAGCGCGGCGAGGTCAACCTCGCCCGACTGCTCGCCGGAAGCGAGGGAACGCTGGCAGTCGTGACGGAGGCGACAGTCTCGCTGGAACCCGTCCCCGAGGCCACCGCCGTCGCCATGCTGACTTACGACGACATTATCTCGGCGATGCGGGACGTGGCCCCGATTCTCGACCACGACCCATCGGCGGTCGAGGTGATGGACGACGTGCTGCTGGACCTCGCCGCAGAGACGCCGGAGTTCGCCGATGTCGTCGGCATGCTTCCCGAAGAAACGGATTCGACGCTGCTCGTCGAGTTCTACGCGGACTCGGCCGAGGACGGCGCTCAGAAGGTCGCTGACCTACTCGCCGACCGGCTCCCGGGCTACGACGCTAAGGCGTCGCCGAGCGAGGGATCGGGGTCGGTCACCGACGCCCCCGTTCACGCCGTCGACGCGCTGGAGGCGTACGACGCGGATCGGCAGGCCAAGTTCTGGAAGATGCGCAAAGCCGGGCTGCCGATTCTGCTATCGCGAACGGGTGACGACAAGCACTGGCCGTTCGTCGAAGACACGGCGGTCCCGGCCGAGAACCTCCCGGAGTACGTCGCCGATATCCGGGAGCTGTTCGACGAGCACGACACCTTCGCCTCATACTACGCCCATGCCGGCCCCGGCGTGTTGCATATCAGGCCGCTGTTGAACCTGAAATCCGGCGATGGCATCGAGACGATGGAAGCCATCTCCGACGCCATCACGGATCTCGTCGTCCAGTACGACGGGTCAGTGTCGGGGGAACACGGCGACGGTCGCGCCAGAACCCAGTGGAACCGGAAACTGTACGGCGACGACCTCTGGGAAACCTTCCGCGACCTGAAATCGGCGTTCGACCCCGACTGGCGGCTGAACCCGGGCAACATCTGCGGCGACCACGACCCGGCCGAGGACCTCCGGTACGACCCCGACTACGCGTTCGACGCGGGCTTCGAGCCCGCGCTCGACTGGGATAACGAAAACGGGTTCCAGGGGATGGTCGAACTCTGCCACGGGTGTGCGGGCTGTACCGGCCATCAGGAGACCACGGGCGGGGTGATGTGTCCGACCTACCGCGCTGCCGAGGAGGAAATCACCAGTACTCGCGGCCGGGCCAACATGCTCCGGTCGGCGATGGACGGCGACCTCCCCGACGACCCATTCGACGAGGAGTTTGTCACCGAAGTGCTGGACCTCTGTATCGGCTGTAAGGGCTGCAAGAAGGACTGTCCGAGTGGCGTCGACATGGCGAAGCTCAAGGCCGAGGTGGTCCACGAACACCACCAGCGCGAGGGTATCTCGCTCCGGGACCGGCTGTTCGCCAACGTCGAGACGGTACTCTCGGTCGGGAGTGCATTCGCTCCAGTGTCGAACTGGCTGATGGACCTCCCGGGGGCGGGCCGCCTCATGGAGAAAACGGTCGGCATCACGGAAGAGCGTACCCTGCCCGCCTTCCACCGGTCCACGTTCCGGGACTGGTGGGCCGACCGCGGCGGGGCGCTTGTCGCGGCGAGCAGAGCCGACCGGAAGGTGCTGTTGCTCGCCGACCCGTACACGAACTACAGCCACCCTGATGTCGGGAAAGCGGCCGTAGAAGTGCTGGAGGCGGCGGGCGTCCACATCGTCATGCCAGACGACGTGACAGACAGCGGCCGGCCCGCGTTCTCCAAGAGTATGCTGGACCACGCTCGCGAGACGGCACGGGCGAACGTGGACGCCCTCGCGCCGCGAATCCGTGAGGGCTGGGACGTTGTCACTATCGAGCCCTCCGACGCGGTGATGTACCAGGTCGACTACCGGGACCTCCTTTCCGGCGACGACGTCGATGCCGTCGCAGAGAACACGTACGGCGTCTGCGAGTACATCGACACGTACCGGCTTGGGGAGGCTATCTCCTTTAGTGAGGCTGGCGAGTCGCTGGCCTACCACGGCCACTGCCACCAGAAGGCGACGAAGAAGGACCATCACGCCGTGGGCGTCCTCCGGCGGGCCGGCTACGATGTGGACCCGCTCGATTCAGGCTGTTGTGGCATGGCCGGCTCCTTCGGCTACGAGGCCGAACACTATTCGATGAGCGAGGGCATCGCTGATCTCCTGCTGGGACAGATCGCTGACTCGCCCGCCGAGCAGGTTGTCGCCCCCGGCGCGTCCTGTCGGTCTCAGATTGACGATTTCGCCGATGGCGACGCGGAACCGCCACATCCAATCGAGATGGTCGCAGCGGCGATACGGTAACTGGGTGTCCGGTGACAACCGCCGTGTGCAGTTAGAACCCGATACCGTCCCTTTGTCTGACGGTGACGTCGTGCCCGTCCACTGTCGACCGAAGCGCCTGTGTGAACGGGTCGGCGTCGAACTGCCCGTGGACGCGAACCGTCGTTGCGGATTCTGTTCGAGGCCGTGCTGTGATTTTCGGCCGACCGACTCGGCCACCCGTGTGGATATCGACGCTGTCGAGTGTGTCGTATGACTGCGTGTCGACCTGTTCGGCTGTCTCGATGGCCGCCGGGACGCCCTCTTCGACCACCCGTGAGGCGAACGCGGCGGCCCGCTGACCCGGCGATCCGAACACCAGGTCGACGGGTGTCAGATAGTCGTACTCGACGAAGTACGCCCGTTCTGTACAGAACAACACGTCGACCAGCCGAAGCGGGTACGAGCCCCGCATCGTATAGTGCAAGTGGACGCGGAGTTCGTCGGTCACGAGAACCACCCTTTCGCAGTGGCCGCGTCAGCGACCGTTCCGTCTGCCGCAACCTTCGCACGTCCGACTCGATACATCGTATACACCTGGACGAGCAGGAAGACTGCCCAGAGGACGTACCCTCCCAGTCCACTGCCGAGTACGGTTGGCTTGACGGTGAACGCCCGTAATCCCAGCCGTGTCGTCAGTCCCGTGCCAATCAAGAGGACGCTGAAATACCCGAAAAACGCGGCGGCGACCCACATCGCGACGACGCGCCCCCAGCCCGGCATCGTATGTTCCGGGAGCCGGACTGTGTTGACGAGCTGGACGATGACGATGTAGGGCCACATCAACAACCCGGACATCGCTGCCCCAACGACCAGGAGTCCGAAGGGGTCGGATATCGATATCGGCAGGGTGAGGATGAGCACGCCCCAGCCACAGAAGACGGTCAGCAACCCCCAGAACAGCCGCGGCAGGCTCCAGCCCGCTTCTCGCCCGTACAGCTCGTAGATGATATCGGAACTGTTCCGGACGAACGACTCGATGATCGCGTATTCGGTTGTGAACAGAGCGAGAAACAGCGTGACGTAGATGACGCTCGTCGTGACCCCGCCGACCGACGGCGCAATCTCGATGAGCCACATATCTACTGCGTCACTCGTCGTCCCCGGTGCCTGCGACACCGCGATGACGACCAGTATCGTCGTGACCAGAAGGAGACCAAGCAGGAAGGTCAAGAGGTGTTCGAGCTGTGTGACGCGCCACCAGCCCCGCCACCGTTTGAGGTTTTGCGTGTCTGGGGTGAACGTGAACCCGTCTTCGTGGACGGTTTCGGGGTCATCGCCGGCGAAGGGGTTCTTGATCCGGCCCTGATACCGGCCCATTCCGTAGCCTTTCTCGCGTATCCAGAGGCTCTGTGAGAGGTTGAGGTAGCCGCCCGCCCCGGCGTAGGCCAGCGCGCCGACCAGCACGGCGATGGTCCCGACCGGCGAGTAGTCACCGACTTCAGTCAGACTTCCCGGGACGCCAAACAGCACGTCCACCGACCCGATGAGTACGAACAGCAACAGTGTGAACGCGATGGACAGCGCCACCAGAACAAGCTGGAGGCTCTCGACGACGTTGTACATCAGCGGCGTCACTTGGTAGGTAACCCAGATGAACACCATGAGCCCGATGCCGAACAGCCGCCAGCCGACGATGTCGACGCCGGCGAAGTCATATGTGCCGAGAGCGAGCCCTTCAGCCCCGATTCGCGCGGCGCTTGCGGCCCAGCCCGGCCAGCCGAGACTGACGAACCCGCCCAGTAGCATGGCCAGTGGGAGGACCGGATGAACCCGTTCGAACGCCCGAAACACGCTCTCACCGGTCGCGAGTGTCCACCGCTGTATCTCGGTGTTGATGATAAAGTGGAGGCTGACAGCCACGAGGAACAGCCAGTACAGCCCCCAGCCGTAGCTGGCGACCAGATGCGGCCAGAACAGCGTCTCACCGCTCCCGAGCGATGCCCCGAGCATGATTGCGCTGGGACCGACGACGTGGCGGAGCTTCGGTACTTTCGGCAACGAGAGTTCTCTGAACCGCCCGCCCGTTCCCGTGTCCGGATGGGCATCACTCTCCGGTGCCGCTTCGAGATTGTCATACGCGACTGGGGTGTACGATGAGATGGGATACCGCTGCTCTTTTCGAGAGGCGTACACCTCTGCTGTCTCTGACTCCGTCTCTTCTGCTACGTCCGACTGTTCCGTCGGCTTTTCCTCTGGCATCGATGGACTCACCCACCGACGTAGTGCCAGACGTGTTCGTGGTCGGCAGCCAGGTCAACCTGTGGGAGGTCCTCTAGAGCGGGTCCGATAGCGTCCCACCACTCGTCAGCGGTTTTGTAGCCCGCCGGGTGTTCCTGAAACACCTCGGTAATGAGTTTCCCGGCATCGGTATCAGGGTTTTCACGAAGATAATCGTACGCGGCCCGCAACGCCGTACGTCGGTCGTCCAGTGTCTCCCCCGTCCCCGGTAGGTCCGCATCGGCGATGCTGCGCTCGACTGGTGGCTCGCGGTCCTGGTGTGGCTCCGTGCCTGTGCCGACGAGCTGGGAGAACGGGATCCACCAGACCCGACTCCGTGCGCCGACTTTTCGCGTTTCCAGCTCCCCTCGTTCCACGAGTATGTCGAGCTTGTTGTGTGCCGTCTTCCGGGAACAGCCGAGCGCGTCCATCACATCGGTTGCTGTCAACGGCTTCGCTTGGTCCGTCCGATCTTGAAACACCGAGAGCACTCGCTCCGGTGTGAACTCTGCCGTGGACGGTGGCGACCCGTCAGCCCGACCATCGTCCGCGGTATTGCTCATACGTAGCCATTACAGTCGTATGTAATAGACTTTTCTGCACGAATCTCCGTTTCGGGAGCAAACGCTCACCCTCCGTCTGACGCTCGACAGGTCTCAATCACACACGAAGGTAGGAACGGACCCACTCAGCAGACCCAGCAATACTGCGGTGCCGAAACCCCCTGTTCATCGGGTCACCGCCGCCAGCCATCCCGACCGTTGGATCGGTCCGAGCGTCACTCAGCTGGCTCCGGCGTAGGTACCGACTGCTCGGTTTCTACGACCGCACGCTCCGGCAGTTCGGGATTGGGTCTCCGACCGAGCGTCAGCAGGCGCTCTGTGAGTGTCAACTCCTCCGGACTGGGACTCGGTTTCTGTACTTCCTCGTACTCGACGACCACCCGCCCGTCTTCGGCGGTGATGCGCACCGCACAGAGCTGGTAGGAGGGGTAAAACACCGGGGGCAGAAGCCCGATGATGCCGTCCCGACGGTGGAGGCGTTTGAGCCAGGTCCCGGTGTTGACGACCAGGCCGCCGTCAACCGACTGTACGCTCGGCCGGTGTGTGTGGCCGTAGCAGAAGACAACGACGTCTTCCGTTTTCCCGAACACTTCCTGGGCGGCCTGCTTATACGGTGTCTGGGTGTCGACTGTCAGATCAGTCTCGAAGACCCCGAAGCGGTTGATCGTCTTCTTGATGTCCCGGCGCAGCAGATACAACGGGATGCCAACGAGCAGCAGCAGGCCGGCCAGCGACGCATTCACCACAAGTAGCACCCAGATGGCGGTGCCGACCGTGCCGAACTGGCCCAGAAACGATGTCGTCGTTTCGACCGGCGCGGACCAGACGCCGAGGAGGTTCAGCGCTGCCAGAATCGCCAGGAGTGCGCTGATATTGAACAGCAAGAGGAACGGTACCAGTGCATACCGCAACAGGGGGTTCATCTCGCGATAGAAGTACTTCGAGAGCATCCACACCGGAACCCGCTCCGTCGGCGTCACAGCCTGGACATCCTTGAGCCAGTTGTATCGACCCCGGTCCGAGAGCTGACCGGCCCGACTCGTGACAAGTGTGTTGTAGTAGTAGCCAAGCGGCGTCACGTTGGTGTCGCCCCAGTCCTCGATGCGGTTGTTCGGGTCCTGCTGATTACCGTGTTCGAGGTGGATGGCCTTGTCACCGACCGGCCGGGTCACCGACTTCGACTGGACGAGAGTGACGTTGTACGCCGCGAACCGCTCCACGTACTCGTCGTAGGCTGCGAGTTCGTGGTCGTGATTCCCCGGAATCAGGGTTATTTCGATGTTCTCGCCGGTCTTTCGAAACTGCTCGAACAGAGTTGGATAGGTCTCTTCGAGGGCGTCGAACTTCTCCAGTCCCGACATACCGGTAAACTCCCATAGCCCGAACGCGTCACCGTTAATGAGCAACTCGGCGTCCTCGTCGGTGGTTTCTAACCGGGTCAGAAAATCGAGCAGTTCGTCGAGAAATTCGACGTCCTCCAGCTGCTCGTCGCCGCCGATGTGAAGATCGCTGATGACGTAATAGACGCGGTCGTCGGCGGTGCCGTCCATTGAATACGGGTTCTTGACCCACGGACAAAGGCGTTGCTCTCCGGGAAATCGCGACGGGGCGGCGAGATCCCAACTATGACCGTGCGTCAGAGCCCCGTTCCAGCCGGTATTGGACTGGCTGATTACAGTTCAAGCACGGCTCGGAACCGCGCTTCGTTGTCGATCATCCGCCCGTACGCTTCACTAACGTCCGCAAGCGGGTAGGTCTCTATCTCCGGCGCGATGTCGCGGAGCGAACTGAACTCCAGCGTGTCCTGTGAGTCCCGTGCGTGTCCGGAGGCCCAGCCCTCGACAGCGCCCCGACTCTGGACGAGTTGCTGTGCGCTCACTTCAACCGGTTCACCGGGGACACCGACGACGACGACAGACCCATCGACACCGACTCCGCTGACGATAGAACTGATCGCGTCACTCGATGGTGCCGTCGCCAGCACCACGTCGGCCCCGCCCAGCTCTTGCAGCCGCTGGCCGGCATCCGTCTCCGCCGCGTCGATGAAGTGGTCGGCTCCCAGCTCCTTTGCTAGCGATTCCTTCTCCGGCGTCCGGGAGATGGCGGCCGTCTCGAAGCCGGCTGCGTGTGCATACTGGATGCCGAGGTGACCGAGGCCGCCGACGCCCTGTACGGCGACGAGGTCACCGACGTTCGCATCACTGTTTCGGAGCGCGTTGAACGTTGTCACGCCCGCACAGAGCAGTGGTGCTGCGGCCGCCGCATCAAGTGAGTCCGGAATCTTCGCGAGCGCCTCCGCTGGTGCGGTCATGTACTCGGCGTACCCGCCGTCGTAGCTCACCCCGGTGACCTCGCCGTTCTCGCACTGCAGGAAGTTGCCCTGCCGGCACTGGTCACAGGTCGAGCAGTGGCCGCCGTGCCAGCCGACGCCGACCCTGTCGCCCTCCTCCCAGGCGTCGACGCCGTCGCCGACGGCGTCGATGCGGCCCGCTACCTCGTGCCCCGGGATTCGCGGATAGGAGACGCCGGGGTAGGTCCCCTCCTTTGCGAACACGTCGCTGTGGCAGATGCCGCAGGCGTCCACTGCGACTCGTACCTCCCCGGCGTCCGGCTCGGGGATGTCACGTTCGACGACCTCGAAGTCCGCTCCCGCTTCGGGCACGACCGCCGCTCGCATCGTGTCTGACATAGCGATACTTCCGGCTCGACGCTGATAAACAGCCAGTTAGCAGACATCCTTACGGGGGCTACAGAGCCGGCAGGGCCACGACATACCGCCGAGCGACAGTCCGGCCGTCGGCTCAGGATCGGAGCCGCTGGATGCGCTTCTCCGTCGGCGGATGGGTCGAGAACAGACGCTCGAACAGCCCTGTGTCGGCGTTGAAGATACAGAGGGCGTTCATGCTGTCCTCGACTGTCGATTCCCGCCCCTCGGCACCGCGAGATATTTTTTCGAGCGCACGAGCAAGTGGCTCGCCGGTGCCGATGGCGCGGCGAGCGTCCGCGTCGGCGACGTATTCGCGATACCGCGAGATCGCCAGCACGAACACCATGACGAGCGCGTTTGCGAGCGAGGAGGCGATCATCGCCAGAATCCACGACCCCATGTTCCGCTCGCCGCCGAACAGCACTGCGAAGTAGGCGACGTAGCCGACGAGCATCCCGATGGACTGGCCCACTACCATCGTGATGACGTCCCGATTCTTGATGTGCGCCAGTTCGTGTGCGATGACACCTTCCAGTTCATCATCGTCGAGGAGTTGCATCAGTTCGCTTGACACGACGACGACGCCAGCGCCTTTGCGCCCGACGGCGAAGGCGTTGGGGACGCCCATGTCCATCACCATCAGCCGTGGCTCTTCGATATTCATGTCTCTGCAGAGCCGCCGAACCATCTGGTGGACGTAGCCGAACCGCTGGTCGTCCGGCATATCCTCCGCACCGCGGAGTGCCAACCACTTTCCGAGTTTGTACTGGACGGCCGGGACGACGAGGATGCCGACGAGGAGCACCGGAACGAGCGGCAGGCCCAACAGCACCGACAGCGCCGTGCCGGCGAACACGTAGAACGCGAACAGAATCGCACCGACCACCAGCATCCGCACCTGTAGTCCGAAGTCTGTCATACAGGGTCAAATCTGTCCGGCCGTATAAACCGTCTGACTGATGATGCTGTCGCCTCGTTCCGCTTTCCGTGCGGGGTAGCAACACCTATACACCTGGGTCTGGAACCGCTCCGACGTGTCGATCCAACGCTACGTCGGTCGGTTCCGGCCCTACTCTCTCCCCGTCTGTCTGTTCGCTCTGGTGGCGGGTACGGTCACTCTCGTCCCGCCGCTCGTGCTCGGGGAAGCGACCGCCCGCACGTACGCGCTGACCGTCGCAGTACTCATCGTTGCCGTCTCGTCGGTCCTCCCGTACGCCGTCGCCGTTGCCGTCCTGACCGTTCCGTTCCCCTACGCCGGACTGGGGACCTACGCGGCTCCGGCCGCCGGAGAGCCGTTCTCGCCAACCGCGGCGCTCCGCCACGCCGTCGCCGGCGTCTCGTACGTCGTCGCGGCCACCGCCGTCGGCGCTGTCGCCGTCGGCATCGACTTCGCGGTTTCGAGCGGCTCGAACCCACTACAGGCGGTACGGTTTCCGGGGCTTGGGGTTCCGCCGTTCCTGACGCTCGGCGGCGCGGCAGTCGCCGCCGTCTACGTCGTCGTTCAGCTGTGGCGATACGACAGCCCGCTCGCCGAGATCGGGCTGGACGCGGTCCTCGGGACGGTGGTCCTCGGTGTCCTCCTCGCCGCGTCGCCCGTCGCCGCGCTCTGGCTCTTCGGGGCCTATGGGTTCTGAATGCCCACGCCCCGTTGCACAGGCGGTCTTCCGCGCCGGCTTCAAAACGTCTTAAAGTCGCAAGCACCGGCTATCGGATATGACGAAGCAACAGTCCCCGACAGGCGGCCCGCGAGCGAACGGGATGCCGATGCTCGGTCTCGGCACCTGGCAGAACGACGACGCAGACCAGTGTGCCGAGAGCGTCCGAAAAGCTCTAGAGGCCGGATACCGACATATCGACACCGCACAGGCCTACGACAACGAAAGCGCCGTCGGTGACGGTATCGCCGCGGCTGCCGTCGACCGTGACGATATTTTCCTGGCGACGAAAGTGTGGATATCGAACCTCTCGCACGACGATGTCATCGAGACGACCGAGGAGAGCCTCGACAAACTCGGTGTCGATTCTGTTGACCTGCTGTACGTCCACTGGCCGGCGCGCGAGTACGAACCTGAGGACACGCTCCCAGCGTTCGATGAACTCGTCGACCGTGGCCTCATCGACAACGTCGGCGTCTCGAACTTCGAACCACACCACGTCGAAACGGCGATGGACGTACTCGACGCACCGGTGTTCGCAAACCAGGTCGAGGCCCACCCGTTCCTCCAGCAGTCGGAACTGCGCGAGCACGCGGCGGAACACGACTACGAACTGGTCGCGTACTCGCCGCTGGCCCGCGGGGAAGTGTTCGGCCACGAGGTCCTCGAAGCCATCGCCGACGACCACGACGTGAGCGAGGCCCAGGTCAGCCTCGCGTGGCTCCGCGAGAAGGGCGTGACGGCGATTCCGAAGGCCACGAGCGAGGCCCACATCACGGATAACCTGGCGAGCCTCGACCTGTCGCTTTCCGACGCGGAAATCGACCGCATCGACGGCATCGAGACGGTCGACCGGCGCATCAACCCGGACTTCGCGCCGGCCGCGTGGGAGTAAGTCGATTCAGGGCGTTATCGGTAGCATATGCCAATCGGCTGTCGGTCCGTGACACCACGTCTCCCACAGCCCTCTTCACATTTCGACCCGTTGAACAGGTAATGAGATATTTTCGTTTTAATGGGTGGTCCAACTGACTTGGCCTATGCTGCGGTCCGCGTTCACTGATCGTCCGTCACTCCCTGCTCGCTACCGAGACAGTGCGCTGTTCGTCCTGCTTGCGGTACTGTTCGGCGGTTCGTTCGTCGCGATCAAAACCGGACTCCGTGAACTTCCGCCGGTGCTGTTTGCCGGCCTTCGGTTCGACCTGGCAGCGGTGACGCTGCTTGGCTACATCGTCTTCACCCGGTCCAGGTCGACGTGGTTACCGCGGACTCGCGGCGACTTCGTGGGCATCGGGATGGCGGCGCTGTTCCTCATCGCGCTCAACAACGGATTTCTGTTCCTCGGTCAAGGCACAACGACGCCCGCAGCGGCGTCTGTCATGTACGGCCTGAACCCGATCCTGGCCCCCGTGTTCGCCTGGTGGCTGCTGGGCGACCGCCTATCGTGGCTCGGTGTGGTCGGTATCGGTATCGCGCTGAGCGGCGTTATCATCATCGTGCAGCCGTCGCCGTCGACGTTCACCGACGCGAGCGCGGTCGGGCAACTGCTGGTCCTCGGTGCGGCCGCGGCCGTTGCTCTGGGCAGCGTCCTCCTCCAGCGTGTCAGCCCGCAGATGGACAGTACACCGCTGACGGCGTGGGCGATGGCCGTCGGTGCGGTCCTCCTCCACATTGCGAGCCTGCTCGTCGGGGAGCCGCCAACAGCCGTGATCGGCATCGGGCCTGCAACGATTGCGAGCATCGTCGCTGTGGGCATCCCGTCGACAGCGGTCGCGTACGCCATCTACTTCGGCCTCATCAAGCGCATCGGCCCGGTTCGCGCGAATCTGGTCGCGTATGTCGTGCCGATCTTCGCCGCGCTCATGGGTTGGCTACTGCTTGGCTCGTCGGTGTCGCTGTGGACGTTCGTTGGCTTCCTCGTCGTCGTTGCGGGCTTTGCTCTCATCGAGCGTGTGACGATTCGGATGGAACTGCGCAGGCTCTATCGTCGGTTCGAGGACACCTCGCCGAAGCAGACGCCGCCGTGTGACGACTGACGAATCGACACCTGTAATCGGAACCTGATTTGCCGCGTTCTGTGGGCGTATCAGCGCCCTGCCAACTGGTACACTGCCCCGGCCAATGATGTATCACCAGCCCTAAGCGACGATATGGACCCTTCTGACGTGGCGACCGTCTTTGTCGCCGGGGCGAGTGGCGGGACCGGACGAGCGACACTCCGACTGCTCAGTTCGCGCGTGCCGACGGTCCGGGCACTGACCAGCACGCCGTCGAAGACAGATGACCTGCGGGCGGCCGGTGCTGATGAGGTGGTCGTCGACGACCTGCTGAACCCGACGGCGTTGACCGACGTGCTGTCGGACGTCGATGTCGTCCTGAGCGCCGTCGGCTCGAATATCACAGATGTCTGGTCCCGAGACGAGTACGTCGACGGCGCGGGAACGATGAACCTCCTCGATGCGGCCGTCGACGCCGATGTCGAGGCCTTTGTCATGGAATCCGCTATCGGCGTCGGTGACGAGCCGGCCAGTCCGCTCGCGACGGCTTTTGACACCGTTATCCAGCCGATACAACGGGCCAAAGCGGAAGCCGAGGCCGCGATTCGCGAGGTCCCGATTCGGCACACGATTCTCCGACCGGGCGTACTCACGAACGGGCCACGAACTGACACCGTTTCCGTCGCCGACCCCGGTGCAAAGCTCTGGGGGAGCGTTTCGCGGGCCGACGTGGCCCGACTGATGATTGCCGCGCCCGTTACGCCGGCGGCCGAAGACCGGACGCTGGAAGTCGTCTCGAAGCCGTCGTTCCCGAACCGTGCGCTGGATGTCGAGTGGCAGCTGCCCCGTGGTGGGGGGCACAAAACCGTATCAGTCGAAACTCCGGACGATATCTCGTAGCGGGGCACCCATCGATTCCCCGTTCCGACGGCAGTGTCGCTACCCGTGTCCACATACGCTTCCAGCGGGAAAGCATCGTGATGACTGCTGTGGACCACGCGAACGCCGGCTATCGCCGACTGTACGAGCAGGATGGACTCTCGTTCGGTCTCGGATTTCCGCTTACGGGGGAAAAGGAATCGACGCCGGATATCGACGCGGAACTCCGGCTCGCAGGCCACGCCGAAGCAGTCGGCTTTGACGCACTCTGGGCGCGAGACGTGCCGACGTACTGGCCGCGATTTGGGGACGCTGGCGGGGCCTTCGACCCATGGTCGCTGCTGTCCCACGTCGCCGCTCACACCGAGTCTGTGGCGCTCGGCACCGCGAGTATCGTTCTCCCGCTTCGTCATCCAATCCACGTGGCGAAGTCGGCCGCAACCGTCGACCGGCTCTCCGACGGCCGTCTCGTGCTGGGCGTCGCCTCGGGCGACCGCGACCCGGAGTACCCGGCGTTCGGCGTCGACCCCGACAACCGGGGGCATCTCGTCCGCGAAAGCGTTGCCGCGCTTCGTGCCCTCTGGCGCGAGGAATACCCAACGCTCGACGGCTCCTGGGGCCACATCGACGGCGAACTGGATGTCCTCCCGAAGCCGACGACGGACACGCTCCCGGTCTTTCCGACGGGGAACGCCAGACAGTCCACGGAGTGGATCGCCGAGAACGGCGACGGCTGGATATTCTACCATCTCCCAGAGTCGACCCTGGAGTCGTATCTCGACACCTGGCGGAGTCACACGTCCGAGAAGCCGTTCTCGATTGCCGTCCAGGTCGCGCTCGCCGACGACCCGACGGCCGAGCCCGAACCGCTCCACCTGGGCTATCGGGCCGGCGTCGAGTGGTTCCGCGAGTACTTCCGGCGGCTCGACGACTACGGCCTGGACCACGTCATCGTCGGGCTCCGCGCCGAGGAGCCGGAGGCGGCGATGTCCACCTTCGCCGACGAAATCATCGACGGGCTGTAACGGGAAGATGTTCGCGGGCACGGCTTTCGGTGGGGCGGACCTACGACACGCCGATGACTGACCGACAGGCGGCCCTCCGGGCGCTGGCCGGGGAGCTTACGGACTCCGAGCCGATTACCGACGCGTTCCTCGCGAAGAGCTTCACGGACCAGCTACTCGTCGTCGACGTCCGCGCCGGCGCGGAGTTGCCCGCCGCCGTCCGCGACCGCCTCGCCGACCGCGACCTGCTCCCGGCCGACAGCGTCTACGGTGCGGACGACGCGCGCCAGTCCGCCGTCGGCGACGTGGGCGACGCGACTCGCCACCACTTCGTGGACGTGCGGACCCGCGGCTCGCACCGCTCCTACGTCGTCGAGTGACCCCCGGGACTTACGGGTCGAACTCGCCCTTTTTGAGCCCCTCTCGGACGGGTCCGTGTTCGGCGTCGGTCGGCGGCGGCGCGGTCACCAGCAACGCCTCCAGCCGACCGTCCTCCGCTTTGACGCCGCGGTCGGTATCGGCCTCGACGACTACCACGTCGCCCGGTTCGACGGTCCGCTCCGTGTCCCTGTCGCGGACGACGCCGGTCCCGGACTGGACGTGTATCGCCACGTCGCTCCCGGGCGCGTGGACCGGGATGAACTGGCCGGGTTCGAAGTAGCCACAGACGACCTTCATCCGGTCGCTGTGGAACACCTCGACGGCCGAGAACCGGTCGTCGTCGTACTCACGGGCGGCGTCGAAGTCGGTCGCAGTCATCGCCGGCCCTCCCCGGCCGTGTCGGCACGACCGACTGTGGACGCGTCCTCACGCCGGGCCGAGGCCCGGGCCGACTGTCGGCGACTGCGCGGTTCCGCTCCGGGTCGCTGTGGGTGCATACGCGGATGGTCCGGCCGACCACGGAAAGCGTCGGTCCCGAACGGTTTCGTCCGCCCCGGGCGACACAGACGGCGTCCGACTCACTCCCCGATGTCGGGGTAGGACTGTCTGCTCCCGTGGGACTTTCTGGCGACCAGTTGCGCGGTTGCAGCGGTCGTCCCGTCCGTCGTCGTCGTTCGCTCGTCGTAGTGTAGCACGGTCAGGCCGAGGCCCGCCCTGAGCAGTTCGTTCGAGGCGAACCGGTACCGGTCCCCCGAAGGACCGCCGTCCACGTCGTCCGTCGTCCGGAGGTGGTGCTGGACGAACAGGTAGCCGCCGTCGGTCAGCGACTCGACGATGTCGGGGAGGCGGTCGACGGGGCGATAGAAGCTAATCGTGACGAGGTCGTACGTCGCCGCCGGGTAGGCAAACGAGTCGAGGTCCGCCTGTATCCACTCGATGTCGCCCTCGACGCCCGCTTCCCGTGCGTTCTCGCGGGCGATGCGGAGCCCCTCCCGTGACTGGTCCACCGCGTCGACGCGGTGGCCGGCCGCCGCGACTGGGAGCGCGTTCCGCCCGGTCCCGGTCGCCACGTCGAGCGCCCGGCCGTCCGGGACAGCCGGCAGGTACCGCTCCAACACCGGGTGCGGGTCCGGGCGCTGTGGGTACGTCCCCGTTCGGTATCGCTCGTCCCAGGTCGTCATGGCTCCGATGACCGCCCGCCGGGACATGAAAGGTGCGGGTCGGCCAGGGCGCTCGCGTCATGGGGCCGCCCCCGACGGCCGTACGGTAATACGGAATAGCTATACGGCTATACCGCGCCCTCCTCGGATGTTGTGGCCGACGACGTGGGAACTGTTCGCACAAAATCCGTTTTCATCCTCCACGAGGCCTATGGGTCGCCCCGGCGAGGGACTCGTTGTAACCATGGACTTACAGGAATTCGTCGACTCCAACGCCCCCGCAGATGGCGGCGATGGGTTCCAGAAAGAGAACAACAGGCTGCTCGATATCCCGCTTGACGGAACAGTGATGGTCAAAGCCGGCTCGATGGTCGCGTACACCGGTGAGGTCACGTTCACCGGCAAGTCCTCGGCGGAAGGCGGTATCACGGGCTTTGTCAAGGAGGCCGTGAGCGGCGAAGGGACGCCGGTCATGGAAGCCGAAGGAAGCGGGCACCTCTACGTGGCCGAGAACGGCAAGAAGGTACAGGTGCTGGCCCTCGACGACGGGGAGTCGATATCGGTCAACGGCACTGACGTGCTCGCGTTCGAATCAACTGTCGACTACGAAATCAACACTGTCGGCAGTCTCTCTGGCATGGCTGCCGGCGGCCTGACGAACGTCTACCTCACCGGCCCCGGCGAGATCGCGCTGACGACACACGGCGACCCGCTGGTGATGACACCGCCGGTGTTCACCGATCCCGACGCGACCGTTGCGTGGAGTTCGAACCTTTCGCCGTCTATCGAGATGAACAAGACGTTCGAAATCGGCCAGACCTCCGGGGAATCGATACAGATGGAGTTCACCGGCGACGACGGCTTCGTTGTCATCCAGCCAAACGAGGAAGGGTCTGTCACACAGAGCCAGAGTTAATCGCCGCCGAGTCACTTCGCCGGAGACACCGAGCGCTTGCGGAGCCGTCCCCGAACAAACGGGCGGATCGGTGTGACGCCGAGATTGAGTCGCTCGATTTCGACGACATCGAACGACTTGGCAGCGGCGAGTCGCGACCCTGTCTGCCGAGTGAGATGACAACCGCCAGCGAGTCGTTTCCAGAGCGGTGCGAGGGCCGACTGCACGCGAGCGCGCCAGCCGTCGTCGATGACGTGCTCGAAAAACCGCAGTTCGCCGCTGGGTCTGAGTACGCGTGCGATTTCACTCATCGCGGATTCGATATCCGGTATCGTACAGAACACCATCGACGCGATGACGACGTCGAAGCAGTCGTCCTCGTACGGCAGGGCTTCCGCCGGTGCCGACTCGATACGAATCGGCGTGGCCTGAGCATCTGCCTTCTCTCTTGCCTGTTGTCGCATGTGCGGGTCCGGTTCGATAGCGTGAAATGTCGCCGATTCGGTGGCAACGCTATCGAAATACGGAAACATCGCGCCGGTTCCAGCGCCGAGGTCCAGAACCGTTCCATCCAGATTCGCCACCAGATACTCACGATGTGGCCGTAAGAGCGTCCGCTCGACGAGCGCCGTTGCTGGATCGTAGATAGCCGCAAACAGCGGCGACGAAGGCTCCTGACTGGCGTTCGGTTCTGCGGGCATAGCGGTAGTAACGGTGGCTCCCGTGAAAGCATTGGTTCACCTGAAGGGCATCACACGCGCTCGGCATCCACTGCTGTCAGTCGCCCTCTGCCGACATCTCGACGCCTGCCTCGTCAATATCCACCTTGGCTTCGGTGAGGTTGCTGTTTCGCCACGTCCCGCGCCGATACCAGCCGTAGGCGATGAGCGCCCCTGCGACGTTCGAGACAGCGAACGACAGCCAGATACCGGATTCACCCATCGGGTCCGTGGCGAACCACGCAATCGGGAAGCGAATGATCCCAAGCATCAATACGGAGATGGCTGCGGCCGTGAGCGTTTTCCCGGCACCGCGGAAGCTCCCGGTGTAGGCCCGCATAATCCCGATAAACCCGAAAGACAGCGCAACGTAGTGGAGGAACTGCGTGGTGATATCGACAACCTCGGGGTCCGTCGTAAACAGGTCAGCTATCGGTGCGGCGGTGAACCAGACGAGAACGCCAGCCAGGGTGAGTACACCGAACAGCACCCTCGCCGCGAGGCCGGCCGCTTTCGCTGCCCGGTCCGGTTTGTCGGCCCCCATGTTCTGCCCGGTCATCGTCTCGACGCCGCGCGCGACGGCGATAGCCGGCAGGAAAACGACCGAGAACACGCGCGTTCCGATGCCGTAGGCGGCGACAACCGTGTCCGGGAACATCGCGACGATGACCAGCAGCAGGTTCATCGATAGCGCCCGGCCCGTCCCCTCGATGGAAGCGGGCAGGCCGATGCGAACGAGACGGCGGAGATACGAGAGGTCCGGTGCCATATCGCGGAGGTGAATCTGGACGCCGCGGTTCCCGCGGAACATGATCGCCAGCCCGACGACCAACGCCAGCGCCCGGCAAAAAACGGTCGCGATGGCGGCCCCTTCGATCCCCAGTTCGGGGAACGAGATCGTCCCGACGAGCGGCGCGTTCTCGACGACCGTCCAGCCGAATATCAGAAACGGGTCGATGATGATGTTGAGCACGACCGAACCGAACATGACGAGCATCGGCGTTATCGTGTCGCCGTAGCCCCGCATGAGCGCGACAAAGACAAAGAACCCGAACATGAACAGCAGGCCGAGCGAGATGACCTCCATGTAACTGGTCGCCATGGGCAGAACGTCTTCGGACGCCCCCATCAGACTCAGAAACGTATCAACGCCGAAATAGCCCACAATACCGAGAACGAACGAGATGATGACGGCAAACGTGACCGTCTGTGAGGCGGCGTACTCGGCCTCGCGCTCTTCGCCTGCGCCGGTAAACTGCGCGACAAGCACGCTACCGGCGACGGATATCCCCATCCCGAGCGAGATGAGGAGGAACACCATCGGGAAGGCGAAGCTAATCGCCGCCAGCGCGTCTGTGCTGTACTGGCCGAGCCAGAATGTGTCTGCGAGGTTGTACGCGGTCTGGAAGAGATTCGTAATCACAATCGGCATCGAGAGGAAAAACAGCGGTTTTCCGATGCTACCTGACGTGAGGTCGAACTCCTCGGGGCCTCTGAACAGAGAACTAACACGACTTCGAATCCCCATCAGCGGGTCGCCCCCGCTGGCGTCTCCGCTCGGAAATGGGTCTCTACGTATCGCGTAATCGCCTCGCTGAACTGGTCTATCGAGCGGTCCGTGGCGACGTGTCGAGCATGCGCTCCGGTAATCGCGGTCACGAGGAACTGCGCTGCGACGGCCGGCTCGACCGCGCTATCGAACTCTCCGGTTTCGATGCCAGCCGAGATGATTTCACGTAACCGGTCGAAGAGAACGGTATCGAACTTGGCGAGCTGTGTCCGGAAGGCGTCGTTGTACGGGGCTTGTGCCTTTATTTCTAGAAGTGCTGTCCTGAAATTCGCACCGGGCGTCGGTCGCCTTTCCGTGAGAACCGTGTCCAATAGCGAGTCGAGCGCTTGCCGCGGTGTCCTCCCGTTGACGGCCAGTATCCTTGCAGTGTATCGCTCGTACAAGAAATCCAGAAACTCCCGAAAGAGGTTCTCTTTACTGTCGTAGTAGTAGTGAATCAACGCTTTGCTCTGATCTGCCTCGACAGCGATGTCTTTGACCGTGAGCGCGGCGTACCCGTGCTGGCAGAGGGCGCGGTACGTCGCCTCAAGAATTTCAGTAGCTGTATCGTCATCCATGGCGGCTGTGATCGAACTTACTAACCGATTAGTCAAAAGCGCTTTGAAGCCAGAACCTATAGATATAAACAACTCTCTGGGCGGGAAGGGCAATAAATGTACTAATTAGTTAATAACTTCCCTGAGTAACAGTATGCGGGTCACAACGGTTATCCAACCATGGGAGAAACCCGGTACACAATGACTGGGCCATCGGACCGGACCTTCTCGGACCAGACCGAGGAGATAATGCAAGCGACCTACCGCGCGTTGCGCGAGCACGGCTATGCTGACCTCACAATAAAACGGATCGCGGACGAGTACGGCAAATCGACGGCTGCAGTGCACTACTACTACGACACGAAAGACGACCTGCTCGCGGCCTTTCTCGATTATCTGCTGGAGCAGTTCGTCGATTCAATTCATGACGTCGAGACGACGGACCCCGAAGCACGACTGGACCTCTTGCTTGATGAACTACTCGTCAAACTCCAAGAAAACCCCGACCTCTCGGTCGCCCTGCTAGAGATGCGGAGTCAAGCACCGTACAAGGAGGCGTTCAGCGACCGGTTCCGCCAGAACGACGAGTATATTCGGTACCTGCTCAAGGCGGTCATCAACCACGGCATCGATGAGGGTGTGTTCAACGATGTCGATGCGGAACACGTTACCCGTTCGCTGCTGACGATCATCGACGGTGCCCGGACCCGCGCCGTGATGCTAGATGACACTGCGGAACTCGAAACGGCCCGACAGACGGCGAGTGAGTACGCCGACGCGATGTTACGGTGACCCGTCGGCTGTCTCACCGGTGTTCAGTCACTATGTGTCGAAGCCACTGACTGCCCGTTCTCTATAATCACAGCACAGAGCGCCCTGACCTCGCAAAAACCACTCTAAAGTCCCGTAGGAACGCCTCTCTGTCAGCCGACGACAAGCTGGATACATTCGGCTAACAACTGCATTCGTTCCGACCTGTTTGAACAGCTGACGGGGTGCCTACGAGTCCACGGTACCGCCACCTGCGACACCCTGCTGTGCAGGCGGCTGAATGGTCAGGTGGTCCCGCATCGATTCGATGAGGGATGCTGGCAATCGAATATCCCCGTCGGGATCCCGCTCAACGCCGAATATCTCCTGAACGTCGCTGTCGATGACGATCGATTGAAGTTCTCCTGTGGCCGTGTCGACGGTAATGTTTTGCAGTGTGCCGACTTCGCGGCCATCGGTACTCACGACCCGGACGTTGGAGAGCTGATTTGCGAGGACCGTTCGCATACTAGTCAACAATACCGAAATTACCATAAAAATACTGAATCTATCAGAACTTTCCGCGTCTTGCCGTCTCGTAGTACAAAACCAGTGTGTGCGCGAATATCACGCAAACTATTGTCACCGAAGAGCCATCACAAATATTACTATTCGTATCAGGACGGCCTCGATGGGCTACGGTCCGGACCAGCACTGCCGAATTCAACGCGAGTTTAAGCTATCCCAGGCGGTTTTTCAATCCCCTCGTAATTGCTAACCGTATGCCAGCGAATTGCCCTCCACCTGCGATGCGGTACTGTTGGCAGCATCGCTCTCAAACGTACGCAGAGATGCTCAGACTCCGGGAGGTGATTCTGTGAGCGTTCGGTCGGTAGCGTTGGCCGCGATGCTTATCGCCGTGGCGGCGACGGGTCCGGGGCTTACCGCTGCGGAGCAGCAAGCCACGGTCTCAGAAGACAGCCTGCCGCTGCACGCCGACGAACAACAGGTGGTCACCGGGGAGACCACGCTGGACTCTGGGACGGAGATGACGGTCCGGATCAAGTCAGTCAACGCATCGAACCCGTTCCTTATGCAGAGACAGGTCAGCGTGCAACCCAACGGGACGTTCGTCGCCCAGTTCGATCTGTCGGACCTGCCGGCGAACGTCTCCTACGAACTGTCCGCTCATGTCGACGGCGACACGCTGTTTAAACGTACTGAGACCATCGCTGAGTGCGACGGCAACTGCACCGACCCGGTACCGGACATCCAGACTCCGACAGAGACTGATTCGGACGAAGAGGTCGTCACGGTCCCGCAGGGTGGAACAGCCGAAATTCCGATTTCGATGCGTGATGGCGGCGACAAAACGCTCTCGGTCGGCAGTGAGGCGGTTAATTATCAGATCAACGCGACTGTCAGTGATGACGATGATGACGGTGAAGTGCTGGTTCTCTTCGACACTGCGGCCGCCGGCAGAGACTCGGAGACCCTCAGTGTCGCGGACGACGGCGACTCGCTCACCGTCACTGCGACAGAGCCTGACCTCTCGTCGCCGCTTGCCCCCGCAGCGTACACCTACCGCGTGTTCGAGAGCCGAGAAACCGACGACACGCCGACCACCGGGACCCTCCTCATCGAAGCAAACGAGACGGCAAACGAGGAGTTCGAGGTCGAGGAGACTGCCGAATTCGGCTTCGAGAAGTCGGTATCTAACGTTCAACAAGGCGACACCGGTCGGATTCCAATCGTCCTCACAACTGCTGACGCGGCCACCATCTCTATTGGCAGCCCGGCCAGCAACTACGAGATCAATGCGACCCTCCGTGACGGGAACGGGGATGATCGTGTCAGTCTCCTCTTTGACACTACGGCGGCCGGACACGATGATCCCACTCTCGAAACCGCGGCGGATGCCGACGCCGTAGCGGTCGAATCGGGTTCAGAGGTCGCTCTTGACTCGCAACTCGCTGCAACCGATTACGACCTGTCGCTGTACCGTGGGACTGACGCGACCGGCCAGCCCGACGCAATCGGAACGCTGGTGGTTACCGACGGCGCCAACTCGTCTACGGATGCGGCTTCCGATGGGGTTGATTCAGTTACCGGTGAAACGGGCGCACAGCAGTCACAGGGCGGTGACTTCGAAATCGGTGCCGGCGCTATCGCCGTCGGCGGCGTCCTCGCCATCGCCGGCGTGGGGCTGTGCTTGCGGTCCATCATGAACTGACGCCGCGACGGTCGTCTCCCCGTCCGGTTTTGAAACGATATCGAGACTGCTCGGGTCGACTTTTCCCATCGGACGTTCACTCCCACTGAGAGGACTCTGACAGCAGTGCCGGTGAGCTATGCGCCCCTGCGCTCAAGCCGACCACAGCGGGAGTGGATTTCTTAGGACACAGTTAGTCCAGAGTCACTCGTCAGCCAGTACCGCAGCGATACCGAGAACGGTGAGACAGAGACAGAAAAACAGCACGCCCGGCTCGACCACTTCGAAAACGAACCATGCGAGCGTGCTGGTTCCACTGACTGGCCCTGCATGCGGACTTGCCGGAGCTAAAACCTCGGCTCCGGCGGTTGTGTCTGCCAGTCTTTCTGCACCCCACTGGACGAAGAGACTCGCAAAGCCGATCAGTCCTATTCCCGTAACGACATTGCTCATCGACTGCTGGATGCGCGGCGCTAGGTCGCGGTCGCCGACCAGTACAATCGGGTCGCTCGCGGGACCGTACACGGTCATCTCGTTGCCCTTCGACGAATACACCGTTTCGACCGGCTCGATGAGGTCTGCGTCTTCGAGGTTCGAGACGTGGTAGTGGACGTTCTGAACCGACGTGTCACATCGGTCCGCTATCTCGGACGGCGTTCCGGGGTCGTCATACAGCGTGCGGAACAGCGACCGGCTGGTGTCCGACGCGAGCGCATCGAGTACGTCGTCGGTTTCGTTCTCCGCAACATCGAGTACCCGCGGTGACTCGTCGGCTGTCCCGGTCCGTTCCTGTATTCTTTCGATAAGGCTCGACATAGCGTCACTGTCGGATATATGATACGGGACACCCCAAAGACCTGTGGCTGGCTTAAAACGATATTTAACCGTCAGTACGGTTCTGTGCAGTCCGGACTGCACGAACTGGACGGACCGCCCCGTGGCCGGTTTCGTTGTCGAGTCCCGGTCGTCCCACGTCTCTCGCGGTCCGCTCTAGGAGGCGTTCTGTTTCGCGGGGCGTTAGCGACTCGTTTGCCTCAAGCAGTAGGGCCGCGGTTCCGCCGACGTATGGGACTGCGGCCGAAGAGCCGACGAACCCGTCAGGTGCGGCGGCGGCGAACTTCCTGTCCGGTGCTACGATGTCGACACCGGGCCGCTCGTCGACCGTCGGGCCTCGGGAACTGAACGGTTCGAGCTGCTTGACTCGGCTGTTGTACGCCCCGACTGTAATCGCTTTGCGGGCCGTCCCCGGAGCGACGATGCTGTTTCGAGTAGACGTGTGCTGGAGCTCGTGCGTCGGTGAGACGAGCCGTAGCCGTGCGCCAGTCGGCGATGCCGGCCCGCGAATCACGAGATAGTAGTCGCCGGGCCTGACATCAGCGACGATTCGCTCGTTTGGCACGTCGTCGCCGCGGTAGGGCTGTGAGCGAGCGACGAGGCGGGCGTCGGTGCCGTTCGTTCGATACAGTTCGACCGTGTAATCCTCGTCTGCGTGGGCCTGTTCCCACGAGAGCCAGACCGTGATTTTGGTCCCACCCCGGATGTAATTCTGCCTGCTCCCGTTGGTAAACGCGACTGTCCGATTCTGGACGGTTTCGACGGTGTACTGACCTGACCAGTGGGCCTCTGCGAGATTACCGGCTGGGGCGATGAACACTGATCCACTCTCCGTCGCTTGGGTCGCGCTCCGAGCGACCGGTCCGGTTCCATCGCCCGGCTGTCCGTAGAACGAAACAGGTGCGACGACCACATCGACGTCCTCTCGGACCAGCCAGTCGACTGCCTGCCGATAACTGTCGACGCTGTCGACCCGAGCGAGATACAGGTCTGCGTCCGGTGCGGTCCGTGAAACGACGGCAGCCGTCGCGGTCCCATGAGCCTCGCCGGTCTCGTCTACGGGACCGGCACCGAAGGCCCGCGTCTTGGCGACGTGCCCGGCAATCGCTTTCGACTCCGTATCAAATCCTGTTGGGTCGACAATACCGACCGTGACGTTCGACCCCGTGATCCCGGCCGCATGGAGTTCGGCGAACTGGCCGGTCGTTCCGTTTGACACCGACACCGATTTGAGATCGTCCTCATTCGGGCGGGCGTCTGTCGGACCAGTCACTGCGAGTACTGCGATGCTACCAGTGAGCGATGCGATTGCGACGACGGCCAGCAGCAGTACAGTCCGATCACGCACCGTTGACCACCTGTCGCGATACTACCGCCGCCACATGGTGCGCCGCTCTCTCAGCGAACACTGATATGACATCAAGCGCCGTACGGAAATGCTCGGCTACTCGGTGCGGCATCTCACAGCACACGTGGGCTGTGAAAACAAACAGACGAAAATTCATACGATCTAACCGGCGTACTCGTCGTTTCATGATTATGTTCGGTCTGTGGTGTGGCTCAAACCTGTACTACAAACGCACTGTGAATCACGCAACTGACAACGGGGTGGACGGGCTGTACCCGTTGTCGTGTGGACAACCGGATTTGATGGATTCCGATTCGCTGAAACCGATAGGGGGAGGGCGCTGGCAGCCGGGACCAGTCTCAGGCGGTCGCCGGCGTTTACGCTGTTGGACGGATGCATACTAAAGCTATCAGAGACTAAAAACCAGTTTTAAACGTCAGCCCTGAAGGGTGTGGGCCACTCACATACTGGACACTCGTCGTCACGGATTCGCATCGGAATGCGAGATAGAAGCTAATTTTTGGTCGGCCATCGGATGCCGACCTGATGTTGCGCCCTGATACTGGCCTGCCGCGATTCAGCGGTGGGCCGTTGATTCCCGTTGCAACGTACCTCCTTGTGATTACCGTCCTCGCCGGACTGGTGACCATCTCCCCCGGCGCATCGCCGCCGCCTATCTTGGGAATGATATGGGGTGTCGGTCTCGTTGCACTCACCGCTGGTGCACTCAGAATCGAGGCCGT
The DNA here is from genome assembly GCF_001280425.1 of Haloarcula rubripromontorii. Lineage (NCBI taxonomy): Archaea > Methanobacteriati > Methanobacteriota > Halobacteria > Halobacteriales > Haloarculaceae > Haloarcula > Haloarcula rubripromontorii. The sequence goes on along the minus strand of NZ_LIUF01000004.1, from coordinate 436,704 downwards.
CTCACCGCGCTCTCTGTGCCCACCTATTCGCACACTCGGTCCTGTCGTCGGAGTGGTCGCTGCGTTCTGGGGACTGTACAACCTCGTTGCGGTCGCCCTGGCGATGGGTGGTGTCTCCGGGTTCGAAGCCTCACTGTCGAGAACCGCTGCCCACCCGCTGCTGTATCTCGCAGCGCTTTTCAGTTCGCTTCTGTTCACCGCTATCCCGGAAGAATTTCTCTTCCGTGCGTACCTGCAACAGAAATTCACGGGGCTGGTCGGTGGGACGACTATTCGCGCGGTGCTGTCTGGCATCGGCCTCGCCGCGGTCCTGTTTGCCCTGTTTCACCTCCCGCGGTGGTTCCTCGCATCGGGGCACGGTGTTAGCTCAGCGCTCGCAGGCAGACTCATCGGATTGACGCTCATGGGTCTGGCTTACGGGTGCGTGTACGTACTCTCGGGTAACCTCTGGCTCGTCGCCCTGTTCCATGCCTCGATGAATCACCCGCCGCTTCTCGTCACAGTGACTTTCCCACCCGAGCTACATCTGGTGGTCAGCGTGATCGAGTACGCTGCCATCCTCTCGCTGGTCGCTCTCACTGTTCGACTGGGAGGGGCTGCTGGAACATCGCTTATCTGGTCACAGCGGACTATCTCCGCCTCGACTGGGGACTGACCGGTCTCTCCGCATTTGAGATGGGTCTGGACCGTGCGTGTGTGTTCGAATATGTGGATAAATAACAGGTAACTGTACCAGGCGAAGAGAGACTGGGCTTTATTCCGTCCCGTACAGAGATTTCACTATGGACTTACAGACGGAGACGTGGACCGATATGGCCGATGTCGAGACGGACTTGGCCCTTCTTCCCGTCGGAAGTACGGAGCAACACGGGCCACACGCACCGCTCGGGACGGACACGCTCGACGCCGAGACGGTCGCCGAAAGCGGGGCCGAGCGCTACGAGGACCCCGTCGTCGTCGCACCGGCAGTCCCCGTCGGCGTGGCCGAAGAGCATCGAGCGTTCACCGGCACGCTGTGGACCGCCGAGTCGACGTTCCGGTCATACGTTCGGGACATCGTCGGGAGCCTCGCCAGCCACGGGTGGGATCACGTGGTGCTGGTCAACGGCCACGGCGGCAACATCGACGCGCTGCGGGAAGTGTCGGGGCGGATAACCCGCCACGACGATGCCTTCGCCGTCCCGTTCACGTGGTTTAACGCAGTCGGTGACCACAGCGCTGACATGGGCCACGGCGGGCCGCTGGAAACGTCGCTGCTCCAGCACACGAACCCGGAGACCGTCCACGAGGACCGACTGGACGAGGCCGCAGACGGCGGCAGCGACGGCTGGGGAGAGTGGCAAAGCGGCGTCAACCTCGCCTTTGACTCCGACGAGTTCACCGAGAACGGCGTCGTCGGCGACCCGCGCGAGGGCAGCGCAGAACGCGGGGAGACGCTGCTGGAACTGGCCACAGAGTCGCTCGTCGACCTCCTTGACGAGATCGCAGACCGCCCGGTCGGACCGCGGGACTGACCCAAGACGGCCGAACTTGCCAATATAGAACGCGAATTTCTCTTTATCCTCTCTAATTTCTATTTGTAAGAGCGAAACGTGGATTCAGAGAACACCAACAGAAGACCAAAAAGCAAAACTGTCGGCATCTATTCCTAATTTCGTCGTACTATCGCCAAATACGGAACTATCGTGTGGGGGGTCCCAAATCGGACCGCGGACCCGCGGCCCACCGTCCGGGCCGGCTCAGTCGTCGCCAGCGCCTCGCTTCCGGACCTGTTTCCCGCCGGCGTCCGGCGTCCGTAGCACCGTCTCGTCCGTCTCCGGACCCAGCACTTCCACGCGGACGCTCGAAACCTTGTACTCCGGGATACCGGCGGTCGGGTCGAACGTCTCCCCGGTGAGCTTGTTGACCGCACCGGCGGCGAAGTGCATCGGGATGAACAGCGTCCCCGGACCGACGCGGTCGGTGACCTGAGCCTTGACGACGATGTCGCCCCGGCGGGACTCGACGCGGACGTACTCCCCGTCGCCGATGCCGAGGTTCTCGGCCGTCTCGGGGTGGACCTCGACGAAGCTCTCGCCGACGTGGCTCATCAGCCCCTCGACGCGGCGCGTTATCTGGCCCGTGTGCCAGTGATACAGCACCCGCCCGGAGGTGAGCGTCAGCGGGTACTCCTCGTCCGGAATCTCGCCGGGGTGGCCGCCGTCCGCGGGGACGAAGCGGGCCTTCCCGTCCTCGAAGTTGAAGTTCCCCTCCTCGTAGTCGTAGAGGTACGGCGTCCCCTCGTGGTCCTCGTCCCAGCAGGGCCACTGCAGGCCGTGCTCCTCGCCGGATTCCAGGCGGTCGTAGGTGACGCCGCCGTAGATGGGCGCGAGGGAGTTGATTTCGTCCATCACTTCGCGCGGGTGGTCGTAGTCCCAGTCGTAGCCCAGTCGACGGGCCAGCGCCTGCGTGATTTCCCAGTCCTGGCGGGCCTCGCCCGGCGGTTCGGACGTGGGGCGGACCCGCTGGATGCGGCGCTCAGTGTTGGTAAACGTGCCGTGTTTCTCCGGCGAGGTGGCAGCGGGCAACACCACGTCCGCGTACTCCGCCGTCTCGGTCATGAAGATGTCTTGAACGACGAGGAACTCCATGTCTTCCAGGGCCTCGGCGGCGTGCTGGATGTCCGGCTCCGACAGCGCCGGGTTCTCGCCGACGACGTACATCCCGCGGAGGTTGCCCGCGTGGGCCTCGGCGAGCATCTCCGGCACTTTGAGCCCCGGTTCTTCCGGCGGTCGCTCGCCCCACGCGTCGGCGAACTTCTCAGCGACCTCCTCGTCCGCCGGGTTCTGATAGCCCGGCAGGCTCCCCGGAAGCGTGCCCATGTCGCCGCCGCCGCCCTGGACGTTGTTCTGCCCGCGGAACGGCGAGAGGCCGGCCCCGGGCTTGCCGACCTGGCCCAGGACGAGCGCGAGGTCGGCCATCGCGATGAGGTTCTCCGTGCCGTGGCTCTGCTGGGTCATCCCCATCGCCCAGCCGAAGACGACGCTGTCGGCCGCGGCGAGGGTTTCGGCCGCCGAGGCGAGTTCCTCGGGCGAGACGCCCGCCAGTTCTTCGACTTTCTCCGGCGTGAACGCCTGGACTTTCTCCCTGACTTCCTCGAAGTTCTTCGTATTGCGCTCGATGAACTCCTCGTCGTGGAGGTCGTGTTCGATGATGTACCGGATGAGGCCGTTGAGCCAGGCCACGTCGTAGCCGGGGTTGGTGCGGGTGTACTGGTCGGCGTGTTCGGCGATGCCGACCTTCCGCGGGTCGAACACGACGAGGTCGGCCCCGTCGCGGACGTTCTGCTTGATTCGCGTTGCCAGCACCGGATGGGACTCCGTCGTGTTGGACCCGCTGATGAGGTAGGCGTCGGCCTCGCCGATGTCCTCGTTGATGCGGTTGGTCATCGCACCGTAGCCCAGCGTCTGCTGGAGCGCGGCGACCGTCGAGGAGTGACATAGCCGGGCGCAGTTGTCGATATTTTTCGTCCCCAGCACCTGCCGGGCGAACTTCTGGACGAGGTAGGCCTCCTCGTTGCTCCCCTTCGACGAGGCCAGACAGCCCAGCGAGTCGATGCCGTGGTCGTCCTGAATCTCGGTGAAGCGCTCGACGACGTGGTCCAGCGCCTCGTCCCAGCTCGTGGGTTCGAGGTCGCCCTCGTCGTTGCGGACGAGCGGTTCGGTGACCCGCTGTTTGCTGTTGGCGAACTCGTGGCCGAACTTCCCTTTCACGCAGGTCGAGAAGTTGTTCGCGGGCGCGTCGTCGGGGTCGTCGACCGGGACGACCCCCAGCGAGTCGCCGTCCTTGCCCCACATCTCGAACCGACAGCCGACGGCACAGAACCCGCAGGTCGTCTCCTCCTTGTCGATTTTCGAGAGGCGGTAGTCGCTGACCGTGCTGGCGATGTCGAACAGCCGGCCCTCGGGCATCGTGTTCGCCGCGATGCTCTCGGCGGTGTGCTCCCCGGCGAGGAACGCCTTCCTGCCGTAGTCCTTGGCGATGTCGCCGGCCCGGCGTTTCGCCGCCGAGGCGAACCTGGCGAGACCTTTCTTCCCTTTCGCCGCTCTCGGGTCGCCGGGTTCGAACCCGCGGTTCGGGGCGGTGGTGTCGTCGATGGTCTCGGCGTCCTCGTGTTCAATGACCGTCCCGATGGAGTTTCGCTGGGTAAAGCCCGGCAGCGGAAGCGTCGCCGCGCCGTCGATGCCCTTCTCGGTCAGCGAGCCGGTGGGACAGACCGTCGCGCAGTGGCCACAGGAGACACACTCCGAGTCGTGCATCGTCTCGGCGTCGGACTGGAAGCCGATGCGGGTGTCCTCGCCGTGGCCCTCGACGCGGAGGACGCCCTCGACCTGCACGTCGTTGCAGGCGTCGACACAGCGGTTACAGAGGATGCACTTGTTGCGGTCTATCTGGATGAACGAGGACGTGTCGTCGATGGGTTCGTACTGGTCGCGCTCGTCGAAGACGCCGTAGCGGGGATGGTCGACGCCCTCGCTGATAGCGGCGTCCTGCAGTTCGCAGCGGCCGTTGCCGTTGCAGGTGGTACACCGGAGGTTGTGGTTCGACAGCACGAGGTCGAGGTTGACGCTGCGGGCCTCCTCGGCGTCGGGCGTGTCCGTCGAGACGGTGAGGCCGTCCTCGGCGGGGAACGAACACGACGGGACCAGCCCGTGTTGCTCGGTCTCGACCATGCAGGTACGACACTCGCTGCGCGGGCCGATTTCGTCGCTGCAGTCGCCGTCGCGGTCGTAGTAACACAGCGCCGGCACGTCGGCGTCGTCTTCGACCCCCTCCGCGCCGAGGTCGACGCTGACCACGTCGTCGTCGAGGTCCTGCAAGGCGTCGATGATGGTCGAGCCCGGGGCGACGGTGACGGAGCGGCCGTCGACGGTGAGCGTCGTCGGTTCGTCCGCGTCGGTCCCCACGTCGGGGTCGTTGGCGGTGCCGGTCTCGAACTCGCGGGTGACTGGCGTCTCTGGCTGTGGGTCGTGTACGTCGGGAACTCGCGGAATCGATTTGTCTGTGCTCATAGTTTCTCCGTACAGGTGCCGCTGGGACAGCGGCCGTTCGTGTGGGCGCGGAATTCAGGTTCGAACTCGTCGATAGCCGTGGTCACCGGCCGCGGCGCGTGCGCGCCGACCTGGCAGTTGCTCGACCGGCGCATCACGCGGGCGAGTTCGCGTATCTTCTCCGTCTCGAAGGAGCCGTCGTAGACGTCACGCAGCAGTTCGGTGAGCTGTTTCGTCCCTTCGCGCCCGGGAACGCACCGGCCGCTGTTCTCCTCGGAGGCAAACCGAGCCCGTTTCCCGACCGTCTCGACGGCACAGCGGTCGCCGTCGAACAGTTCGACGACGCCGTCGGTCCCGAGCCCGGCCGCCCGGAGCGACTGGGCGGTCGGCGCGACACCGAGACTTCGCGTGATGCCGCCGAGGACGCCGCCGACACAGGCCATCTTGAACGAGCCATCCATTTCGACGGCCTCGCAGGCCGCCGCCAGGCTGGCGCTGGACCCGAGTTCGACCGTTGCCGGTGCGGCCACGTCGCCGGTGACAGTGACAATTCGCGTCCCGGGGTCCGCGGCGTCGGCGTCGAGGCTTCCGGGGTCGGCGACGGCCCGCTGGACCTGCGCGAACGTCCGTGGGGTATGGATGACTGTCGGGCGGCCGTACAGCCCCCGTTTAGCTGGCGATGGTGGCTGGAGCCGCGGCTCGATGCGGTCGGCCCCTTCCAGCGCTTCGAGCGCCGCCGTCGGTTCGCCGGCCCGGTACTCGTCCGGGCCGGCTACCAGTTGCGGAACGACGGGCAGCATGTCGGCGGCCGCGTCGATAGCCTCTCTGAGGTACGCCTGCACGGCCGTCTGGGACTCGTTCACGTAGATGACAGCGTCGTCGGCGTCGACGTGCTTGGCGACCACTGCAATCCCGTCCAGTACCGCCATCGGTGCGCCAGAGAGGAGGGTGTCATCGCCCGTCGAGAGGCCGCTGGCGTCGTTGGCGTTGCAGACGACCACCGGGTCACCGTCGGTTGTGCTGGCTGTTTCCCATGCCTCTGCTATCGGTTCATCAGCGGCGGCGTCCCCGCGGCCCCGGCCCAGCAGCCCGGCTCCTGCTGCAGCGTCGGCGGGCTGCTCAGTCGAGACGAACGCCCAGTCGGCCGGTTCCATTGGGGCGACCCAGCCGCAGGGACCGAGCACGTCACGGCGGCCGACCGAAAGTGGGCCGCGCTCCGGGACGGGAAGCGACGCCGTTTCAGGGTCGTGTTCGGTGACCGCGTCTGCGGCAGCCGTCGGTACTGTTCCCGCTTCCAGTTCATCGACGAGGTCACGGACGGTCGCCGGTGACGGGTCGCCGTAGAAGGCTGTCTGCCCGCCACTCGTAAACATCACCAGCGGTGTGGCCGCTGTGATGCCCGTCGGCCCCGTCCTGACGACCGGGACCGAGTCCGCCGCTGCCCGCGCCGCGGAGCGAACCCGGTTCCCGCTCTGTGACTGGCGCTCCGTCGACACGCGGACGACGGTCGAATGAGCGAGGGCCGTGGTTTCCTGTGTCATACTCTGTGCGTCGTACTGAACGATTAAAAACCCCGGCCGAGACGTCCCCAGGTACGGCCGCGGTCGACCGCCTCCACAACGTATCACTCGCTGGGGGACTGGTGGGACGGCACTGACAGAACTGTTCCGTCGAAACAATGAGGCAGCGGGACGTTCACCCAAACGATGAACCCGCGATTCGAGGAAGTCAAGACGGAAGCGTCGGCCGCGATAACCGAGGCTGACCTGCGCTCGGTGTACACAGGTATCATCCACGAGGACGGCCGCCACGAGTACTACTTCGGTAACGACACCGAGGAGGCCGCGGAACTCCGTGAGGCAGCGGCCATACAGCTCGGGATGTTGCTCCGCGTCCTTGCGGACCGCTCGGACAGCAGTGTCGACGAATTGACTGCGCTGGCTGCTGAGCGGGCCGAACAGATGGAGCTACGGTAAGATACGGAGCGGCCGCCGTCGCTAGTCGGTGGTGGCGATAGCTTCAATTTCGACCGCTGCACCCTTCGGGACCGCACCCACGCCGACGGCGCTCCGCGCTGGTGGCTCCGATTCGAAGAACTCGCTGTAGGCCTCGTTGAACGCGTCGAAGTCGTCGATGTCGTCGAGGTAGACGGTGGTCTTGAGTACATTGTCGAGCGAGAGCCCGTCCGACTCCAGAATCGCCTCGACGTTGTGGAGACACTGCCGGGTTTGGTCGCCGACTGGTTCGTCGTCGAGCAGTTCACCGTCTGTCGTTAGCGGGAGCTGTCCGGCAGTGATGAGGAGGGTGCCGTTCGACGTGGCCTGACTGTACGCGCCGACCGCGGCCGGTGCGTCGTCGGTGCTGATTGTGCGCTTCATACCCGGACAAACCTGCCCTCGTTGTATAAATCCCGGCCGTTGTGGGTCACGCTCACACAACGTTCTCGGGCGCTTACCAGTTGTGTCCAGTCATTGATTGATGATGACAATCGCGGTCAGCGCCAGCCCGATGCCCGCGGCTTTCGTCAGGGTCATCGACTCGCCGAAGGCGATGACGCCGATGACTGCGGCAGTGATGAAGTACATCCCGCCGATGGTAGAGACCACCGATGTCGATCCCACAGTTACGCCGACGAAGGTCGAAACCACGCCGACGGCTGCCGCGACACCGGCCGCGCCCGCGAACAACAGCCCCCGGTTCGTGACGACGAGCGACGCGTCAGAGACCGCGACGTAGATGCCAGTGACGACTGTCGCGGCTGCATAGGAGACAAACGCCGCGGTTTCAGGGTCCATTGTGCTCGACGCGACGTTGCCAAACGCGATCCAGAACCCCCAGGCTATCATCGTCCCCAGTCCGAACAGGACGGCGGCGTTCATCTGTCCGACCTCCGCGTACGTCGGTTCCAACTCGATTTATATACCCCTGACGAACAGCGACATCTGGGACCGTACAATCGACGCATTGACGACATCGTACGGAGCCCTCTGTCTTGAGTTCGGTGTCCGATCGCCGCGTGTTTTTTATGTCGACTCCGAGAACACTGTGACAATGGATAACGTCCCAGAAGACCCGTCGGACCGGACACTTGAAGACGTGTTCTATCCGGCCGACAGGGTTCCGTTCGTCGAATGGGACGAGTTATCCGGTGCGAAGCCGACGGTCGTCTTGACCGGCGTGGTTGCGCTCCTGGCGTTCGTGACCGGTCTTTCGAATCTCAGCCAGGCGTCGCTTGCAATCAATGGACCTCTGACCACAGTGGTCGACCTTCCGTTACCCGTCGTCCGGTTCGGCGGTGTGTTGTTCGCGTTCGTACTCGGCATCCTGACAGTCGGACTCCAGCGGCGAAAACGGCTCGCCTGGCGTGTGGCGACTGTCGTGTTTCTCGGGCTGGTACTCTTGCCGCTTGCCACGTTTCAGCCCACGGATATCCCCCTGCTGGTGATGACGCTGGTCACGTACCCGCTGTTAGTCCGGAACCGACACCGGTTCGATCAGTCGCTCGACCTCTCGCCGATTCAGATTGCGTCGCTGTCAGCGATTTTCGGGGTCATTCTCTACGGAACTGTGGGTGCCTACGGGCTACGGGGCCAGTTTCTCGAACTCGACAGTTGGGGTGATGCCGTGTACTACGTCATCGTCACTATCGCGACGGTCGGCTACGGCGACATCACCCCCGTGACGGCGGAGGCACGGTGGTTCTCGCTCTCGATCATTCTGTTCGGGACCGGCGCGTTCACCGTCGCCGTGGGCGCGCTCATCGGGCCAGCTATCGAATCAAGAATGGCGACAGCGTTCGGAGTCATGACTGCATCAGAACTCACACTCCTTGAGGACCACGTCGTGGTTCTCGGGTACGGAGACGTTACGGCATCGCTGCTCAAGGAACTGGGCGACGAAACCGAGGTCGTGGTCGTTACGCCCGACGAGGAAACGGTCGCGTCGCTGCAGGGCGAAGGCGTGAACCTGCTCACCGGCGATCCTACCGATGAGGCGGTTCTCAAGGACGCACGCGTCGGAACTGCAAGCGGTGTTGTGGTGGGGAGCAACGACGACGCACGCGATGTACTGGCCGTCATCGCGACGAAGAACGTCAATCCGAACATCCGCACAGTCGCGGCGGCGACCGATCAAAAGCACGTCGAAAAGTTCCGCGCAGTCGGCGCGGACGAGGTTATCAATCCCCGTTCCATCGGCGGGCGGCTTCTTGGCCAGTCGGTGCTTGGCCGCGGGTCAACGGAATCGTTGCTGACCGGCATCGGGACCGACGACAGCGACCCTGCCAACTCCGAGTGACCCGGCCACCACTCCAGCGACGATAGTCTCGACCGTTTCGATGGCATTCTGGGATAATAATATATGTTTTCGATACCGAATATCGAGGCATGGCCACCTCGGACGCAAGTGGCATTGCGGAGATCGTCGGCCGGCTACTGATCCCACTGTGTGCCGCGTCCGGGGCGCTCGTACTTGCGGGGTTCTTTTTTCCGACGCTCGTCGGCGAAGCCGTGACTGGCCCGGTCTGGTTGACCGTCGCCCTCGTGTTTTTCACCTCGGGGCTGTGCTACATAGCGCTGCTCCCGTACTCCGAAGACACGACCGCACCAGCCGCAGCCGATGTTTTCCTGCGTGTCCGACAGACCGATGTCCGGCAGGCTGTCCGGGGATTCCTCACCCAGCACGAACCGGCCATCCTCGCGTTCCCGGTGCTCGTGTTCGCCGCGTTCTTCGGGCTTCAGGTCGCATTCCCCGCACGGACGACAGGTGCTGTTGATGCTGCTGCGGCCACAGTCCTTCGCGGTGGCGGTCCACTGTTTCTCGCCGCCGTCTTTCTCTCCGTCTGTTACTGCTTGGTCCTGCTGTTGGGACCCTGGGGCGACATCAAGCTCGGCGGTCCGGAGACGGAGCCCAGTTACACCTATCCGACCTATTTCACGCTCGTGTTTACCGCCGGCATCGCGGCCGGACTTGTGTTCTGGGGACCGACGGAGGCACTGTTTCACTTCAACCAACCGCCGCCGTACATCGGGGCCGCCGCCGGGTCGCAGGCCGCTATCAACGGTGCGCTGGTGTACACTCTCTTTCACTGGGGCGTCTCGGCCTGGAGCGCGTACGCCGTCATCGGCGTTCCGATAGCGTACTTCGCGTTCACGCGAGGCGCACCGCTTCGGGTCTCGACGGTCTTGGCACCGGTGCTGGGAACTGACGGACTGGATTCGGCCTGGACCAAACTGGTCGATACGCTGGCCGTCTTTGCCACTATCGGCGGCATCGCCACCTCCGTCGCACTCGTGAGCGAGCAGTTCCTCGCTGGCATCAATTACCAGTGGGGTGTGGCGGCCGGCGAGGTCGGACCGGTCCTGTTCGTCGGCGGACTGACGCTGATATTCGTCGTCTCCAGTGCGACCGGGATTCACCGCGGCATCCGTCGGATTGCCGGCCTCAACGTTGTCTTGTTCGGTCTGTTCACGCTCCTCATCGTCGCTGTGGGTCCACGGTCGTTCGTTCTCCAACAGGGGACACGGGCCTTCGGCACCTACATTGTGGAGTTCGTTCCGTTGAGTCTCCACACGGGTGGGGCGTGGGTCGCGGAGTGGACCGTCTGGAACTGGTCGTGGTGGTTCTCCTGGGCTCCGTTCGCGGGCCTGTTCGTGGCCGCACTCTCCCGCGGTCGCCGGGTCAGGACTGTCGTGTTCACGAGCGTCGTCGCGACCTCGGCGGCGACGATGGTCTGGTTCCTGCTGCTCGGTGGCACATCCCTGTTCATCCAGCAAACGGGTCGGGCCGATATTCTCGCCGCTATCGCACAGCGCGGGGGTTCAGAGGCCGTCGCTGGATTCCCGCTGTTGTCGTCGCTGCCGCTGGGTCTGCTCCTGCTATTCCTGTTTCTCGCGCTCATCATCGTGTTCATGGCCACATCAGCGGACACCTCGACACTCGTCGTCTCAGTGCTGGCGACGCGACGGGGCGTGGCACCGTCAACGACGCATATCGTCTTCTGGGGTGTTTTTCAGGGTGCGGTCGCCGTTTCGGTGTTGCTTCTCGGTGGCGCTGAGACCTTACAGGCGCTGGCTGTTCTGACTGGCGGTCCGTTCGCCGTCATTTCGCTCGTGGCGGCCGGTGGGCTGACCGTCACCTGGCTTCGGGACGAGCGTGGCCACACGTCACTCATCAGGCGTGCCGTCAGGAAACTGCCTGACATTCAGACCCATCACGACGTGGACCCACCCGAAGAGAAGTAGGCCCGGCTCGTGCTGTGTGGTCAGGCCTCAGCGATCCCGGTACAGAAGTTCTCCACCAGCTGTTTCCCCGCGTCGGTGAGGATACTTTCCGGGTGGAACTGAACGCCGATGTGTGGCTTCTCGGTGTGCTGGACACCCATCACAATGCCTTGCTCGTCGTTGGTGTGTGCCGTTTCCTCCAGTTCATCCGGCAGCGTTGCGGCTTCGACGGCCAGCGAGTGATACCGCCCGACTTCGAACGGGTCGTCGACCCCGTCGTACAGCGCCGTCCCGTCGTGGCGGACTTCGGAGGGCTTCCCGTGGACCACACTCGGTGCATGGCCGACGGGGGTTCCGTGGGCCGCACAGAGCGCCTGATGGCCCAGACAAACGCCCAGGGCCGGGTACTCTGTCTCAGCGAAAACGTCAATTGACACGCCAGCATCCGCCGGCGTCCCGGGGCCAGGAGAGACGACGATGCCGTCCGGGTCGAGTTCGCGAATGCCGTCCACGTCGATAGCGTCGTTCCGGCGAACGGTCACCTCGTCGAACTCACCGACGTACTGGACCAGATTATAGGCGAACGAGTCGTAGTTATCTATGATGAGTATCATCGCATCTTCTCCATCGGTTCAGTTCCGGACTCAACTGCGAACGACCCCTGTTCGCCCAGCGCCTCGTCGACGGCGGTGACGAGCGCCCGAGCCTTGTCCAGCGTTTCCTGATACTCAGCCTCCGGCTCCGAGTCGTGGACGATACCGCTCCCGACGCGGAGCCGGTACTCGCCGTCGTACTGGACCAGTGTCCTGATCGTGATGTTCAGTGTCGCGCGGTCGTCGAAGCCGAACACCCCAATACTGCCGGTGTATGGCCCCCGTCGGGTCTGTTCCACCGCATCGATAATCTCCATCGTTCGCGGCTTCGGCGCGCCGGTGATGGTTCCGCCGGGGAACACCGCAGCGACCGCGTCGGCGATACTTACGCCGTCGCGCAGTTCCCCTTCGATGAGAGAAACGAGGTGCATCACCTCCGAATAGCGGTCGACGCGGCGGTACTCGGCGACATCGACAGTTCCGTACTCGCTGACCTTCCCGAGGTCGTTGCGTTCGAGGTCGACCAGCATCGCGTGCTCGGCCCGCTCTTTCTCGTCACTGCAAAGGTCCGCCTCGAGTTCCGCGTCTTCAGTCGGTGTCGCGCCTCGCGGGCGCGTCCCGGCAATCGGCTCCGTGAGCAGCCGGTCGCCGTCGACGTCCAGCAACAGCTCCGGGCTGGCGCTGACGAGGTCGACGCCGGGGAACTCAAGCAGGGCCGAGTACGGGGCCGGATTCACCCGGCGGACCGCGTCAAATGTATCGACCGGGTGGACGGCCGCCGGGGCAGTCAGCCGGTGCGAGACGTTCGTCTGGAACGTGTCGCCGTCCCTGACGTACTGCTTTATCTGCCGGACGCGGTCTGCAAACGCCGCTTCGCCGCACTCGCTCTCGAACGTGGCCTGACTTGCAGCAGTCGGTTGGAACTGGACGTGCCGGTCACCGTGGACGGCGTCCTCGGCCAGTTCGCGGACCATCTCGCGGCCACGCTCGTACGCCGTCTCGGGCGACTCGTCGACGACGGGACAGGCCGTCACGTACAGTTCGACCTCTCCGTCGTGTGGTTCCTCCCACGCGGCGACACACTCGAACACGCCCAGCTGGAGCCGTGGGAGACCGTCTGTTACAGTCGTCTCCGGGATATCTTCGAGCTCCCGTGCGACGTCGTACGACAGCCAGCCGAACGCGCCGCATGGATATGGAACCGTACAGTCGCCTCGCTCTAGGTGTTCGCGGTCGAGTAGCTCGTCGATGGCGGCGATGCTTGGACTGCCGCTGTCCTGTGCTGCCGTTGCCCCTGCGGAGACCTCGATTTGCTCGACCGGATCGACGCCGAAGTACCCCCAGCCGGACTGCCCGCCGGTCGTCTCGAGATAGAACCCGTCTGTGGTCCCGTCGCGGGCGCGGCGATACGCCTCGAACGGATCGGTGACTGTGAGGCGCGCTTCGACCGGCACGCGAGCGCCGTTGGGGGCCCGTTCTGCAGTTTCGAGGAACGATTCTCTGTCGGTGCTGAACCGGATATCAGTCATAGTGCAGTTTCCCGAACGGGAGGCCCATGCCTCCCGGTGTGGTTGTGTAGACCAAGCATGGGTCAGGACAAAAACTTTCGGTCCCTTGGCCCTCCGCCCGATATGTTGTTGAATCGTCGACCGATTGTGGTTGCTCGCTGGACGAATAGCCGATGGTATTTCAACGGTTGGACTATTCCACATCACCCACTATACCCGCTGGGTTTGAGACGGATATCGAACGCTTGCCCGGTCTCCACCTGCTGACTGACAGCAGCGATTCACTCCCGAACACCTTCTCGGGAGGTCCCGGGCTGAGAACGAACACAGCAATAATGACAACGATAATCGACGGTAACGAGATCGGCGACCAGATCACAGAAGGCGTGGCGGCGTGTACGGACACGCTCGTCAGCGAGGGCGTCACACCGGGGCTGGCGACTGTGCTGATGAGCGACGACGGCGCGAGTGAGACGTACGTCTCGATGAAACAACAGGCCTGTGAGGAGATCGGCATCGAGGGGTTCCATTACGAAATCGGCCCGGACGAACCGGCTGAGACACTGTTTGCGACCATCGACGAACTGAACGCGGACCCGGCCGTCCACGGGATTCTCGTCCAGATGCCGGTCCCCGACCACGTGACCAAGCGTGACGTGCTGGAGCGCATCGACCCGATAAAAGATGTCGACGGGTTCCACCCCGAAAACGTCGGCCGACTCGTCGCAGGGAACGCACGATACAAGCCTTGCACGCCCCACGGAATACAGAAAATACTGGCCGAAACTGGCGTTGAGACGGCGGGAAAAGACGCTGTCGTCGTCGGCCGCTCAGACATCGTCGGCAAACCAATGGCGAACCTGCTCATCCAGTACGGACCGGGCGGCAACGCGACGACGACCGTGTGTCACTCACGGACTGACGATCTCGCAGACAAGACTCGCGATGCCGACATCGTGATCGCCGCTGCCGGCGTCCCAGAGATGATCGACGGATCGATGCTCTCGGACGGCACGACGGTCATCGATGTCGGTATCAATCGGGTTGATGCTGACACGGACAAAGGGTACAAACTCGTCGGGGACGTAGACTTCGAAAGCGCCAGAGCGAAAGCGGACGCCATCACGCCGGTCCCCGGTGGAGTCGGCCCGCTCACCATTGCGATGCTGATGTACAATACAGTAAAAGCAGCTAGCCTCCAGTCCGGCGTCGATATTACACTCCCGTAGGACAGATACCCGCCTACAGGGTGCCTGCGTGGGCTGCTACACTGTCTCGACTTCGCCACATTCCGGGCACGTAATCAGGAGTTCACCGGCCGGGCTCTGTCCCCCTTCGATGACGTTGTGGCCACTGGCACACTGTTCGTGCATGTACACTTCGTGGCTGTCGTGCTCACGCAGCCAGATATGGCCTTCTTCGGGTGCTGACACGATGCCGTGACAGAAGTAGCACTCGCCGTTCATACAGCGTCGATGACAAGCCAGTATCAAATAACTACCTCTCACTCTATGATGCTGCTCGGTTCCAGACTACTGCGCCAGCGAGAACACAACATATCGATGAATGGACAACTGTTGTTTCAAGACTAAGGTGGTTCAGGTCAACATCTCGATATGGACTACTGTTACACAGGCGACGCGCACGAGAAACTGTTCGCGGCGTACCGGGCAGACGAAGAACCGTTTCCGACCCAGACACAGATGGAGTTCCCGCGACGGGAACACCGAAGACCGGAAGTCGACATCCTCAAACGACTGTTCTTCCCGACCTGCTGGAACGCCGCTGAACTGGTCCGAGACGAACTCGCCGTTCTGGACCGTCTCGACACCCTGGGCGGCCTCTTCTTTGCCGGGATCAGACCGTACTCCGGATCGGACCCCGCTGAAACAGTCGATGCCGTCATCGATCAACTCCCGGCGGTTCGCAGGCGACTCAAAAAAGACGTCGAGGCCGCGTTCAAAGGCGATCCGGCAGCGAAGACGTACATGGAGATAATCCGGTCCTATCCGGGATTCATGGCGATACTCGTACAGCGGGTCGCACATACTCTCTACGAGGCCGAAGCCTCCGAGTACGCTCGCGAACTCACTGAATACGCCAAGACTGAGACCGGCATCGACATCCACCCCGGCGCTGAGATCGGCGACCACTTCTTCATCGACCACGGAACCGGTGTCGTCATCGGTGAAACCACCACTGTGGGGGAGTGGGTCCGCCTCTATCAGGACGTGACGCTTGGCGCACTCCATTTTGAAGCAGACGAGAGCGACGAACACAGATTAAAAAAGGGATACAAACGACACCCGGACATCGGCGACCACGTCGTCATCGGCGCGGGCACGAAAGTGCTGGGTGCTATTACTGTTGGTGATCACGTCAGCATCGGGGCGAACTCCTGGGTCACTGACGACGTTCCGGACGAGACGAAAGTGTACGTCACAGACCACCCGACGCAGGAACGGAAACGAACCAAGTGAACTGACACTGCTACGGCGCGGTTTCTGAGGCTGCGGTGATACTACGAATCGGCCGGACAAACGCTGCTGAAACGCGTGCCCGGCGCGAGACTCGCTCATACTGTTGTTATCAGGCCAGTCGTGGGACGTATCTCTCGTCGTATAGATTAGAATAACAACTGTACCAGCATTAGGTTCTGTGTCAATCGCTTTCGCCGGTGTCCCCTAATCGTCACCGGGAACGAACTCGGCGACGCCGCTCAGGTTCCGTGACCAGACGCCCGCACCACGGTCGAGTCCGTCGTTCCACTTTCCCACAACGGTCGAAACTGCGAGGTCACCTGTGACGTTGTTCATCGTCGCAATCCGCCCGAGGATTGGGTCCACGCCGGCGACGAACCCAACGACCTCCAGCGGGAGGCCAACCTGTGTAAGAATCACAGTGAGCATGACAATGCCTGCTCCCGGAACGCCAGCGGTTCCGATACTGATGAGGACAGCCACGATCAAGACGAAGACCTGTTCAGTAAGTACCAGTGGCTGTCCGACGACGTTTGCAGCGAACATCACGGTGATTGCCTGTCGGATGGCGGCCCCGTCCATATTCGCCGTTGCACCGACTGGAAGGGTGAACGAATACACCCGCTCGGCGATCTGCAGGTCTTCGTCCGCATTACGCATCGTGACAGGGAGCGTTCCGCTCGACGACCGCGTTGCGAATGCGGTTACCATCGCGTCTCTTGCCCCGCTGAGGAACGCAATCGGGGAGACATCGGCGACCACACCCATCAAGAAAACGAGATAGGTAAAGCCGATGTGAATGACGATTGCGATTGCGACTGCCAACACGAGTTCGCCCAGCGAAGAAAACAGGCCGATGCCTTCAGTGCCGATGCCGGACGCCATCAACGCGAACACGCCGAGTACACCGAATTCGAGCACCCCTCGAACGATGACGAACATCGCTTCAGCACCCACTTCGAAGGCCTCGAACACCGAATCGACGCTCTCTGCAAGTGCGTCCTGCTGGGAGCGGACATACGTCAGCGCGATTCCGAATACGATGACGAAGAAAACCGTCGCCAGCAGATTCCCCTCTGCAAGCGCCGCGACGGGATTGTTTGGCACGATACCGAGCACAACATCCAGCAATGACGGCGGCGCTTTCGATTGCGCTTCACCGCCGCCGAACTCGATTCCACGGCCCGGCTGAAGCACGTTTGCAACTGCAAGGCCAATGATGCCTGCGAGGGTCGTCGTCAGGGCGTAGAGGCCAACTGTCGCACCACCAATCTTCCCAAGTTTCGCGGGGGAGAGCTGCCGAATGCCGGTCAGTAGTGTGAAGACGATAATCGGGATGACCAGCATATTGAGCAGTCGAAGGAAGAGGTCGCCTACTGGTCTGACTACGGCCATCTGCTCCCCGAACGCGATACCGGCACCTGTTCCCACCACGAAAGCGACGAAGATGCGCCAGATGAGCGGGATGGATCGATAGCGGCTCCACAGTGCCCGAGCGGATCGTATCATACCATACGGCAACGGGCGATCTTATAAAAACCCGTCAGCCCCGCCAGTATGTGCAACCGGCTATGATGCGGGCGTCGCTTACAAGCTTCCGTTTGCAGTCGTGTTTATCGGCAAATGGCGAGTGCTGCCGCCGATCCGCTGAAAAGATAGCAGAATACCGGTTGCAGTTCGCTTGTTTTCAGAAGTGCGACGCCGTTGTCGCTCCTGCCTAACGGCTATGCTTACCGCTTCTCGCTTCGCTGCCGATCTTCTCGATTCAGCCGGATATTCCAGTCAGTGCTGTTCAGCAGACTGGTCTCGGTCAGTCGGCCGGTGGACTGGGTTTCGGCTCGACGACCCGACGCAGTTCCGCTCGCAACGCCGTCCACTTTGCCGCAATGAACCCCATGAGGATGCACGCGAATCCGCCGATGGTAGCGAGCGTGACTTGCTGGTCGAGCACGATCCAGCCGGCAAGCGCGGCGAACAGCGGAATGACGTATTCGATGAAGCTCATCTCGATAGGCCCCAGCTGGTCAAGTAAGCGGAAGTACAGCAGGAAGCCACCGATGCCGGCGACGACAGCCAAATACAACAGCGCCGCAAATGCGGACAGCGTCCACGATGCGTCCGCAAACGACTGTCCGGGAAGCACGAGTACGGTGAGATGGAGGACTACGGCCCCGATAACCATCAACCACGCCTGTGTGGCCAGAAACGACATCGACGGGCTGGTGTTGTGCGTGACAACAGCCGGGATGGCGAAGGCCAGCGCTGACGCGAACACGAGTGCGATCCCGATAGTACTGCTGAGGAGGTTTGCCGGGTCGGGGTTAGCAATCACGACAACGCCGGTGAACCCGAGTACTACGCCAACACCGGTGTTTGCGGTGAACGTGTCATCGCTGGACACGAGCTTCGTCAACGCGGGGGTCACGACGGGAACGAGACCGAGCAGCACGGCGGCGACCGCCCCGGTGACGTACTGTTGCCCGGTAAACAGGAATACGTGATGTATTCCGATCATAAGCGTCCCGCCAGCGAGGACGTACACGTAGTCATCGCGTGTTTGCGGTCGTTCTAGCGACCCGGTGACGGCCAACGCGGCGAACAGGAGGACGGAGGCGATGTCGAAGCGGGCGGCGGCGAACGGTACCGGCGGCAGGTCGGCGAGGCCGACGTCTGTCGCCATGAAGGCAGTACCCCAGATTGCAGCCAAGAGCAGAAAGCAACCGGTCGTTCGATAGCGACTCATTCAGTTATCGGTCGCCGCCGGACGGTAAAAGAGCCGTCGAAGCCCGTTAGAAATTGACAGATGTTGCCACTACGCTAGCAGGCGATTTCGACAGCGGTTCAACCCTCTCATCGAAACCTATGCTCCATCTAGACGGAGAGATGGCGACAACTTGTCCTGAATGATGTAACTTATGGTAAATATAGAGCTATATATTGCAGAACGGCTGGTGAACTGTACGCGTTTGAGAATATAATGCTATCTTGGAAATATGAGACTAGATTGTCAGAATATATTTTCGCATTTCTCTCATATCTCCGCGCTCTATGATTGTATCCGCTGCGTCGATTGCTCTTTCAGGAATTCGTTCGTCCGGGTCGAACAACATCGCTGTATCTGCCTCGACGAACGCCTCCGTATCAGTGTGCGAATCGCCGATATAGGTGATTGAAGTGGGGCTTTGCCTGGTTCGAATCTCTCTCAGTAATTCTCCTTTCTCATCGGGACCAACACCGACATCGATTCCCGAAATCCGGCTATCCTCAAATCGAAGCCAGTTTCCGCGAACGAATGCTGGTTCGTATGGCTCGAATCGCTTCGCGAGGTTTGCGACGCCAGCACTGAGGATACCAAACTGGAGATCCGTTTGCTGGAGGTGTTCGAGGAGGTCGACAGCACCCGCTTTCGGCTTGACAGCCCGGGTCGCGCGCTCGATGTCCGACTTGGTGACATCGTTCGCACGCCACACGTCGACCGCTCCTCGACACCACTCTGCAAACGTAATTTCTCCGGCCTCGAAATGGTCCATCAGTGTCTCGGCTTCTGGCGTCGTTCCATAGAGGGTGTGCAATAGCTCGAACCCACCGCGCTGCCGAGTGAGCGTCCCATCGAGGTCGAACACTATCAGGTGCGACATACTACCGTTCTGCAACGACTTCTATTTCGACGTCGATATCCACCGGCAATTTAACGACCTCCACGGCGCTGCGAGCAGGATATGGTGGTGACATGAGCTCACCGTACACCTCGTTTACCTCGTCGTAGTACCGCATATCCTTCACGAATACCGTCGCCTTCACGACATCGTCGAGCGACGCGCCCCCGGCCTGTAGCACCGCCGCAACGTTCTGGAGTGTGCGTCGAGTCTGCTCGCCGGGGGTGCCCTGGATTACCTCGCCGGTGTCCGGGTCGACTGGTCCCTGTCCGGAAACATAAATGCGGTCGCCGCTAGCGATTCCCTGTGAATACGGGCCGATACTGTCGGGTGCGTCGTCAGTTGTTAGTTCTTCCATGGTTGTTAATTGGCTGTCGGCTGATCGTCCGCGTCGTAGATCTCGTTGATGAACGATGTCGGCAGGCTCGTCGTCAATCCGCCGTCGAGTACCAGATTCTCACCGGTAACGAAACTCGACATCTCGGAAGCGAGGAACAGGCTTGCATCAGCAACTTCTCTCGGTGTGCCGAAGCGGCCGAGCGGGTACTGGTCGAGCCAGCGCTCCCGTGCGCTTGTCTCTCCGGTCCGTTCCTCCGTGTTCTCCATCTCTGCCCGCCTGTTTGCCGTTTCGATGGTCGCCGCTGAAACGACGTTCGAGCGGACCCCGTGTTGCCCATAGTGGGCGGCGATGTTTCGGGAGAGAGCCAGCAGTCCGCTTTTTGCTTCGGAGTAGCCGGAGAGACCGATACCGAACAGGCCGTTGACCGAGCCCATATGGATTATCGATCCGCCGCCAGCGGCGACCATCGCCGGCAGTACCGCTTTGCTCAGGAGGAACTGGCTCTTCAGGTTCAGGTCGACCATCGATTCGAAGGTCTCCTCGTCACACCGGTGCAATAGATTGGCGGACTCGTCTGCGCCACCGGCGTTGTTCACAAGCACGCGAACGTCCCCGAGTTCCTCGATGGTCGTGTCGACGAGGTCCCGAACCGCCTCACGGTCTGTGACGTCACACTCGACCGGAACGACGCGGCCCTCGTGTGTGTTGGTTAGTTCCGTCGCAACCGCTTCAACGTCCTCGTAGGTGCGCGAGCAGACGACGACATCGCCACCCGCTTCGGAGAATCGGGCCGCGATCTCGCGCCCGATACCCCGCGACGCGCCAGTTACGATGGCCGGTCGGTTCGCTAGTGATAGCTCTACCATGACACCGATGCCCACGTAACCTGTCCTCTTGAATGTTGCTCTTGTCCGCTCATGTAATTCGATACTCCTCGATGGCGGCCATATCGATAGAGACGCCGAGACCGGGACCCTCCGGGGCTGGGAGGCAGCCATCGCTGACGCTGAACGGTGTCTCGATGACGTCTGCTTCCCAGCCGTAGTACGTCGAGTCTGGAGGCAACGAGAAGCCCGGGATGCCGGTGAACGCGTGGAGGATCGCTGCCGTCCGAATCCCCAGGTCGAACGCACAGTGGTGCGTGAAGGGGACTCCGGCGTCTTCGAGGATGGCAGCCTGCTGTCGAATCCCACTGATACCGCCAGCCGGAGTCAGGTCGATAACGCCGACATCCATCGCGCCAGTCTC
Organism: Haloarcula rubripromontorii; assembly: GCF_001280425.1. Taxonomy (NCBI): domain Archaea; kingdom Methanobacteriati; phylum Methanobacteriota; class Halobacteria; order Halobacteriales; family Haloarculaceae; genus Haloarcula; species Haloarcula rubripromontorii. Next base: position 415,628 of record NZ_LIUF01000004.1, on the reverse strand, counting down.
CACGAGCGACTGCAGATTATGCGAGATATAGGTGTCCTCGTTCGGTGCGATTGGCTGTCGGAGTCGCTGCCGGAGCCGAGCTAGCGACGTGTGTGCATCGACTCGAATCGGTTGTTCCATGTACTGCAGGTAGATTCCCGCATCTTCGAGCATCGCGCCGACCCGAACTGCTTGGTCCAGCGTCCAGCCCTGATTCGGGTCGAGTCGGAACTCCAGTTGCCCGTTGACTTCGTCATGCATCGCTTTGATTCGCTCGACGTCCTGTCGCCAGTCCCGCCCTGCCTTCGTTTTGAGGACAGTGAAGCCAGCTTCGAGGGCTTCTCGTGCCTTGATACGGGACTCTTCGGGCGAGAGGATACCGAGACAGAACGCAACGGGGACATCAGCGGGTGCAGTACTGTTGCCGTCGACGCTTTGCCGATGTTGCTGCGTCCCCTGTGTCGGTGCTGTCCACCCGCCGAGCAGTTCGTACACCGGCTTGTCGAGGGCTTTGCCGACGATGTCCCAGCAGGCTGTTTCGACCGCCGCAAAGAACATATCCACGTTCGTGTACTCGACGAACACCTGTCGACGGAGTCGCTCGATCTCGAACGGCGACTGGCCCTCAATCATCGGTCCGACGCCGTCTTCGATGATCGACTCGGTGGCCTCAGGTGACAGGAAGACACGCATTTCGCCCCAGCCGCTAATCCCTTCGTCTGTGTCGACACGGACGAGGACCCGTTCCATCGAGTGCAGTTTCCCGTGGTTGGTCACGTACGGTCCGATTCCGAGATGCTCATCCAAGTCGGCCAACGGTACATCTATAGTTACCGCTGACACGCCAGTTATCTCCATGCTCTTCTGTCGTTCGGGAGCCGATATCAAAGTACCGCTCCCCCTCTCAGCTCACCGCATCGATGGCTGTTTCGACCCACCCCAGTGACTGCTCCGGAAGCAGTCCGTAGTTATAGAACGACAGTCGCGGCACTCCCTTCGAGTTGAGCGTCTCCACGATATCGACCACGGCATCCTCGTCGTCGACAGCCGGATGGCCCGGCAGGAGACCAACGTGGAGTGGCACGTCATCGGTTACTGTCTCCACAGCGTTGTACGCCTCTATGACTGCGTCACTTGTAGACTCATAGGCCGGCAGACAGTAGTAATCGACGTGATTCGAGAGTGCTTGCAGGTCGGCTCCGACGATCCACTCACGGCCGGGTTCCGGTGCGCCGACGTAGTAGCCAAGCGGTGTCGTTCCCGCGGCGTCAGCCAGTGTGGCGTACAGTGAGGCCAGCGTCCGTTCACGGACATCGACGTATGCGGCGACGGTGCTGTGGTCCGCGAGCCACTCCCCCGGCGGGGTTTCGTGTGACACGTCGCCAGCGACGATACCGTCCAGCGCGCCGGCTACCGTTTCGCGCGCCCGTTCGGTATCGACGCCTTCGGCCGTCGCATTCTCCTGACACTGTGGACAGAAACACAACCCAAGCAAGAACTCGCCGAGTGTGCCCAACTGCGCGTGGATCTTCTGGTGATGCCAGCCGAAGCCCGTTCCGTAGAAGTAATCAAACGTCTCCAGTTCGATACGGGCAAACTCCTCGCGGGATGCCAGATCCGAGACCAGTGCCGAGAGATACGTCTGGACCGCGGACTGGGACGGACACAGGCCGAAGATCAGGTCGTCACCGTGTGCAGACTCCAGCGTGTACTCGGGGTTGGCCATTCCGAGCCGAGAGTTGTGACAGCCGACTGTCCAGGAATTGAGTGTCACCTCGGATAAGCCGGCGGCGATGTCCGCAACCCAGTCCGCGTCCATCCCCTCGTACGGAACCGGTTCGAGGTCCCCGTACTCCGGGCCGGGCTCGAAATACGAACTCGCGCGGGCAAACAGCGTCCGCCGCTCCGGATTGTGCGGCGCGAACGCCTGCACCGTGTGATAGTTCGTCGCGAGATTCAGCTCGTCGATGCCGATGTCACGCAATCGCGTTTCCACTCTAGCCGGCCCTTCGTCGAGCAGGTCCCACGGGTACGCCCACATCGCAAATTCCATACGCGGACAACTATCGCGGCGGTAATAAAAGTAGAGGCGGTTACTCCTTGACCGCGCCAGCCGTCATCCCTGCGACGATATACTCCTCGAGGAAGGCGAACAGAATCAAGAGTGGGATAATACCGATCACAGACACAGTGAGCATCATCCGCCAGTCGGTCTGCAGCGCGCCGACCATCGAGAAGACCCCCCGCGGGATGTTGTACTTCGCACTATCAGTGAGGAAGGTGAGCACGAACAGTAGCCGATTCCACGCATAGAGGAAGGTGTAGGTGACACTGGCGACCAGCGCCGGCTTCGTGAGCGGGAGTACGATCTTCGTCAGGATTTGCAGTTGGCTCGCGCCGTCGATACGTGCTGACTCTTCGAGTGCGACGGGGATCGTTTTGAAATACCCGTAGAGCATCCAGACGTTGAACGGCAGCGTGAACGCCGCTGCTGGCACTATCACAGCGAGATAGGTGTTGAACAGCCCCATCTGGGAGATCACGTCGAAGAGGCCGACGATCAACACGACCGGTGCGAACATCTGGACGACCAGCACGGAGAGGAGGAAGGTCCGCTTCCCTATGAAATCGTTCCGGGCGCACGAATACGCGGCCGGGATCGCCAGCAGAAGCGTCAGCACGACCGTCCCCACTGAGATGATGAAGCTATTCCCGACCCAGAGCAGCACGTCGGTCTGTGTCCAGACCTGCAGATAGGCCTGGATGCTTGGGTCGCTGGGGACCAGCGTCGCTGGTGCAGCGAATATCTCTGACTCCGGCTTGAGCGTACTCGAGAACATCGCGTAGAACGGCAACATCATAAGTCCCAGCAGTCCGATCAACACGCCGTAGAGGCGGACTTTGCGGAGACTGCTTCGATCGTGGCCTGCCATCGTCATAGCTCGTCACCTCCGCGCGTGTAGATGCGCAGGTAGATGATGGCGAAGACGAACAGGAACAGGAACCCGATGACACTGTAGGCGGCTCCGCGACCGAGGTTCCCGTTCTGGAGGCCCACCTGATAGATGTGGATGACGAGCGTCGCCGTCGAACTGATCGGCCCGCCGCCGGTCATCGTCCAGATAACGTCGAAGCTGACGAACGTCCAGATCGTCGACAGCAACGTGGCAATCAGGACGACGCTTTTCAGCTGTGGAAGCGTGATGTACCGGAACTGATGCCACTTCTCGGCTCCGTCGATGGCGGCTGCCTCGTACAGTTCCTGCGGTATCGACTGCAGGCCCGCGAGGAAGATAATCGCCATGAACGGTGTTCCGATCCAGATGTCGGCCACGACGACGCCGAGCCACGCGATGCTCGGGTTACCGAGGATACCGATACCCTGTTCGATGACGCCGAGTTTCAGCAAGATTGCGTTGAGGTAGCCGAACTGCGGGTGTTCTATCCACCGGAACACTACAGCAGAGATCGCATACGGAATCCCCCACGGGATGAGAAACGCCGTGCGGAAGAACTTCCGACCGCGAATGTCGCCCTTGAGGTGAACGGCGATAAGCAGTCCCAGCAGTGTCTTGCCTGCGACGCCGACGACGACCCAGCGGCCGGTCTGCCAGAGCAGGCGGTAGAAGATGTCGCTGTTGAATATTTCGACGTAGTGCTGGAGCCCGACGAACGTCTCAATGTTCGAGTCAGCGGGTGACTGGTACAGCGATAGCCGGAACGTCTCGATAATCGGGTACCCCACGACGGCTAGCAGGAACACCGCTGCGGGAGCGATGAGGAGGTACGCGCGGCTGTTGCGCTGGACGTACGCTAACCCTTGTTCGAGACGTGAGTCTTCGGACGCCTCGGTGTATTCCTCTGCCAGACTCATCCCTGTCTGTCACTCCATAGCATCTTCGAGATCACTCTGGGCATCGTTGAGCGCCTTCTGCGGTGACTTCCGGTCCGCCAGTGCTTCCTGAATCGCCTGGACCATCCGATCGTTAAACTCGCTGAAGTTACCGAGCTTCGGTCGAGCGCGGGCGTACTGCCCCGCCTCGACGAACGGTCCCCAGTTCTTCGACTCTGAGAAGTACGAGCGCTCGCCGACGGCTTCGACGACAGGGAGGAACCCTTTCTGCTTCGAGTACTGGAACCGCCGCTCCTCGTCGAAGTAGAACCGAATCAGGTCCCGTGCGAGGTCCTTGTGTTCGCTCTGACTCAGAACAGCGAGCGTGTCGATGGTGAACAGGCTGTACCGGCCCGCTGGGCCACGTGGCACCTGCACGATACCGTAGTCGAAGTCGACATCACCGTTTTCTTTCGCGGCGGTGATGTTGAGTCCCGTGTACACGTGCCCGATGACCATGCCGAGGTCCCCGTTCTCGAACAGTTGCCGGATGTCCTGCCGGGTCGAGGAAAGCGGTGACGACTGGGTGACCCCGTGTTCGAGGTGGAGGTCGGTGTACAACGAGAGGGCGTCGACAGCGCCACTGGAGTTCACGACTGGCATTCCTTCGTCGTTCACGAGGTCGGCGCCATGTGACCAGTGGTAGTGGTAGTACTGCGACCCAGTTTCGATTGCGTCCGCCCCCGCAAGCCCCAGTGCTGGGACGCTCGCGTCACTGTCGCGGATCTGTGTTGCGGCATCCACCATGTCCTGCCACGAATCGAGCGACGGGTCTTCGGGGTCGAGCCCCGCCGTCTCGAAGACGTCCTTGTTGTAGTAGAGGCACTTGTTCGAGGCGGCCCACGGCACGCCGTAGTGGGAGCCGTTGTACATCGTCCCTTCGGCCACGCCGTCGTAGAACTGCTCACCGAACTCCCCGTCCATCATGTCATCGAGGGGCTCTAGCGCGTCTTTGCCCACGAGCTGGGGGATCCAGCGCGCCGGCCATCGACTGACATCGGGCGCTTCCCCGCCGTCGACACGGTTGTTCACGGTTTGCCGGGCGTTGTCCCATGTGACGCTAGTGAACTCTACGTCGACGTCATGCTCGTCTTCGAAGGCCGTGTTGTTTTCCTCGAAGAACTGCTTGATGTTGTCCCCGACGCCCATCGTCAGGAACTGCACGCTCTGCGTACTGCCGCCGCTGCCGTCACCACCGCTTCCACTGTCACCATCACCACCGTCGCCGCCGCTCCCACTGTCGCCGCTACACCCCGCGATGGCGATAGCGCCGCCTGCGCCGAGTGCTTGAAGGAGTTGTCGACGGTCGATACTGTCCGCGACAGACCTGTCGTTGTTATCGGGCTGCATCGTTAATATCACCTATTTCCATGAACATAATTCTTTGTGTTGTGTCGATCATTGGTTACGCATTGTGTTCGTGAATCGCTGTCATAAGGGCCGCGAGTTCCTCACCAATAACTGAGCGGATTCGTTCGCCTGTTTCCGCGCTCGCCTGTTTCGGCGTCCCGATGGCTCCGGACGTGGAATACTCGTCGAATGGCCGATAGACGGCGACGTTGCCCCCGTCGAGCAAGTCCTGTCCGCCCCATCTGTAGTGTTCGTCCAATGGTTTGCCGTCGCGGACCTCCGGGTCGCCCACGAGGTCTGGGCGGAGCGCAAGCATGAGAGACGTCTCGAACTCACCGCCGTGGGCCATTCCCCCCGTCTCGGTCGTCCGAAGTTCCTCGATTCGCTCTGCCGCCAGCTGGAAGTACGTCGTCCCGAGTACTTCCGCATCAGTATCGACGCCCACGGTACTCACGACGGCATCGATAAGCGAACTGTTCCCCCCATGACCGTTTACGAACAGCACCGCATCGAATCCGTTCTGGATGCCAGCATGCGCGATATCCTCAAGTGTTGCCCGCAAGTGTGCGAATTCCAGTGACAGAGTGCCCCCGAAGGACAGATGATGTGGCGAGAACCCGCTCCAGACCGGCGGTGTCACGACGAGGGGAACGTCGTCCAGACGCTCGATAGCAGTGTCGACCATCGCCTCGACCAGAAGTGTGTCGGTGACGACCGGGAGGTGATTCCCGTGCTGTTCGACGCTTCCGACGGGAATAACGAGGACAGACCCCGGCTGTTCGCCGACTCCACGGATCTGATTCGCAGTCATCCCGGCCCATTCGCTCTCTTTCCGGCCGATAGTATCGTACAACATTAGACTGATTCTGTCCGCTGAAGCTGATTCAGTTCCACTCGTTCGCCATCGGAATCGAACAGATGCATATCCTCTGTATGAAACCCTAACGCGATTTCGTCGCCACGTTCTGGGCGGTATTCGCTATCGACGCGTGCTACGACTTCTTTCGACCCGCCTGCAGTATCCAGATAGAGGAAATTGTCAGATCCCATGGGTTCTACGACGTCGACAACTGTATCGATGTACGCGCCAGCGTCCTCGGCGACGAAATCTTCGGGGCGGACGCCCAGCGTGTACTCCCCATCGGGAATGTCGACGTCGAGCGTGAACTCGACAGCCCCTGAGTGGACCGTCGCGCGCCCGCCGCTGTTGGTCACACTCACTTCGAAGAAGTTCATCGATGGTGAGCCAATAAACCCTGCGACGAATTTGTTGTTGGGCGTATCGTAGCAGCGTTCCGGCGGCGCAACCTGCTGGAGTTCGCCCTGATTGAGAATCACGATCCGGTCGGCCATCGTCATCGCTTCCGTCTGATCGTGCGTGACGTAAATCGTTGTCACGTCCAGCTCTTCCTGGATTCGCTGGATCTCCGTTCGCATCTGGGTCCGAAGCTTCGCGTCGAGATTCGACAGCGGTTCGTCCATCAGAAACACATCCGGGTCCCGGACGATAGCCCGCCCAAGCGCGACACGTTGTTGCTGGCCACCCGAGAGTTGCTTCGGGAGGTCGTCCATGAGGTCCGAGATCTCCAGCAGCTCGGCGGCCTCGGTCACGCGCTGCTCGATCTGATCATCGTACTCACCTGATAGTCGTAGCCCGAAGGACATGTTCTCACGCACGGACATGTGCGGATACAGCGCGTAACTCTGGAACACCATCGCAATGTTCCGGTCCTGTGGACGAACGTCGTTGACTACGTCCCCGCCGATAGCAATCTCACCATCGGTGACCGTTTCGAGCCCCGCAATCATCCGAAGCGTGGTCGACTTCCCACACCCGGACGGCCCGACAACGACGACAAACTCCCCGTCCTCGACGGCCAGAGAAAGATCCTCAACTGCAAGGACGTCGTCGTCGTATACCTTGCTGACGTTTGATAGTGTAACTTCGCTCATACCGAGTAACAGAAGCATCGCAATCATCATTAATAAATGTTGGTAGTGTCGACAGCCCAATCACATTGAAATCCGGCGAGAACTGTGGAGTACTATCCGGTACGACTGCGGAGCGACCTGTTTTACGCCACGCTGAAACGGGACACTCGGTAGTCCAACCTCGTACCGTGACACAGAAGACGGAGCTGAGGGCTACTACTCCGGAGCAAATGGGGTCTCGGAGCGCTTCCACTCTCTTTCAATGAGATTGAAAGATACATGTTGCGCTCGCCAGGAGCAGGCTGGTGTGATAAACCAGCGCTAGAGGCCCTGTCTCTTCGAAATCAGGTGCTGGGTATCACAGCTGTTGTGATCGTGTGGTATGTTCTCATTCTTCGCAATGGTACAGATTCCAGAAAATAACAGCCGTACCCTTGTTAGAATTGGTCAACTCATGGTGTAATGCCAGTTTCCAACACTGTTGGAAATTTTTTGCCGCTCGGCGGAACCTATTTTATTCTGCAGAAAAAAGCGTATCTATGCCTTCACAGAACAATAAAACGATCAGCGCAGTTGAGACGACGCTGGACATCCTCGCTGCTCTCGGAAAACTTGAACCCGTCGGTCTCTCCGATCTTGCGTCTCACCTCGATATCCCTACGAGTACTGTCTTCATTCATCTCAACACATTAGTTCAACGTGATTACGTTGTTAAGGAGTCCGGGCAGTACCGTCGGTCGTTCCGGTTTTTGGAGGTCGGTGGCAGTGTTCGGCAGCGGCTGGATATCGGCCGACTACTCCGTAATAAAGTCGAAGAACTCAGCAGAGAAACCGGCGAGATTGCTGGTGCCGGCATCGAGGAGAATGGCCAGCGGGTCATCCTCTACAGGAGTTCAGGCGGAAAGGCTGCGGGCGACGAAATCCCCATCGGCAACCACACAGAGATGCACTGGACATCGCTGGGCAAAGCCATTCTGGCGCATCTGCCGGTGGACAAACGAAACCAAATCGTTGCCGAACATGGGCTTCCGAGGGGGACTGACAACACGTTATCATCCCGGTCAGATCTTGAAGCGGCGCTTGAGCGAATTCGCGACCAGGGCTATGCGATAGACGACGAGGAGCATCTCCGAGGTGTTCGGGGTGTCGCTGTACCAATATTCAACGATGAACAGGATGTTATGGTATCCCTCGGTATCACTGGACCCAGAGATAGATTCACTTCCGGATATATGGCAAACCTGCTGGAAATACTCCGATATACGAAAAACGAGATCGAAGTTCGAAGTCAATACTACGAGTACAGTACGATAGACGGATAGCCCGGAACACACACTGTTGCGTTCAGTGCTACGAATAAATACTGGAAGCGTTGCCGGTTCGGTGGGGACTTTTATTGCTAAATACTGCCCAATGGAGGTTATATTTGTTCAATTTCTCGACTACACTCCAAAACTAATCGGAACGTGGCCGGATGTACCGTCTTTGCGAACTTAATCCGATACAAAAGCCGTCAAAACCGAGGAAACGTAAGTATAATCCTATTAGCCCAAAATTACGTCTTCTAGTTCTATGCCCTAGTACTGTGTGTATACATTTGCCATCGTGTGTGTACGCTGGCGGTATGCGGCCTTTCCGTGTCGTCCGAGAATCGCCTGCCAACTGTTCGCTATTCGAATTACCTTGAGTTTTTCACTGCCAGTTCCGTTACCGTTACTACACCGCGATGATCAAACGTGCTCTGCCGTCAGCATGACACCACAGGCTACTGATTCCGATATGTCGGACCCCACTGCTGAGACCGCCGTCCGAACAGCCAACTCGACGTGGTGGCTCGTAGCGGGCGCGAGCCTGATTTCGATGGGATTGGCCGCATACGAGATCGTCCCTGCAAGTGTCACACCACTAATCCAGGAATCACTGCGGGTCGGGCCGACAGCCGCTGGACTCCTCGTCGGGGTCATGTTCGGAACCGCTGTCGTCGTCAGCCTTCCTGCCGGTGCTGTACTGGATCGGACCGATTCGAGAACCGCGATGGCCATTGCGGTTGGCATGCTGGTCATCGCCGGGTTGTGGGGATGGCGCGCCGGCCGGCGGGGCCAGTACGAGGCAATCCTCGCATCCCGTGCACTGGGCGGAGCCGCCTACGTCGTCGTCTGGAACGCCGGAATCGACATGGTGAGCCGGGCTGTCGAAGGCTCTCACCGCGCGACAGCAGTCGGCATCTTCACCGCCAGCGGGCCGGTCGGCTTCGCACTCGGACAGGGAACTGGGCCGCTCATCGCCCAGCGGTTCGGCTGGTCGACTGTCTTTCTGGCCTTTATCGCCCCCGCAATCGCGGGTCTGGCCGTCTTCTGGCCAGCGAGTCGCGGGCACGGCGAGAGTCGGGGTGATGCCCCCTCTCTGCGAGAATTCGGGGCAGTGTTGCAGAGCCCGAGTGTCTGGCTCGTCGGTGCCCTCGGCTTCCTCGGGTACGCGCTTTACCTGTTCGTGAACAGCTGGGGCTCGTCGTATCTCACGCAAGAGCTGAACTTCTCTCTGGCCGTGAGTGGGCTTGTCGTTGCCGTGTTCCCCGCTGTGGGGGTGCTTTCCCGAATCAGCGGCGGACTCATATCGGATCGGGTCTTCGATGGCAGGCGGCGACCGGTTGTGCTGTGGTCGTTCGGCCTTGCTGCGCCGCTTCTCCTCGGGTTCACGCAGCTTCGCTCGCTGGGGCTGCTCGTCGCCGTCCTGCTGTTGATCGGATTTGCGGTCCAACTGACGCTTGGCCTCTCGTTTACGTACGTCCGAGAGGTCGTTGACCTGCGGGTCGCTGCAACGGCGGTCGCATTCCAGACCAGTATCGGCCTCGCCGGTGCGTTTGTCGCACCGATTGCCGGCGGAATCGTCGTAAACAGGGCCGGATTCGAGCCGGCGTTTCTACTGGCCGGTGCGGTCGCTGTCGCCGGTATCATCGTCACCTGGCAGGCTCCGGAGCCGGGACGCCAGTAGGACACGACTCGGTGAAATCCGTCGTTCACGCTTCGGTTCCGAGACCACGTTCCGGGCTGTCGGCTGAACTGATTTGTCATTGGAATATATATTACAAACGAATGCCATCTGAGTCGCTCACACTCGCGGCCGCACAGGTAGAGCCCGTCTACCACGATATGGCTGGAACGCTGGACAAGACGTGTCGGTATATCGAGCAGGCCGGCCGGGACGGTGCGGACGTCGTCGTTTTTCCGGAGACGTACTTTCCAGGGTATCCATACTGGCGGGGCAGTGTTTCTATCCCCAGATGGACAGACCTGATGGTGGACCTCCAGAAGAACAGCCTCCACGCCGACGACGAGGCTATCGAGATACTCGGCGAGACCGTCGCGGAAGCCGACCTCACACTCGTGCTGGGAACGAACGAAATCAGCGACCGGCAGGGGAGCGAGACGCTCTATAATTCGCTGTTTTACTTCGACAGTACCGGGGAGCTGGTGGGTCGCCACCGAAAACTCATGCCGACCCACGAGGAGCGTGCCATCTGGGGCCGCGGCGATCCATCGAGCTTGGCCACGTACGAAACAGATGTCGGCCGACTCGGCGGGCTCATCTGCTATGAGAACCACATGACACTCTCGAAGGCGGCGCTAACCGCGATGGGTGAGGAGATACACGCCGCCGTCTGGCCCGGCTTCTGGGAACAGCACGGGCATCCGGGTGACAAGACCCGAGCGGAGACGAGCGACGCTGTGGATACCTGTGATATCTATCCCGCGATGCGCGAGTACGCCTTCGAAACCCAGTCGTTCGTCGCTTCGTGCTCGGCGTACATGGACGACGCTGTGCCGGACGGGTTCTCGGAGGCAGAACTCGGATTCAACGTCGCTGCGGGCGGGAGTATGCTTATCAACCCGGCTGGGATTGTCAAAGCTGGTCCGCTGGTCGGTGAGGAGGGACTTCTGACCGCCGAGTTCCGGGATGACGAACGGCGGGCGACAAAAGCGTACTTCGATGCGATGGGTCACTACACCCGATGGGACGCAGTCAGCTTGTCCATCAGTGATGCAACGCTAGCGCCGTCACAGCCTCGGGAACCCGGCAAAAATGCAGTCGCTGGGGACGGTTCGCTCTCGGCGGCTCAGGCACAAGCGGTAGCCGAAGAGTACGACGTTCCCATCGAAGTTGTCGAAGCAGTCGCCGACGAACTGGCAGACTAAGCAGTCGTGGCTGGTTCCTCTTCGGATAGACTGCAAACCGGCGATTGAGGAATTACTTATTGTAACTGTCCGGAATCAACACGACACCGTGGAAATCAAAGAGGTCGGAAACGAACGACTCGATACGACCGAAATTTGGTGGCAGTGCGACTGCCGGCAGATAGAAATCGTCGGTGGAGAACTTGCTGCTCTCTGTTGTCCTGTTTTGTTGGGTACTCATTTCAATATACTATATTCGTTACAACGTGGTAACCCCCTTGGTGGATAATTACGGGTATTTATTACGGATAATTTCAAATGATTATTAACACATATTATTGGTAGAGCGGCTATCGCCGCATTGCGTAAATCAGTGACACACAGTTTTTGCATCCGTTTTTATCTGGTCTGTTCCGAGAATAGGTTTCATATCTGTTCTCAACGGTGAAAACACACTACTTAGCTCGCTCTGAACTCGCTCGAAGTACAGTCAGATTTATATTTTTGCCCTCGTGTGTGCACCTGTGTATGTAAACATTGACGTAGTGACCCAGCTTATACACAGCAACTCACCGATGCTGCTGTTCAGCTGTCCAGTTCGTACTGATCTCTGACGCTTCAAGAGCAGTCCCTTCCCACACAATGTCGATAACGACTAAAATACACATCCAACACGAACGCCTCGCGCTGGTTCCAACCTTACAGAACCTCGGAGAGATAACCATCCGCGTTATTACGCAGGGGAACACCGACCCGGGATCCACTGTGTTTCCGTTCCTCGTCGAGTACCACGACAGGGAACGACTCGAGGAGATGCTCGATGCCGACCCGACAGTCCAGAGTTACGACCTTGTCGACTGGACCGACCAGACCGGCATATACTACATCGAACACACCCCTGAAACGAAACTTATCAGCTCTGTCGTTACCGATGTCAACGGCTTTCTCGTTCATACAGAAACGAAGGGCAACGGGTGGCTCGTCCGACTCCTGCTTCCTGACCGCGAAGCGCTCAATACGATCTGGGAATATGCAAACGAGAACGATATCTCCCTCGATATAATCGAAATATACGGAAACACGGACACCGGTGGCGAATCGTCGTACGGATTGACTGATGAACAGCGGACCGCTCTGACGACTGCGTACGAAAACGGCTATTTCGGAGAACCCAGAGACATATCTTTGAACGAAGTTGCCGACGAAATCGGGCTATCCTCGACAGCAATGAGCGGCAGACTCCGCCGTGGGATGCGGAACCTCATCGCGGCGACGATAATAGACCGAGAGAAGTGAGTTCGCAAGTCGGACATCGAAGAGTGTTCCCCGTCGCTTTGGCAGTTTCAAAGCCCGCTGGTCATATCGAATCACGTTTGAAAGCAAATCCGAGGGTCTATGTCTGAAAACAGCAAAAAGAGACCTCTCGGTGCGAATATTAGATCTCTTTAGCCGCTAGAACTACTTCGATTGCCTGCTCGAATCTTTTTGACGATAGACTGGGCGTAACGCCGTCGCATCTTTGTTGTACCCCAACCACACGCTCAGCGCTGTCGCGGCGAAGACAAGATACACGGGGAACAGGAGAACGAGTACGTATCCAGCAAACAGCGGCGTCAGAACATCTAGCCAGTACAGAGTCGCGATCCCGGCGAGCCCACCGACAGCGCTCGCAACGATTCCCAGGCGAAACGCCTGAGCAGCGGCGGGTCCGGGCGGCAGGTGAATCGTATCCATGCAACATTTTATATGGCTGACCCCCATAAGTGACGCGCGAGATGCGCTATCACGGTCCGGGCTAGCACTGCTGTGGAAACATCTTACTCATCCATCATATACAGCGGGATTACGATACCCGAGAGCGACCGTGCGTTCCTTGTATCTCGTCTCCAACTGGGGCAGCGGGACTGATACGTGACTTTCTAGCGGTGGCCCCACGTATCGACTGGGGCGAGCTTATTACCAGGAGCCCGACAAAGGGGTATGTATGAAAGTCTCGTTGATCGCTGCCGTCGCAGCTAACGGGGTGATCGGTGCTGACGGCGACGTTCCGTGGCAGTATCCCGAAGACCTGACACATTTCAAGCAGACAACAGTCGGTCATCCCGTGATTATGGGGCGGCGAACCTTCGAGAGTATTCAGCGTGATCTTGATGGCCCGCTACCGAAGCGACTGAACATCGTTTTGACCACGACACCGAATCGCCTTCCCGACAGTGTTACGGCCGTTACCTCGACGACGGCGGCGCTGTCAGCAGCGGCCGACAGTGGTGCATCTACGACGTATGTCATCGGTGGAGCGACAGTGTACGAACAGTTTCTCCCACGGGCCGACGAGCTAATTCTGACCGAATTAGCAGCATCTTACGACGGCGATACAGTCTTCCCGACAGTCGACTGGTCGTGCTGGACTGAGACAGACCGAACGGCACACAGCGAGTTCGCTATCGTGAGCTACACTCGAACAAGCAGTTGCTCGCAATGATCTCTGTCGGAGCAGTCACAACGGCTGGGCTGTGCCGGTCGTTTCCTCTCGTACTTTCCAGTCTCAGCCGAGTCATACGATTGCGTACTCCTGTAAATATCTCCACTTAGGAGCTGTAAAACAACGGTTCAGAGCATCGCTTCTGCCAGTCAACTCCGCCCCGCATATAAATCCCAGAAGCAAGTAACAGTATCTTTTATTAGCATTTCACATCTTCTTTCAGAGGCATGACCGGTAACGAGGAACATCCTAATCATCCCAGTGTCGACCAGTCAGACCGGACCGTCCCCCGTAACCTCCGCCAGACTGGTGACCCCAACATCGAGATGTTGGTGTCGACGCGCGTTCGAAAGTCCCCGTTCTTCCACAAGTCATTCAATGAAGAGGGTGCCTGGCGGGCAACCGTCTACAACCGCCTCTATCACCCACGCGGCCTCATCGAACCCGAGGATGGCGGCGTGATGAAGGAGTACGACGCACTGACCAACACCGTCACCCTCTGGGACGTTGCCGTAGAGCGCCAGATTCGTGTCAAAGGGCCTGACGCCGAGGCGCTGACGAACTACGTCGTCACCCGCGACGTAACAGGAATGGACGCCATGGACGGGAAGTACGTCATCCTCTGCAACGAAGACGGCGGCGTCCTCAACGACCCCGTCCTCCTGCGCCCCGAAGAAGACGAGTTCTGGTTCTCCATCTCCGACTCGACGCTTATGCAGTGGCTGCAGGGCGTCAACGTCGACAACGACTTCGACGTTGAGATCGACGAGATCGACGTCGCCCCGATGCAGATCCAGGGCCCGAGGGCGCTTGACGTGATGGTCGACGTCGTCGGTGACAAGGTCAAAGACGTGCCGTACTACGGTCTGATGGAGGCCGAGATCGACGGCTGTGACGTACTGATCAGCCAGACCGGCTTCTCCGGCGAGGAAGGCTTCGAGATCTACGTCAAGGACGCGATGGAAAACGCCGAGAAGGTATGGGACCCAGTTATGGCGTCCGTCAAAGACCACGGTGGTCGCCAGATCGCGCCGGGACACCACCGCCGGATCGCTGCCGGCATCATGTCCTGGGGTCAGGACCTCGACCACGAGACCTCCCCGTTCCAGGTCAACCTCGGCTACCACGTTCCCGACGACAAGGAAGCCGACTACATCGGGAAAGAGGTGCTCGAAGAACAGAAAGAACAGATCGAGAACGGTAACTACCCGTTCCAGCACAAACTCATCGGCCTGAAGATCGCCGGTGAGCCTATCCGCGACTACGCCCCCGACTTCTGGCTTATCTCTGATCCGGACACGGGTGAGGAGTGCGGCTACCTCACGTCCCCGTGGTGGAACCCGGACCTGGAAACCAACATCGGGATGGGGTTCGTCCCGGCCGAGAAGATTCAGGAAGTCACAGACACGCCGCTTAACGACGAGATCTACGACGAGGAACTGGACCTGGAGTTCCAGGTTCATCTCCCAGACGAGTACGCAGAGGAACCCGGCGAACCGGTGTTTGCCACCGCCGCGAAGGTCCCGTTCAAGGAGTCGGTCAATCCCAGCGCCCGTGAGCAGGCGAAGCTCAACGCCCGCAAAGAAGCCGAAAGCGACGACTAACTCCACCACTCCGTCTGTCCCGGCAGCCAGCGAACCTCGCTGCTGTCCGCCGACGTTGTTCTTTGACTGCCGTCACAGTTTTCACTGATACCGTCGTAGCGCTCCGTCGTTTTCACACGCCATTCAGTCCTGCAGTGCTGTCGCTGGACAGCTCGTGTCTACGGAATATCCACGTCGCTTCTCGCTGTACTCCGGTGGGGTGATTCGGACACACCACCGTCCGCTGTCAGAGACTACAATACGACTGAAAACTGGTTGTTGTCGGGGCGCGACCCGAGTCCGGGCAATCAGCGGGGTTCAGGAGTCGAGACGCTTGTGCCGCCATTTCTCCGTGTCGGGCGTCTGATTGAAGGTGTAGATGTGGACGCCGCGGATGTTGTATTCGTCGTCCCCGACGTATGGGGCGAGACCGTCGATGAGTTCGTCTGGTTCGTAGGTCCCGCGAGAACCGACCAGTTGCTTGACGAAGCCGAGAATCCCCGTGGTCTTTCTGAGGAACTTGATCGAGTCACCGACGCCGACTTTCTGGGAGATCTGCATCAGTCGCTGGTAGTTCATTACCCCCGGGATGCCAACTTCGACAGGGAGTTCGATACCGCGACCACGGATCTCTTCGACCCACTCTAACACGGCATCCGGGTCGTAACAGAGTTGCGTGACGATGTACGTCGCATATGGTGCTTTCTGTGCCATCGACTCCGCCAGCGTCTCGTCGTCGATGAAGTCGTGGCCCTCGGGGTAGCCCGTGATACCGACTTCCTCAAAGGAGTACTCGGTCTCTGCGAGTGCTTCGAGCATATCGAGGGCTGACTCGTATTCACCGGCCGGTTCCTCGCGGTCACCGCCAGGGACGAAGATGTCAGTGATGCCTGCCTGGTCCAGTCGCTCGGCTATAGCTTCGAGTTGCGCCCGGTCTTCCACGTAGCGGGCTGCGACATGTGGCACGACATCGTACCCCATTGCAGCGGCTTGCTCCGTCTTTTCGACGGTCTTCTCGATACCGAGCTGTGGCGAGGTCGTAATTGCGATCGTCGCGTCGTCGGGAAGGTGAGTGATTTCCTCGTCGAAGCTCTCGAACGGCATCAGTTCGAACCGGGCGCTCGTCAGCAGCGTCTGGACACCCTGACTGTTTGAGACTGCGCGAGTTCCGAGGGCCATGTGTTGCCATATATAAGACGTACCCGTACTTTTCTCTGTGGGTGGGGCATCGAACCCATTTATAACAGACCGAGATCATCACGCGCAATGTGGCGTACACTGCCGGATTCGACCTGCCACAGTCTCGTAGGAGACGGCTTGGTCCGGTTCGTCCGTGAGCCGGCACAGGACGAGGTCCAACAGATTGAGCTCTTCGAGCAGATCCCGGGTCCGGCCCCGGTCGAGGTCTAGGCGGCGCTGGACCTCGTAGACCGTGTCCGACTCGACGACCGCGTCCGCGATGTCTTGTAACTGGACATCAGCCGGGAGTCCGATCCCGTCGGTGACCAGTTGTTCGTCGGGGAGTTCTCCGACCGGCTCGTCGGCGGGGCCGGACGACTCTGCCGAGACAGGCTCGACCACAGCGACCGTTTCGTCCGCATCCACAGCACCGGACTGATTCGCGCCCTCGTCCGGGGCATCTGATTCGGTCGACGGTTCTTCCTCGTCGTCACTGGACGTGTCGTACGTGTTCGGGACGTGGATGTCCGCTTCTATCATGTACCGTCGGACTGTCTCGGAGGACACGTCCATCTGTATTTTCTCGGCGATTTCTCTGAAGTTGTCGCATCCGTCGTACAGTGCTTGCAGGTAGTCCGTGTCCTCGTACGGTGGCACAGAGTCGTCGCGGACGGCGGCGTATGAGTCGGATTCAGAGTCGGTGTCGCGATCAGACTGCGCATCCGCCGTAGATGCGTCGCCTGACTGTGAGTTTTCCTGTGAACCGCTGTCTCCGCCGTTGGTAGACTCTGCAGCCGAGGCGGCCGACCCATCGACCGGGCCACCGTCACCCTCGACGGGCCCGGCCGAACGCGATGTGGTGGTCGCTGTGTCGCTGGAGCCAGCCCGGTCAGGCCCGCAGTCGGCGCTGGCTGCCCCGTCTGGTGCATCTGTGGCGTCGATCGTTAGATGAACCGTCAGGAGTAAGCCATCGTCGGTGACCGTCGCCGAAGCGTCGCATACCGACAGCGCGACACCGGAAGTCGACGGGAGTTCGGGAGCCGGTGGTGAGAACGTGACTTCGAGGTCACCACTCTCGGTCAGCCTCGCCGTCTCCGGCGTGAGGCTCTCATCAGCGCCGCCACCGGAACGCAGCGAGACCGGCATTGCCACCGTCACATCGAGGACTGCACCACCGGTGTCGGCAGGCGATGCTTCGACGGTCTCAATGGACCGACCGCGGGATTCGTACGCATCGATAACTTCCGCGAGCGCCGTGAAGGCGGTGTGGAGTCCCATGTCATTGAGTGACTATGACACGTTATGGTGTAGAGATAGGTGTGGAATACCGAACCCATTTATAAACCCCCACAAAACCACGGCTATCACCACCTGTCTGAAACAGAACTCGTCGGTGAGCCGTCGAACTTGAGTCGGCTATCCCGGTATCGCGATGCCCGCGAGCCGCTCCCCCTTCACGACGACGGACTCCCTGGCAATCGAGAATACCACTCCTCGTTCTGTCGCTGAAACGACCTGTTGTTGCTCGAAGGAGGCTGGTTCGTATATAGTTCCCAGTCGCTCCCCGGCGTCGACGGTATTGCCGACAGTGATGTCCGGCCGAGATTCGAACAGCCCCGATTTCGACGCGGTGACTGGCTCCGCATCGTTTCGGAGTACCGTTTGTGTCGCTTTTGATTCGGGTTCTTCGGGGAGAACGTCACGTTCGCGTAGAAGATTCTGCATCCCGTCGACACCCGCTGCAACCGCGTCCTGTGCGATCCGACGACTGTTCGATAGTTCTGCAGTGATAACCGGAATCCCGGCTGCCGCAGCCGCCGCTCGGAACGTCCTGCCGGACCCGTCGTCATCTGTGTCCTCTGCTGCGTCGGTGAGCCTGTATGACGTGCCAAACGCTTCGGCGAGGCGCTCGGCGGCCGGATCGCCTGCCCGACACCGGACGTGTTCCAGCATATCTGCCGTCCCGGTGTGGAGGTCGACGGCCGCGTCGGCGTCTTCTACGAGTTCCCACAGCCGAGCGGCGAACTGCTCCTGTAAGCTTCCGCATTCGTTGCCCGGCCACACGCGGTTCAGGTTCGGGTTCATCACGTCGTACTCACCGGGAGTCATGTACGACCGGTGGTCGAACGCAAGCTGGTTCACCACCGGGACGACGACCACTCGCCCAGCGATGGCCGCGTCAGTCAGGCGGTCGTGGAGCCGCCGCAACGCGGCTGGACCGTTGAGTTCGATGCCGTGTTGCGCCGCCTGAATGTACACAGTCGGCCCGGAGCCGCCGACGTACCGGTGGACAGTCACAGACACGTCTCGCCCTGACGGCAATCGTCCGAGCTGTCGGTCCGTCGTCGTGTGCGTGACGGGCGCGTAGTCCATACCCAAGGCCGGCGGCGCGCGGACAAAAACGCTGGGAGTGGGCGTTGCACCGGGTCACATAGCGCGGTGCTGTGATTCTCTTTCGGGACAGAACCGCTGGCTGAGACGCTGCCATCGATGGTGTGAAATCACCGTTGGGGACACATTCTGCTGGGGTATGAATACATAAGGTGACAATACAATCTGTCTGTTAGGCGTGACTTGGAGTTCCTACACAGCGGCGACAATCACCACAGGGGACCCAAATCTATTAACAATGGTACTCCTGTTATTCTGAAACACTACGTGACAATTCGGCTTTATTTTGCAAAGGAGATGGATCAGGCGGTAACTATATTGCCACGCCATAGCACGTTTTACCCAGAGTCATGGAGCCTACCGATAGCCTGCCGACCCAGGCCGATACCGTCATCGTCGGTGCTGGAATCGTCGGCTGTAACGTCGCTTACCAGCTGACAGAACTCGGCCGCGAAGACGTGGTCGTGGTCGACCAGGGGCCGATGCCGACTACGGGTGGATCGTCGACACACGCCCCCGGAATCATGTTCCAGACCGCGGAACCGAAGACCCTCAGCCAGTTTGCGGATTACAGCCGTCGGCTGTATTCGGACCTCGAAGGGGCTGACGGACACCAGGCCTACAACGAAACAGGTGGCATCGAGGTGGCCCGGAGCGAGGAGCGCATGGACTTCCTCCAGCGCCGCGTCGAGTACGCAAAGGCCTGGGGCATCGAAGACCCGCAGTTGCTCTCCCCAGAGGAAGTCACCGACCACCTCCCGCTGGTCGACGCCGACCAGATCAAGGGTGGCTACTACTCCCCAACGGACGGGCAAGTCTCGGGCGTCGTCGCGTGTGACGCGCTGGCCCGGGAAGCGATGGACCGGGGTGCGAAGTTCGTTCCGCACACGCGCACCGAGGACGTGGAAACCGAGAACGGCTCGGTGCGGGCCGTCGTCACCGAGAACGGTACCATCGAGTGCAACGAGGTGGTCGTGGCGACGAACATCTGGGCCCGGCAACTCGGCGAGAAGCTCGGCGTCCACCTGCCGGTGACGCCGGTCGAACACCAGTACACAATGACGGAATCGCTCGACGAACTGGCCGACAGCGCGGTCGACATCACCGACCACCCGCTGTTCGAGAACTACGAGAACGTCTCCGGGGAGAAGGCGAAACGGCTCCTCGTGGGTCCGGACCGGCCGATTCTCCGCGACCAGGACAACGCGATGTACTACCGGAACCATGGAGATTCCTACGGCATCGGCTCGTACAACCACGAGCCAATCGTGCCCGACCCGCAGGGACTGGGCGGCAACGATCCTGACGGCGAACAGGGGTCGGTCCACGAGTTCACCGACTACCACATGGACAACGCGACCCACCCGGACCGGCCGGACAAGGCCCCGCGCCAGGCCAGCGACGAACTCATCCCGGCGACGGCCGGCAAGGAACTCGAACACAAGTACAACGGCATGTTCGCGGAGTCGCCCAATGGCCTCCCCGTGATGGGGCCGGTCCAGGAGTACGACGGCCTCTGGACCGCTGCGGCCATCTGGGTCACCCACGCCGGCGGGGCCGGGAAGGCCCTCGCCGAGTGGATGGAACACGGCGTCCCGCGGCTCCCGTCCGGTCCGATTGACCTCGCACACTGTGACGTGAACCGCTTCGACGACCACGAGGGCAGTTGGGACTTCGCCCGGGACATCGGCGGCGAGGAGTACCGCATCGTCTACAACATCATGCACCCCAAGTGGGTCTGGACCGACAAACAGCGGGACATCCGCCGGACCCCGATGTACCACACCCACAAGGAGTACGACGCCGAACTGTGGGCCGAGGCGGGCTGGGAGGAACCACACTGGTTCGACTCCAACGCCGACCTGCTGGCGGAGTACGGCGACCGGATTCCCGACCGCGAGGGCTGGGAGGCAAAGTACTGGTCGCCAATCGAGGGTGCCGAGGCGCTGAACGTCCGCAACAACGTCGGCCTCCACGACATGACCCCCTTCAACAAGATGGAGGTCATCGGGAGCGACGCCGGCGAGTTCGTCCAGTACCTCTGTACGAACGACATGGACATCGACGTGGGCGACGTGAAGTACACGCTGATGTGCAACGAGGGCGGCGGCGTCCGGGCTGACATCACGGTCACGCGGACCGACGAGGACCGCTACCTCCTGTTGACGACCGGCCGCGAGGTCGGGAACAACCACGTCGCGTGGGTGCGCGAGCAATCCCCCGACGACGTGGTCGTCAACGACGTGACCTCCAGTCTGGCGGCGATGGTCTGTACCGGCCCGAACGCCCGGAAGGTCCTGTCGAAGGTCACCGACGTCGACCTGTCGGACGACGCCTTCCCGTTTTTCACGAGCCAGCAGTTCTTCGTGAAGAACGTGCCCGTGACCGCGCTCCGTGTCTCCTACGCGGGCGAACTCGGCTGGGAGTTCTACACGCCCTCGGAGTACGGCGAGCGCCTCTGGGAGCACATCTTGGAGGCCGGCGAGGAGTACGGCATCCGCCCGTACGGCAGCGGCGCGCTCGACTCCCTGCGAATCGAGAAGGGGTTCCGCCTCTGGGGGAAGGACCTCCACACAGAACACAACCCCTACGAGGCCGGCCTCGGCTGGGCCGTCGACCTCGAAACCGACTTCATCGGCAAGGAGGCGGTCGCGGCGGCCGCCGACGGCGACAACATCGACCACAAAGTTGCGTGCTTGACGCTGGACGACGAGGACGCCGTGGTGCTGGACAACAAGCCAGTGCTTGACGGCGACGAGACTATCGGCTATCTCCACAGCGCCGAGTACGGCTACACCGTCGGGGCCTGCGTCGCTTACACGTACCTGCCGCCGGAGTACGCCGAACCCGGCACCACCGTCGAAATCCTCTACGAGGGCGAGCGCTACGACGCGACGGTCCGCGAGGAACCGCTCGTCTGAGAGCAGTCTCCGACCCGCCGCTGATTCTATCGGGATTGTAACACGCTGTGGTTCAGTCCGACTGGCCGTTTACTCTCCCTTCCCGACGGACAGCAGACACTCATATACCGGACGAATAATCGATATTTGAGCGCTCTCCCCGGCGGTCTACTCTTTGCGTGGTTCTCCCCACCGGTGTATTTAAGATTGTGACAGAAACAGTCCCAAACGAGATACATGAGCACAGAGACTCCCCCGTCTCGGGCGGATACAGTCGTTATCGGTGCCGGGGCCGTCGGGTGTAGCGTCGCGTATCACCTGACGGAACTCGGCGCGGAGGATGTTGTCGTCATCGACCAGGGGCCGCTTCCGGTCACCGGCGGGTCGTCGGTCCACGCACCCGGCATCATGTTCCAGACATCGCCGTCGAAGATACAGACGAAGACGGCACACTACACCAGCCGATTACTCTCCGACGCCGGTGTCTACGACGAGGTCGGTGGCATCGAGGTGGCCCGGAGCGAGGAGCGGATGGACTTCCTCCGGCGGCGCGTCGAGTGGGCCACCTCTTACGGACTGCCCGAGCCACAACTGCTCTCGCCCGAAGAGGTCACCGAACACCTCCCGCTGGTCGACGAGGACGAGATTCTTGGCGGCTACTACTCGCCGACCGACGGCCGCGTCGACGGCATCGCCGCGCTCCAGTGGTACATGGAACACTCCTCGGCGTCGTTCTACGGGAACACGGAGGTCACGGATCTGGATGTGTCGGGCGGTGAAATCACCGCCGTCGAGACAGACAAGGGGCGAATCGACTGCGAGCGAGCGGTCATCGCAACCAACAACTGGGGCTACCAGACCGGCCAACTCGCCGGGCTGGACCTGCCGATTGCACCGGTCGAACACCAGTACGTCGTCACCGAACCGATGGACGAACTCGCCGACGCCGAGACCTCTGTCGGGGACAACACGACCGGCCTCGATGTTCCTGGGGACCGCTCTATCGCGGAGTACATGAGCGAGGGGCCACACCAGCCCGTCGGCCGCGACCAGGACCACTCGCTGTACTTCCGGACCCACGGCGACGCGCTCGGGATGGGGTCGTACAACCACGAGACGCTCTCGGTCGACCCCGAAGCGATGGGGAAAAACACCGAGGAACACCAGGCTTCGGTCAGAGGGTTCACGAAAGAACACTGGGAGACGCCGACCCACCGCGGGCGGGACAAGTCAGCCAAGCAGGCCTTCGACGAACTGCTCCCGGCGACTCAGGACGTAGAGTACGAGGCCACCGAGAACGGCATCTTCGTGTTCACGCCCGACGGGATGCCCGCCGTCGGCGAGACGGCGCAGGTCGACGGCCTCTGGACGGGGCTGGCCATCTGGTGGACTCACTCCGGTGGGTACGGCCGCATCCTCGCGGAGTGGATGGAAAACGGCGTTCCGCGACTGCCCTCGGGCCCGGTCGACACCGGCGGCATCCACGTCCGGCGGTTCGAGCCCCACGCCGGCGAGAAGGACTACTTCGTCGACCGCGGGGCCAAGCGCTACGAGCAGGTGTACAGCATCGTCGAGCCGCGGTGGCAGCCCGACGACCACCGGGGACTCCGGACGAGCCCGTTCTACCACCAACAGAAAGAACTCGGCGCGGAGTTCTACCAGAGCGGCGGCTGGGAGACGCCACAGTACTACGAGTCAAACGCCGACCTGGTAGCGAAGTACGAGGACCGGATTCCCAACCAGGACGGCTGGCAGGGAATCAACCGCTCGAAAATCGAGGCCGCCGAACACCTCCACACCCGCGAGAAGGTGTCGATGTTCGACATGTCGACGTTCTCCTCGATTATGGTCGAGGGCGATGGCAGCGGGGCGTTCCTCCAGCGGGTCTGTAGCAACGACATGGACATCGACACCGGGCAGGTCCGCTACTCCCTGCTGCTGAACGACGGCGGCGGGATTCTCGCGGACATCACTGTCGTCAAACTCGACGACGAGGAGTACATGGTGACGACCGGCGGCGGCAACTCGCCCGGCATCCACGGCGGCTGGCTGGAGGACCACGCCCCCGAGACGGTGTCGGTCCACGTCGAGGAAGGGGCGAAATCGACAATCGGTCTCTGGGGCCCGAACGCCCGGCTCCTCCTCCAGCGGTGTACCGACGCCGACGTGACCAACGATGGCTTCCCGTACTTCCGGGCCAAGCGGATGTACGTCGGCGACGTGCCGGTCATCGCGTTGCGGGTCTCCTACGTCGGCGAACTCGGCTGGGAGCTGTGGGCTCCGACGGAGTACGGCCAGCGCCTCTGGGAGACGCTGTGGGAGGCCGGCCAGGACCTCGGCGTCCGGCCGATGGGCGGCGGCGCGCTCGGTTCCATGCGATTAGAGAAAGGCTACCGCCTCTGGGGGACGGACATCGACACGGACTCGAACCCCTTCGAGGCCGGGCTGCCCTTCGCCGTCGACATGGACACCGAGTTCATCGGCAAGGCGGCGCTGGAAACCGCACGCGAGGCGGGTATCGACAGCAAAATCACGCCGGTGACGCTGGACGACTCGACAGATATCATGCTGAGCGGCCGACCAGTTCTGAAAGACGGCGAGGCACTCGGCTACGTGCAGGCCGGGAACTACGGCTACAGCATCGACGAGTCGATCGCGTACACGTACGTCCCGACCGAACACGCCGAAGCCGGCACGTCGGTTCAGATACAGTGCGAGGGCGAGACATACGACGCGACGGTGCGTGACGAACCGCTGTTCGATCCGGCCCGAGAGCGAATCATCAGATAGCGGGACATGACCCAACAACTTTGACAGACGCCCCGAGACGATACCAATTATGACACAAACAGAATCGGACACGCTGCCCGTCACGTACGCAGACATCGAACGAGCCCGCGAACGACTGGACGACGACACAGTCGTGAAAAAGACGCCGGTCGAGCGGAGTACGTCCCTCGGCGGGTTTGTCGATGCTGAGGTACACCTGAAGATGGAACACCTCCAGTGGACTGGCTCGTTTAAAACCAGAGGCGCGTACAACAAAATCTCACAGGATGTCGCCGACGGCGTGGAGTCATTCGTCGCCGCCAGCGCTGGCAACCACGCGCAGGGCGTCGCCCTCGCCGCGACGAAGTGCGGGGCGGAGGCGACTATTTTCATGCCGGAGAACGCACCACAGGCGAAGATCGATGCCACAAGAGGCTACGGCGCGAGCGTCGAACTGGTCGGCAACGACTTCCAGGAGACGATGTCCCACGCCCAGGCCGCCGTCGAGGAGACCGATGCCGCGTTCGTCCACGCCTACGACGACCTGGACATCATCGCCGGACAGGGGACCCTCGGCACGGAGATGTACCACGACTGCCCCGATGTCGACACGGTCGTCGTTCCCATCGGCGGCGGCGGTCTCATCAGCGGTGTCTCAACTGCTATCAAACATCTCTCGCCCGAAACGCGCGTCGTCGGCGTTCAGGCGACCGGTGCGGAGACCGTCCACGAGAGCCTCGACAAGGGGATTCCGGTCGTGCTTGACGAGGTCGACACAATCGCCGACGGTATCGCCACCGGCGGTATCTCGGAGACGACGCTTGGCATTATCGAGGCGAACGTCGACGAGGTCGTGACGGTTTCGGACACCGATATTGCACAGGCGATTCTCCTGCTGATGGAACGGGCCAAACAGGTCGTCGAAGGTGCCGGGGCCGCCTCCGTGGCCGCTGTGCTGAGCGACGGCCTCGACGTGTCTGGGGAGACAGTGATGCCGCTACTCTGTGGTGGGAACCTCGACATGACACAGATGCGTGAGGTTCTCATCCACGCGCTCACAGAGCGCCAACAGCTCCTGCAGCTCCGGGTCCGCATCAACGATCAGCCGGGCGTGATGGAAGAAATATCCGGTGTCATCGCCAGACAGGGTGCCAATATCCACGATGTCAGACACGAACGGTCCGTCGAGAATCTCGAAATCGGGGAGGCCTACCTCGTGTTCAACGTCGAGACGAGTGGTGCCGAGCACGCACAAACCATCATCACAGCGATTCGTGACGCAGGCTATCCTGTCGACAACGTCGCACGCAAGGCCCAGAACGGCGCACTGTAAGCCGAATCCGCGCTCAGATCGACGGCTTGACGCCAGACGCGGGGAAACCTATAACAGGTATGTGTGGGAATTACACATGAGTCAAGTACCATGTACGACCACATACTCGTCCCGTACGACGGCAGCGACGAGGCCAGGAAAGGGGCAGAACACGGCATCGAACTCGCTGCTGCGCTCGGCTCGACAGTGCATGCATTGTACGTCATCGACCTCCCGGGGACACCGCGTGCGCTCGCGCTCAGGGATGACGAGGAGGAAATGCGAGAGGAGTATCGGAACTACGGCGAGGAGGTGTTGGCGAATCTCGGGACTGTCGCCGAAGAACACGGCGTCGACTACGAGACGCATTTCAAAACCGGTGCGCCCAGCGAAGAGATCGTGGAGTTCGCCGAAGATGAAGGGATGGACGCAATCGTTCTGGGGTCGGCGTTCCGCGGGAAACTCGGAAACCTCCTCGGCGGGACGACGGACAAGGTGGTCAGAACGTCGAGCGTGCCAGTCATCAGCCAGCGGATGAGCGTCAACGATATTTGACAACCGCTACGCGTCTATCAGCCGCGTTTCGCGTATGTAAATCACCAGACTCGCACTGAGGAAGCTAAATCCTGCGAGCCGAAAGTCGCCAGCTGTCATCCCGATGAGACCGACGCCCATCAGCAGTGCTGCCACCGCGGCCGCTCCCGTCGCCAGAAGTCGTGCCATAGCGGCGATAGGCGGGAGTCCGAAATAAAAACACTCACCGGGGTACGCGATTGGCGACCGACTCGCGGGGAAGTACCAAACCACAATGTACTAGATAATGTAAATGTCTGCCGAACCACGGCAGTATAGCGCCCTAATCCCTCATATATTGGTGTTTAATGTGAACCTTTATTAGAGTTGCATCAGTGGATACGTATGAGACTCAGTAGCACATAAAATACGTCGACAATAGCCCCGCGGGCACACAGTGCCTGCAAGCGAGCACAGAGAGTCAAACAGGATGCGAACGCTGCAGACGCCTATCGCTGGGACATCGCTGGCATGACGGTGGCAGCGGACCGTGACAGAGCAAGACCGAGACTACGACAATGAGACTCCACAGACCAGTACCACGTTCGAGAGGGGTAACGTATGGCAGATAGTGACGATCCAACCGGTGATATGTCGGACGGACTGCAGGTAGAGCTGTTCCACCCGGAGTCAGACCGTGAGCCCGGTGACACGAACATCCAGGCGGCTGGATTCGACATTCATCCAGTTGTCTTCCCGGTGGCACTGGCGATAATTGCGCTGTTTATCGCAGTGACGATACTGCTCGGCGACACAGCAGCCTCAGCGTACACGTGGTTGTTCAACACAATCGGGGACACCTTCGGCTGGTTCTACCTGCTGGCGGTGAACGTGTTCATCGTCACATTGCTGTACTTTGCGTTCAGCAAGTACGGTAAAATAAAAATCGGCGGCGTCGAGGCCGAGAAGGAGTTCAGCGACTTCTCCTGGATGGCGATGCTGTTCAGCGCCGGTATGGGCATCGGACTCATGTTCTTCAGCGTCTCGGAACCGCTGTACTACTTCCAGAACCCACCGAGTTTCTTCGGAGCCGAGGCCGGCACCGGCGGCGCAGCGGCCGCTGCGATGGCACAGACGTTCTTCCACTGGGGCTTTCACCCGTGGGCGGTGTACGGACTGGTGGGACTGGGCCTCGCGTTCTTCTCGTTCAACCGCGGGCTTCCGCTCACGTTCCGGTCGATATTCTGGCCCCTCCTTGGTGAGCGAATCTACGGCTGGCCGGGCCACATCATCGACCTCGTGACGGTGTTCGCGACGCTGTTCGGGCTGTCGACCTCGCTGGGACTCGGTGTTGCGCAGGTCAACACGGGACTGTCCTACGTTGGCGGGGACATGCTCGGTGCGGTGAGTGTCCCGACGGGGACCTGGCCGCAGGTCGCACTCATCGCCGGTATCACGCTCATCGCGACGCTCTCAGTTGCGGCAGGGCTCGACGGTGGGGTCAAACGCCTGAGTACGCTCAACCTCTACCTGATGTTCGCGCTTCTCGGGTTCCTCGTTATCGTGGGTCCCACGGTGTACATCTTCGGGACGTGGGTCGAGGGGCTCGGCGCGTACTTCGGGAACATCCTTGCGCTCGGGTTCTTCACCGGGACGCTCAACGAAGCCGCGAACGGCACCCCCACCGCCTGGACCGTGTTCTACTGGGGCTGGTGGATCGCGTGGTCGCCGTTCGTCGGCATGTTCATCGCGCGCATTTCGAAGGGCCGGTCCGTTCGGGAGTTCGTCCTGGGCGTGCTGTTCCTTCCGTCGCTGTTCTCGACGCTCTGGCTGTCGGTGTTCGGTGGGAGCGCGATGTTCAATTCGCTCATGGGGAACGGGCAGGCGTTAGCGACCTACAACGAAGTCGGCCAGACCGTCGCGATGTTCGCCCTGCTGGAGCAGTTCCCGCTCGGTGTCGTCAGCGGACTGCTCGCGACCCTGCTGGTCATCACGTTCTTCGTCACGTCGTCGGACTCAGGGTCGCTGGTGATCGACCACCTGACCTCGGGCGGCAAACACGACGTTCCGCGAACGCAACGGATATTCTGGGCCCTCACGGAGGGACTTGTCGCATCCATCCTGCTCATCGGTGGCGGCCTGACGGCGCTCCAGACGGCCGCAATCACTACAGGACTCCCGTTCGCGCTCATCCTGTGTCTGATGTGTTACACGGTGTATCTGGGGCTCGACAATGAGTACCAGATACTCGAGTCTGAGGAGTTCGCGGAAACCATCCAGGACCTCTCCGAACGGGACGACATGGATATCGTGACTGCTGGCGACGAGATGGTGACGGACATCTCCGAACGGAGCGACGACGCTGCGACGGGGACCGACTGACGCACTCTCGTTTTGACGTTTTCCAGGCGACCCGTAGCGACAGTTCGAATAACGAGTGTTAGCGTGGGTCGACCTCTGTCTCGACCGTTCGTTCAGAGTGTATCCAGACCCGCACAGAGCCGCCGATTCCGAACGCGGCGATGCCGAGACTGGCGACGATACTGCCGGCAGGTGACAACAGGACCCATGTGAGTGCACTGAGAGACGCGCCGATGAGTAGCCCGTGCGACGGCTGACGATGGTACAGGAGTTCAGTGAGCAGCGTCCCGACGACGAGGAACCCGAAGCCGGTGAGTAACAGGAAAACGGCGCTACTGGCAAGAACGACGAGACGGACGAATACGCCGCCGGCGACACCGAGGCGCGCCAAAGTCGTGGTCCCGTAGAGACCGACGATCCCGAATATCACGTATCCAGCGATGCCGTAGAGGACGGCGGTCGCCGGGCTGGCCGATATCGCGTCGATAGAATCGGCGACAGAAGCCCGCCGCAGCCGGAGTATCACCGCGCCGGACACGACAACAAGAATAAACGAGACGAGCCCGCGAAGTGGCCTGGATAGCTCGGCGGCAACGCTGGGCTCCAGCTGTCCTACGACGTGTCCTCCGGTTGCTGCTGCCAGCCCCATGACGCTCGGCGCGATATCGACAACGGCGTCAAAAGCCATACCATACATACTGTGGGTCGCCGTGAAAACCTATCGACCGCAGAGTCCCGGGTCAGCGTCGGTGCTGCCCGGAAATTTAAGCCGTCAGAATCCGTACTAGAGAATAGTGTCTGGATGGCTCGCGGTCCTGTTCTCGAAGCTCGTCTGGCTCGGGGAGCGGATCGCCGCCCCACTCCGGCGGGGTGACGGTCCAAACAAGTTCAGACTGTCGAGCATGGACACGGCGACGACGACGTACGACGGTGACAGCGGGTGGGCGAGACGGCCGCCAGCGACGGTCGAGTGTCCGCGATGCGAGTCGGAGATCTTCCAGCACAACGCGCGTGACAGCATCGACTGTCCGCGGTGTGTCGGCGAGTACAGCCACGACGAGTTCGCCGACCTCACACTCCTGTATCTCACGTGTCCGGTCTGTCGAGGCCGGATGGAACACGGCCGACGGCATCCCGAGCGGTTCGACATCCCCGAGTGGGCGACCTGTACAGACTGTCGGTACCACTGGGAGTTCGAACACTCATACGACCACAGTACGGATTAGAGGATGGGTGCACCAGCCGGCGTGCTGTCCAGTTCTGCCACACGAGTTCGATTCTGCCCTCAGTAATACTTCCAGTCGTCGTCACGGCTTCCCTGCACGACGCCGTCGTCATCGTCACTGTCCATTTCGTCCCGCTCATCAGGCCAGCGGATTCCGTCTCCAGCGAGGCTCTTGTACGCGAAGGCACCCAGACCAACGAGTATCAGTAGCAGAACGACAGTCCCAGCGACTGCTGCCACCTGCCCGACGGATTCGAGCAGGCCCGAGCCGAACTGCATGAGGAACTGTAGCATACATACTGTTTGGACTCCAGATGTATCACTGTTGTCGAAGCTGGGACGGCCGAGCCGCCGTCGCTGAAACAGTCTTGAGGACGGCGTTGTTCTCGGAGACATCGTGGACTCTGACGGCGTCCGCTCCGCGTTCGGCGGCAAGTGCCGTTGTTGCCAGCGTCGGCGGCAGCCTGTCCGCTTCTGCGTCGCTTATATCTGCAAACATCGATTTCCGAGAGTGGCCGACCAGCACCGGACAGCCGAGCGCGTGGAACTCGTGGAGACGGTCGACGAGTTCGAACGATTCGGCGGCGTTCTTCCCGAACCCACAGCCGGGGTCGATGATAACCTGCTCGCGGTCAATACCGGCCTGCTCGGCGAGCAGTACCTGTTCCGTGAGGTCTCGAAGCACGTCATCGACGACATCGTCGTACGTTACAGTTCGACCCGGATCCACTGGCGCGGACAGACTATGCATCAGGATGACGGACGCGTCGTGGTCGGCAACCACGAACCGCATCTCGGGGTCTGACAGTCCCGACACATCGTTGACGATGTCGGCCCCGGCATCCAGCGCCGCGTCAGCGACGGCAGCTTTTCGGGTATCTACAGAGACAGTCGTATCGAGCGACGAAACGGCCTCGATGACCGGCACTACGCGGTCAATCTCTGTTTCGACGGTCACTGGTTCGGCCCCGGGGCGCGTGCTCTCACCGCCGATATCGACGATATCCGCCCCAGATTCGATCAGCTGTTCCGCATGACTGATAGCGAGGTCGCGACGATTGTACTCGCCACCGTCGTAGAAACTGTCCGGCGTGACGTTGAGAATCCCCATCACGGCTGCCGAATCAGTGTCGAACGGTGGCGGGAACGATCTGTCAGCCAATGCGTCTTCGAGTTGCATGGCGAGTCTGCCGAGCCCCAGTCCCGCCGAGGCCAGTCGGTCAGTGAGCCGTCGGAACTGTCGCGGCGTCCCCGACAGTGTCGTGTCGACGAGCTTCTCCGGCATCCCGACAGTCGAACGGGTGCAGGTGCCACCGCAGTCCTCGAACGTCTGCTTGACGACGCCTGCCTGGTCGCGTCGCAACGTGACCGAAAGTACTCGCTGGCGAATCTCTGGCTCACTTCCGACTCCATCAGCTCCGCCCGTAGATGCTTGCCGGAGGTTCTCTGTGGGCACAACGAGGCGGCTCCAGCGGTCCCGTGCTTCGGCAACTGCGTAGAGTGAGCCGGCCACGAGGACGAAATCGTTCGTGTCAGCCGTGGCTATCGCTCGTTCGGTGGCTTCTGGAACGGACTCGACCCGCTGTACCCGGGTCGCTTGCCCCTCAAACGCCGCAGCGAGCGATTCGGTGCTCGCGGCTCGGTCGACTTCCGGTCGCGCGGTAAAGGCCGTCTCGACGGCCGGAAGCGTCGCAATCATTCGTTCGTACTCCTTGTCGTTCATCGCGGCGAAAACCACATGGAGGTCGTCGTACTCGTATCGCTCGATGAGTGTCGTCAGCGTCTCCATCGCACCGGGGTTGTGGGAGCCATCGAGGACCACCATCGGGTCAGTCGACCGGATTTCGAACCGGCCCGGTAAGGTTGCAGCCCGCAGTCCTTCGGAGACGGTTTCCGTGTCCACGTCGATGAGTTGTCGGGCCAGCGTCGCTGCGACACCGGCGTTCTCTGCTTGATGCTGTCCGAGTAGCTTAAGATTCGATTCGAGAGCCCAGTCCGGCCCAGTGAGTGAGATGCGGTTCTCGACGGCCGAGCGCATGCCGTTCTCGACAGCGGTGACGTCGGCCCCGGCGTCGCCGACGGTGATCGTATCGGTAATCCCCTGAATCGTCTCGAGAGCAGCGCCGGTCGTTCCTGTCACGAGCGGGGCGTCCCGCGGCGCGACCTGCGCCTTGTCACGAGCGATTGCTTCGACTGTGTCGCCGAGCAGGTCGGTGTGTTCTAAACTGATGCTGGTGACGGCGCTTGCGACGGGCTCGACTGCGCTCGTGGCATCGTAGCGGCCACCGATGCCGACTTCCAGCACCGCGACATCGACATCCTCGACATCGAAGTGATAGAGCGCTAGCGCGGTGAGAACCTCGAAATGCGTCGGCTTGTCGTCCTCGGCAGCCAGTTGGTCGATACAGGGCTTGATCTGCTCGACGAACTCCGTCACTCGCTCTTTCGGTACCCGACCGCCGTTGACCGTGATCTGCTCCCGGAAGCCGTTCAACCCTGGCGAGGTGAATAGACCGACATCTAGCCCGGCGGCCCTGAGTACGCTCTCGGTCATCCGGGCGGTGCTTCCCTTTCCGTTCGACCCGGCGATCTGCACGCTGTCGAAACTGTCGTCCGGGTCACCGAGATGTGAAAGCATCCGCGCCGTCGTATCGGTTCCCAACTTGGGCCGACGACGCTGTAACGACTGCAAGTAGTCCGCCGACTCGTGGTACTCCATACCATAACTGGTCGCCGGCGGCCTGATTAATGTATCGCCAGGGTAACTCTATCCTGATAACGCGTGGTACATCCTCCCCTCGCGGTCGCCCTGTTGTCGGGTCTGGGAACCAATCTCGTAATCCGTGATACATGATGTGGCTTCTGTGGTTTCCTCCGGCGACTCGAACACATCCTATCCCGGTAGTGTCAGGTTCACTAACATTATTACGACGGTGCAGGGAAGGGTTAGTAGAGATGTCTTCACAGGACGAGCAATCTTCGACCGAAGAGAGTCAGGAGCCGATTCCCACGGACTACGATATCGCCCAGTCGACTGACATGGAGCCGATCTGGGAGCTGGTCGAGCCGTGGGGACTCGGGCTCGACGACCTCCAGTACTTCGGTGAATACACTGCGAAAGTCAAACAACACGCCATCGAGCGCCTCCGCGAACAGGCCGAGAACAAGGAACAGAGTCTCGTTCTGGTAACCGGAATGACGCCGACGCCGAAAGGCGAGGGGAAGACGGTAACGACTGTCGGCCTCGGCCAGACGCTCAACCACGTCGGGGAGGAAGCGATGATAGCCATCCGGGAGCCGTCGCTCGGCCCGGTGTTCGGCGTCAAGGGCGGTGCCGCGGGCGGCGGCCGGTCGCAGGTCCTTCCAATGGAGGATATAAACCTCCACTTCACCGGGGACCTCCACGCGCTCACCTCCGCGCACAACCTCATCGCTGCGATGCTCGACGCGAAAATATCGCAGGGCGACGACTTAGACATCGACATCAACAACGTCTCGTGGCCGCGCGCAATCGACATGAACGACCGTGCGCTCCGAGAAACGGTCGTCGGTCTCGGCGGCAAGACTGGCGGGACGCCGCGGGAGGATAGCTTCATCCTGACGGCGGCCTCCGAGCTGATGGCGGTCCTCTGTCTGGCCACCGACATCGGCGATCTGAAAGAGCGCGTTAGTCGCATCATCGTCGCCTACGACGAGGCCGGTGACCCGGTCACCGTCGACGACATCGAGGCGACCGGTCCGGCCACGATGCTGCTCCGGGACGCCATCAAGCCGAACGTCGTTCAGACCATCGAGGGGACGCCGGCGCTGGTCCACGGCGGCCCCTTCGCGAACATCGCCCACGGGACGAACTCACTGGTCGCCGACAAAACCGCGTTCGGCATGGGTGACTACCTCGTTACCGAGGCCGGCTTCGGCTCCGACCTCGGGGCCGAGAAGTTCATGGACGTGGTCTGTCGCAAGGGCGACATGACGCCCAACGCCGTTGTGCTGGTGGCGTCCGTTCGGGCGCTCAAGTACCACGGTCTCGACCAGTGGCCGGTCGACTACGACGAGATCGACGCGGCCGGCGTCGACGCCGTCGAAGCCGGCTTCTCGAACCTCGACAAGCACGCCCGGAACCTCCAGAAGTTCGGCGTCCCGGTCGTCGTCTCGGTCAACCGCTTCCCGGACGACACCGACGCGGAGATTCAGGCCGTACTGGACCACTGCCGAGAGGACCTCGGCGTGCGTGCCGCTGAGTCGAACGTGTTCTCCGACGGGAGCGAGGGCGGCGTCGACCTTGCGGAGAACGTCATCGAAGCAACCGAGGAGAGCAACGAGGCAGACTTCCGGATGCTGTACGACGACGAGGATAGTATCAAGGAGAAGATTCACACAGTTGCGACCGAGATTTACGGCGCTGACGACGTGAAATACACCGGCGGCGCGCTCGACGACATCGAGCAGATGAACGAACTCGACTTCGACGACTACCCGGTCGTCATGTCCAAGACGTTCCACTCACTGAGCGACGACGCCAGCCGAAAGGGTGCGCCGGAGGGCTGGGAACTCGAAATCAGTGAGGTGTACCCGTCCGCCGGGGCCGGCTTCCTCGTCGCGCTCACGGCCGACGCGCTCACGATGCCTGGCCTGCCGGCCCGGCCGGCCGCGGCGGACATGGACATCGACGAGGACGGCAACATCTCGGGGCTGTTCTGACTACGGCCTCGCGTTCGCCCGAACCGTGCTGAGTGCCGCCTCGCCGGCCGCTTCCGCCTCGTCTGCCCGGCCCGCCATCTCCGCGACGAACGCTTCGTCGGCTATCTTCTCTATGTTCGCACGCACTGTCGATACGGACCCGTCCAGCGCCGCGTGCGCGAGCATCGCCCCGACGGCCGCGTCCGGGACGGCGACCGGCGTCCCCGCCGCCGTCACGGTGACGGCGTGTTCGACCACGTCCAGACACGCTTCGGCGGTCTCCATCGGGACCGTCGTCGACCGCTCCAGCGCCGCCTGGACCCGCGCGTCGTCGCCCGACGCGAACGCGGTCTGGACCGTCTCGACCGCCGCTGCGTCCTCGTCAGCGAGCGTGAGCAATTGCGCCCGTCTGTCTGCCAGAGTGTCCCGCACGGCCGACAGGTCCGCCGCGTCTGACCCGTCACCGCGAACGGTGTGAATACAGGTCATCTCGCACAGGGCCGCCCCCATCGCCCCGCCGACGGCGGCGACGGCACCGCCGCTGGGCGTCACCCGTTCCGACGCCACAGCGTCGAGGAACTCGCCGATGGGCTGGTCTGCAATCATGTGTCTCGTCCAGAGGTGCCGGGCCGTCGCGTTCGACTGTCCATGGTATGTCGTCCCGGCGCAGGCGTCTAACGGTTTCGCCGGGTACGGTCCTGACGGAGACAGCTACTGGGGCTTGGCCGTCGAACAGTCACGTCCGACAGCCTGCCCTAACCTATAATCGACGGGACATGACGAGTTTTGCACCGCTCCCTGCTCGTTGGTGACGATTGTTGTACCCCTCCTCCGTCGCTACGCCACTGAAATAACAGTGGTAACATTGTGATTCCCACAAACTGTCAGCGTGAAATTACGTTGCGTTTCGGACCGCTGCTACCCACAGTGTTTCGTCAGCCGGACTTGAGCGCCTGTACGGCCTGTCGGGCGGCCGGCGGCGCTGCTCGGGCCAGCGCCGTCGCGTGCCAGTAGCCCGCGACGCTTCTGTCGAGCGCGGACACCGAAACCGCTCCTCGGTGCTGAGACAGATGGCGGTCCGCGCCCATGACTTTGTAGCCAGCGTCGACCAGTATCGTTCGGACCAGTTCCGGCCGGGCACTCGATTCGAGGGCCGCCGTGAGCGCGTCGCGTGCGGTCCGTCTGATGTCCCGGATCGCCGCCGCGCTCGTCGGGCGAGCGAGTTCGTCGGCCTCCCGACGCGTCCCGATGCGTTCGAGCGCCCGGAACTGGGCGAGTCGCCCGGTCGCGTCGACGACGGCACTCGCTGGCCCGATAGCCTCCGAGAGACTGCTAGTGCCGCTCTCGGCCTCCCAGCGGAGGTCTTCGAGGACCATCCGCCCTGGGGTACGGTCACCGGCCGTCCCTTCCGGGGGCAGGGCCTCTCGCCGGTCCCGGACGGCCGCGAGCAACGTCTGCGCCCCGTCGGCCAGTACCGACTCAAGCGTCCCGACATCGGCCGGGAGCGCGGCCTCGAACTGCGACCCCAGGTGG
Source organism: Haloarcula rubripromontorii (assembly GCF_001280425.1). Lineage (NCBI taxonomy): Archaea > Methanobacteriati > Methanobacteriota > Halobacteria > Halobacteriales > Haloarculaceae > Haloarcula > Haloarcula rubripromontorii. The sequence goes on along the minus strand of NZ_LIUF01000004.1, from coordinate 379,375 downwards.
CGGGCGTTGTCGAGATACGCCTGCGCCGACTCGGCCCGCTCGCCCCACTCGGCCACCGCTAGCAACTCCGAGTCCGCTCTGGGCGCGCCATCTGTCTGGTCGGCCCGTCGCAGTCCCGTCTCGATGCGGGCGTGAACCAGCGCCGCGCGCACCGGGTCGGTCCCGACGTACTCGTGTGCCTGCCTGGCTTCGCGGGCCGCCAACACGGTCCGGCTGTGTTCCTCTCGGAATGGGGCGTCAGTACGTCCGCGGTCGACGACGCTCCAGCCCGCCGCGGCGTAGCGGGCGTGCTCGCGCGCCGACCGGAGATCTCGAAGCGCCACCAACCCTGTTCGGGCCGTCCGCGCCTCGTCGAGGCCGTCCGAGGCGGTGCTGGCGGCGTCGGTCAGGTGCTGGCGAACGTGGCCGTTCGGAACCTCGTCGGGACCAAGCGGCGTCGGCAGCGTTGCCAGGAGCGAGTGGACCCGCTCGCGCGCGGCCTCGAAGTGGCTCGTTGCGACGTCGACCGGGACCGCCGGGGGCACCGGTGACTCCAACTCCTCGTCGCGTCGGATGTCGGGCAGGTCGTAGGCATCGATAGTCGGCTCGCCCCCGGTGTTGCCGATACTGCCACAGCCGGCGATGGCGCTGGCCCCTGCCAGCGCGAGCATCCCGCGACGGGTCATCCCCGCACAGTCCCCGCCCGCTCCGGACGTATCGTCCGTCATGCTCGCTCACCACCGGACCGACGGGCATCGCTCTGCCCTGACCCGCCGTTACCTTCGCTTTCGGCACCTCTCTGTGGGCCGTCACAGCCACTGCCCCCGATAGAGGAGGAGAACCTGGTGACCTCGTCGGCGTCGAGCGCCTCCGGAATACGGATGAACCACACCGCATACACCGTCTTGCCCGCCGTGCAACGTTCGTCGTAGGGACGGCTCACCCGGCCGTAGTCGGTCGAAATCCTGTTTGGCGACCACTGGATTCTACAGAGCGACAACCGAAAACATTCCTCGATGAGTACGTTCTGGATGTATATACCCTCTGTCTCGAAGTCAGTTTCGGCAAGGAAACTCTCGATTGGCTCGCGGTCCACGGCTTCGGCGACGCCGAGCCGGTCGGCTTTCGCCGCGGTGTCGATAATTTCGGACTCCAGCCGGTCTCTGTGTCGGCTTTCGGTCGGCCGGCCGTCGTCGTCGAGCCAGACCGGCTTCCGGTCGGCATCTACGCGAGAGACGACCGTGTCCGGGTCGAATACCGAGCCGACCTTCGGACCAGCCGCGTCGTCGCTTTCCGTTGGAGTGCGTGTCGAACCAGTGCCACCCTCGAACAGCCCGCTGCAGCCGGCAAACAGCGTTGCCAGCCCGCAGGCGCTGTGAAGGAGGGAACGTCGGGTGAAGGGGACCATCGTGCACCTTCCCGCTTGCGCTGTCAGGTATAAAATCCTCGCGGTAGACTGACAGCCACCGGGTCGTGCCAGATGGCCCGTACGCTGAACCGATGTCGACGGCTTACACCGATTACTTCAAATCTGGAAACACTGATGGCTGATTTAAATCTATATTCGGTACTGATGGTTTATAATATGCACATTCTGTAGTTGTCGGTGAGTACCATTCTCGCCTGGCATGCCAACTGCCCGCTACCGACGAACGCGGAGCCGCAACACAACGGCTAAACCGGGCCGCCGCGTTCCGGCGGTAATGGGGTCGGCGCAGTCCAAAGTCGGACGACTAATCGAAACGTACGGTCTGGAGTCGATGGGTTCGGAGCTGGAACGGGCCTGGCTCGGGGACGGTCAGGAGCGCCAGAGCCTCCGTGACCTCGCTGACCGGTTCAACCGAGCCCTGCTCGTGGCCGCGATACGCGACGCGGGGATGGACGTGGTCGACGGCGAGCCGGCGAACTTCTACCGCCTCCTGACGGCCGAAGATGTCAGCGCGGGCAAGCGTGTCGAGGCCCGGAACCGACTCGAACGGGCCGGTATCGACGTCGAGCGGCTGGAAGACGAGTTCGTCACCTACCAGGCGATTCGCTACTACTTGACGGAGGTTCGCGGGGCGAGCTACGACCCCGACCGCGGGACCGACCAGGTAGAGCGGGAACGCGACACCATCGACCGCCTCCGCAGCCGGGTCGAGACAATTGTCCGGGACACCGTCGACCGACTGCAGGCCGCCGACACGCTCACTGTCGGCGAGTACCGCGTGTTCGTCAGCATCGACATCCGCTGTCAGGACTGCGGGACGCGCCACAGCATCAGCGACCTCCTTGACCGCGGCGGCTGTAACTGCCGGTAGCGTCCCGCGTGGTCTGTCCCTACTCCCTCAGATGTCGGTAATCCGGGTGTACTTCTCGGGGAGTGCTTGTGCGTCCTCGGGGAGCAACGCGACGACGAGGTAGGTGGGGAACTCCGCGAAGTACTCTACAAGGGCGGCGATGCGGTCCGCGTCGATTGCCTCCAGCGAGTCAAGCAGCATGAACGGGACCTCCTCGTACACGTCGTGGACGAGGTAGCCGGCGAGCGCGAACACAAGCCCGGTCACCTCCCGCTCGCTCTCGCTCAGGTGGCCGACCGTGTCCTCGTACACCGTCCCGCCGTCGGTGCTCCTGACGACGTGGAGGGTGAACGTCGACCCCGTGACGCCGTCGTCGCTGGTATGGACCGGGTCATCTGGTGTGTCCGTCCGTTCGATCCAGATCCGTTCAATGTTGCCGTAACCGAGAATGTCGAGCAAGTCGTCCATCTTCTCGTTGAACTGGTCAGTCGCCTCGGCTTCGAGGCGGTCGATACGTGACCGAAGGTCGATCAGCTCGTCGACTACTTCTTCCCGTCGGTCGGCCAGTTCGTCATTCCGGCGGATTTCTGACTCGATGTCGGCGATCTCTTCGCTTATCGTATCTCGTTCGGATTCGAGTCGGTCAAGTTCTAGCTCCAGTTCGTTTGCCTCCGTGTGGAGGTCCAGCACTTCGTCGAACTCTTCCGTCCGGAGCGTGGTCACCCGGGCCTCCAGTTCCTCGACGCGGGCCGAGAGGTTGTCGCGTCGCTCCCGGAGGTCCGCTACGTCCGACTGCCGGCGCTCGATTTCGGTGTCGACCTCCGTAATTGTCTCGTCCAGCTTTTGTGCCCGCGCGCGCGTCTCAGCAATTTCGTCACGCTGGTCGGTTAGTCCGTCGAGGTCGTCTTCGATATCGTCTATCTCCCCGACTGTCTCCTGAAGATGGTCACGCATACTCTGGAGCGTCGACTCGATACGGGCCGGCTTTACTCGCGAGCCACAGGTCCAGCAGGTCGTCTTTGATCCCTTGTACAACTGTTCCGTGATGTCACCGACGCTCTCGGGCTTTGCGTCGATGGCATCCGTTATTTCATGATGTTCGCCCGATAGCAGTTCTTCGTTGAACTCAATGACATTCTGTAGTCGGGTGGTGTACTCTGAGAGTTCACGCTCCCGTTCTCGCAGTCGTTCGATGTCTGATTCCAGCGATTCGAGTCGGTCATCTGGTGCGTCTGGGAGCCCGGACCGTTCGACTGCGAGGTTTCCTCGCTCGTCGCGTAACGCCGCAATGCTCTCCTGTTCTGACTGAATATCCTCGCGGACGCGTTTCAGTTCGGACCGAGTCGCCTGTAGCTCATCGAGAGCCGTCTCGAGTTCGTCCCTGTTTTCCTGTGTCGTCTGGAAATCGACATCCCGCTCGTCGATGCGTTCTTCGACGCGCTGGAGTTCGTCTCTCGTCTCGGCAATTTCCTCGCGGAGATCAGCCCGTTGGCGCTCCAAGTCGGGAAGCTCACGCTTGAGCGACGCGATACGATCGAGTTCCTCGTCGATCTCTTCTTTGCGCTGCTCGGCTGCACGTATCTGTCGGTGGATAGACGCCACGTCGACGGGTCGCATGATGATCTCCCGGAGGTCATCACCCCGTTCGACAGCCCGCCTGGCCTCGTTGTCTTCGAGTAGGAACGCGAACAGGTCCGCAACAGTCGGGTCCGTGAGAAGCCCGAGGCCCGACCCGACAACCCCGTCGTCGGTTCTGGTCAGTGTTCGGGTGTACGGCTCTCCGCCCAGTGAGAACTCGATGTGCCCCTGATCAGCGTCACCTTTGACGCTTGCCCACTCGCTCCCGTGAGCGGCCATCACCGCCTGCAGGAACGAGGTCCGATTCGTCGCGTTACGGCCCTGGAGCACCGTCACCCCTGGCGGGACCTCGACTGTCGTCTCGTCGATGCCCCCTATCTTTTCGACGGTGACGGTCGCCACTTCCCCAGATACCGAGCGTGAACCCATGTTTCGGTGTGAGCGGGTTACGGGCATAAGTACTATGGCGCGCGTGGCACCGATCATCCAGACATTCACCCTAATAGATGGAAGTGGCTAACAAACATATGCCTGTTATTTAATAGGGCTCCCGGACCTATTTCCGTTCAGAAACAATCGCCGATATCCATATATCGAGCAGTTTCGGTAAATAACACGCTCAAACGTGTACATTTATATTATGCAATCGGCGTAGCTGTCGATGTCGTTGACCATGACAGATCAAGACCGGGCTGAGAGTGCGCTTCGCGCTCACGTGACCTCCGTCAAGGAGGACCTGATGACGGGCGTATCGTTCATGATTCCTTTCGTGACTATCGGGGGGATTTTCCTCGCGGTCGCGTACGCGATAGGGGACACACAGGCAGTGTTCGGGAACACCGGCTCGGCAGGCTGGTTCCTCGCACAGATTGGCGTGGCCGGGCTGACGATTATGGTTCCAATTCTCGGCGGGTACATCGCGTACGCCATCGCCGACCGTCCGGGACTTGCTCCAGGATTCCTGCTGGCATACATCCTCCAGCAAGGGAACGTCGTCGCCGAAGCGGCGACAGTAATCGGCATCTCCGGCGGCGAAGCCGGTGCCGGCTATCTCGGCGCAATCGTCGCTGGACTGCTGGCCGGGTACGTCGCGCGCTTCTTCAAGAATCTCGACGTTCCCGAGTTCATCCAGCCGATGATGCCCGTGTTGCTCATCCCCGTCGCGACGATGGCGGTGCTGACGCCAATCATGCTCTTCGTGCTTGGCGTTCCTGTCGCGCTCGCGAACGAGGCTCTGACCTCGTTCCTGCAGTCGATGCAGGGCGGTCAGGCTATCGTCGTCGGCCTCATCCTCGGCGGGATGATGGCCTTCGACATGGGTGGCCCGGTAAACAAGGTCGCGTACGTGTTCGCGACCGGACTCATCACCGAAGAGATCTACGCGCCGATGGCTGCGGTAATGATCGGCGGGATGATTCCGCCGATTGGCCTCGCGCTCTCGAATTTTATTGCCCCGCACAAGTACGCGGCCGAAATGTACGAGAACGGGAAAAGCGGTATCGTGCTCGGCCTATCGTTCATCACTGAGGGTGCGATCCCCTACGCGGCCGCGGACCCGCTCCGCGTTATTCCGGCTATCGTCGCCGGCAGCGCGGTCGGCGGCGCGACCTCGATGGCCCTCGGCGTCACGATGCCCGCTCCCCACGGCGGCATCTTCGTCGTCCTGCTGTCAAATCAGCCGCTCGCGTTCATAGGCAGCATTCTGCTGGGTTCGCTCGTGACGGCCGTCATCGCGACGGTTATCAAACCGGACTTCGAGGACCGCGTCGACACTGGCAAGGAAACGACCAGTGCACAACCGACCAACGACTAACCACAGTACACCAATGACAGACACAATCTCAACGGATGACATCGACGAGCTGATTCCGGCGAACCACATCTCGCTGTCCGAACCACCCGCCGAGAAGGAAGCCTGCATCGAATACCTGCTCGACCTGCTGGTTGACGCCGAAAGGGTCGAGGACCGCGAGCGAGCACTCGACGCGCTGCTGGAACGCGAATCGGAGACCACGACCGGCGTCGGCATGGGCATCGGCATCCCGCACGCGAAGACCGACGCCGTAAACCGCCCGTCGCTCGCGTTCGTCCGTTCCGAGGCGGGCGTCGACTTCGGCTCCATGGACGGCGAGCCGGCAACGCTCGTGTTCATGATTCTCGTCCCGGAGGCCGGTGGCGAGGAGCACCTCGACATCCTCAGCTCCCTCTCCCGGGCCCTGATGCACGACGACGTTCGGGACCGGCTCCACGCGGCGGAGGACGAAGCGACCGTCCAGGACGTGCTCCGGGAGGCCATCGCATGACCGTCGAACGCACCGTGACGATTGTCCCGGAAGCGGGCCTGCACGCCCGGCCGGCGTCAGCGTTCGTCCAGGCCGTCAACGACCACGAGGCAGAGGTCTCGGCTGGGCGTCCGGATGGTGACCTCGTCCAGGCGGCGAGTATGATCGCCGTCACCAGCCTCGGTGTCGGACAGGGCGACGACATCAAACTGGTCGCCGACGGCCCGGACGCCGAAGCCGTACTCGACGAACTGGAGCGAATACTAACAACACCAGAAGGAGAACTGGACACTGACGATGGCTGAACGCACACTCCACGGGACCGGTGCCACGCCGCGCTCCGGGGTCGGAACGGTTGTCTGGTACGGCCGCGACATCTCGCTCCCGGATCCGGACGACGTGGAAGTCGAACCCGAGCCAGAGAGCCAGCGGTTCGCTGACGCCGTCGACACCGCCCGCGCCGAACTAGAGTCCGAGCGCGAAGCGACTGCCGAACGCGTTGGCGAAGACGAAGCCGCAGTGTTCGACGCGCATATCCAGTTCCTCGAAGACCCGACTATCGAGGAGGCCGTCGAGACGATGATCGGCGAGGGGCACCCCGCCCCGAACGCCGTGGACGCCGCGTTTGGCGACCACATCGAGCAGTTCGAGGGGATGGACGGCCGAATGGCCGAGCGTGCGGACGACCTTCGAGACGTCCGTGACCGACTTCTCCGTCTGTTGACGGACGGGGAACGGGTCGATCTCGGAGACTTGCCCGACGGCAGTGTCGTCCTCGCCGAGCGGCTGACACCGAGTGACACGGCACAACTCGACCCGGAACGCGTCGCCGGCTTCGCTACAGTTACAGGGGGACGAACATCTCACGCGTCGATTTTCGCCCGCTCGCTGGCCCTGCCGGCCGTTGTCGGTGTCGGGGAAGCACTCGACACCGTCGAAGATGGCACAGCGGTCGTGATCGACGGCGACAGCGGTGAGGTGCTGGTCGCCCCTGACGACTCCGAGCGAGCGGCCGCGGCAAGCGACTCGGGAGCCGCTGTCGTCGATGCGTCTGTCGAAACCACTGACGGGCGACACGTCGAAGTGGCGGCAAATATCGGCCAGCCGGCGGAACTAAAGCCCACAGTAGACCGAGGGGCTGACGGCGTTGGGCTCTACCGGACCGAGTTTCTCTTCCTCGACCGGGAGACACCGCCGTCGGAAGACGAGCAGTACGAGGCTATCCGTGAGACACTCGATATGTTCCCGGATGGTCGCGTTGTCGTCCGGACGCTGGATATCGGTGGCGACAAGCAGATTCCGTATCTCGACCAGCCAGACGAGGAGAACCCCTTCCTCGGCGAGCGCGGCATCCGGCGCTCGCTTGACCCGGATTCGGACCTTTTCGCCACGCAACTCCGTGCACTCCTGCGTGCTGCTTCGGACGGCGCTGGGGACCTCGCCATCATGTTTCCGATGGTCGCTACGGTTACCGAACTCGACGCTGCACTCGACGCGCTGGACACAGCAGCGGCTGATATTGAAGAGTGCGACGCCGACGCCGTTGATGTCGAAGTCGGCGTCATGATAGAAACACCGAGCGCCGCCTTCATGGCCGGCGAACTCGCGGCGCGAGTCGATTTCCTCTCTCTCGGAACGAACGACCTGACGCAGTACGTGATGGCCGCCGACCGCGAGAACGAGCGCGTCGGCGACCTGCACGACCCCACTCATCCGGGCGTCCTCCGGGCAATCCATCAGACAGTTACTGCAGCTCACGCTGAGGACGCCTGGGTCGGAATGTGTGGCGAGATGGCTGGCGACCCCGATTTGACCGAGCTGCTTGTCGGTCTCGGCCTTGACGAACTCAGCATGAGCGCCGTGACGATTCCGGAGGTCAAGACGGCCGTCCGCGACACCGAGTACAACACCGCGAGTGAGCGTGCGGACCGCGCCCGACTCGCCGCAACACGAAGCGAAGTCCATACCACATTAGACACATGAAACTCGTCGCAGTCACCTCCTGCCCGACTGGGATTGCACACAGTCAAATGGCAGCGGAGAACCTCGAACAGACAGCCGAAGAACAGGGGCACGATATCAAGGTAGAAGTACAGGGCGCGATGGGTGCGGAGAACGAGCTCTCCGACTCGGATATCGAGTCCGCCGACGCCGCCATCATCGCCTCGGACACGTCGGTCAGTCAGGACCGGTTCGGCGGTATTCCGCTAATTAAAGGCACAGTCAAAGACGCTGTTAACGACGCCGAAGGCATGATCGCTGATGCGATTGCGGCTGCTGACGGCGACGCATCGGACACTGGGTCCGATGTCGATGGCTCCGAGTCCACGAGTACCGATTCGACGCAGCCGCGCCGTCGTGGTGGTGATCGTTCGAAGAGTCTCGTGGCTCGGCTGAAGCGTCTGTTCAGTTGAGTCGGAGCTATACCCCGCCAACGTCGGAGATCCATCGAACGGCATAGCGGATTGAGCCACTTGCACGGGCGGATATAATCCATGAGTTGCGGCTACAATCCCAAACGCCGGATTACCCATCAGCTGCAATGTCCAAACCGCCCTTATCCGATGGGGTAGCGGTTTTAGCCCGCAGGCGATTATTCCTCACTTTCAATAGAGGAGTCATATCTATTCCCATCGCTGCCGCTTGGGGCAAGAAGATAACCCAGAGCTGTTGTTCCTGACTTCGGACCGACTCGTAACTCCACGGTCTGTCGCTCCTGAGCGACGCCAAATTCGGCGAAGTATTCGGTTGTAGTAGTGCGAACGTCGTTTGTACCCAGTGGGTGAACGTTCAGCAAGGGCGGATCGTCATCGGCCACTGTCTGGTGAGATGCCCGTATTGTCCCAGACTCGTTGATTGTGACAGCAATATCCGGGTGGAAATGGAGACGAGAAATGCATGGCTCGGTCTCAGTGTCAGGCCCGCGGAGTGTATCGCGGACAAGCCACCAGTCGTCTGCCGCTACAATTTTCCTGGTGTGTTGATATGACGCTGGCGAATGTGGGTTCGTCACGTAGTGCCCACCGAAAGCCGCCGGATCTGTCCGCTCGTACTGTACCGTCGGTTCTGTCCGCGCCCCCATCAGATACTTTCCACCGATCTCTATCGGCTCGGTGGTGCCGACCTGTACCGTATTGTGGCCAGCGACACCTCTGACGTACTGTCTGCGGTCGTTGCTGGCATAATCATATACACCGGTATCGGTAAGCACACGCTGTCCACCGACCCAGAGCAAGATACTCAGCATATCGTTGTGGGAGTGACCGGGTAAATGCGAAGGCCCGACCGGGCCGCCGTCCACTAACAGGCGTCCATGGTCTGTATCGAGCCAGTAGTACCCTGTCTCCCCGCTCGCTGGATTGTGAGCCGGGGCGGGACGGTCACCCAACCCAAATCCGGCGGCAGTAGCGTACCCCAAACAGTCGCCAAGCGGAAGCGCCTGACCGAACACGGCGTCGTTACAGAGCGGAAGCCGTTCGTCTGGGGGACAGAGGTACCGCAGATACGCTACGGCCTGCCTCGTCATCGCTGTCAGCCAGTTTGGGAGTGAGCGATTACTGGCTGCCAGTACGGCGCACGCTGTCACGAACCTCGTTGTCACGATTGCATGATACATCGGCGAGCGCTCATAGTGGCCACCGTCAGAAAGGAACTGCTCAGCCCCTGTACGGCCAAGTACAGAGATCCCATCTGAAACCCAGGACGTATCAGCATCTGGGAAAGTGAGTCCGCCCATGAGCAGTGCGAGCCCGTTCTCGACGAGGTGATTCCCCCCGACATCGCCTTCGATATGGTTTGCAAGGAAGAGCGAATTCCGATATATCTCTTTGGTAAGGGCCTCAGTGAGTCTCTCTGGAACGTCTTTCCGGGGACCTCCAGTTCGCCACGCGAGGTATCGTGTGAGTGTTTGAATGCGGAGTGACACTGCCCACGGCGTCCACACGTCTCGGAGGTACCCCGGCTGGCCGATCTCGATACTATCGGTCCAGTCCCGTATCCACTGGTCGAACACCTCGACAACCCTATCCGGGGCCGACTGTGGGTCTTTGAACCCCAGCGACGCCCATCGAAGCGGCTCGAACGCGTATAGTTTCAGCGGCCAGAGCAACGGATAGTCGTCGAACCGGTCGTCAAACCAGTTAAGCTGGTCTGGCGACCGTAGCTGTATGGTCTTGTTGAGGAACGTCAGATTACCGTCGGCCGCCCGACGGCTCCGTTGCTGGAACATCTCGACGGTCGTCTCGGAAAGTTCTGTCCGAAGCAGGCGAAGATCCGTTTTGACCGGATTGGTCGCTACTGAGAGGGTTTGAGGGATTGCTGCGTCGTATCTCGCGTCGAAGTCCAGCGGGAGTCGTGTGAGCACGGAGTTACGAGTTGTTCGCTCAACCATCCCGAGTACCTGAGCAGGCTCCAACTGTGTGAGCGTGTGTCCGTACAACCTGACCGCTTTGGGAAGCGCCTGCAGGTGCTCAGTCATGGTCTGGGTCTGGGGCCGTGTACGATTCCAGTCGTTCATCTGTCTTCAATGTCCGAAACACCTCGCCAAGTCGACCCGCGATGGCCTGCCGATCATACGCTTCGGAGACGACTCTGTATCCGTCTCGACCCATCGCCACTCGCTTGTCGGGGTTTTCGAGGAGACTGTCAATCGCTGCCCCAATGCTCTCTGGAGTGGGTTCTGTGTGAATCCCTGCGTCTGTGTCCGTTGCGAGCCGCTTGATTTCCCCTCTTCCGGTGACGACGACGGGTAGCGAGCACGCCATGTACTCGTAGAGCTTCGTGGGTATCGCGTAGTCCAGCTCTGGACTGTCCTTGATTGGAGCCAATCCGATAGTTGCAGTATCAAGAATCTCCGGGATTCGATCACGGTCCACCAGTCCGACAAACTCTACGCGGTCTTCAAGCCCAAGTCGGGCTGTCACATCTTTGAGCCGAGACACCTCGTCCCCGTCGCCAACCAACTGAAGCACTGCATCGTCGCTTGAAACGTGTTGCATTGCCCGGATACACGGTTCGAGTGCCTGCGCACTCCCGATATTCCCGGTGTAAACAATTCGGGAACCGCTGCTTTCAGGGGTCGATACCGAAGAAAACCGGTTGATGTCAACACCGTTCGGGATGACTTGAACCCGGTCCCTGAGCTCGCTCCCGTACGTGTCAGCGACTGCATCCCCAAGGGTCTCAGTCGTTACCGTAATGCGGTCGGCGGAGTGCAGCGCAAGGCGCTGGAACGTACGACCGGCTGTTACCAGGGGACTGTCTGCTGAAATGTATCCGAGGGCGATTGAGTTCTCAATCCACAGGTCGCGGACATCGATCACCCAGGGAGTTCCAATGGCAGCAGCCACGAGTCCGGGGAACCCAGTGGTGATTGGTGGCGTAGATGTCATGACAACGTCGTACTGCCGGAAATTCAAGACTAGCCAGAGAGCCGCATGCAGTGCGAATATCAGGTAGTATGGAAGTCGACGAAGCAGAGAGGGGTTCTCTCTCTGTGGCTGCCACGTCCACAGACGGTGGACGACCACACCCTTATCGCGGTCTGTCTGTTTTCGCTTCCAAGTCCGTTCGAAGTTTCCCGGTGGGTAACAGCTGGACGGCGCCAGAACGGTCACGTCGAAGCCGTCACCGAGATTGACGGCTGTGTCGTGAATTCTGGATGCATTGCCGCCCTTTTCAGGGGGATACCGCTGAGAGACGATGACGCAGTCAGTCGTCATCGTCGTGAAGTGTGTCCATCGTTTGGCCCACTCTCAGATGTTCCTCCCTCCATTCTGACGACGGTCCCGTGTCCGCTCGCCTATCGCTACTCATCAACATCGAATCGTTGCACTGTACCCCTGACGGGTGTATTAGTATACGTTTGATACTCTTGTGGCGTTCCGAACCTGAATCCGTTACGTGCACTATTGAATCAGTATATATCGACTTATTATCGATTCTCGACCTTGAATAAAGTGAACTGATAGACCAAAATATAGTCAAACTGTCACCCTGTATTATAATAAACCACATTGATCTGTCTCTCAAACAAAACCCCCATAAACAGAATCTGAGGCGTTCAGGTCAGAGTATTCATCGACTTTGTATACCATACAGATCAGTCGGTAGCATCCTCAGAAATGGATCTTGGTTAATGAACCCCGCTCCTGACAAACCGGATAACCAAAATAACTCAGATTACAGTCGTAACAGTCAAAATCACAGTTTCAGTATGTCATTGATCGCAATCGGTGGTGTGCCGTTCAATACGAGTCAGATTTTAGTGTCAGACTGAAGTAATACATCTATACGGCTGAGTATAGTGTCCCGTGCTCAACGATGCGGGTCAACCACTCTGGACGAAGCTCTGTCTCATGGTAGGATCCTCTTACTCTCATCCTGTATTATTAACTTAAGACAAGCTAACTGCCTGTAAATATCTTTAGTTGGTAATTAAAAAGAGCCAAACTCACTTTGACTGGTAGCATCAGTAAATACGGGACCTACACCAGCGGTGAGTGTGATGAATACCGAATCGGAGCAAAGTAATAACTCATTAACTGACGAAGCGGACGGAAAGAACGGGCGGAACAAATCACTTGACGGGGGCCGACAAGGTACAATTAACCGCAGGGACTATCTCAAAGCGGGTGCCGTCACAGTCGCCGCACTCGTCGGTGCGAACAGCGTCACTGCAACCGCATCGTCCCAGCAGACGCAGTATATGACTGATTTCAGTGAGTACGCGCTATGACTGAAGACATAACCGACCACGGTGCGGTGGCGAACCCGGACGACCCTTCGTTCGATGCGGCGAAACGTAACTGGAGGGCAGTGCTTGACGCGGCAAATGCTACTGGCGACGGTGGCGAAATTTACGTCCCAGAGGGAACGTTTTATTTCGCCCGTGACAGTCGGTCTTCGTTCTTTGAGTTCGGTGGACAGGAGCCCGCCGGCATATCAATCACCGGGGCTGGTCCAGAGCGCTCAGCGTTAGGGGTGAGCAGACACACTGACGCGTCATCCCACCCGATCCAGACAGGATTCTACTACGACGATGGTGCCGATCACGGTACGGTCACCATCCGAGATATTCGGCTGGACGGGAACTACGAGAACCTACCGGACCTTCGCGGTGCTGGCGGGGGTTCTCGATGTATGAATATCGCTGGCAGCGGAGACGTACATTTCTCAAATGCGCATATCCGCGGCTGGTATCAAGAGGCTATCCTTGGCCGAGACGTGCTACGGACCGTCGACCGGTGTACGTTCGAAGACAACGCCATTGCGGATCATAACTATTCGGGCGGTGGACACATCGGCCACCACATCACCACCCACGCGAGCGAGGGCAACCCCCTCACAGTGACGAACTCCCATTTCATCGACTGTTCCGGGAGCGCCATAGATGTCCGGTTTAACACTGGCGAGATCCGGATGCGGGACTGTTACGTGACAGGGACCGGTGCCAACCTGTGTAAGTTGAGTGCCTCATCGCTGTTCGATGTCCGACGAGTATACCATCGCGCCAACACGCCTTCGCTCGAATCCAAACTCGACGAGAAGTCGGGCGAGAACTTTTATGGCCGGTGTTTCATCAACAGGCTATCCGATCGCACCGGTGGCGTACCGACAGTGTATCTCGAGGATGTCGAAACCAGGGACCACATGGGATACGCTATCCAGGCTGCCGCCGGACAACTGAACCTTCAGGGTGACAACTTTGCGATCCACAACGCAACGTTCGAGCTAGCTGACGAAGTGTTCCGTGACCGTGACGGGGCGCATTTCTCTGATGTGGCTCTCGACCGCGTGTCAGTGCACAACTGCGAGCGGGCATTGTTCGGGACGCAGGACTCGGACGGGGCTATCAAAACACTCGCGCGTGATGGGAACGGCGGTCTCGGCGACACCGGCGCTATCAGGATCGAGGCTGACGAGCAGGGTGCCGACCCGCTCACACCCGACGTGCCGACTGCTTCCGATGTCGGTATCAACTCAGCGTCCGACGACTCCGAGGAGGAAACAACCACTCCCTCCGAGTCACCGCTGTTCGATCACTGGACACCGCAGTGGTCTAGTTCCACGAGCGATTGGAGTGTCGACACCGGATCGCAGTTCGCAGGAAACTCCGCCCTCGCCTTCGAGAACACCGACGGGAACCGTACCCGATACGCCATTTCCGCGGACAATGTCGGCCGACCGGCGGACGTTGAGGTACTAGATAAGTTTCGAGTTCCATCGTTCGCTGCGGACACAGAATACGGGTTCCACGCCCGGGTGTATCTCCGTGGCTCGACGGTTAACGGTAATGCCAACGGCTACTGGATAGAGGTCGAAGACCGTGCAGACGCGTTCCGCCTCGGTAAATACACCGACGGGACCGTGAGAACGATAGCCCGATTCGGCACGCCACAGGAGAATGAATACTTCTACAGGCGGTTCCGTGCGGAGGGGTCCGAGCTGAAAGCAAAGGTCTGGCCTGCTGGAACGGACGAACCAACCGAGTGGGACGTTGTCGAGACTGACAGCGACCACGCTGACGGGTGGGTTGGGCTTGGATCGTTCGACCCGCAACCAGTCGAAACGGACGTGTTCAGTGCTGTGACCGGCGGTTCCACCGCTCAATTCCTTGACTCCGAGACGACAGATACGACGCCATCTGTTTCCTGGGCAACGCCGACTGACGGTGAGGTAGCGAGTGGCGAAGTGACGTTACAGATCGCAGCGAACGACGAGGAAGACGCCGCAGAGGCACTGACTGTAGAACACCGCCTTGGCGACGCTAGCTGGAAGACGGCCACATACAACGCTGAGACTGGGTATCACGAGGACACGTGGGACACGACAGGAGTTGACGGGGGCGACTACCGACTCGAAGCGCGTGTGACCGACTCTGCCGGAAACGACGCTACTGCCGCAGCTACCGTGACCGTAGACAATGGGACGGCTTCGAGCCCCCCGAAGATTGAAGCCGTCGAAGTGAACCGTACAAATACTGATGACTGGTCACGATTCGATGTTGACTGGACCGTTACGGACGCCGATGGGGACCTCGATATGGTCGTCACGACGCTCCTCTCTCAGGGAACAGTGGTGGCTGCCGATAGCACCCGTGTCAGCGGGGAACAGGACAGTTACACGCACCGATTGCGAGACCGTGGTCAAGTCGACGAACTTCGGATCACAGTGAATGACGTTGAGAATCAGGTGGATAGTCTGAGCGAACCGCTGTAGTTCCCATTTCGTGTTATTCATCTCCCTGTCTGTAGCGCGAAGTTGCAATGTCCATCCAGATACGGTTTGTCACTCCTTGTAGCCGAGCTTGCGAAGCTGGAGTCGAACGTTTTCGGAAATTTCGCCGTCAGTAGTCATAACCTCGGCGCTTGTTACCGACTTCATGTGGTCGTCTAAAGCCCCGGCCAGCCTGTCGTAGGCGACAGACTCACTCTCGTCTGGTTGGGTGATTTCTTCCGGTTCGGAGTGACGTCTGCAAAAAATCTCCTTGCCCGTCTCCAGATCCCTGATGAGCTTATACTCTCCGTCAGTACCCATCAGTCCGCCGTCGTCATGGTCGTAGCTCTCAGTGAATACGATCCTGTCGCTGGTAGCATCAAAACCGGGCCCGGCGATATCTCGCCCGTCGACTGACTCAGGTGCCTCGATACCGGCTCTTTTCAGTATCGTCGGGACAAGATCGACATGTGAAACCGGAGTCTCTATCTCGCCACCGCTAATCTCAGGTCCATCAATCAGCATTGGAACATGAACGTTCTCTTCATAGAGAGCGCTTCCCGGATGAAAAACAAGTCCCTTCTCGTTGAACGCTTCGCCATGGTCCGACGTGAACACAAGGAGCGTCTCCTCTAGACCGATCGTCTCGTCGAGTCGCTCTAGCAGGTTCCCAAGCTGCCGGTCGAAATACTCTATTTCACCACGATACAGACGCTCAAGCGCGTTTATATCGCTCTCGGCGGCCTCGGACCGTTGCTGGTTAACTTTATGAAACAGTTTTACCGCACGCCTCCGGCTGATCCCCTCGCTGACTGTCCCCTCGTGAGGATAGTACGGATTATGGACATCCATGTAATGTGCCCATACGAAGACGGGTTCAGACTGCTGTTGGGTCCAGTTGACGATATGCTGATTCAACTCTTCGGCCGGTTTGTAGAGGTTACTACCAAGCTGAATCCCCAACCGCTTACCGGCGTTCTGGTACGTCCAAAGAACGAGATCCGAGAGTTGCTCGGTAGCGACAGCCCGTTCCACGGCCGTGTTGAACAGAGACGTAAGCTCTGACTCTGTGTCCCCATCGCCCCCACTGTCACGACCCAGATAATAGTCGAACCCTCTATCGTAGTTGTATGTCGGGCTTAGATACGTGTTCGAGTGAAAGCCACCCGTGGCGTATCCTTCTTCGGACAACCGCTCCGCAATATGCACCCGGTCCGGATCGAAGCCTGTCTCCGCTGATTCGAACGTCCAGGGATAGCTCCCGCTCAGAATCGAGAGAAACGACTGTTTCGTGTACGGTGCATTCGCGTATGCAGTGGAGCAAGTGAGCCACTCTTCGATCAGTTGCGGAAGCGTTTCGAGCGAGTCAGGAGCCTTCGGCCCGGTAACATAGTCAGCACGCAGTGAGTCCACCGTAATGAAAACGATATTTTTCATTGCCACTGCCCCCACTGGCCGGAACCATATCCCACAAATCGAATCCGTTCGCTGTTCATCAAATCGTCTCTCGTGTGTATCCACTTTGGATTCGACATGGGTAGTTTAGCAACTTTCAAGAAAATAATTATACGTTCCCTAACCGAGTAGAACACTAGACCCGGCACTATCACCACTAAACACGGCTTCTGGATCAATATCTCACAGAACTACTCGACTGCTTGGGCCCGATACCGACATTCCGGTTGGTGAAATCAGTTCGGACTCGCTGTCGCTCCGTCGTTTGCGGTAGCATTGACGAGGTACTGCGTATAATCCCCGTTGTCGTACAGTCGGTTGACCGTCTGGTCCCGTTCGAGCTGATCAAAATCACCGGGTGTGTATCGCCATCGGTCACGATAGCCCGGGAAAAGCTCTGGATACGTGATCCGGCCCTTCCGCGTGATTGTAAGGTAGTGGTCGGAGTCGTAACTACTCCCGAGATACTGTCGGGTGGTGTAATTGAAATGACTCGGCGGTGTTCCTTCGTCGAAGTTGTCCGATGTCTGAACACCGTTCCGGTAGTCGTGGTGTCGGTGAAAGGTAATCCCGAAGCGGTCGAGATTTTCGGTGGCCTCGCCGTGGCCCATCAGCCACGCGCTCCCCTCAAGTTCCATCTCGGTTACCTGTGGATTCCGTTCAGAACTCAGCGGTGATTTATACACACTGAATGTGGAAAGGCTTGCGAGCAGTAGGAGAACTACCACAGCGGTCGGCCAGAATCCGACAGTCCGTCCGATCCGTCTCTCGCTCCAGTCGATCTTTATCCAGCCGACATACAACAGCTGTCCGACCAAGACGATAGCGCCGATCTTAGCGATCTGGAATGGTCGGTTCGGCGGGACGATGAGGTCTGAGACTAAGAATAACAACCCTCCAAAGCTGAATACGACTACCGTTCCAGTAAACATTCCGAGGTGTGGTGTTGGGACATATCGACCTTTCCAGACCAGAGCAGCTGCAGCGACTGTAAATGTGAACCCGAGCCCAAACAGCATGAATTCGACGCCATATTTGAATAGTATCACTCGAAGAATATCGATTAGGGCCGGAGAAGACTCTTGAATAGTCTGCTGATAAGCGGCCACCGGCGGTTCCCCTTGATCGACACCGAACAGGGTGGTGTAGATCCGCTTGAAGCGCAGAAGGATACCCGCGTACTGCGTGTACCAAACCGCAAACAATGCTACTGAGATCGAAAAGAGGTTTTTTGTAGTGGGGAAGGGGCCGCCCATACTCGGAACGTGATTGCTTCCGCGATACAGGACGAATACCCCGATGACAAAAAGCGCAGTTAGCGGATGATAAAAGGTCTGTGCGAAGAGTACAATCACGAATGCAGTCCGGGTTGCAGGTGTGGCGCTTTGATCGCTCTTGAAGAGAAGGTACAGCGAGAACGGTATCAGCATGATACTCAGTGCGAAGGGGCGGAACCCGAGATGTGCGAACCGAAGCACAGGGAGCATGACGAACGGAATCCCGAAGAGCATCTCTCGTCGGGAGTCGAACACGGTCCGCAACAGATAGAACATCGCTCCGTAGTATAGCAGAGAAAACACGGGAGACAGCACCATCACGACCGTCATCCAGTCGAGACCCGTCGCATCGGAGACAGTGACGGCCAGAACGTGGGCCGGCGGGTAGATGTTAGCGCCGATCTCGCCGGTAACAACAAAATCGCGGATATACCCGAGATGTGACATAGGGTCTTCCCGCCCATACATCTGATACCCGCGCAGGAACGGCATGAGAAAGAGGACTAAGTTAGAGAGGATCATGAGCGCGAGTGCCGGTTGCCACGTCGTATCCGCAGGCTCAGCCGCGCTCAAGAGTATAACAAGGCCGCCCACAAACAGTGCCCCGACGATCGAGACCCAAAAATACGATGGGAGAGCCCCGTAGATAGATATTTCATACTTAGTTGCCGATGGCACCGCAGAAACGACTGCGACTGCAAGTATAAGTAGCCCCGTCCCCAGAAGCGTAAGCAGTTCGAGGTGCCGGGCTCGGCTCATCGGTGTCGCTCCCTGAGACCTCGCTGGAAGAACCACATTGTCGAGCGAGAGGAATGTTGATCAAGAGCATCAGCTGATCCTTCACTTGATCGTGCTTGCATATATTCTACTTTCCGAATTGCATACATTGTTATGCGACCATTTAGCTGTCCCCACAGGGTCGCCGGAAGAATCCACAGTCCGACGGCGAAGGTTCTGCTCCCGTCTGTTGTGCATACTTGACTGACTGTGACATGGTCTGTATCATCATCCATCCGCGGATGGAATGAAAACGACAACACCGGTTCAGTTGAGCCGATGCCGCAGTGTCCGGCTTCCCGATGGTGTGTCGTCGCCGCCATGCTGGAAGCCAGGAGGGTTCACGTACCGGAAGCAGGACCGCTAGTCACCTTCTGTCGAAGAGAGGCAATCGATTCATAAGACCATCTCCCACCGAGCGACGCAACCAGATGCGGATACACTGACCAGTACAACGGATTCGCGAGCGCGGATAAGAGAAAGTACTTTCTAGCCTCCCTATAGCGGTTGGCTCTAACTGCAGACCGTGCCAGCGAGCGACGCATTGTGGCTATAAACATCCGCTCGTAGTAGGTCCCGTACTCCGCCCCAACCCAGTCATGCTTCGAGATGAGCATTGGATAAGCCACGTCTCGCTTCTCTTCAAATTTCTTCGTAATGCTGTCGGGGAGGCCGGTCTGCCGGTACGTCAGCGTCTCACGAACTGGCCGGAAGTGTGCGTGCTGTGCCAGGCGGACGAACCACTCGCGGTCTTGCCAAGCAGGCAATCTCTCGTCGGGTAATCCTGCAGTCTCTATGACCGTTGTATCGACCATAACCGAGGAGAACTGACCGAAGTTCGTGCCGGTCAGGAGGTCAGTCATTACGTCGCCCGATGCGATTGGTGTCGACACTGTCGTGCCCTCTGGCCCGTCCTTCCGAACGCCGGTGTACACCACACCAGTCTCCGAGCCAGACTGCTGAAATGCTTGCACCTGTTTTGTAATCTTCGTCTCGTCCCACCGGTCGTCATCGTCCAAAAATGCGACGTATCGGCCGTCGGCTGCTCTTATACCCGTATTCCTGGCAGCGTTCGCTCCCCGGTTCTTGTCATGGCGGAGGATCCGAAAGGAGCTGTCCACTGTCGGATCGAATGAGTCCAGCGTTTCTCTAACAGGAGTCGGAGATGCGTCATCGACGACGAGCAACTCAATGTTTTCATACGTCTGCTCTAGAACACTCTGGATGGCGCGCGATAGCCTTTCGTTCCGGCCGTACGTCGGTATGATTGCGCTTACGAGCGGCGTTGTCGCTCCTTCCGCGTCCACGGACTCATTCATGTGGCTTCGGTATTGTGGTCGGGACTGACGGTGTTCACTATTCAGCACCTACTGGTGCCCCCAAGCCGCAAGTCGTCGGCCGGACATATCGCTGGTACCGTCTAGTAGACCTCACCCACTGGAGAAATCCCTCCTCGAAATCCGGACAACGTCTCGACCAGCAGTTAGATACACGCCAGAAAATCATACCACTCCCGGAGTTGAGGGGCAACTGGAGGTGTGCCGTCTGATGAATTATGTTATTCCCGTCAGTGGGTATAAGAATAGGTTAAGAAGGGAATAACAATGCTATCAATCACAGCATATGTGGGTATGCTTACTGGGTTCGCAACAAGTGATCTGCGCTCCGACGATACATAACTCGATTTACACGTATAAAAACAATGACTGATGACTCAGGGTTGGCGTCGCAGATCGGCCGACGGAAGCTCCTTGCCCTCCTCGGATCAGCCGCGGTCACTGGCGGTGTCGCTCATCAAGTGCTTGAGGGTCGGTTTACTGGGCCCAGTGAGGGGCCGCTGGCCAGCGTGGAAGAGACGCCGGAGGCAAAACCAGATCAGGAACGGACAGAGACGAGCGGGGAGAATATCAGGGCGCACGGTGCGAAACCGAATCCGGACGATCCGAGTATTGAGGCCGCAGAGCGGAATCTGAATGCCCTCCAAGCTGCTGCTCAGGCGGCTGGTGCCCACGGGTCTATTTACGTCCCAGAGGGAACGTACTACATTGGCCGTAGAGGAGCGCAGTACGAACCTTTCAATCGGATCGGTGTCGACGGGGATATGCCACCCGGCATCTCAATCTGTGGGGCCGGCCCAGAGGCATCGGAACTCGCTATTACCGAGCGACTTCAGGCCGGTTCACACCCGGTTCAGACCGGCTTCCGCTACATGGACGATGTGGACCACGGGACGGTCGTTGTTAGGGATATCCGCCTCAACGGAAACTATGAGAATCTCCCGGATCTCCGCGGTGCTGGTGGCGGATCAAGATGTATCAAAGTCGGTGGCGACGGTGATCTCCACCTATCGAACGCTCATATCCGCGGCTGGTACCAAGAGGCTATCCTTGGACGGGATGTGCTACGGACCGTCAACCGATGTACGTTTGAGGACAATGCTATCGCCGATCACAATTATTCGGATGGCGGACACGTCGGCCATCACATCACTACCCACGCGAGCAAAGGCAATCCCCTCAAAGTGACGAACTCTCGATTCATCGATTGTTCTGGAAGCGCAATAGATGTCCGGTTTAACGCCGGCAAGATATCTGTCAGAAACTGCTATGTGACTGGTACTGGTGCGAATTTTTGTAAATTGAGTGCCGCATCCCTGTTGGATGTCCGTCGTGTCTTCCACCGCGCGAACACACCCTCGCTCGAAGCGAAGCTTGATGACATCCCCGGACACGAGTTTGATGGCCGACAGTTCATCCAGCGTATCGCTTCCCGAGCGGACACTCCACCGACAGTACGTCTTAATGACGTTGTTACGACAAATATGACAGACTACGCGCTCCAGTGTCGGATTGACGAGATGACCATCGAGGGAGATATGATAGCAATCACAAAAACGAACATACGAGAGGACGATGAGGTTATCAGAGACCGGGACTCGGGATGGTTCTCGGATATCGATATCGGCCGACTCTCAGTCCATGAGTGTAATGGCAAGGTGTTCGATCTGAACTCATCAAATGGCACTATCCGGACCTTGGCACGGAACAATAATCAGGGTGGGCTGGGCAACACAGCTGACCTCACGGTCGAAACGGATGCAAAGGGGCAAGCACCGTTCGAGCCATCAGTGCCGTCGCCATCGGCTGTCGGAATCAACACTGCGTCACACTCAGTTGTGTGGAGGTAACCCAACATGTCTGCACAGAGACTCACCGACAGTCACCGAGCGCGTACCCATCGCAACTATCAGACACCTCAACCATGAATGGACCAGACACTGGCATCAAACGGTTGACGCTCGCATCACCGAAATCGGACACAGAGCCTCGACTCCGCCGGTTCCTACTGATTTATATCAGCGTGTTCGTATCGCTTTCGCTGGCGATGTGGTGGGTTGGGTTCACGGGATTCAGCGTCTACTATGTCATCGCCTTCCTGTGGTTTCTGGTCTTGAGCGTACTCCTGGTTTCGCCGAAGGCCGATATGAGTTGGACCCACGGTCTTCGCTGGGCCAAATGGATCGGTTGGATACTGCTCGTATATGTCCTCTTTAGACGTGTGATGCCCGTTCTTTCGTAGCGAAGAATCGGTCCAGATTTTAGACCGAATACATCGCGCAGCTTTGACCGTCCATCTGCCAGTATACCAGCTTTATAATGGTACACATTTGTAATGTTAGCACCAGTCGTGGATGGGAAGGCTCCCCTGAGTTTTGGATTCAATACCTGTACTCGCCAGATGTTATATCGGTCCGACGTAGAATGTGTAGGGTTGTATAAAACGCATTTAAGTGGCACGTTAGATAATACCCTGCTTTCGACCGAAAGCCCACAGAAATTGGTGGGCCAACGTACATATTCCGAATCAAGTAACAGTTAGGCCCCTCGTATCACATCAATCATAATTGATTGGTCAGAGATGGCTTTGCCGCGATGGTTGCCCTCGACAGCGTAGTATTCCAGAGTGAACAAGACCACTCAATATCTATAATTTTATTTGTTATCGTCTGGCTTCTAAACCATGCGTCAAAGAAAACACCAGTACCGGATGTATACTTAATGAGGCCCATTTCTAGTTAGCATTTATGTACGATGCAGTCGTAAGCGCGATGAACCATCCAGACCCCTTTAATCCCTACATGGGGCTGTTCAATTTCCGGTCTCTCAAAGCGCTCAGTACGACAGACGCCAGCTTGGATGTTGTAACTCCTCGTCCGAGAGCGCCCCCAATCGGTCCCTATTCCGAGTTCAGTGATATCCCGAGCCGACATGATTACAGTTCTCACGAGGTCCATTATCCCAGATTCCTTTACCTGCTACCACAAAAACTGTTTAAATACACACTCTCATCCAAGTCGTTTTCGGAGATGCTTCCGAAATATATCTCATCGAACTTTGAAACACCAGACATCTGCCATGCTGGCCACATCCACTACGATGGTTTCGGGCTGGTTCCGTATTGCAGGAGCAACGAAATCCCGCTGACAGTCATGGGGCGTGGGAAAATCTTGAATAATTTCTACGACCTCTCACAGATAAGCCGACGGAAGATCAGGGAGACTCTCGATTACGCGGATGGGATATTTTGCGTGAGTAAATCACTCGCACGTATTGCCAACAATATCACTGAAACCCCGAAAGCCACTGTACTCCCCAACGGCGCGGATCCGTCACGGTATCCAACGGATAACGAGGCAGCGATTCGACGAGAACTAGGAATCGACCAAGATACTACGCTCATCATGTTCTGTGGCGGTTATACGGAACGGAAAGGGGTCGAAGAAATCTGTGACGCTCTGGATAACATTCGTAACGACGACGTAGCCTTCGTTTTCGTCGGTCATTACGGTGACCTCCGAACAGAACTCCTCGCCGAACTCAAAGCTAGCCATCACGAGAACTATCGAGTTCTCTGGGAAGTCCCGCCACTGGGTCTTCGTCGATGGTTCGCTACCGCAGATATTTTCATGCTCCCAAGCCACGCAGAAGGCCGGCCGAACACCATATACGAGTCAATGGCCAGCGAAACAGCGGTTGTCGCCTCTGCTGTGTCCGGGATCCCAGAACAGGTTGTAGACGAGGAGACGGGTCTCTTGATCCCGAAAAAAGACTCCGATGCGCTTGCTACCGCTCTGAACAGTCTCATCAGTAATTCAAAAGAGCGAGAACGAATGGGAACAAACGGAAAGGAACGGTTGGTCTCGAAGGGGTGGACGTGGGAGGCACACGGGCAACGACTTGCGACCCTGCACAAATCAATCATCAATGACGGCCACCTCCCCGCGGCTGAAGTCTTAGGGTAATGTATAGCAGGTAGTGCTGTTACGCTGTGAAGACGTGCTTTTCGAGGAACCGCTCGTACTCATCAAACACGGGTTTCGGCGAGAAGTCATCAGCACGGGACCGCAACCGGTCAGGATCAGGCGGGTCAGCAAGCGTGTCACAGACTGCGTTGGCCAATCCGTTCGTGTCGTCTATTGGGACAAGTGTACCATGCTCCCCATCGGAGAGGATTTCCCTGGGACCACTTGGACAGTCTGTCGACACGATCGGGCATCCGACCGCCAGACACTCGATCAGAACCGTCGGTAACCCCTCATACCGGGACGAGAGGAGAAACACATCTGATTTTGTCATGTACCGATACGGGTTATCGACGAATCCGGGAAGAGACACCACGTCTGATAACCCCAACCGCTCAACTGTTGCCTGAACTTGCGCTCTGCACGGTCCTTTGCCCGCAATGATTGCACGAGCATTGGCGTTCCTATTGACTACTTTCTCGAACGCACGGACCCATCCATCGAGATTCTTTTGCCGTGCGTGTCGCCCAACGAACAGGACAACATCCCGATCATCGTTTTCTACCCACTCGTGTTCGACTGGCTGTCTGGCCCGATCACGAATCTGTTCGACATCCACAGGGTTGTGTAGGACAGAAATATCTGATCGGTCGACTGGTGTTCTATCAACGAGGCTATCCGCGACGCCTTCGGAAACACTGACTATCTGGTCCGACGCGGGGTACAGCCTGGGAACGATACGTCTGACAATCTGGTCTTTCGGTGTCGCCTCAACGTCGTGTCCGAACGCGGAGTGTTGCGTCGGAATCACCGTAGTATCGGCGTCGAGGAACCGATTGATAG
This sequence comes from Haloarcula rubripromontorii, assembly GCF_001280425.1. Classification (NCBI taxonomy): domain Archaea; kingdom Methanobacteriati; phylum Methanobacteriota; class Halobacteria; order Halobacteriales; family Haloarculaceae; genus Haloarcula; species Haloarcula rubripromontorii. The sequence goes on along the minus strand of NZ_LIUF01000004.1, from coordinate 354,387 downwards.
CGAGTGAGACAATGCTGGGGTGTTCAAGATGGGGAAACAGTGCTGCTGGTTTTTGTCTATTTAAATATGCAGCCAGAAACGGTAGATGTGCGGCCACTCCGACCACAGGTGTCTTCGATGGTGGCAGTTCGACGATAGACACCTGTTCGGATAACTCCGAGCGGAGCTCACCGCTTGCCCGTGACAAGAGCAGGTCAATGTCGTATCCTCGGGTGACCAGTCCGTTCGCGATTGTGATTGCGACCTGCTCCGCACCGCCGACGGAAAGGTCTGGGATGAAGAATGCCAGCAGTGGTCGGCTATCGTCCATCGTGATTGCATTGTTCTGCTCAGGTACTGTTGAGACAGTAGAACCGGCCCCATCTGAAAGCGTCGACTCGTCCATTGTCGTACTGAATCCGTCAGATAGTCTTTGTTAGTCACTGGGTTCCGAAATTGAATACCACAACATGACCCCGCCTGTCAAGCTGAGCAGATGGGATGAACAGAACGATAGAGCGGGTTAGCAGGGACAGTCGGTAGGAGATACTTACGAGCGTCATGTCCTCCAACATATAGTTTGACCCTCCCAGCGGACAGACACGTACGAGGCCTGCTCGTCGTGGTTAATTCGTCAGGCTCGCTAGCTTCATGTCAAACTTTCGTCCCCGTTTAAGCGATTCATTGGGCTGTGTTGAATCACTAGATGGCGACGGGATAGGTCGCTAAATCAAAGGAGTTGAAGCGGGAGACTGCGAATGGTCATGACGCAAATCTCCCGCTTCACTGGCGAGATTGTCCCGATTTCTCAAAGAGTTACTGGCGATGGAGACGAATCCGCCGCCCCGGAAGGTGGCGGCGGATTCGCCGACTATGCGCTCGTCTCCCTCCATTGTCTGCGGATTTACCTCGACACGTCCTACCGGATGACGATAGACCTCCTGAAGGAGATGCCACAAATAACCGGGGAGATCGGCCTCGAAGCGGCCGATCTCCCCTCGCCATCCACGTTGTGTAAGGCGTTCGACCGGATCAGTATGAGCGTCTGCCGAGTGCTGCTGCGCCAGTCGGCGCAGCTGCACGACCCCTCGAAACACGGTGCTATCGACGCAACATTCTACGAACGCTCAGCTGCGAGCCGTCACTACTGCCAGCGAATCAGCTACCGCGTACAGAAGCTGAAGGTCACGAAACTCGTCGATACAGACTCTCAAGCTGTCCTTGACGTTCACTGCTCGACGAACCGAGAAGGAAGCGATGCCGATCTCGCCGAGCAGATCGCCCGCCGGAACGCGGGCGATCTGCGGTCTCTCGCTGCCGACAAAGGCTATGACAAGCAATCGCTCCGCGAATCCCTTCGTAACCTCGGGATTCGCCCGCTCATCAAACATCGTATCTTCGCACCTTACGACCACGCGCACAACGCCAGAATCGACGAACAGCGCTACAATCAGCGCTCGATGACCGAGACTGTGAACTCGGCTGTGAAGCGCTCGCTCGGCTTCGCCGTGCGAGCGCGTACTTGGTTCCGGGAGTTCCGTGAAATCGCGCTGATGTGTGTCGTCTATAACATCAAGCGAGCCGTGAAACAGTGAATTCCACTGCTGTATGGCGATTCAACACAGCCATGTCTTCCTGTCGCCAAAATTCGTTGAATAACTCTGTCAATTCTTTTGAGGCTAACTCCCTGATTTTTCTCCGTTTAATCGGATTTAGTTCATTGAATTCGCTTGGCTTAAGTTCTGCATACCGGAGTAGTTCGTAATAAAAATCGCCCTCTTCGAGTTCAGAGATGCTTTGTTCATCTGGGATGGGTTTCGGACCATCATATTTCTGAACACTTGGTATAGCCTGCAGGATGTGTTGTGCGAGCGTCTGGGATAAATCCTCAATATACGAGAGAAATTCCTCATTTTCTGAATAAACATTCTCCCTTTTTGCTCTTTCAGAAAGGGTACGGGCCATTTTTCTTAGCTCCAGACTGCCTGTGTCTTGGAAGCCAGGTCCCATATTTGGATTGTGAGCATCCGAAACGATATCGCCAGTCAATCTTCTTATCGCAAGAGATACGTCATGATTGGCTTCTTCCCCCACTTCTTCAGAAAAACGTCTTGCCACTTCCTGTATTTCAGTGATCCTCGAAGATTCTATAGTTTCTAAGAAACTTGGCTCATCTGAGCTAACAACGGTGGGTGCCTCACCAGCTAAATCGATTTTGATATTAAATTTATCCGGTACTTCATTTCTATCTAATCTACGGTTATAAATTGGTAAGTCTTCCAGAACAATTTCTGATTTAATATTATGGATTTCCACAACTATATCCAGAGAATCCTCAGATATGTAGCTATAATCTGAATCGTTATACCTTGGTCGTGGCTTGACTTTTTCAATTGTACTGATAAGATTGGATTTGCCACTTTCATTGGGACCGACTAATGTAGTAATATTAGACTCGAACCTAAGCTCCACATCCGAAGCAAGAGATCGGTATCCCGATACTTCGATTGCATGAAATTCCATTACGAAACAATGTCTACTCGAAAATAATAAATGCGATGCACCCAGTCAATTATTGAATAAATTGTATCTTCTTCGTGGATCTACCCTGTGCGATAATGTGCCGAAACTCGGCCTGGAGCGGGGTCGGTCGCAGCGTTAGTCTAATTGCAGAGTGGAAAGCGACGCTCAAATCCGGCGCATCGTCGTCACGACATCCCGACCAGTCACTCGCCACTGACAGCCATTCCAGACGGCCTCGATACGCTCGAAGCCGCCATCGCTTCGCGGCTCGAACTCGATCTTCCGCTTCGGCCCTCGCACCGGCTCGTACACGAAACCGGTCGGGTCGGTGACAGTCTCACTCATGCGTCCACCGCCCGAACGAGATCCCCGACGAGCGACCCACCGACGTGCGGCCCGATGTCCCACCCATGCTCCGACGCGTGTATTCGCACCATTCAGAAAGCGTCTCAAACGGCGTATCAACCAACTCAACTTTCTCGCCGTCGCCGCCGAGGAAGGGTAGTCGATCTTAGGTGAGTAGTTCGGAGATGGACAGTCAGTACGACTTTAGACGGACCGTCAGACCTGTTCGCGGGTACCCAGTACGTATCCTAAGAAGACGATGGCCGTAGTTCCAAGGAATGTCTCAACCCCCGCTGTCCATCGCATCAGTCCTGGCTCAGGTGGAGAGGGAGGTGATGTAGTGAACGTAATCGCACTATAGTATAGACTCTCCTGAATACCAATACCAGTCATCCAATAGATACCAGCGGAACAGAGAAACAGCATTAGCATAACTCCAACTACGGGGAGTAACTGAACACCATATCCAGTGGTCACCTGTGACGCTCGCGACCCAATGTATGCCAACGTTCCTCGGAATGTGTCATCGGCTTTAGCTTCTCGTCGGCGTGCCTTGCGCTCCCGAACACGGGCCTTTCGGGCTTGGCCAATCAACCCGTTCTCGCTGAATGCTATCTTCAACTCGTGGTTTGCTCGTGCAACAGTATCATAGAACTCAACTGAATTAGATAGTAACCCAACATTTTCATGTTCGGAAAACTGTTTGATTCGCTGACTTGGCGGTTCAAAGCTGGTACCCCGAGAAAGTAACGTGCCGGAGAGTGATGTGTCGATCAACAGAGCACCTGTCAAAGTCGCATTGGCTAGATCAGCCTTCAAGAGATCAGCTCCACGTAGTTCCGTCTTTGAGAGGTCAGCATTGACTAACCTTGCCTTCGAAAGGTCAGCCCCCTCTAAATTCGCCTTCGAGAGATCAGCATCCAGTAGGTTCACACTCAGAAGATTCGCCCTCTCTATATTTGCATCTGAGAGGTCTGCCTCTCGGAGGTTTGCCTTCGACAAATCTGCATCCATCAAGTCTGCTTCCGAGAGGTCTGCTTCAGACAAGTCTGCTCTCGAAAGATTTGCATCCTTCAACTCAGCTCCCGAAAGGTTTGCTTCAGACAAGTCCGCTCCCGAAAGATTTGCATCCTTCAATTCAGCTCCCGAAAGGTCAGCTCTCGGCAGATATGCATCCGAGATGTCTGCACTCTCTAGATTCGCATTTGAGAGATCTGTTTTCACCAAGTGTGCCTCAGAAAGGTCTGCCTTCTTCAAGTATGCATCCGAGAGGTAGGCACTTCTTAGAGCTGCCTTCGTAATATCAGCTTTTCTCAGATTCGCTTCTGTCAGATTTGCTCTCTTCAGGTTAGCCCTTGAGAGATTTGCACCCCTCAGTCTTGCATTTAGAAGGTCGGCATCACGCAATTTTGCTTTCGAGAGGTCAGCTCTATTTAATTTCGCTTCCGAAAGATTAGCTTCAGTCAATATCCCTTCTGAAAGGTCAGCCCCACGCAGTCTCGCCCCGGAAAAAGTACTACTATGCATATTTGCCATCGAGAGGGTGGTCCCATTCAGACGAGTCATATGGGCGTTAGCATTATACAGACTCACTTCGGAGAGATCAGCCTCCTGTAAGTTCGCTTTCGAAATGTCAGCTTTCCCTAACCTTGCTTTTGAAAGGTTCACGTCACAGAGATATGATTCCGAAAGATCGGCTCCGCCCAAATCAGACTCAGGATAGATATCATCTATGGAAACCTCATCGCTATTTGGAATTCTAGGTTTCTTATCGTTCATCCTAATGCTTCTATTGAAGAGGATCTCATACAATAGTTCTCGTCCAAAATATCTCAACACTCTGGTATAGATAGGGAACCTGAGCCATAGTTGGGCTCACAGGGCAGTCCGTGTTTGCAATAGCGCACATCACGACGATTTCGCTGATCTGCCGATATCAGCCGAGCGCTTGGACAGTGTTGCCGAGCAAGCGCTTCGTAGTCGAATACGGAGTCTCGACCATCCAGTACCGAAAAGTAGCCCTCGGCTCAAATGAATGCGTTGTACCCTACGTCGACGGTCTCTATTCATGACAGGGATTTGTGGTTTGATATCTGACGTGTAGGATTATGCCATTTAGCAAACCTCGCTGCTCAGTTAGGCACAGTCAGTCAGGACAGGTTGCCAAGCATGTCACGAAGTGGGTCTTCGAGCCGGTAAGGAAAGATACCTCATTCACCGGTTCAAGAAGGCTACAGGAGACACTGTCTAGTTCCTCGGCTCTGGCCATTAACTAAGGCCGCGATATAGTTGGTTTTGAAATCTGAAACTCCCGGTCTCAGATTTTCGCTCTGAGGGCTGTTTATAAACGTGCAGAGCCGAGAAATCTAATTTATTACCATCTTCGACAAAGCAATCTACACTGTCGCTGCCACGTGCTGATATTCAGCCTGCGACGGCGTCGGCTGGAGCGTCAACCCAGCTAACGCCAGTTCCCGCAACACCTCCGGCGGTACACCCTCTGCATCCCGAAGCACGGCGTCGAGCGTCCACGCATTGTACTGACTCGCACTCGGCGCGAGCACATCGACCGACTCAGTAGCCACCTCCTCTTGAATCGCCCGTGCCGCCCGCCGCACTCGCTTGCGTTCCTCGACGGTACAGCTCACGCCTCAACACCTCGAACGAGATCGTCGACGAGCGACCCACCGATGTGCGGCCCGATGTCCCACCCACGCTCCGAGCGCGTGTACTCACACCACTGCGAAAGCGTCTCGAAGGGCGTCGCTGCGAGCTCGACCTTCTCTGCCTCCCCGTTGGCAGAAACAACAGCCACGGCGAACTCGTAACTGTCCCAGTAATGCGCTGCACCCTCGCCGTCCACGCCGAGAAACAGCGGTCGACCTTGGGTCAGTAGTTCGCGGGCGGTACGTTCTTGTGGATTGGATTGCGTAGTTGCCATTGGTTCTTGGACGGAACCACGCGCCTCGGTGTCTCAGCACCGGGGCGATTTCGTGAGAAATCGACCAGCGGCGCGTGCGTTCCTATCTAATACTGTTGGGCTGGGCAAACAAAAAACTATTGCCCTAGAAAAACAACTACCGAATGAGACAAGATGTCTGCCCGAGGCCCAGAGCGGCAAGTCAGTGATAAGGAACTACTCGAATGTTTTGAAGATGTAGAGAAGCCGTTTGTGACTACCTCAGACATTGCTACGCGGGTTGGATTGTCTAAAACTCGAATCCGACAGCGTTTGCAATCAATGGGGCCAGATGTTCGAATAGAACGTCACAAAGTAGGAAATGCAGTTGTCTACTGGTTGCCTGACGAGAACTCTGGATCTAACTGAGCTCGCCCATTGTCCGTTATCCAATACACCCGGGCACGTCCCACACGCTCTGATTCGACCCACCCGTTTTTCTCCATATCTTTTAGCTTATTGCTGACTGCCGTATTGCTAATCTCCAAGCGTTCAGCGAGATCTTTAGGGGCCTGAACTGGTGGATAAGCTAGCCTAATTTCTTTCAAAACGTCGATTTTGGTGACCGTTGGGTCTGGTCCGGGCTTAGACACTTTGAGAGTATTTTGGTTGGTTCGGACATAGTAATGTCTCTCTACAAGTGTTCTTCTAGAGCAAGTATTATGGGTGTCGGGTGTAACATCACGAAATAAGCGACGCCTACTCTCGCACACAGCGTCGCACCGACCCCATGACCACCCGCAAGCCCACCCACGAAGAGTCGCATCGCTCGCCAGCCTCGATTTCCGTTCATTTGGAAATCGCCAGACGGCGGTACTTCCGTTCACTTCCGATGATTATCCGTTCATCGTCTGAGCGGCCCACGAACACCCCACAGCGGGCCACAGACGAGAATCGGTCGCCAAAAATCGACTTCCGTTCACGCGCGCCCCAGACTTTTCCCATGTCCTGTCCCAGTCCCAGCCAGATGCATTCCACCGGAGGCCACCAATGACGACCTACTACGAACTGACTGGCTTCCAGCGCGATCTGCTGGAAGCCATCGCCGGCGTCGACGACGAGCCCTATGGCCTCGCGCTCAAGGACTACCTCGACGAGCGCTACGCCGACCCGATCAACCACAGCCGCCTCTACCAGAATCTCGACCGCCTTGCCGAGCTGGACCTCATCGCCCGGGACGAACTCGACGCCCGCACCAACGTGTATACGCTGACTGACGCTGGCAGACACCTGCTCCAGCGCCATGCCGACACGCTCGCTAGCCTGTGTGACCAGCCCCGACACGTCGTTGGAGGTGGCCGACAGTGATTCTTCATTATCGTCACAACAACACCACATCTATTTTATATTCTTACCAGAAAGCAAAATCTGGGCGACCATGGGCACAGGTGTCGCCCGGTTGTTGTCAGAGGCACGCGCGGGTTCTGGGTCCAGTCCAGTCGGTGGCTCAGATGGGCTGTCTGAGCGAGTTGGGCAGTGACCCGAACCCGTTTAGATATACTGCACGTTCAATAATTAGTTCTTATGTCACCAGAATCGACAGCTTGAGCCGTCTAAGCTCTCGGTTTACTGGCTTTTCCACGACAGAATATAACGGCAACAGAGTCTCGACTTCGCCCAGTTGCCGTCAAAACGTACTGTTCAGCCGTCCGAAGCAACAGACGGATGGTGGGCAGCCATGGGCAAATGGCCTGCCACGTACCACCCGAAATCGTCACCAACGACAACAGGTTCTGGACCCAAACCAATCGATGAATTTGGGGGGAGTCAGCAGGAAGTGGGGCGGGGACCAGAACCTAACCGAACGATATGTGGTTGGTAAACAAAATAGCTGTGATACCGTTCCGCTGTCCATTGATTTGCGGCCGAGCGGCCGCCCGCTGACAAGCCGTTTATCCTACGGGGAGGTGGGCCGATGACGTCCCAGCCGACTGTCGGCGAGATTGTCGCCATCACGACCACCGACAGCGATCCCTTCCTGCTGGTCTGTGCTGTCGACGCCGAGCAGGTCACAGGCGTCTTGCTCGCCGACCTGTCGACCGAGACACTCCACCGACTACGAGCGTCTAAGCCAGACACAGCCACGCGCCGGCAGGTGGCCACCGCCGTCGAGCGCGCTGACGAGTCCATGTCGTTCACTGTCCCACTGACAGACTATGTGCGAGTCGAACACGACAGCAGCCGTCCTGAGCCGTTCGCGGGAGGGAAGCAGTAGATGGCCCGCGACACCACGGCCGCGACTGAACGCAACACAGCGCCCACACAGCCCGATAAGTGGCGACTCCGCAACGTGGTCGGTGATCTCGTCCATGACATCGGCAGCAAGCGCTCGGCGGTGATCGAGATGTGATCCGCTACGGGATTCCCACCAGCGCCGCTACTGGCCGGCGTTGAGGCTAGCAGGCGCTCAAACGTCACTCCGCCTGCCACAAGACACCGGCCCCAGTCAGCGGTCCAGCGTCAGTCGACACCTCGATAGCCCGTGCTGTGGTCAGCACTGCTCGGTTCGATTCCGAGCACGGGTCCTGTGGTCACAATGCCACGACAAACAAACCCCAACAACGACGGCACCGACGACACAGCCACCGACAAAGCCCTCGCCGACCACCTTGACATGGACATCGAACAGGATGACACTGATACCGACGACCTCCAGTCACTTGTCAGCGAACTCGGCGACGAAGTATCACCCCCCGTTTCGAGTGTTCTTGAGACGCTGGTCGCGACTATTGACGACCTCCATGCCCGCGTCGACGATCTAGAGGCCGACCTCGAACAGACCCACGACGTTGCGACGACAGCCGTCGGTGACGCCGCCGAAAACGAGAGCCGCCTCAACGACGTCGAAGCCCAGCAGGAGACCACCCACGATATCGCCAAGAGTGCCATCGCCAAGGCCCAGCAACTCGAAGCCGACACCGACCAGCAAGAGGACGCCGAGCAGCTGCCCGAGGGCATCGAACCCAGCAGTTCGCCACTGGATTTCTTCGCGAACTGCCGCCAGTCAAAAGTCAAGACGATGTTCGTCGAGCGTTCGAACCGACAGAACACCTATCGGGCGATTGCCGTCGCCAAACGCTGGCCGGAGTTTGCCACTAAGCGTACCGACGGTAGCGGCGTGTTCATGACCAGAGCTGATCTGCAAACGGCTTTGACTGCCGAACTCGGGAAAGAGCCCCATCGCCAGACGATCAAGCGTGTCTGGGAGACGCTCGTCGAATTGGGCGGCGACGACATCGTCGAGAAAACCCGGCAGGTCGGGCGAGACCAGACCCAAACCGAGATCATCGCGATGGATATGAAGGCCGCCGAAGGGTTGCTCGAAAAACGCTACATCGGCCTCGATCTCTTGGAGAACAGCGACCACAAAGCCGCGACAGGTGGCGTCACACCCGTTGTGGTGGAGTCCACACCCTAACCCTGTGACACACGCCGGATAGGACACGAACCGACACTCAATCGACGCTGCTGGACGCGGTGGCACGTGCCCTGCCGCTGCGACGCCGCTGTTTGCTAGCTGCAGGAGTCGGAAGGCCTCTTGGTTCTATAAGTAACAGCGTGCGATTGTAACAGTCGAAGGATACAGCCACCAGAAGGAGGCGTCACAACAGATGTGATAATAGGAAGATTGGTCAAATTGGTCTCAATGATGGCCGTTCTGTCTTATCTGCTTACTACATCGAAGAACTACCTCTTCGGCTCAGCCGAAATCCGACATGCCCAGTGCGCTCTTGTGAAGCACGTTGTTGATTATCAGAGGACGGCGTTAAGAGCATGTTTGAGCGCTTCGTCACCTGGTTTTCTGTAGAGTTCGCGGCGGAGCTGAAACGCTCTAAGATACGGCCTTAGCTTGTCTTTTGACACTCCTTGGTGGGGCGAGAGCCACGCGTCGCTGGATGATCGCGAACTTCGCCTCCTCGAAAACACAACAGCGCAAACTACCCTCCCCTACTTCGCTCGGGGGCAATCGCCCCGCTCGCTCGTTGAGGGGAGGGCTTTCGCGTGGACTCCCGTTCTATGCCTCAGCAGAGGCAGGGGGTTGTACTCCCCACTCACGTTCAGCGTCCCGCGATTCAAGCGCACGTCTACAGGTGCGCCTCCGGCGTCTGCGTTTTGCCGACGCCGGAGATACTGCAAACCGATGTTTTTCGCCGCATAGTCCAGTATCAGGGTGACAAAGGAGCAGGAGTCGAATTCAAACTACATCTTGATGGTAGCCGGGGTGCGAGTAGAATCTCCGGTCTACAAGCCGATCTACAATTTCGGTTCGACAGCAGCAGAGCACGACACCAACACCAATGGTCGGATCGAATCGAGTGAACTCAACCAAGCGGAACAGGACTGGAATAATGGAGATCTCACCGATGCAGAGTACAATAATATGATCCGAGCGTACAACCGGACAGTCGAACGATCGTGAATCAAAACAAAACTACCTTCACAGAATTTTTCCCCCACCTGTCAGAAATAAACCTCAGCAACTTTTAGTGTTCTTGGACTGCACCCGAATATATGCCTAAAGCCCTCTCTGAAACGCGTCCAGGGCGAGTGGTAGACGTTATTCTCGCCGCAGTAATTCTATTAGCTGTTCTAGACCACTTTAGCGTGGTTGAGATTGCTTCGACAAGCATCTACATATTCTTCTTTATTACTCCTCTTGGGTTTCTCCGTTTATATGTCGATTACCGAATCAACAAGCGGCCCACCAAACAAACGAACTGATTCTTCGCTATATTTTACTTATACTGTTCCAAATAGTTGCGTAACAGAACTCCACTCACGTCGGCAACTCTAGGAGACGAGCTACTAGATCTGACCCCACAGACAGCACGGAACGTAATCCGAGGACTTGTGGCCCAGGACATCCTGACCGAAACGACTGAGAATGAGCAGTATCAGGAATTCAAAACCGTCGATATCTTTGACATTCTCGACCAGCCACTGGAGTAAGCCACCGATTAGGCTAACCAACAAAGCGAAGTTATACGGACACAATGTTGGTTAGTAGATGAACAACCAAGATCGCGCAGCCGATGCCCTCGAACAACTCCAGGCCATCGAGAGAGCAGATCTCGATGCGGAACTGACAGCAACATACGAACAAGCAGTCGATAGTACCCGGGCGCTCACAGAGCAATTCGAGGAAGCCGCCGAATCGGATGAACACGAACCGGAGACACCTGAAGGATGGGATGAGGACGAAGCGGAGTGGGAAGAGAAACTGGAAACTGCACGCGAGAAGGCAGACATCCCGGCCTCGAAAGGAACGCTCACGACGAAGACCATCGACGGGCGGGACTACTACTACCTCCAGTGGCGAGACGGGGAGACAGTCACGAGCCAGTACGTTGGGCCAGTCACGACGGCGACAGAGTGAATTCACAAGATGTGGAACCGGCCGAGTTGTGAACGGTAGGACTAACCAACGTTGGAGAGATTTTATTCGAAGCGTTGGTTAGCATCTCTGTCCTGATGACACAATCCATCTATAGTTAAGCGGGCTACATACACTCTATTTCGAGTGTATAGGATCCCACGGTTCTAATACTTCCACCATCCGCAATCGATTAACACAGGTCAAGTAGAGAACGGTTCGAGTCTTAATCTATCTGATTTCAGGTTAAGCTTGTGTGCTGAATATAGAGGGTGTAGTCAGCACGCGATGACGACTGTGAGGCAAATTGATGCAGCATTATCCAGTCTGCCACTCAATGAACTTCTCGTACCCATAGGTAAACCCGAGAAAGACGACAGCGAACACGAACCAACGGAAGACATCCAAGGTACCAGTGAAAGCGAGAACGTTGAATATGTATGACAGCGACGCACCAACAAACGCAGCGATGTAGAGGTTTCGTCGACTGTCCATACAGGCGCTTCTGACGGACGTGAATTAATTCTTTGCCAGCGAGTTACATGAACAAGTCTTCCAATCGAGTACGTCTACGAGTTCTCCCCCACTGGATACGCGCCCTGTATCTTGCACCGCTCTACAACTATGATATGAAACGGTAAGAGTCTCGGTGAAAGCCACACGCCAGGCTGAGCGGTTGGTTCAGCCGATTCCATGAACAAACAAATCGTATGCACAGCGACAGCAATGAGACAGTGCACCCCACATCTAACAGCGGAACCGGTGGGGTGCCCCTCAATCGAGTGCGTTTACGGATTCGTTTTGAGGAGCTCCGAAAGGCCTGTTTTGATCGAACTGATGGATTGCTCTAACTCGAATTCCTTGTACTTCCCTCCACCCTTCCCTCGGTTGTACTCAGTTGAAGAAATAATGCCGAGTTGCGTGAGTTCACCAAGATAATCACGGACCGACCGCTCTGAAACGGGGTCCAGACCTTCCCCACGGGCTAACTCCTGATACGCCCCTAGGATATCTCGCGTCCGGGCAGGTGTGTCACCGTCTTCAGCAAGTCCAGTGAGCGCATAGAGAACCAGTTGACCATGCTCAGAGTAGTTGCGGATACCCTCAACGACCTGATCAGTCTGGAGTCGTTGTCGGGCTTCGCTTACGTGGTGTTCAGTCACGAGTTCATCATCATATTCTCGGGCAAGATCACCCGCCTCAAGCAAGAGATCTAGAGCTTGGCGGGCGTCTCCAGAGTCCTTGGCTCCGTAGGCAGCACACATTTCGATGACACCATCATCGATGACATCGTCTTTGAACGCGACAGCCTCACGCTGTTTCAACACGAGTTGAAGCTCATTGGCGTTGTATGCTGAAAATGAGACTTCCTTTTCACACAGACTGGAACGGACTTTCGATGAAAGTTGGTTGCGGAAATCAAGATCGTTCGAGATACCGATGACACCTAATTTCGCATCGGAGATATCGCCATTCGACCTCGCGCGTGGCAGTTTGTAGAGCAGTGAATCGTCCTCAATGTGATCGACCTCGTCAAGAACAATGAGTACCGTGCCACCCAGATCATCGAGCGCCTCGAAGAGGAACTGATACACTGATGCCTGTGGATATCCGGTGTTGGAAATCTGGTTAGCAGGATCACGCAGTGTGTTTACAATGGCGACCGCAGCCTGATAGCTCGAATTGAGCCCGTCACAATTGACTTCAACCGTACTGAGGTCCAGTCCGTCAACGTCGCTCGCATCACGTTCCAAAGCGGACAGAAGATATCGGGTGGCAGCAGTCTTGCCGACCCCGCTTTTTCCATACAGGAAGATGTTTGAAGGGGTCTCATTGTTGATGACTGGCTGGAGAGCAGCGTGATACTTCTGGAGTTCTTCGTCACGCCCGACAAGCTCATCTGGGGTCCACTCTTCAAGCAGTGCCTCACGTTGCTCGAATATCGTAGACGTCGGCGAAAACGTGATATCACTCATTTGTCTGTGGTTGCGACACGAAGTGTCTTAACCTTTGGTTCCGCTGCTTCCGCTGTTCGGATTAGTATATAAATAGCCAACCCCACTGCTTCCGCTGTTAGATGGAGAACATGGTGATCACTACACTGCTTTCACTATTGATTTGTTAGGCAATCGGTCTTGAGGGAAAAAGACCGGATCGAGATGAGAGTGAGCGGATGAAGACCCCCACCCCACTGGTTCCGCTGTTAGCTGTGCAAAGTGCTGCCGCTGGTATTTACTGAGCTGTCGCAAGTCTATTTCAATTACTTCCGTCGCAACTACCCGAAACCAGACTGTCTGAGACGTGAGGTGGGGAACCCCCACCCCACTGGTTCCGCTGTTAGCAATAGACGCTTGTGGTGAATGTCATTGAGATTAGCCCTAATATCTCTAGAGCTAGTGAATAAGTTCAAGTATCTGAATAAGAAAAGGTATCCGTATAACGTTATCACCAAGATAGCAAAGCACCCCCTCCCACGGGGGTGGTGCCGTCTATCTATCCTCTAACAGCGGAACCAGTGGGGTGGGGGTGTAGGATTAACTCTTCTCATATCCATTGCACTCCCGGCCTCCACGCTGGGCCCAATCTGCATTGATCCCAAAGAAGCCCAGCAAGCTCAAACCGTGTCCTACGTCTGAGGAACGCTTGGGCTAACCAACATCTGCGTGATCCCCCTTTTGTTGGTTAGCTTTTGGTGAACCCGTAGCGAGGAATTCTTCAGGTGGTACTTGTTCCGCCCAGTCGGCAGCAAGTCGTCAGCACACGTGCGCTGTGACCACACATGCTTACTAGGTCAGTCCCCGCCACAAAGGCAACGGAGTAACCTGCGTCCTCATCCAAGATTATAGCAGGTGAATATAATGTTATCGGTCAGGTGCCGCTGAGTCGTGTCTCAGTATTTCTAAGGCCACAATCCAGACATGGCTTGTTCCACTCTGGACATGGCCTTCGGCTGAAAATATGTCAAACTAGAGCCGGAATTGCAACGACATTACTGAATTCGTCGATAGATCACTCAGCGGTCAATGAGCAGACGATGTATCCTCGACAATCCTGAAATGACACCGCCACTGGCTACGCAGATCGTCAGACTAGGATTGCTCTAGCGGATCGACCCACTCAGGAGCGCAGTCATGGGTCCCGTAATAAATCGTGTTGTCTAGGTACTGATCGTCGTCGGCCTCGACAGCGACGATCACGTCGCCTGCGCTGCGCGAGATTCCTGAGACAGTGCCCACGACCTCGTCGAGTGGTCCCAGTCCGTCTGTCCAGTCGACGCAAACGCGGTCACCGTGGTCGAAGTCATACTCCTCGAACGAAGGCTCGTTTGTTGCACACATTCTCTCCTCCAGTCACACGGGAGTCACAAAATCAGGCTAGCCAGTTGGCTCAGGCTCACATATATAATATCGTAAAACTATAGCAGATAGTCGGTTTAGAAACTAATCTTAGTGTTGTCATTCAACGCGCTAGCTCAGAAAACCATACTACCTGATTTTAACCTATTTCACCAGTCTTGGCGTATTTCTGCCGTCAATTACGGTTACTATCCATGCCCCCTGCTGGCCCAAACCGAAACGTATAAGTATCATATATTTGATATTTTTTGTATGTCGATACTAGCAGCAGTTGACGGAACCACAGAAGCAGACCCGGTCGTCGAAACAGCATTTGATCTCGCTTCAGCATATGACACGGAGCTACACGTCCTCCACTGTGTCACACAGTCGGAGTTTGAGGAACGGAAGGCGACAGTTGAACGAGTGGGATCGATCGACGGGTATAGCAAGTCACAGCGGGCGGATGCCGCTGCAAATGTCGCAAACGAAGTCGTGGTCAACACATTCGACGACGCTGATTTCAATTGTATCTCCACTCTCGGTCGAGTTGGAGATCCAGTTTCAGAAATTACCGCAGTAGCTGACGAGGTTGCTGCACAGTATCTTGTCATTGGAGGACGGGAGCGGTCACCGGCCGGAAAGGCTGTTTTCGGAAGCACAACACAGGCCGTGCTTTTCGAGGCTGATTGTCCGGTTGTGACAGTAATAGACGACACCGAGTAGCCCGTCACTGTTTACCCAGAACAGTTGCAGACCCGCCATTAGCGATCGAGGGTTCGGGTTCGGTGATTCGGACGCGTTCAATTCGAGTCTTGCTGGTCGATTCCATAGTTAGTTCGACTCCATCGTAGACCAGTGTCTCGCCGGGGTCGACGAGTCTCCCAGTTCGATTGAACACAAAACCTGCAATCGTCTCAAATTCTTCACCCTCCGGAAAGTCCACGCTGACAGCATCGTTGACCGCCTCAATGGTAACACTGCCAGCGACTCGGACAGTCCGGTCATCAACCACTTCGATCGGTTCTGCTTCTTCTTCATCGAGAATTTCGCCGACAACGGTCTCGACGATATCTTCTGTTGTGATGATCCCTTCAGTCGTTCCAAACTCATCGACGACAACGACCTGCTGGATACGCTCGTCGCGCATTTCACGGAACAGTTCATCAACGTGCTTACTCTCTGGCACGTGCAGTGTCGAAGCGCAGCACTCCGCAGCAGTGCTGGCCGTGTCAGCTTCGTCCCGTCGCTGGATTAGCTCTCCCAGTTCAACGATACCGATGATCGTATCGAGATCGCTCTTGTACACCGGTACCCGTGTGTGGCCGTTCTCGATACACGCATCAATGGCTTCGTCGACCGTGGCTGTTCCCGGAATTGCAGTGACATCTAACCGTGGTGTCATCACTTCCTTGGCGATCGTATCGGTAAACCGGAATACGCGGCGGAGCATTTCCCTCTCATCAGCCCCAATAACCCCTTCGTTCTCCCCAGTCTGGATCATCTCACGGATCTCCTCACGTGTGACATATGACGATTCGACGGTTGTCCCGCCGCCTGTCAGTCGGTTTACCACCCTAGTGAGGCGATCAAACACGATTACGAGGGGATACAGCGCGTATTCTGACCATTTGAGCGGCCGGGCAATCGTCAGGACCCATGACTCCGTATTCTCTATTGCGTAGGACTTCGGAGCGCTCTCTCCGAACAATAACACGACGGCTGTAACGCCGAATGTCGCAGCGAGAACAGCCTCACCCTGCGTGAGATAGATTGCAAGTAACGCTGTCGCAACCGATGACATCGCGATGTTGACGAGGTTGTTCCCAACAAGGATGGTGACAAGCAACCGATGCGGGTCGTCTTTCAGTTCGGCCGCCGTCGTCGCCCCATCAACGCCGTCTTGAATCAATGCTTCTAGGCGATGTCGCGCCAACGAGAACATCGCTATCTCCGAGGACGAAAAGAACGCCGACAACAGTAACAGCACCACTAGGGCCCCGATACCAGCAGCCGTGACTACATCTGTCGAAACCGTCTGTACTGGTGTCTCAACAGCGAATTGTCGGATGTCACCGTTCGCTGACAACGGGAATCCAATTTCTGCCATCATGATACATCGCTCGGAAGCGGTCATAGGCTCAGTCGCTCAATGAACCAGCGTTGGTCGACTGATCAGGGTCGTCCGTCTGAGAGGCCTCTACCGCAGTCTCAGCCGTCTCATCGTCCGGGAAGTAACACGCCGCACGGTGGTCCTCGTCTTCAGACTCATCTAGTGCTGGTTCAGTGGCCCAGCACTCTTCTTCAGCTTTTGGACACCGCGGGGCGAATTTACAGCCTGTTGGGAGATCGACCGGGTCGGGTGGCTCACCGTCCAGAAGCACCCGGGCTCGATCCGTAGTCGGGTCTTTCTCGGGTGCCGCTGAGAGTAACGAGGTGGTATACGGATGTTTTGGTTGGTTCGCGATACGATCGACGGTCCCTTCTTCGATTATCCGTCCGAGGTACATTATTGCGAGCCTGTCCGAAACTTGCATCAGGCTCGCGAGGTCGTGTGAGATATAGACGATCCCGATATCTTCGGTATCTGCCAGCTCTCTGAGCAGGTTCAGTAAGTTCACCTTGAGCGAAACGTCAAGCATTGACGCCGGCTCGTCACAGATCAAGAAGTCCGGGTCCAGTACGAGCGCTTTCGCCACTGCGACACGCTGGCGCTGGCCGCCCGAAAGCTCGTGTGGGTACTGGTCAAGGAATTTCTCTGCGGGTGTCAGCCCGACCTTCTCTAATGTCTCGATGATGGCCTGCTCGTGTTCATCGCTCCGGTAATCATGGATCGTCAACGGCTCACCGACGAGTTTCCTGACCGTCTGGCGCGGGTTGAGCGAATCGAAGGGGTCCTGGAAGATGATCTGGACCTTCCGTCGGAATTCCTCCAGATTGCTGTTCTGATAGTACTCGTATGGTTCTCCGTCGAAGACGAACTCGCCGCCGGTGGGATCCTCCAACAGAGCCATCGTCTCGCCCAGCGTCGACTTCCCACAGCCGGATTCCCCTGCGATGCCAACGACTTCCGAGCGACGGACTGACAGTGAAACACCGTCGACGGCTTTCACGTAATCTGGGTCTTCACCGCGGAACTGGCTCAACAGTGACTGGCTCTGTTCGTAGTACTTCTCCAGGTTGTCTGTTTCGAGGACCACTTCACCTGTGTCGGTGGCAGTGTCTTCTGCTTCGGGAATATCCCATGTCTCCGGGTTCTTGGCGTCACGCCGCATCTGGGCCGCCTTATCGACGTGGTGGCAGGCCGACCGATGGTTACGGTTCGGAAGCGAAACGAGATCCGGATGTGAATCTCCGCATTCGTCGGTTGCGAACGGACACCGATCTTTGAACACACACGCCGTCGGTTCGTGATTCAGGTTCGGCGGTGACCCGGGTATCGCAACTGCGTCTTCATTGCTCCCGTCAATCTCTGGGAACGAGTTCTTCAACCCCATCGTGTACGGGTTCGTCGGGTTGACGAGGACGTTGTCAACGCTCCCCTGCTCCATCACTTTTCCACCGTAGAGGATGGAGAGTTCGTCACACGTTTCGGCGATAACGCCGATTTCGTGGGTAATAAGCAATAACGAGCTGTCCATCCGTTCTTGGATCTCGAGGATTTTGTCGATGATCTTGTCTTGGACGATGACGTCAAGCCCGGTCGTCGGCTCGTCCGCAATGATGAGGTCCGGTTCCAGTGCGAGTGCCATCGCAATCGTAACGCGCTGGCGCATCCCACCCGAGAATTCGTGGGGATAGTCGTCGATCCGATCTGGATCCAAACCAACAATCTCGAACAGTTCTTCGACGCGACTCCGCGCCTTTTCGTCCGAAACGGACCGGTGGGCCTGTATCGATTGGATGATTTGATCCCCGGTCGACATCACTGGGTCGAGCGAGTCCATCGCACTCTGGGGAATATAGGCGATATCCTCCCAAAGCATGTCCCGACGTTCGGTATTAGACAGCGATGTAATGTCCCGGCCATTGAACGTGATTTTTCCTCGCTCGACGGTCCCGTTGCCCGGGAGTAGCCCTAACAGCGCTTCTGCTATCGTTGATTTTCCCGACCCTGATTCGCCGGCCAAGCCATAGTTGACGCCTTCGTCAATGCTAAAGGAGACATCGTTGACAGCGTGGACGGTGTCGTCTTCGGTGGTGTACGTGACTTTGAGGTTCTCAACGTCTAGTAATGTCATTGTTCAGTCTGGATTTCGGGATTGATGACTTCCTCGTACGCACGACCGATGAGGAAGACTGAGGTCGTTATCGCAGCGATACCGATGGCTGGTGGGATAACCCACCACCAAGCCACACGCATATTCCCGGACTCGAAGACCTGCCGGAGCATCCGCCCCCAGCTGGTCATTGTCGGGTCGCCGAATCCGAGGAACGCGAGACTCGCTTGTGCGGCAATAGCCCAAGCAACCCCGTATGCAGTGTACAGGAAGCCGATAGGCAACACATTCGGAGCGACGTGATACAACATCGTCCGGAGATCACTCGCTCCGCTTGCCCGTGCGGACTTGACGAAGGTTCGTTCTCGAACCGATAACACCTCTGAACGGACGACGCGAGCCGGCATCTTCCAGAGGAACCCCGCGATAATCGCGGTCATCAGCCAGATATTCGGGGTGACGAACGTCAGCAGCAACAACGCCATCGGCATGAACGGCAACGAGAACGTCAGATCAGTCAATCGCATCAATAGTTCGTCAACCCAGCCACCATAGTACCCGCTCACAAGGCCGATGAGGAACCCGATTGCTCCGGTTCCGATCCCACCGAATAGCCCGACGATCAACGTCGGCTGTGCGCCGGCGAGGAACTGACTAAGGACGTCTTTTCCGAACGCCGTAGTTCCTAAGACGGCCTCACCAGACGGCTCGGCGAGACGGAGAATCTGTCCGTCATCGTTGCGGACGTCGTGTTCGATCGGGTCGTGTGGGGCCAATGCTGGCCCGAACAGTCCGAGGAAGACGAATCCGGCGACGAAGATGACGCCGATAGTAGCCAGTCGGTCCTGTCGGAGGAACTCGAACTGGTTACGGATTATCCCTCGAATTCGATCAAGCCGCTTGTACAGTTGTCCCTTTGGTTTAGTTTCCGTACTCATGCTGAGCTCCCTCCGCCGGTTGAGACTGTTGGGTCGAAGTACGCGTATAGGACGTCTGCAGCTAGGTTCGCAATGATAACAGCAAGTGCCATGATGAACACCGCGGCCTGTACCAGCGGGTAGTCCTGCTGTTGGATGGCAAGGACGAGTTCGCGGCCGATGCCCGGCCATCCGAACACAACCTCCAAGAGAATGAGTCCCTGGAAAATCATCCCGAGCCGGAGTGCGAAGTAGGTTAGTATCGGCAGCATGGAGTTCCGGCCAGCACGAGCCAACTGCTGCATTTCCGTGAGCCCCTTCGCCTTGTGGAGTTTGAGGAACTCAGAGCCGCGTTTTTCGACGATTCCGTTCCGCGCAAGCAGCAGGAAGTCACCACTGTAGTACAGGACCGCCACGGTAAACGGCAGGATGTAGTGGTGCAGGAAGTCAAGCGAGAGGAACGTATCGATGTATCCCTCCGGCGATGCCGTGACGGATCGCATGCCGAACGCCGGAACGAGCTCGAAGTTGTACGCGAACATGATAATAAAGAAAATTGCAGTAATAAACACCGGCGTTGACCGCAGGAACGTCGTTGTGATGATACTACCTTTCTCCAGTAGACTGCCGCGATTCCAGCCAGCATACATCCCAATTGCGGAGCTAAGGATAGCCGTCGTCACCAATGCCGGCACAAGCAGGATCAGCGTATTGACTAATCGCGGTTCCAGCACGTCCCAGACCGGCTGACTCCGGAGAATGGAGTAGCCGAACTGGAATGTGAGGATGCTCGTCATATAATCGATGTACTGTCGCCACATCGGTTGATCCAATCCGTAGAGTGCTCGTATCTCGTTGATTTGCTGCTGGTTGAGGTTCCCGGAGGTTACGAGCGCCTCGAAAGGACTCCCCGGCAGTAGCCGCAAGACGACGAAGATTACTGACACTGCGATCAGCGTCAGTCCGATAGAGATCGCAAGTCGCTTGGCCAGGAACCGTTGGAATTGACTCATTGTCCCTCCGTTTGTTGGAACGGTCGGTTGGTTGTGTATCTCATTGTGTGCTCACTAATCAGGAGAAGTCCGGCTGATTCAGATCTTCCCGCCGCTTGTACTGATTGCCGTCCTGAATGCGCTCAACGAATGCAGCCCACGCTTCACCGTTGGGATACCGGAGATTGTCATTCTCGTCCCACGTGTAGCCTGCCTGTTCGAGCAGTGACCGTGCCTCGTCCACGTCGTAGCCGTAGTCGGTGACGTCGCCGTTGTGCCACTGTGTGAGATCAGATATCGGGTTTTCTCCTGTCGGCACAGAGCCGCGGCCCTGTAGCACCTCTTCGACGAATCCCTCTGGATCAACCGCCTTCGAAAGTGCGACACGGAACTCCTTATCGCGGATGAGCGGACAGGTGAACGCGAGCTTGTTGTCCAGTGGGGCGAAGTTTCCGGACACCATTGTCTCCACGCTGCTGTTACTCGAGGCGCGGCTTGCTTGGCTGTTCGAGAGTGTCGTTCCGACAGCGTCAATTTCGCCGCCCTGAAGGGACCCAATCATGGAGTCTACGTTGCCCACGTTGATCCAGATGACGCGGTCGATTCCCTCGCCGCTTTCAGCCATGTCACCGAGGGTATCAGCTCGCCACTCGTCGTCAAACATCCAGTGACCGTCGTTACGGGACACCTCGAACCGGGTTCCCTGCTCCCAGTCTTCGAACTGGAAGGGGCCGGTTCCGACTGGGTTATCTGGATTGTGCTGGGATGGGTTGTCGACATCCTCCCACCGGTGTTTCGGGATAATGACGCTCCGAACCACCCGCTGGGTCATGAAAGCGGCGTCCGGATTTTTGAGATTGATCCGAACCTCGTGGTCGCCCAGCACTTCTACGGACTCGATTGGCTCGTAGAACGGTGTCTGGCTCGACGCAGAGTACTCCTTGTAGAATTCGACAGTGAATTTCACGTCTTCTGCGGTGAAGGGTTCCCCGTCGTGCCATTCAACACCCTCACGTAGCGAAAGTTCGACTGTCGTGTCGTCGACGAACCCGCCACCGGTTGCCAGTGCCGGCGTCACATCTAGGTCGGGAGTTGCATCGAAGAGGCCGTCATAGATGAATGTCAAGCGTTTTTCTTCTGCACCTCCGGCCGCCCAAGGGAGGTTTAGCGAGTTCATCGACGTGGTAACGCCTTTCACGTAGTCTCGGTCGTCAGCCTCCGGCTGAAGATTAACTTCCGTCCACTGGAAGGAGTCACCGGTCGGCCCGTTCCCGGGCGTTTTCACGTATCCCGACCACTTCTTCGTGTTGACAGCCGTGACGACATCCGAGAATAGCGTGATGAGCGCACCGACATCTTCCGCGAAGATCTCCTGTGCCTGATTAACGAGTTCTTCTCGACGCGCTCGGTCCGTTTCCTGTGACTGCTCGATGAGTATCTCCTGTAGTTCAGGGTGATAGTAGTTGTCGTAATTCGAGAGGTTGCCTTCGGTTCTGCGCATCAACAGTGGGTTCGGGTCAAGCCCGCGCTGTGGATCGGGCCCGTGCGTACTCATCGAGATGGCTGCATCCAGACCATCGGTCGACCAGCTCTGTGCGTACAACTGGTTCAGAGGTCTGTCGTTCAACTGCGCCTCGATACCTAAGTCGTTCAGCCCCCGCTGCACCATGAGCGCGTGTTCGCGCATCCACGGGTCGTCTTGGCTTGAGAACTCAACCGGCAGTGGGTCAAGCACTGCACCGGCCGTCGCGCTGTAGTCGAGTGACGGCGAGTCGGCATCAAACGTGTCCCAATTGCGCCAGTACTGTGTTTCGACGTTTTCTGGAGTCCCATCGGGTGCGTTCGGAGTGAGATTCTGGCCGCCACCGCCATCACCGCCGTCACCGCCGCTACACCCTGCAAGTGCGCCCACGCCCAACGCGGTTGTCGCGGTAAGGTATCCGCGACGGGTTAGTCGGTTGCCTTGTCCACTGCCGAATTCTCCATCATCTTTCTGTCCCATTTCGTCTTCCCATTCCGGGGTATCTGGAATCGTTTTAATCCCGATACAGACCGATATCTATCATGCTTTATAAGCCATGTTTAGACTCATTGAACAATAGCGGACCACAGTTCCACTATGAGGAATATAAGACGACTACTCCGCTTTCAGGAACGAGGGTAACCGGACAACGGGTGTCAATGCCGAGATTCCAGTACTAGCCTATATCCAGCATGTCATAGAATATGATTCACACCCACTACGCAGTGATTTTGACTGCTTCATCTCTCGCTTGAGTTGGGGCAACACCGAACTCCAGCCTCTATTCAGACAACAAGCCGCGAAATATTCTGGTTGAGAGCTATTAGATGACACGCTCTATATCAGTAGTACAGATTGGACTGCCAGATTGAGTCTCGCGCTACACAGCACTCCACATACTATCAGAATCTTTCAATCCTCTTTCGCACCGTAAATAAGTCCGAGTAGAGCTCGTTCAGCAGTTCGTAAGCGCTCATTAACTGTTGACTGTGCAATATCAAGCTCTTTTGCGAGCTCCGTCTCAGAAATCTTCCGAGGGACGTCGAAATATCCCTCGTTATATGCGATTTCAAGTATCTCTAATTGTTCATCGGTAAGTTTCGAGACAAGGACCTCGGTGAGCCGGCCGCTATCAAGTGGCTCTCCGGGTTCTTCGTTTTGTGTTACCGAGCGCAATTCGAATTCCCCAAGCGTCTTCTGAACCTCGTCAGCCACAGCCCGAAACTGGTCCCAATCTCGGGTCGTAATAACAACTTCGACTGTGTCATTTTGTAGGACAATCCGGTTCGGGATAGCCTCTTGACGCAGAATAAGCCCCAAGATGAACGGGTAGGATTCATTAGCTAGTATGGTAACCCGCTGAATATCTGCCTCGGCCGATCCTGTTGGGATCTTACTCATATAGAACAGTGACACACCAGATATCTCTGCAAGAACGCGTTCAATATCGAACTGGTTATCGGCTGAGATAGTAAGCGATTCAATCCAGACACCGTCCTCAACGTAGAACGTATTGTCGAGTTCGATACTCCGCACGCCATCAATTTGCTGGCTCAGCTGGGCCATCACACCGGTCGGTATCGTTGTGAACTCGACGCGTAGGATAGTTTACTCCCCTGCTCCTATCAGGTCAGTCTCAGACATATATGTCTCACGCCTCAGGTGACGAGGGGCCAGTATATTAACCACGTCCCAGCAGCGACTATCACTGAGAGGACCATCATTACTGTCCCAAACGTCGCGACATTTCGATGCGAGAGAGGCCCGTGATCCATCGAGACGAGAACGGCTGTCGTATTGAACGGCAGCAGGGTCGTTGAACCGACGACGAGTAACACCGCCAACGCGAGATACAGTTGGTTGATGCCGAATTCACCGCCGAACTCCAAGACAATCGGCAGGGCAACTACGATGGCCGCTGAACCAGTTGAAAAAAGGACACGGACACCGACGGCGATAGCTAACAGGACGCCGATTATTTGCCACTGTGCAAGTACCCCAAACGGAACGAGCACCGTCAACAGATCAACGATGTACTGGATTGCCCCTGTCGTCTGCATAGCATCCAATATCGACAGCATTGCTCCGATCAGGAATATAATCCCCCAGCTCACATCAGCAGCATCCGTGGCTGTAATGACCTCGATACGGGGAAGTGCGAGAACAGTCACAGCAACAACAGCTGGGAGGACAGTCGGGATTCCGATGAACGAGCCGATAATCCAACTGACGACAGCTCCACCGGTGACTGCAGCAACAATCCACTGCTCACGGGATAGTGACTGTGTCGTTTCGGCAGCAATCCCACCCCCTTCGCTTTGGGAGTCAGTAGTTTTTGCTGCCTCGTGATTTTGCTGTCTGGCCTCACCAATTGTCGTGAAGATGATTGCTGCAACCGTGGCCAACACATACAACAGGACTGTCGGCGGCACCATGAGAAGTGCCCAGTCAACCCACGATATCGACCGTACCGTGCTGTTAATGATTTCCGAGGTAACCAGCGCCATCCCACCACCAGTCATCAGTGCCATTGACGCAATCGGGTTGACGTGTCCCAAAATGAGGAACGCGGCTTGTTCGAAATCGCTTCCATCCGCATAGTTGAATTCAGACGCGATCTGCTCAACAATTGGAATAAACGTCACCGCACGGGCCATCGCTGACGGCATCACCAGCGCCAGGCCCAGAATACTCCCAGCAATAGACTGAAGCGTTCGTTGGGGCGTTGTTTCAGCCCTAAGAAGTTGCTGTGCTACCTGTCGGTCGAGATCGACATCCGCGATAGCGTTGCCTAACAATAACAACGCCAGCAAAAAAAAGATGAGCGACGATGCATAGCCCGTCGTCGCTACCGCGAATGACTCAACAACTCCCAGCGCATACAGGAGTGTGACGCTGAGAATGCTTGAGACGATATATGGGACCGGTCTGGTAAGCCACAGCACAAGTGCGACAAGGAAGACCATTATCGCTCGCTGGCCAGCTATCGACAGTCCTGCTGGTGGTTTCGAGAACAACCCCGTGAGAAGGATGAGACTAGAGACTCCCAGTCCAACTGCTTGAGGCGACACAACTGCTCTGATGGCAGCCCGTCCAGATGCTACCCTGCTCTCCACACATCAGCCGTCGATAGTTCCAGTAAAATAGCTGGTGGGTTGTCTCTTGACGAACCCGACGCCAGACACCATTTGACCGTTACAGTGTCATCAGGATTCTACTCCGCGAAGCAAGTATTGACGACCGCAAAAAATGTGGAGTTGACATCCCTCGTGATGCTGGCTTTTGAATCTCTGATGACCTGTATTCTCAAATCCTATCCGAAGCAACAGAATAGCTACCGCTCCCACGGGAAGAACCCGTACCGCTCGCGATAGGCACTGATCTGGTCTTGGAACTCCTGCTCCTGGAAGTCTGGCTCGTCGCCGTGGATGTCCTCGGGTGAGACGCCGTCGGGAAGATGCTCATAGCCCGTCACCTCCTCCGTGTCATCCTCCTGTTCGGGCTCGTGTCGGTGCTGTCCGCATTCCCTGCAGATCCAGATCATACGGTCGAGATGGGTATGGCACTCGAAGCCATCGAGCCCGTGAGATTCGTGTCCCGTCACGGCGCCACACTGCCGACAATAAAACTCGATACCAACTATCTCCGGTTCGGCTCTCGCTTGGTGGCGCTGCACGACGCCGGGCACAAGCCAGTACGTCCCATCGTCCTGTTTGAACTCCTCTGTGAGACGCTGGAACTCAGAGCGATCGGTGACTGGTGATCCATCCTCGAGATAGATCCGTGGCTGGACGTCGCCGTCCCAGTTGGTCTGCTCGTCGGCTGCCTCCAGTAGCGCCTGTCCAGTTTCCTCGTCGAGCGTGGTTTCGGTCGGCAGGTCGGGCCAACCGCGAGTAAGATTCGACGCTGGCTCGGTGCCAAATGCTGCTCGACACTTCACCGTGCCGTGAGAGGTATCCTCGCCACTCGCGATGCTGTCGGACACGGAGAAGGCCGCAGCGCCCAGTGCCCGTGCGTGGAAGTTAGTGTTCGCGTCGACGAGTGCGAGTACGACCCGGCCGAACGTCCACTCCCCAAGTGGGCTGTTATCCTGATTGCCGGAAGGACTCTCTGAGACACCGGTTTGAGCGCAGAACGGACACTGGCGGTTATCTTGTTGAATCTCCTGTCCGCAGGTCGAACAGGTGCGAGCACCATCCTCTGTTCCCTCTGGATACCTGGTGGATTCGAGGACCCGTTCCCGTCCGTTCCCCCTTGTTTCAGGGTCAGAACTCGCTGCACCGAGGATATCCGCGGGGTCGTACTCAGGATTTCGGTCAGTCACACGCTTGGTTGCGTTCGTCATCGTATTTAAACTCCGGCCCCGAGGGTCACAGAAAACGAATGCAGCCGAGATAGAGCGTGAGCTGGCTACTCGCCGTCCGTGCCGTCCGCGACCTCTTTGATGAATGGATCTGGTGACCTATCGAGGTCGTGCTGGTCGATGAGTTCGAGGGCAGCCAGCGCTGCGCCTGTGTCTGCAAGATCGGTCGCGAGCAACTGCTTGAGACGGATGGCGGCTTTGTCGGCCCGGTCGGAATCTGAACCACGCAGTTGCGTACACTCTATGAAGAGGCGTCGCCAGGCGGTCGCCGAGCCAGTCACAGTGAGATTCCAGTCCAGGGCCTCGTAGCTTGAGGACGACTGCCAGCGGTAGTGTCCTTCGAGTCCGTCGAGCAAGTCGTCGATGACCGTGCCCTTCTCAACGGTCCGTCCGTGTTTGATGTACTCCGGGTCGACGAGATTGCGCCACTCGTCGGAGGAGTCGATATCGTGCTCGACAGCAAGCTCAACTTCGATTGTTTCGAGACAATCGGCCTTCCCAGTTTCATTCACGCGCCGCAGTCGGTCTGCGGTCCCTTCAGCTTGGACGGTCAACTCTGGGAACGACTGCGATTCATTGGGTTCTGCCTGTTCTCCGGTCTGACCGCTGTTGGTAGTCTTCGAAGCCATAGTTCTTTTCAGAACGCTCCCGCTGGAGCACCTCTCACCCGGCTGTGGGTGCAAAAAAACTCTCAGTCTGGGCACGCAATTGCTGAAGAATTGGCACACACCACTGTTTCCGGAGAAAACCACCAGACAGCGATGGTGTTTCACTTGAAATCCGGTGTGTCGAGTCCGGGACTGGCCAGATCTCAAGAAGGTGTCGTAGGGGTTACCTGGGGTTGGTGTCCTCGTTGCTTTCCTTAACTACCTTTTATTTTATATAAATATAGAAAATATTAAGGCTTCAAACGGATAGTTTTCAATTATGGACAGCAACCTCACACCCGACGAGTGGGATCGAATTAGAGCGTTCGCACGGGCTGCAGATTGCCGCCAACGACCCGAGATACTGCTCCCTGAGGAAACGCTTAAACGCGACTAAGATACAATCACGTTCTGGTCCGCACCTGATGACTGGCTCCTACAATGTTCTAAGCAGTTCAGCAGAGCGGAGTACGACCAGCGGTACTGTCGGCCTTCAATGTACTCAGAGCGAGACTAACTCACACTTCGAGCTGCTCCATAGGCTCGACCTCGAAGGTAAGCAGATGTGATCGAAGACAGGCGTAGGCTCCGTCGCCGTCAGTGGTGACGCAATACCGGTTCAGCCGGGCCTCGCGAGGATTCCCATCGTTCTCCTCCCACGCTTCCAGCGTGAACTCGTGGGCCTTCAGCTCACCGTCAGCGGCTTCGAACACGGCTGCAACCGACGGCGTTCCGTGGTTGTCAGCAACGTAGGCCACTTCAACGGCGTCGTGGCCGGCGTCAAGTCTCTGCCAGCCATCGAGTTCTTCCGGCGGCTCCTCGGCGAACTGTTCGATCTCGCGCTGAGTCAGTTCGGCTTCCGCTGCATCCCTCCATGCCTGCTTGATATCGTCGGCTTGGGACCGTTCAATCTCTTGGAGGACCTCGGTGTCGATACAGTCCTCAGCCCAGGCAAGGACCGTCTTGGCTTTCTTGTGCTTCTCTTCTGGTTCACCGTCTAGCTGTCCGAAATTCATCTCGCGGGGCGACATCAAGAGGACTGACGACCGCCAGTAGCCGGGACCGGCGTCACGGTCCTCGTCGGCATCGGGAGCCCACGACTCCATCGAGGTTCGGACCTCTTCGTGATGGCCGAACCCGGTTCGGACGCCGCCGGCGCGCAGGATACGTTCTGCAAGGTCGATTGTGCGTTCTTGCTCGTCTGCGGGAACCTCATCAGGACGGTCAACATCGGCGTAGAACGGTAAGCCGACGTTGCTGATGATCGCCTCTCGGTAGTTTGGGATAAGCAGTGGTTCTTCAACGAAGATCGGTTCAAACGGGACTTCGGCTGTAGGCAACATACTGGAAAGCCTCCAGCCACGGAGGCCGCAGAAAATCGCTACGGGAGGGAGTCCGATCTAAAGGAACTGGTCGGCAGTGTCGCCATGGGTTGCTTCCAGGGCGTCCCAGTCAGCCATCGTATCGTACTCTGGCCGGATTTCATCGTCCGAGAGCATATCGTCGACGAACGCTTGGACCTGTTCGTCGACGGGCGCGTTCTGCAGGTCGCGTTCCCGAGCAACGAATCGGACACTGCAGAACGAACGGCCGTCGGCTGCGAGTTGCCAGAGCAGGAGCTTTCGGTTCTGGTAGGTTGCGAGTTCGGTGAGCAATGCTTTGTTTTGGCTGTCGGACAGGTCGTGCATTGTTTGGAACCCTTAGTCGGGATGGTTATACAAAATGAGTGATGAGACTGGTCTGAGTGTCGGTATAACATTTGAAAGATTCTTTTAGCCTAACACCCCGCCAGCAATATGTTATCGCACCCTTCTATTTCCGGGATGTTACCACCAGACAATACTAACATAAATTACTACTTCCCATTACACATGAAAATTATTACTATTAGTTACTAACTATAGTTACTACTGTAAATTACTAGCGCAAACTACTACTGTTTGTTATATACACTGGCAACAAGCGTTACTAACACACGCTAATTATTAGTAGTAGTAAAACACAGTAATAGCAAATGCTGGCATACACAACCTACAGCGAGGCTGGCGGGGTCGGGAAGACAACGACCGCAGCGAATCTCGCCCACGCGCACGCTCGGAACGGCCTCAAAACGCTCGTCATCGACCTCGACCCACAGGAGGCCTCACTCTCGTATATCTTCGACGTCGACGACGACCGCGATGACGGTGCTGCGGACAACCTTGTCCGGCACATGGTAGGCCGTGGCAAGGGATCGTTTGAGGGTCTCATTCGAGAGGACACTGGTGTCGACAACCTCGATGTCATCCCAGCCCACAATATGCTCTCATCGCTGGATACGACGATGCGTCGAGCTAAAGAGACTGAAGAGCAGATGAATCCTGATGCCGAGTGGGTTGAAGAAGAGCAACTGTACCAACTTCTCGGTCGCAACGGCATCCACGAACAGTACGATGTCATCATTTGTGACCCACAAGCATCCGAGGGACAGGCCCTCTACAACGCGGTCATGGTCACACAGACGGTTCTCATCCCGGTCGAACTGTCGGGCAAAGGCTCGCTCAGCATCGACGGCCTGGAGCAGTTGGTCGACGGACTTGAGGACAACCTCGGCATCGAGGTCGGGGTTCTAGGAATCGTGCCCATCGCCTTTGGTGATACAACCGGTCAGAAGCAACACCTCGCGACGCTCAAGGAAGATGTCGACTACGACGTTCCGACGGTATTCCGCAAACGCGAGTCGCTCATGCAGGAGATGTGGGACGCTCGGGCGACTGCCTATGAGGTGGTCGATGAGGCCTTCAAGGACGGCGAGAAGGGCATCCGACGGGTTCCTGACCGCGAGCACGAAACGCTGGAAAAGTACGATGACCTCGCGGCCGACATCGAGGAGGCGTTTGACGCATGAAATCCGGCGCAGGGTCCCCGTTCGAGGACGATTTCGACGTAGATGACGACGCTGAGGGGAACGAGACGGGAGAAGAGGCTAAGCAGGCCGACCAGATCGACACCGAGACACAGGTGATTGAAACCGCTAATCAAGACACTGAGGCACTGCCGTTCAAGTACCGACGTGATAGTGTTCAAGACGAACGAAGCCACGCAAATTTCTTCCTTCGAGACGAGGCTGAATCCCGAGTTGAAGAGATTGTTGATACCATGGACGATATCTTCGCATCGGAATCTGTGTACAAGATTGATGTTTGCGAGGCAATCGTATTGGCTGCTAATGATGAATCTCGGACAGTTGAAGATGAACTGCGAAAGATGGGCTACGGAATGAAGTAACTCGCACGAAGTGATCTGAAGCAGTTTTCCTTGCCACTATCGTTGAAATTGCGTATCACAGGCCTGCTAGACTCCCTGTAGTCTAAACATCCACCAAACAGCAGTAGTCGAGACTGACCGTATCAATGCATACAATATGAGCCACCCCAGTTTTATTCAGAAATACTTTGACTGGATCAGCTACTCAGTTAAGCTGCTTACTTATCAACAGATGACCTCGGCTTGGAGGTATTTCTCTCACGTAATGCTTGGGTCTTTCCCCTGTTATAGAGCCAGAATAGGACGAGTAGCGTCAGAGGGAACAATACAATGAGCCTGTCATAGAATCCATCTCATAGCTTGAGCTTCTCGCGGCCAGGATCGTCGCCCCGCTCGTAGTTGGTGATTGCAATGACGAGTCGGAGACACAGTGCAAGATACACCTCTGTTCGTGCGTGGACGCGGCCTCGGGCGCGGACGTGCCCGAGGCCGCAGTCCTTGACCACGTCGTTGGTTCGTTCGACTCCTGTCCGGTGATTGTACGTCTCGTCTAAGATGGATTGCTTCAGCTGAACGTCCTTGCTGTATTCCTCGATGCGGTCTTCAACTCTGTACTCGATATCTTTCGGGTCGTCAGTGTTTCGCGGGTTGTACGGAGCGATTGGCACGACGCCGCAGGAGGTCGTGCCAGTCGAGGATGTCGTAGGCACTGTCTCCGAGCATCCATCTCAGCTTGCCGACGGCCAGCGCGTCGTGCGTGACACGCATCGCCGTTCCTCTGGCGCTTGTTTGCTCTCGGTGAACTCGGCTGCAATTGGGAACTTTTGCCCGGTCGAAACGATCGTACAGCCGTATCCGTAGTAGTACTCGTCACCGGTTGGATCGTAGCACTCCGAAGCGTTTTGATCGGCAGGCATCGCCTCACGTCATACAAATCAATGCAGTAGGTCAAGTCGAGCAGGCCGGGGCGGGCGGCCTGCTCGACGAGGTGGTCGAAGACATCGCCAACGACGTGTTTGAGGTCGGTGGAAAGCGATTGACCGTGTCTCTTGACCACGGTCGATCGAAGCCACAGCTCAGACAAACAACCGTGTTCTGAAGCGCCCCCTCAACCGGACCAATGCCGTAGATGTCTTTGTAGTAGCAATGGAGGAAGCCACACATCATCACTGGTGGCTCATGCTCTCGTGTTCGCCCCGTCTCTGCCGGGGCGAACACGTTGAACTATGCGAGAAACTCAAAGGAGAGATGCTCAAACAACGCTAACGTCTCCGTCTCCGCGACATTGAACAACGACTCTATCGAAGGATCATCTTGCAGGGTTGCTGAGTCCATACCACCCCAGCATTCACCCTGCTCTCTGGTGTGCTAATCGTTCTATGACACCCTCAAACAACTCCATCAAACCACCATGAGTATCCTATTTTGTATATAAGATATTGATTATACTCCAGTCTGTTTCGTATCCTCAGCTATTCCAGTCCAAGAGAGGTTCACTTCCGCTGAACCGAATCACGAGAGCTTATTATTTCTCAAAATGTCTATGAAGTAGCGTAGGATTCAAAACTAATCGAATCCTCTCGGAAACTCTGGTAGGTCCTCTTCCCCCACGTAATAGATTCGGGATTCTCCGAAATGACCAATCCTCGAATTGTACCAATCTCGTCATGGATGACGATAACCACTTTCTTACTCGGTTCTAAGACGGTGATAAGACCAACCGGAGGAGTCTCTTGACTGACCCGTATCGAGAAATTATCACTGCTCTGGAGTGTATCTAATTTCCCGTTAAAATTAGATTGGAGATACTCAATAGCGCTATGTGGCAAAATGAATTCAGCCGTCAATTCGTTGGCAGTCGTCTTCTCAAGATGCAGGTCAATTTGGTTAGGAAAGATTGTTGGCGCGACCCCATAGAGATGTGAGGCTTCAGAAATAGACGACTGTAACTTCTCATATATCTCCTCCACGATGTAATCATTTGTTGATAGAATTCTCGCTCCTTGGAAGAGCGATGGGTGAAGAACTGCGTTGATCGGCTGTGTTGTATCAAATACCTCTCTATTCTGTAGTAAGGATTTTATAGTCTCTGAAAACCGTCGATATTCGTCGAAAATCAGCACTCCAAATGGTGTTAGTTGATACTCATCATCTCGTTTCTCTATTAAACCGTACTCCTCCATTGAGTTGAGTCCGCGGTAAATTGTAGACTGTGACTTGTCTAATTCTCGGTTAAGTTCCTTCTGGCTAGCAGGTGAGTTTGATAGGAACTCAAAAAAATCAATCCGTTGGTGAACCTCAGGAATGAATTCCTCAATGGAGGGGGATGGAGGGGACATATCAGGAAGAGTTATCGGACTGTATTAGTTTTATTTTAAAATATATGACAAAATGATTTATATTAAAGCGTATTTGAGCTTATTACACTTTCAAAAATCACCGTCCATTTGTCAAGTTCATTGGTTAGTTCTCCGTGTGTGGAGGTTCCAACTCCATGACCTGCATTTTCTGTAGTCCTGAGGAGAACTGGACTATCACCTTGAGCCTTTGACTGCATCCTTGCGGCCATTTTCCAAGCGTGACATGGAAGGACACGCGTGTCACCAATTGCAGTACGGAATAGCATTATCGGATATTCAATTTCATTAATATTATGATATGGTGAATATGATTTTAGATTCCGATACGCGTCTTTATCATTCGGATTACCATATTCTGAGACCCATGTTTCTCCAAGCCCAATCTGGTTAAATCGGATCATATCCAACAGGGGGACTTCACAGATAGCAGCACTGAATAGATCCGGCCGTTGCATTACAGTCGCGCCGACAGTAAGTCCACCATTGCTCTCCCCAGTGATTGCGAGCTTCTCAGGATTAGTATAATTATTTTTGACAAGATGCTCGGCAAAATTGATTACATCGTCGAAAGTACGCTGTTTTTGCTCCTGCATTCCTTGCCGATGCCATGACTCTCCGAATACACCACCGCCGCGAATATTGGGTTGTAGATAGATGCCACCGTTACGAAGGAAGGGAAATATAAAGCGATCAAAGCTCGGTGTCATAGTCACACCGAATCCACCATAAACATTAATGAGGGCAGGATTGGGTGTCTTGAGTTCTATATCCTCTTTACATACGATAAAGAATGGGATCTCAGCGCCGTCATCGGCTGAAAACCAGCACTGTGCCACCTCAAACTCTGATTGATAATCCAGCGCCGGCTCGTTTATAACTGTTTTAGAGAGATAATTGTCGGAGTTAGACTTGGCAGCGCTTTGATCAACCTGAATCTCTATTGTGGATGGTGAAGTCACAAAGGATGTGAGGTTGAATACAAATGCGTTCGGAATCGCTGCTAAGCTATTTGCCATTAAAGTGCAATAGTCTGGTAATTCCACTGGTTGAGTAAAGCACCCTGACCGGTCGTAAATGGTAAGCCGCGAGTTAGCGTTCTTTTGATAGTGTCCGACAATGTGATCGTCCAGCACCGAGACATCACGGAGAAGCCGGTCACTTTGGAGTATCTGTTTACTGCTGGCCTGGAGAGAGGCTTTATCAGGATATGTTTTGGAAGCGGAGAGAGAAATAAGCTCATAGGTAGACGACTGGACATCTGTAAGTACATAGAGTTCACCCAGATCCGTGTACTTCACCGGTCTAAAGTGGCTTTCACTCTCAATGTATATCGGATCGAACCCGGATTGGGAAAGATGATATAATTGAGTTCGATTCGTGCCATCATGCAGTGCAACGATCGCGTTATCAGTTCCTTTTTGCGGGACGATTTGTGGCCATAACCGTTGCGCTATACTATCTACAACGGTGTTAGATTCGTCAGTACTTAGATCGTAGTAATCAACACTCTTTTTGATGAGACCCTCCTCGCAGGGTTCAGTTTGAAGATAGTAGAATCCGTTTTCTCCCCACGCAAACCCACCAGCGTTTGTCCGACCACAGTCCGGTTCTACTAATATGGTCCGCTGTCCGCTATGAACAACGTGAATATCATACTGCTCGCGGCCACCCTGTGATACGCCAAACGCGACGTATTCACCTTGTGGAGAAGGAACAAACCAATCAATCGCACTCAGGTCACTATTCAAGTCTTCTGTGGGATCGCAGATCGTAGTCGGTGAGTCAGTGAGGGTCTGTCGAAACGTTAAATTTGAGTGGTCCTTACCCGCCTCACGTCGTAGTTGGTAGTATCCGTTTTTTGTCGGGGTTATCGTCCCTGGATCCGAAATGTTAGTGGAGAACTCGGGCTGATCTTTGAGAAACTCGCGAGTATCGGTCGAAAGAACACTATCAGTATAGAGATTTTGCTTCTTTACCCAGTGGTATACTTCTTCGTCCTCGTTTTCAAGCCATTGGTATGGATCAGGGACGACTTCACCATGAAAAAGATCGCTCGTGTTAGACCGTTTTGTCTCGGGTGGATTGTCCATAGGTAAATAACGACAGTATATTTAATTATCTCTGACAGTTATCTCTTCTAGGTGGTCTTCTGACCGAACTTCTTGTAACAGCTCCTCATTTTGGAGGTCACGTTCATTGATTGGGGGTAGATGAAGGATGTAATAGCCTTTATCGAGTATTGGGGCCATCTGTTCAAGGTTTGATATTTCGAACTCATGTCGTTGTGATTCGGCAATTGGATAAGTGGCTGTTTGGAGTAAATACCCGGTATGGTCTTCCGGATAGAAATTCTGGAGATATTCTTTGAAACGGGTGAATCGACTTTCTTTACTTTTCTTTTCGGAATGTCGATCAGTCTCTACCACGCTTACCTGCCAAATCATTGCTGGAACTTCCGGATTGAGTTCCCACTCTCGAAGCAATAAATCGGTAGCTTCGAACATTTGAACGCCGTTTGCCGCAGGGTCAAAAGCAATATCTGAGTATACACAATCGATGGCGGATATTCCTGGCTGAACTTCGACGTTCAATCCTTGTTCCCGCCCTTGTCGAATGACGCTCCTGCTTGGATTGACGAATATCATCGGATGTCCGTAGAGAGCAAATGTGATCGGTCCATCGACCTCTGTAGCTCCCTTAAGTACTTCTTCTGACATCCGGTCATATGTGGCGACTCTATCTTCGCCTTCATTGTACTCGCGGTTGAGCATAACTACGTCTTCGGTATAGGTCTCTTTGATATGATTCTCCACCATCGGTTGACCGTCAAGTAGATACACCCGCTCAGAAGCTTGGAGTGCGTTTTCAGCTTCACGAGTCAGTTGAGTGTAGCCCACCATTCCAGTCCCAATGATGTATATATCAATCGGGTTGCTCTGTGTGCTTGTAGTCATTGGTAAAAATATGAGGCTACTTTCTCAAGCCTCGGACGATGGCAGGACGATACCTGCGATCTGGATACCGTTCGCCCGCTTCTCGACGATCTGATTCAGTTTGTTCTGATTCCCTGACTTCAGTGCTTCAGTCTCCTCTTTAGTCAGGTCATCATACTCCTTGAGGATGCTTTCCGGATCTGATTTGAAACGATGCGCGAAGGTTAGGTCACTCATCGACCGCTCGATGATGTCGACCACTGTTTGGTGCGACATTGCAGATTGTCCTGTAGCTCGTTTGAACTTATAACTACTGGAAAATTTCGTCTCAATTGATAGGGAGTCTTTCACCTGATAGTAGTATTTTCACTCTGTGGGAGTTAATTCACCCGCTGATGAAGTTCGGGTGGAGTGTGATGTACAGAGCCACCGCTCTTGTGTAATGTGATGGATAGACCTGTAGTTACACTGAGCCAGCGACAGGCTGAGAGTGGGGTTTATTCAACTGGTATTCGGCAGAATGTTCCAAGAGTTGATTGAGTTCGGCGTCAAGATCGACACGGAACCATTAGTTGCCCACATCGAGTGCCGACTCAAGGAATTTTGAGGGGTCCACGTCCCGTCCATAGCGTGGGCGTACTTTCACTCACGCTGACGGAGCCGCCACTGAGATGGGCCTGAACTGACGGACTCCAAGCATGCAGAGAGATGGAGCATGACTTCCGGATTCATTCACAATTGT
Source organism: Haloarcula rubripromontorii (assembly GCF_001280425.1). Lineage (NCBI taxonomy): Archaea > Methanobacteriati > Methanobacteriota > Halobacteria > Halobacteriales > Haloarculaceae > Haloarcula > Haloarcula rubripromontorii. The sequence goes on along the minus strand of NZ_LIUF01000004.1, from coordinate 317,930 downwards.
AATTCTCATCGTCTGACGGTGTCCGCCATTCGTCTTTAGCTAGCACCAGTAGTAATTCTTTGAGGTATGATTATAACTATGAGTCCTGGAAGAAACAATTCTGTCGGTTGAGAAGCTGTTCCTTGTGAGTTCCTGCGAGGAGGTTCGCTAAAATCGGTGGTTTTTGGCGTTTTGGTGTGGTGTGTAGGCCAAATTCGACCGAAAAACACTGTCTAACAGTATTACCGTGAGTATTAGCTAAAGACGAATGCGGTGTCCGCATTAACAAGCATAAGTGCCTCTTTTCGCTTGTTTCACCGTGGCTACGGAAATTCCGAATCTTATACTAAGCAAGGCTTGGAACAAGCTGTTTACACCTTCGGCATCGTTCGGTCACTCACTCTGGCTTGCGAATCAATCGAGCCAAACATCGAATAACCCGTTATCAGGACCTTCCGTAGCAGTATATAAGAGCCTATCATCCTAAGTATTCTTAAGACTGTCCACCGAATAGGGGACTGCAAACGATGTGCCCCCGCTCAACTGATCCTCCAGAACATGAGCCTGTAGTTTCGGTCACGGGCCTCACAAAACGCTATACAGGAGAATCGGGACGCGTCACAGCCGTTGATAACATTTCCTTCGATATTCAGCCCGGACAAATCGTCGGACTCCTCGGCCCAAACGGTGCTGGCAAAACAACAACCGTCAAAACGGTTCTCGGGCTCATTACCCCCACACATGGCGATATTTCTATCCACGGCATCCCTGTTCATGAGGCCCGTTCACGCACATACAACTATGTGAGTGCTGTCCTCGAAGGCGCACGCAACGTATATTGGCGATTGAGCGCTCGTGAAAACCTCGCATTTTTCGCTGGCCTCCACGGCATCGATCCACAGGCACGTGTCGACAGACATGAGGCGATTATCGACACGCTTGGACTTACTGGAAAGGCGGACGAACCGGCAAAGAACCTCTCGCGTGGCATGAAGCAGAAAGTCGCCCTTGGCTGTGCGCTCGCTCGCGAAACGCCTGTTCTCTTCCTTGACGAACCGATGCTTGGGCTCGATGTAGAAACAACCCGTGACCTCCAAACCGAACTACAACGCCTCGTCCAAGAAGAGGGCAAAACTATAGTGATTACGAGTCACGATATGGATATCATCGAAGTCGTCTGTGACCGTGTGATTGTTCTCAATGACGGCGAAATCGTCGCTGATGATTCCGTCGACAACTTACTCGATGTCTTTCAGTCTCAATCATATCGTGTCCAACTGACCGAGACCCCGCCAGCACACCTCCGAGAGCAACTTGACACCCGCTTCCGGCTACTCAACTGGCGGACCGACACTGACTGCGTGGAATTTGAGATCGGGCTTGCAGGCAGTGAAGAATTCTTCGAGTGTGTCGACATACTGCAGACAGCAGAAGCGACTGTCCGGTCGTTCACTGAAATTGATCCCGATCTAGAAGATGTTTTCGTTGAGCTGACAACATCTGAATCACTGCCACCAGAGGAGACAGAGTCATGAATCGACATCTCGCTTTGTTTCGAGCGATTGCGAGTAAATCAGTAACGCTCTCGCGTCGCTATCTCGTGAATACAGTGGTGGGACTCATAACGCTGTATGTGTTTTTCGCACTCATTTTTTTCGGCGGACAGTTTGTGGCAGAAGATTTAGTTTCACAGTCAGTCGGACTGCTCGTTGTAGGGTATTTCCTCTTTACAATGGCAGTGTCGGCATATGCTGATCTCACGCATGACTTGACTGACGAGGCGCAGTGGGGAACACTGGAGCAGCTGTCGATGTCTCCGTTCGGCTTCACAGAGATTGTGGCGGTAAAGACTCTAGTTAACCTCTTGGGAACGTTTGCTACTGGCATCGCCCTTCTGATATCGATGATGGTGACGACAGGGACCTGGCTTTCGGTTGCACCGCTTTCGGTCGTCGTGCTCTGTGTGTTGACGCTGCTCCCCGTGGTCGGTCTCGGGTTCGTCTTCGGCGGAGTGGCGCTCGTCTACAAGCAAATTGAGAAGGTGTTCCCACTGATCCAACTCTCGTTTGCAGCCCTGATTGTCTTGCCAGTCGGAGAGTATGCATTGTTGAAGCTCTTTCCAATGTCGCTGGGGAGCCACTTATTGCAACGAGTAATGACGGATGGACTCCGCGTATGGGAACTTCCAGTATTCGACCTTGGGGTATTGGTCGGGCAGGCGGTTGCCTACCTAGCGATAGGATTATTTGTCTTCCGGGTTGGAACAGCTAAAGCGCGAAAACGGGGTGTTCTCGGGCACTATTAAGGGATCAGAAGCAGTGGCCGATAGTGTAACAGACCAAAACGCTGCATCCATGCTATGTAATGACATACAACATTTCTCACACATATAGATTGAATTTACAAGTATAGGTAACACTATCATGATATAACAAGTGTACATCTGTAAGATAGAGGGATTTGTTTGTTCTATGGTCCTTTCTAGCGGTTTTTCCAACATACAATGCCGCTGAAGACCCTCCGTGATCCAGTAGTTCTCCGGAGGCTTATTGCAATGATCCGTAACGACCGCGGAGTTCATTCATGAGATGCTGCCCGACTATAGCTGGGCACTACGAATTATGAAAGTGGTGGTTTTTCGCTGTGATTTTCAGGGCAGAAATATAACATAACTTTCCACTCCAAAACAGTAATTCAGGGCCCTAATGTTCGCTCTCAGGGAGTGGGTGTTCGAAGAGTCGCTCACCGGACTCCTCGCAGGTGACAGCACCACTTTATGCGAGCTGCAGCAAGACACTACGACTTCTTTACCCATCAAAATGTCCCCTCACCCCTCCTCATTGCTACCAGCCCATACTGCCGGTGGACTCGTTTGTGGACTACTAGGAGTATCGATGGTCATTGCAATAGCAGTACATCCAGCAGATATCCTCTCTTGGACAATCGCTACTGTTGTCGCAATCTCACTCCTCCCCATCCTTCTCTATTTTGCGTACTACAAGGGTTCTAGCGTTATAGTGTGGTCGAATTTGATATCCTGAGATTTCATACTCTGGTGGAGTTTCCAGTTGACACACTCAGAATGTCTCTTTCAGACTTGTTACCAAATCACTCAAAATAATGTTTGTACGCTTGTTATCTAAAGCCGGTATTTTTTCATCCTACTCTTTCACGTACCAGTTCACATAACAGATAGGAAAGGGTTGTCAAGAGCGAACTCCGCGGTTACTGACCGCCAGCCTTATCCATCCTACAAGAACCCGCTGATACTATTTTATTGGTGGTCTGCGGCGAAGCAGGAGCGTTACGTAGGTAGCAGCAGGGACAGATGATGCCGATTACGGACTTCCCCGAGGCTAACGTGCAAAGCTGAGTAAACAAGAGAGGGCTGAGTGTTCGTTACCTCTGTCGGAATTCAGCCCCTCTTAGACTTAGCGGTGGCTTCAGAGTAAATGTACAAACCGGCCGAGTCGCTTCTGTCGTTCAAAATCCCGTTGAGGTTACCTTACGAAGATATATACGCCACTAAATAGCCGTCTTCGGTCCCTATGAGAATCCCTTCTGGAAGTACCACAGGATGGGTAATCGCCGGACTCTTAGTCCGACCAATAGTAAGATCAACTTCCCCGTTATGATTAATGGCTACGAGTTCATTACCGGCGGCGACAACTGCCGACTCGGAGGTAACGACGGGTGGCGTAACCACATTCTCCAAATCAACTCTCCATTCACGATTGCCAGAAGAAACGTCAAAGCTTTCAACTCTCGTCTCAGCACCGACGAACACTGTCCCGTCAACAATAGCTGGAGGTGTCAAACGTTTCCCCACCGGCCTTTCCCACTGAACATCGCCGCTGGTGGCGCTAATCCCTCGGAGAATCTTGTCTCGGCCAGCAGCGATGATAGTGGTCTCATTGTTACTATCAACTGCCACAGGCCCAATACAACCGTCCGTATCAACGGACCACAGCTCTTCTCCATTCTCGATAGAAACAGCTGTGATCCCACTGTTATATCCACCAACGTACGCGCGCCCGTCGAAAACGGCTGGTGAGGCTTTGATTGGATCGTCAATGTTGATATTCCACTGAGGATAGCCGTCTTCGGCGCGGATTCCTGTCAGTTCACCTTTTGATGTCCCCACAATCACACTATTCAGGTCTTCAGTAACAGTAACCGGACTAGGCCGTCCATCTATTTGTGACTTCCAGTGAACCGAACTCTCTTCAGAGCTGATTCGATAAACCGCCTCATCGTATGCAGATACAACGAAATCTTGTCCGATGAGAGCAGGTGTTGTTGTCGCAGTTAACCCAACGGATTCCGTGTCCATGACTTCCCCGTGCCCATTGACTAGTGATATTCCGTCACCGATAGTTGAGGCGACGATCTGTCCGGCTCCAATCATCGATGCGCCGTTTGGATGCGTGCCAACATCTGCTTGCCATCGCCTCTGATGGGGCTCGGAAGCAATTGAGTTCTGGCTGTACGCAGTCTTCTTCGCATTTCCGCGGGACTGTGGCCACGACTCGTCTAATGAAACTGAGTCAGATTGAGTTTTTTTGCCATCAAACTTCTTAGTCGCACTCGTACACCCGGCGAAGAAAAGGGTCACCGCTCCAAGAAATGCGCGTCGTGTATGATATTCCATTTATACTCACACGATCTGTACCAACCTGATAATTATTGCGGTTTCATTCCGCTTTCAGTCGTCGTACTCAAGTCGGCCGCCAGCACCGAACTCGTCGACGTCAGCGTCCACCCGGTCCCGTGACGTAAATTTCGCCATAGTTCCCCACCCCAGTAGCGTGTCGCCGTCGGACGGATTGTCCCTAGTCTCCGCAGTGCTGCCGGTTTTGAACAGCGCGTGTTGATTATCCCCATAACTAAGTGGGTCAGTCATCGCGTTCCAGTGCCACTTTGCTACCTGTGAGTTCGATTCGTCGTATCGTGCCACATCGGGCTGAGAGAACTGCCAACTAATTTCAGGGCCTCCAGCGCTGATAGCCACACTCTTTTTATCAACCCCCCCAGTTTTGTCATCTCTCGGTGCTCTATCTACGGGATTGTAATCGAGTACTCCTTGATCCCACTTGTGTTCAGGTTCGGCATACCACCAGTGATAACCGTTATCCCATTCGGCTTGTCCTGGATAAATATTGGCGTTTTGTCTCATCGCGAAGCGATTGGTTGTGGTGTCTTCGTCGAGTTCGTAGACGTCGACGGACTCCACTAGCTTCCCGTACGGACGGCGATCGTACGGCGTGTATCCGTTAGTAACATGATTCCACTCCGGGTCGATGCCGCTGGGACTTACGACACTCGTCTCGGTGAATAATCGATTTGCCTTCTTCAGTTCCGATTCAAATTTCTTAGCCTTTGAGACAGCGCTTTCACTCTGGTCCTGTGGTTCAACTGCTTCCTCTTCCGGTTCCTTGGCTACATAAAAAGTCGCTCGTCCCGACTCGTCGATACCGTACACAAATCCAACAATGCGACCATACGAATCGTCTGGTTTCACTGTTATCGAGGAGGAGGCCTCCGAATTTGCCTTGGTCTGCTGTTGAGTGTCTATAATATCGCCTTCGGAAAGCGGACTCTCCTCTGAACCGTAGATAGAATTGACCTGAACACTACTGTTCTGGGTCGCACTTCCGATTCCAGAGAACCCTGCACTTGCGGCTGCTATTCCGAGAGTCTTCACTACTTCTTGTCGGTTGATTGACATGCAAGTAATCGTTCATGTCTTCTAATTATAGTATTTTCGATTGTCGCTCATGCGAAGCACATTATTCGTGAGTCAGAGAACGGTTCGGACGATTTCTTTGAGAGGTTCTCGACCAGGTTTACGTAAGATTCGACGGCGAAGTCGGAAAGCTCTGAGATATGAGGTGAATCACGGAAAGCGGTAGTGAAGGATCTGCTGGGTTCAGCCCAAAACGCTGTTCACGTTGATAACGTACTGATGGATCGAGAGTTCGACAGCCAGCACATTCTGGAGATGCTCAGCCAACGAGGGCTTTCGTATGTGGTGCCGAAACGAATGCAAACCAGCGAGAAAGCCCAGGCCAAACGCCTGCTCCAGCGGGGCCAAGACCGATACGAGACTGATAGGAAACTCCATCTCGGGAAGAACGAGTGGTACGAGACGACGCTGATCTACCGACGGAAAGAAGACGCTGAGCATGATGATTACCGGCAGTACTCGGTGTTCATGTCCAATCGCGGTAGTGGCTTCCTCACTGAGTACGGGTATCGGTGGGAGATCGAGAGTGGGTACAGGTCGATCAAACGGTTCATGGCTGCCACCACGTTGAAGGACTTCGGGCTAAGGTTCTTCTACTTCGCATTCGCGTGTCTCCTGTACTCGATCTGGCGAGCTGTCGATCTGCTCGTGCAGGTTGAGTTGACTGGTGAGTACGAACATTCGCCGATCGTAACAGCCGACAATACGCTGACGCTGCTGAAGAAGGAGACTGGAATTGGGTAGAGAGACACTCTGTCTAGGTTAGCGCGCCGTCTGAGTGGCTACACTGTTGGAAGTCGCGAAAATTCGCCCATACAATTGAAAGTATGACAAGAATGACCGCTTAGGGAGTGATATGAGGTGATTTGCGTTGACTGAATCGGCCAAATTCACGCATCACAGCCTCTCTAAATCCGGTGTAGTCTCAACTTCCACTACTTCGGAGGGTAAAATTGATGTGTGCCTTTATTTCAAACTATGCTACAATAATAAAATATGACTTCGTACTACCGGCACTGTCTAGTTGAGGGTGTTAGAAATGAGCAGGTCGTAGCGAGAAGTGCTCATGCGACTCGCAGACCTGCTCAGAGAGACCTTAGATGTGGACAGCCAAGACGTTTGGGAGAACGAGCGCACCCCGACACCCGTCCGCTGTTTCGGGGTGCGTCTCCACTCGATTGGGCTGTCAGTTCGGGAGACGAGTGCCGTTCTCGGCTTGCTAGGTGTCGAACGCTCCCACGGCGCGATCTGGCAATGGACGCATCGGCTGGCCGACAGCGAGCAAGACCCGCCGCCGGCCCAGCCGGCGCGGGTCGCGGTCGACGAAACCGCTGTCAAAATCGACGGTGAGTGGCAGTGGCTGTACGCGGCAGTCGATCTGGATTCGCTGTATCTGCTGGATTGTACCGTCTTCAGCCGCCACGGCACGGATCCTGCGGCGGCGTTCCTCCACCGTCTCACCGAGAAATACGACCTCGCCGACACCGAATTTCTCGTCGATGCCTATGGCTATCGGACTGCCCTTTCTCGATTAGGACTCAGCGGTCGAGTCGAACACGCTGACCGAAACCACATCGAAAAGTGGTTTCACACGTTCAAAATGCGCTCCGACCGCTTCCATACGAGCTGGGTGGGCAGTCGGCGGGCCGTCACTGAGTGGTGCCAGCAATTCCGGCAGTATTACAACCAGCAGCGGCCGAATCAAGCTCTTGACGGCAAAACTCCGGTGGAGGTGCTGAACTAGACAGTGCCGTCGACTGGAAATCTTTGACTGCCCGGTGTGTCCAAGAAGGACATCAGGACTTCGGAATCGAGATTCAGCAGTGACTGGTAATCAATCATACCTCGATCAGTCGTGAACGTTGTTACGTTCTAGTGCAAGCGTCCTTGATGCCGAGATCATGCCAGTGTTTGTACGCTGACTGGTCTCGGAGCTTGATTGGGCCAATATTTCTGGCTCCGTGGATTCTGGAGAAAAGAGCACGATAGAGGGTCTATTCAGGCAGTAGTTTCCAAATGAGTGTGTGTTGGTCTTAGTCGGTGGTGTAAAACTACTATTGATCGATAAGGTACGGATTTGCTTGCGAGCAGTGTTCTTTCTAGTTTCAGATGAAACGAAGTGAATGGGGGGAAGGGGAATCGGAACCGTCCATAGCAACGTTCGCGACGGTAACTGCACTGTGCCGCATAGGTTGGTCTCCTGCCAAGACTGCGGCACTGGCTGCCTGTTGCCGTCGTTCAGTGGAGTACGTCGTCGGATAGTGATCGATGGCCACCGGATTGAACAGACCAGAGATCCGCATAGAGGTCACCTTGCGCAACGAGTTCGTCGTGAGTCCCACGTTCGACGATCTTGCCATCATTGAGTACTAGAATACAGTCGGCATCTGTGACCGTCGAGAGCCGATGGGCAATGACGAATGTTGTCCGCTCGGTATTAATCCGATCTAACGATCGCTGAATCGCAAGTTCAGTCCTGGTATCGACACTCGCGGTTGCCTCGTCAAGTACTAGGATCGTTGGATCCCAGAGTACAACCCTTGCGAGCGCAATTCGTTGACGCTGTCCACCGGAGATTTTCACTCCCCGTTCGCCGACTTGGGTGTCGTATCCGTCGGGGAATTCTTCAATAAACTCGTGTGCTTCTGCAGCGCGGGCCGCCTCCCGAACGGCTTGATCAGACGCCTCGAATTGCCCGTACCGAATGTTCTCGGCTACTGTTCCGTCGAACATGACCGGATCTTGGCTAACGTAGCCAACCGACTGCCGTAGGCTCTCCAGCGATAGTTTCTGCACATCGTGGCCGTCGATACGGATCGTACCGTCTGAGACTTCGTATAGCCGGAGGAGAAGTTTCGCAGCGGTTGACTTTCCGGATCCTGTTGGTCCAACTAGAGCGACAGTTTCACCTGCTTCGACAGAGAAATCGATCCCGTTGAGGACGCGATCTCCGTCGTCGTACGCGAAGGTGACATCGTCGTACTCGACGCGACCTTCATAATCGGAAAGTTCCAACGGGTTCGGGTCGTCTTCGATCCGAATGGGAGCATCCAACAGCCCAGCAATGCGCTTCCCCGAGGCTCGCGCATTTTCGTACCAGTCGACAATCTTCGCCAGTTGGGCCAGTGGTGGTGCCAACCGCTGCGTCAATAAGACGAAAACGACGAATTCACCGACCGTCAATGTCCCGGTAAGAAACAACGGTGGACCGGCAAAAACCCAGAGTCCGCCAATGAGGAACGTCGCCAATACAGTGACTCCCGTAAGCAACTCCATTCCGGGTCGATACAAGACGCTCAGCCTGATCGCCGCCATTTCCGCGTCGAACAGGTCTGACGCGACCCTATCAATCCGATCGCCCTCGTAGTCTTCTGCACTGGCACGTTTGACTAATCCGATCCCAGCCAGTGCGTTTTCAAGGCGCGTGTTGAGATCCCCTACGGCTGACCGTTTCTTGGTATACCGAGGTTCGATAGTTACCATAAACCACCAGGTGAAACCTACAAGTACAGGCACGATTAGGAGCGTTATGATGGCGAGTTGCCAGTTCATGTAGAGAAGTAAGGCTGTAATTCCCGTGACTGTGACACCGACCCTAACACTCTCCCGGATCGCGTTGTCGAGAAACCGTTCGAGGTTCGTCGTGTCGTTGTTAAGTACGGACATCAGCTCGCCCGTCTCCTGAGTATCGAAAAACGACATATCTAATTTCTGAAGGTGCTTATAAGCATCAGCACGAATATCCAGCATGACGCTATGGGCGAAATGGTTCATGGCAACACCGCGAAGCCACGCCATGATCGTCGTCACTGCAAGCGCTATCCCCACTAAACCGACCGAGATCCAGAATTGCTCAGCGGGTTCGGTCGGGAACCATGCTGACGGTACCAGCGGGAGAGTATATTCACTTTCTCTCGTAAATACCGCATCGATGGTTGTTCCGAGTACGACGGGGGTCACGAGTGCGGCAGCATACGAAAGGATACTGGCAATGAGGCCGATAGCAAGTATTCGAGACTTCGCTCGCCCGTATCGGTCGTACAATCTAACTAGGGGTCGCCTTGAATCGTCTCGATAGGCTTCGATCCCTTCCGACCATGTCTCGTCACCACTCATCTGTGTTTACCGTCGATCCGTTGCTGTTGAACTCTCTCTTCTGACGGAGCCGCCACAATATTGTCATCCAATATGGTGTTCTAGTTCCCATATTTTTAGGTCAGCCTAAATCAACTAAGTCCTTTCGGATAGCACAGTGAGTGATATTTGAGAATGCATGCGGAAACTAGTCCGGCAGGAGCGTCTTTAGCCGAAGCTTTTTAGGCCCACCTAAAATATATATCGGTGAAATATGACGACTGGAGATAAAGTCCCCACCAACGATACCAACTTCGATTTGGTCCGTCTGGTTTTTGTTACACAGAGTGGAGCCGTTCGGGCGCATGAAATCAACGCGGAGAAAGTCGACACAGCCGTTGAGAACGGGACACCAATTTCTGAGTTGGTCCAGAGCTACAACGCATTCGGACGGCGCGATAAGGACGGGCGACTCGGCGCTGCTGGTGAGGTTAAGCTTCAGCCAGATCCCGAGACAATGCGATCGCTCCCATATGCCGAACAAACCGGATGTATGCTCTGTAATATTGAAACCTTGGCCGGTAACCCCTGGCCTATCGATCCACGGTCGTCACTTCAAAAGTTTATCAGTGAAATGGCCTACCAGCCGGCAGTAGCCTTCGAAAGTGAGTTTCACTTGTTCACCCGAGACTCTGACGGTGAGGCCCAGCCACTTGACACAAAAGGGGTGTATCTGACCGAAAGTACGCGAGAGACACATGAGACGATACGCCGGATCGTAACCGCGCTCGAAAGCCAGGGCCTAGTAGTTGAGAAGTACTACCCGGAATATGCGGCCGGGAAACATGAGGTCGTAATTGGACACCAACCAGGATTACGAGCGGTTGACGAACATATCCTACTTCGGGAGACTGTCAAGAGTGTCGCCCGGACAGACGACTTTCGGGCCACCTTTCTTCCGAGACCATTCGGTACCGCTACAAACGGCTGTCACATCCATTTATCGCTCTGGGATGACGCCAATCGGTTCTACGACTCGGCGAAGGGAGAGCCGAGCGAACTGTGCGAGCAGTTTATTGCTGGGATTCTTACTCATGCGTCGGCACTGTTGGCACTTACTGCCCCAACTGCAAACTCATATACCCGATTACGCCCCCAGTACGGTGCCGCCGGGTTCGTCTGCTGGGGAACAGGTAACCGGGAAGCACTAGTTCGGATCCCAGCTACCCAAGCCGGCACCGAAGCGCAGTCAACTCGCATTGAGTTCCGTGGGGCAGATAATACTATTAACCCGTATTTAGCTCTAATCGGGCTGTTGGCCGCTGGTGCGGACGGCATCCAGCGTGAACTGGAGCCACCAAAATCGGTGACTGTCGACCCAGGCACACTGTCACCGACCCAACGGGCTGAGCGTGGAATCGAACGGCTGCCTCAAACACTTGGCGCCGCGTTAGATGCCCTTGCAACCAACGAGACGATGCGCGAGGTGCTTGGCGACGAACTACTCGAGACGTACCTGGAAGTCAAGCGGAGTCACTGGGATGCCTTCACCGAAAGTGCGCGATCCTGGAATCGTGATCGCCTTCGAAGGATCTATTGACCCATACCTAAGGTAATTTATTTAAATATAATATATTATACCACAACACTTTTTTGTTTTTAGGCCAACCTAAAAATTGGCCATGACTAAAGCCACAATTTCAGGAAGGACAGGAGAAGAGGGATGGAACCGATGAGATACGACGAGTCGAATGAAAAACTCCGGACAAGCCAGCAAGAACGTGAATCTAGCGCACGGACGTATCCACGGTCATTACCGTTTGCTGTTGATCATGCGCAGGGCCTTGAGCTACGTGACGCCGACGGGAACACGTATCTCGACTGTTTAGCCGGTGCGGGCACACTCGTACTTGGGCACAACCATCCAAAGGTGACTCAGGAAGTCGAAAGGCTTCTCACTGAGGACCGTCCGCTTCACACGCTTGATATAACAACGCCGGAAAAAGAGGCATTTGTTGATGCGGTCTTCGAAAGTCTACCAGACGAGTTCACTGAGTCGGCGAAAATACAGTTCTGCTCACCTGCGGGAACGGATGCCGTCGAAGCGGCAATCAAGCTCGTCAAAACGGCGACGGGAAATAAGCCAGTCCTCGGGTTCCAAGGTGGATATCACGGGATGACGAACGGGGCGTTGAGCCTCATGGGAGACAAAGCGACGAAAGAGCCGGTCCAAGGACTGATGCCAGGAACTCATCACCTGCCGTTCCCTGATCCGTACCGGCACCCCTTCGGATTAGATGGGCAGAATCACCAGCCAGTGACGGCGTTCATTGAGCGGGTGTTGACCGACCCAAAGAGTGGTGTTACAAGTCCTGCGGGAATGATTTTCGAGCCTGTCCAAGGAGAAGGCGGGGTCAATCCCGCACCAGAAGAGTGGATTCGGGACATTCGTCGACTTACCCGACAGGAGGAGATACCCTTGATTGTCGACGAGATTCAGAGTGGGATGGGGCGGACGGGAGAAATGTGGGCGTTCGAGCATGCAGACATCATACCAGATGTAGTAACCTGTTCAAAGGGGATCGGCGGTGGATTGCCGCTGGCGGTCGTCATCTACGATGACTCCCTGGACGAATGGGAGCCAGGTGCCCATGCTGGTACCTTCCGAGGCCACCAACTCGCAATGGCTGCCGGTCGGGCTACAATCCGGGAGATATTGGACAATGACCTTGACGATCACGCTGCACAGATGGGCGAACGATTTCTTACGCGACTCCAGTCATTGGAATCCCAGTTCGAGCGTATCGGTGACGTTCGCGGTCGAGGATTGATGCTCGGCGTTGAGTTTGTTGATGAGCATGACGACGGCGACGATCCCCCAGATCCCAACGGTGATCTCGCCGCCGCTGTAAAAGCGGAGTGCTTTGAACGACAACTCGTCATCGAAACTGGCGGTCGTGACTCCGCGGTCGCCCGGTTTCTCCCTCCTTTGACGGTGAGTCCCAACGAGATCGACGAGGTCGCAACACGATTCGAGGAGGCAGTAACTACCGTTTTAGGATAGATCGGTTCCCTTGCAGATTTGTACATGGTCATCGCTCACCTGCCAGCCCGATATATCACTATTAAGCGACTCGATGCGTTGTGATTTGCCCCACTATATTATAAATAAAAATGGAAATTCATAACATGATATTCTAGCATCCTCTAGGAGTTAATACATTAGCTATTTTAATCTTTAGGCAAGCCTAAAAATTGGACGTAACAATGAGAATGGACAATAGGGAAATTGGAATGCGTGCCTGCCGAGGTGACTGATCGATGGAGAACTATGAACGGCTCCAGAGCGTAATGCGAAGCGGTCATTGGAAAACAGCCAATAGCGAGATGCTACGGCGTGTTCTCCGGGAGTTCATGCGGGAATCGATTCTGACACCGACACAGATCGGGACAGTCCAAGCCACGGAGAGCGAACCAAGCGATAGCTGGGGGCGCTATGTTGTAGGAGTGGACGATGGTGTTGAGTACCGATTCGACGCCAACCCACGTCCATTTAGTTGTTATCGGATTCGGGTGGGGTCGACTTACAGACGTAAGGACAACGAGGAATGGACCGAAGCGACTGATCCACTCCAGTTCATCCTCGATGCACGCCATCTCATCGGGATCGATTCCGTGACAACTGGCCATCTGCTCCGCGAGTTTTACAATACACTCGTTGCAGACACACACATCCGCGCCCAGAAAGCCGATCGAGAGGATGAATCGATTCTCGACCTTCCGTTTGCCGCAGTCGACGGTGAGATGGAGGGGCACCCCAAGTACACCTATAACAAGGGTCGGATGGGATTCGATTACGACGACTACCTCGCGTACGTGCCCGAATCAAAACAGCGACAAACGTTATCGTGGCTTGCCGTACGGAATGACAGGGCTACCTTCAAGTCTGTTGAGGGAGTGACTGCAGAAGACCTCCTCACGACGGAGCTGGGTGAGCAGTACCAGCAGTTCAAGACGGTCGTCTCAGAGCAGGGATACGAGCCCGATAACTATCATTTCATGCCAGTCCACGACTGGCAGTGGAACGACAGCATCGCACAGTTGTTCGCAGGCGAGATCGCCTCTGGAGCGCTCATCCCTCTTGGTAAGGGTCCCAACGAATACCTCCCACAGCAATCGATTCGGACGTTTACGAACCTGACCGACCCGACGAAACATCAAGTGAAACTCCCTCTCAAGATCCGAAATACCAACGTCTATCGCGGCATCCTCGGTGAACAGGCTATGGCTGCTCCCGATGTCACGGAGGTTATCAAATCGATCCGTGACGACGATCCGTACTTACGGGATGAACTCGACTTAGTGCTGCCTGGTGAGATCGCGAGTGTCAATTACCAGCATCCGAAATACTCCCAGCTCGACGACGCGCCCTATCAGTATCACGAGCTACTGGCTTGTATCTGGCGAGAGAGCGCGGTAGCTCCTGTGAGGGAGAAAGAATCATCTCTCTTGCTCGCTGCAGTGATCCACGAAGACTTCGATGGGACTCCAGTAGTTAGTAAGCTCGCTGAGCGATCAGGTCGCGATATCGAGACATGGCTTGACAAATTTTTCGAGGTCTTCCTATTCCCTATTCTACACTACCTCTATAAGTACGGGCTGGTGTTCATGCCCCATGGTACCAACGTGAGTCTGATCCACGAGGAGGGTGAACCGAAACGCATCGCGATCACTGATTTCGTCGACGAGGTCGCACTCGTCGACAGGGATTTCCCCGAGCTGATCGAGAAGCTTCCACAAAAGTTCCAAGACGGTGATCAGTTCAAACACTACATCCTCAAGCGGAAGCCTCCGGTGTTGCTGACCCATCGGATCGTCGGAACGGTCCTCGACGGGATCGGCCGATTTGTGTCGGATCTGCTCGCACGCAATCACGGATATCCGGAATCGCGATTCTGGCAACAGCTACACCGTGCCATCCAAAAGTACCACGACCGGTTCCCAGAATACGAAGACCGGTTTGATCTGTTCGATCTTTATCGACCTAGATTCCGTAACTACTGTTTGAATCGCAACCGGATGCTGGACAACGGCTACGAAGACAGCAGTACCCGGCCGAAAGTTCAGTATCACGGTACACTGGAAAACCCCCTCCACCGGTTCGATTAACCAGCATCCATCGATGACACGTTACGAACCAGTAGGGACGTGGGCTGAAGCTGATCCGTTGGGATTCGACGACCTCACAGCTCGCGAGCGAGACGTACTCCCGGCTGCACGGCTATACGCGGCTACCAACGATCTCTCCACCCCGCCGGAAGATGCCTATCTAGCTATTCTCCCAATGGCCCGACGATTGATTCTTTGCCGATTGATCGGTGGACTCGCACGGGACTGTCCATCAGGGGTCGAAACTCCGGGCATAGTCGAGACAGATGGTTCCAGCTCGATAGCCGATACGGACCTCCCGGACGGACTCGACATTCCGACGATCGTCTCGGCACACCCTGATCAAAGGCTCCTCGTGGTGCCGATCCCCGCGGCAGGTGTCGTGATCGTTGTGCCTGTCGTCACCGTTCGATCCTTCAAGCGGTATCGATTCGATATGCCGGTGACAATTCAACGCTACGACGATGTAGCCACCGTAAGCACGCCAGTAACTATCGTTGACTGCCTAGAAGAGGCGGGAATATTCGAGTCTGCAGCCGACGCCGACCGTTTCCGGAGCGAAGTCGATGAAAGTGTGGCGAACCTCGGTTTGGCACGACTCGCAAAACAAGTTCAATGGCAATCAGTGACTGACCCGCCAACACCCATGACAGTCGATATCGAGGGGACCGATCCGACAGCTGCGATGGACCGGCTGGTCACCGACGGACATCCGTTTCACCCAGGGACAAAGATTAGACGAGGGATGGATCCGGCTGCTGGACTGTCATTCGCTCCGGAACTTACGGGATCTATCGGTATCCGCTTCGTCGCGATCCATGCCGGACATACTCTAGAATCGAGCGTTGACGGCTCATCACTCACTGACCGCGTCTTGGACTGTTACCCGACGCTTCGATCAACCGTCAATCAGCAGCTCCCCGCAGGGGCATCCGGGAAGGAATATACCGTGTTGCCAGCCCACCCTTGGCAGTTTCAGCGCGTCCTGAGCTCTCGGTACGACGAAGTCCGTCACAACGACACGATAATCCCGATACATGGCATCGAGCGTCCTGCGACACCGTTGCTGTCTGTCCGGACGCTAGTTCCGGACGACAGTGAGACAGCGACTGACTCTGCGCCCCACTTTAAAGTGCCATTGGGCGTCCAGTTAACGAACGTTGTCCGAACACTCTCACCTCATGCAGTCTCGAACGGACCGGCAATCACGAGTCTACTCAGAGATGTGTTCTCGTCGGAGCCGATTAGCCGTCTCGGTGTACTTGAGGAACTTGCTGGAGCCTGTTATCATCCCCCCGGTGGCCCTCATCCGGAGGGAGAAAAGTATGATGATGCACGGAACCTCTCGGCCTTAGTCAGGCAGCACCCACAGTCACATCGGTTAGTCGGACCGGAGAGTACCGTGGTGACGGCAGCGAGTCTTCTCGCCTGCACACCCCGTGGCCGCAAGTCGATTCTGTCTGGCGTCATCGACACGTTCGCGAATCGATCTGAGGCGGCTACTCGCGAGGACATCGTACACCGGTTCCTCGAGGCGTACGTTGACACGGTCGTTCCTGGGACACTCAGATTACTCGTCAAGTACGGCATCGCGCTTGAAGCCCATCTCCAGAACACCTATCTCGTGTTTTCGGACGGTGAGCCGACAGGAGTGCTCGTCAGTGACTTCGGGGGCATCCGGATTCACGAACCTCGCCTTAAAACCCAGGGACGAGAACTGACAACTTATCCCGATTCGAACATCACTACGACCAATCCGGATGCGACCAGAGAGAAACTGTGGTATACTCTCTTCCAGAACCAGCTTGGGGAACTCATCGGCCGGCTGGCCGATATCGAGCCCGTAGACGAAGGCGATTGTTGGGTAGCTGTCAGGGAGGTTTGTGAGCGGGTCTTCGATCAGCTTGAAGCGGACTCGGCTGTGGCGACAGCCCGGGTCGACTGGCATCGCGAATCGCTGTTCGACGACAAAATGGTCCACAAGGCTCTCACAGCCATGCGAATTCGTGGCGATGACCTCGACTACTGTCGGACGACTGTCCCGAATCCGCTCGCTATGAAGGATGGGACATTAGCCAGCGACGAGTGATAATGGTCGGACACCCTTCGATGGAGGTGTTCCGTCGTAGTCCCCTCTATCATACGACGGTCGTAGTCGCTGATCAGGACCCAACCACAAAGTAATCCCATCCATCAGGGTTTAGTTTAGAATCTCATTCACTAAATCGCTTTCCCGGATGATGTCTCTGTCCTCGTTACTGATCCGAGTCACTCTGCAGCTCGTGGAGCGTCTTGAGACACCATAGACGGGAAGTGGATCTAAGGACCTTGTTTAGACGCCGAATTGCAGACTGTTGAGAGCCTATGTCTCGATCGGGGATGAACAGACGCCAGTAATTCGGCTCGTCCATTTACTTCCTCGTACCGAATTGCCCAGCTATTGCAACCTATCCGGGCTGATCAGACTAACTTCGGCTCGAAAACTAGCGAGACTCGACGACTATTCTGACTCACGGACTCGGGAAACAGCGCTCTCAACCGCTCTTACTAGCGTCTAAACATGGCCGATCTAAGAATACAAAGCGAAGTGTCGATGTCCAAGGCCACAACGATGAAAATCCACCTTAGATGATCTCGGGGTCGTGAACTGATTCTTCTCGATTATGTGTTTCCGTTGATGATGTCTGCGACGCGCTGGCGGTCAAACAGTTTCTCGTCGGCGGTTACCTCACCGAAAATGTCCGGATACAGTTGTTGTGCGGCTTGTTCGGTTAGGAAGAGATTCTGAACTGGGCCTTGCCAGAGTAGTCCACCACGATACACTCGTCCGTTCTGTACGGCGGTCAATTCACTAGCGACTGTATGGTCCTGCAGAGAGGCGAGGACCGTCTCCTCGAACTCACTGGCGGATTTCTCTTCGTGTCCTCGTATGAGTAACACCTCGGGATCGATCGTCAGCAGGTTCTCGAAATCGAGTTCGCTCCGGTTTTCGGCACTGAGTTGTTCCACGCTCGTGTTGGCGAGTGCATCGGTAACCCCGAGGTCATGCCATTGTTTCTTGTTCGTCCCCCTATCATCAAGCCGATACGGTGAGAACGTCTCCGGTTCATCTGACGCTTCGTAGGTGAGCAGGACACTCGGCCGGTCGCTTTCTGCCGGGAGTTGTGACTGAATATCAGCGATGAACTCGTCGTGGAATTCCTTGAACGTCTGGTACTGATCCTCTTTCTGAAATACTTGCGCGACCTTCTCGAAGGCCTCGTACATCGTGTAGTAGCGGTGATCGTGCCATTCATCGGACCGGCGGTAGATCCGATTACCGATGAACGGTCCAACGTTCTCCGTGATTTCGGCCAGGTCTTCGTCGGACCAGTCGAATGACCGTTTCATGTTCTCTGGACTGATAAGATGTACGTCATTTTCCAGTTCGTAGAAGATCTCTTTGTCGATCCCATCTGCCCACAACGCCGTCAGCGAATCGGAATCGACCGAGACACCTGGAACGGCGTCATAGAACTCGGTGTAATACTCCGAGGGCTGGCCGACACCGGTCAAATCATCGCTCAGACCGAGTGCGACACCCATATCCGCATAACCCGGGTAGTAGGTCGCCCACTTCTCGGGAATGCTATCGAAGGTGATCTCCCCGGCGGGGGCCATCGATACCGTGTAGCTATCGTCTTCGGACGTTGAGGTCGTAGTTGACTCGCTAATCTCCGTTTCAGTCGGGGTCGACCCGCTATCAGACTGGCCCGCACAACCGGCGAGCAATCCCCCACCTAAAACTGCTCCGCCGAACTTCATGTACTTACGCCGTGTCGGTGCCTCGTGGCCGCTGGAGTTGTCTGCCATGCGATTTAGGCTCGCCTAAAGGATTAAAAATATTCCGATTTTTAGGCCAGCCAAATCCCCTCAGCGTGGGGCTCCACAATACGGGCACATCGACGGGCCGCTATTGGAGGACGCGAATCCACAGTGGGGACACTCCCCTCCATCGGGACTGGTCATCACCTCAACCATGGCGTCTGTCTCCTCTCGATCCAACTCGACGGTGCCGACGTCGACCTAGACAGCTCATCGACCAGCCGTCCCGGATAAAATTGTAAGCGATCGTTCAGGAACGATGGTGTTTCCTCGCCATCGGCGTTGATGTGTTCAAGATAATGGGTCGACTCGACCGGTACGTCCGACTTCGCCAACAGTCCGAGCGCCTCAACCGCCCATCCCTGAACGTACGGGTTCTCGTCGGGCTGTCGTCCGCGGTGCACGTCATCGGCGTCGGCCAACTTTTTTGGATGTACACAGCCCACGACGACGAACGCTACACAGAGGTGATACTGGACGAGTTCGTTCTCATCCGTGAGATCCTCAGCCAGCGAGTCGACTTGGTGTCGGAGCCAACCCGGATCGCCGAGTGCGACGTACGCCAGCGCCTTCGCTAGCTTCTCTTTGACCTCGGATTCGTCGAAGGACAGTCCGATACGGAGGTCGGCCAACGTCTCCAGGTCGGTGACTTCCTCGGGCGAGTCGACCGCGGTGTAGCCAAGCGCCTCGGCACAACGGGCCCGGAAGTAATAGAACTCCTCATCGTCGACCAGACGGTCGGCGAGTGTGGCGACGACGGGAAGGACGGCCGCCGAATCAGACTGTGCTAATGTGACAAACAGTTTCGCGGTTGTCAGTCTGACCGCGCGGTCCTCGTCGGTCAGGAACGTCGAAAGTGGGCCAGCGAGATCTTCGAAGGAGCACGACGACTCTTCGGCGATATCCCGGATTGGTCGTAGTGCCCGCTTACGAGTCTCGGCATCAGCCGCACCGAGCCGGTCGAGATACGCCGCCGTCTCCTGGTGGTCCCCTTCCTTGAGAAGGGCAGCCAGGCGGTCGGGTGTGGGCGGCTGGTCTGGTTCACTCATCGGCGCGGGTGGAATATGAGTGGCTTCTAGGATCAGTCGCTTCAATCCGGTGGTTCTGCGCTGGCCTGCGAAGTCCTTACTGAGCTTTTCTATCGACGGAGGATACTGATATAGACGAGACCGCGACCACTTCTATGCTGCCGACATAAGCGCGCATCAATGTCGGAGACCCTGGACCCGCTCTCGGACCGTGCCTGCCGCATGACTTACGCCTACAAGACCGGGATCCACCTTAGGGAAACACTACGAGATGGAGTCTGTCTCCGGACGGCTGTGAGCGAGGTCACCATCCACACCGAGCATCTCGAAGACGGCTACCCTGACTGGCACCCAGCACCCGATTCGTTCCAGGGAATGCTCCGGCTGTTCATATATCGGGAGATTACGGGCGACAGTTACCGGACCCTCGAAACGTACCAGGAACTCGCTGAACCGTTCGGGTTGGAACACATCCCCGACGAGTCAGTCCTCTCTCGCGCTTGGCGCAATCGATTCACCGACGGTGTTCGTGAGTACGTGACCGTCGCTGCCCACTTCGTCGTCAAAGAGATCCACGACCACGGCCCCGCCGTCTCTGCAGTACGGCCGAAAGAGGACGTCATTGAGTCTGATGAGGACTCGCCCGCTGACGATGAAGAGAGTAGTCGTGCGTTTTCGGACGAACAGATCCACCGGACGACGCGCCTCGCACGAGACCACGGCTTCGACGGGTTCGACTCGGGACGAGCAGAGAACGCCTCCTACGAAGACACGCAGTTTTTCGAGTTACAGACGTTCATGGGAATGGTAGGCTGCGGGACTGCGCAGGGAGCCGCTCGCTTCCAATTCCGGCGCGGCGAGGAGTACGGTCCACACGGCGACACGCACCTGCGGGCGGTCAAGCAGTTCGAACCCACAGAACTCGTTGAGGGGTTTGATCAGGCCAGTGACCGCCTGCTGTCTGCAATCGCTGATGAGGCGTCGTTTCGACGCCCGGTGACTGCAGCGATCGACATCACGACCGTGCCCTACTACGGCGATGTCGAGGGAATGCCGATGGTCAGTGGAATCGGAGGCGAGGAGGAACGAGCGTTCAAATTCGCGACGCTCTCGGTTGTCGGTGAGAACGTGCCGCTCATCCTGGCAATCGAACCCGTTCGTGAGAGCTCTGCTTGGGACGACAATCAGTCGAATCAGGTGCATCGTGTCGTCCGGCGACTCGTGACGCGAGCGAAAGACCACGTCCCCATCGAGACAGTTCTGTGTGACCGGGAGTTCGATTCGATGCGCGTGTACCAGACGCTCTCGAATCTCGGCGTGAACTACCTGATTCCGAAACGAATCTCCAGTACAGAACGCGAGGCCATCGAGACGATGGAGGCAGACGGACAAGATGTTGCTGTCGAAACGGCCTCTGTTGAGGTCGAGGCAGGCTCACACCCGATGCGGTTTCTGTACGTCCCCTCGACGAAAGGTGATGGAACAGCGGTGTTCGCGACGAACCTCCCGGTGGGGCCGGACCAGGCTGAGTCATTCTGTCGGCGCTACAGCCGCCGCTGGCAGATCGAAAACGAGTATAAGTCCATCAAGAACGACTTTCTCGCGAAGACATCCTCGAAAGACTACCGCGTGCGTCTGTTCTACTTCGTTTTCGCAGTACTACTCTACAATATCTGGCGGCTGACCGACTTCCTGCTGAAAGCGGGTGTCGACAGTGAGATGGAGTACGTGCCGGTCCTAACCGCAGGTGAGTGTGTTGAGATTGTTGTCTCGGCGTTGATCCCGCCTGACTGATGGGCTGAACTCCCACTGAATCCGCAGTTCGACAGTGGCAACGCTGTTCGGCAGCGCCAGAATACGTGGATTTTATCACAATCACTTGAAGTGTGGCCTGTTATTAGTTCGATATCGATGGTTGTTCGGAACGGAATGTCCCGAGTCGACAGTAATCTCACTCAGAAATAGTCCATCCTCCGAAACTGTGAACTTCCAAGGCCCGGTGGTAGTTGAGACTGGTGCTCTCAATGCATACGTCTATGGAACAGGTAACTGGCAACTTCACCTATTGGAACTGACGGAAGTGAATATCGTGAACGGTGTTCAACGGATTACTCTTTTTAAGAGGGTCATCGACATTCCGCATTACTTATGAGCCTATTAGGTGGGTGTCTCGCTCCTGAATGCCGACACCTCACCGGATACTGAGATCCGCTGTTGTTCGTCGATATCTATCCGGAGCGTTAGCGTCGCTGACCGAACTGGTTCGGGTGTTTCGACGATATCTTGATGTCGATATGTGCCCGCTGGGAGACACGAATCAGCCTCGGCAGCCGTGTAAATGTTGTACTCCTCGGTAAGTTTGTCCTCAGGGGCGAGTTCCCGGTACTCCAGAGAACTCTGAATCCCGTCTCTCCCATCCTGGGGATATCGCCAGCACCCTGACGACGTTCGCACAGGGTCGGCCCGCAATACGCCCCGAGACTCGGGATCAAGCACAAGGGTGTCGGTTCGGGTTATGTTTTCGTCAGGTCCCGTATCGGTGAATAGCAGTGTCGGACCGAAACCGAGACGGATAGAGCCACTTCCAGTGTTTGTTAGCGTCGCTCCCACTCGCGCTGGCGCGTCGTCTGATGATTGACGTACAACCTTTCCCGTGAGTTTTAGCGCTGGCTGCTGCTGCTGGGGCATGGTTTTAGGTGACTGTGTTGCGGGCTCATCCGAGTCTACTGACGAACACCCTGTGAGGCTTCCACTGAATGCAACACCAGTCAGCCGAAGGACTGCTCGTCTAGACAATCTCATACCACCATATGATTGTCTACCAATAAATATTTTCTGCGGATTAATCAAAAGACGCAATAGAACTTGACTGACGATATCACTCTATACAAATACTAAATGATAATACATGTGAATCAGAATTTACCAATAGAATTAATAAACTGTATTACACAACCCGACATGCGATGGTGACTAAATCTACTCGACTTGGTCAGATGGGCCGTCGTGGCTTCGTGAGCGCCCTCCTATCAATGGGGGTAACAGGCAAAGCAGCAGCTAACTTAACTTCAGAAGACCTGAAAAAACTAACTGATAACCCAGAGAATCGAGTTCCACGGATTAAGTATTACAAACATACAAATCACAGCGATATTAAGAAAAACAAAGCTGCCCCGAAACGGGAACCAGTGTATTATACAATTCCACGCGATAGGTGGGTGCGCATAGAAACGACAAAAAATGCTGCTGAGCGGATCGGAAATAAGATTTCATCTTCTGGGATTAGGAAACAACTTCCTGAATGGGAGGAGATCAGCATCGGGATCACAACAAACATAAACAATTCCAGCCTCGGTGTCGTCGTCGAAAAGACGCAATATCCGGACAGACGGCAAAAGGTGAACGAGCAGAACGAGGGCATTAATTTAGAAAAACTACGAAAAATCGTTCCAAAAGAAGTGTCTGGGTCCGTCTCTACCAAAAGCAAGGAAGCAACACGGAGCAATATACCTGTAAAACTGACCAAATCTGTTGATTACGAACAGAACTACTTTGATAAATCCTATCCGTCTGTTCCTGGCGGTTGCCAAATCGCAAAGGAGAATGGTAATTGGGGAACAGTCACAACCCCCGCATACGGTATCGATGGAAATAGCTACGGCTGGGTGACGGCCGCACATGTCCTCAGTCGTGAATCCTCGATTAAGATGCAGCAGCCAGCTGAAGGCAGAACCATCGGGATATCAGATCAGTATGGTGAGTGGGGTGAAGCTGACGTAGGCTTCATTCAACGGTCAGACGATTATCGTTATTCGATTGCCTCCGAAAACGGTTCCGGTGAAGACTATGATTGGGATATCCAGGGAATCGTAACAAATTCCAGAATAGAAGACATGGTCGCTAACAACGAAAAGTCTCGCTTCCAAGGTGCCAAAACGGGTCGGAGTCACTCTGAGGTCTTTCGGTATGATAATGTAAATTGGGAGTCAACCGACGGACCTGTTGTTTTCATAGATCACGACTCCGACGGAGGAGATTCAGGATGTCCATATTTCGAACTCGACGACGACGGTGCCTATATTATGGGTGTCCATGCGTGGGGTCACAACGATGAAACTCAGGCTAAAGGGAATACTATTGAATTCGCTGAAAACGTGCTTGATGTCGTGGTCTAGTAGCGACTAGTGAGAGGGGTACTGGAAGCCTCATCTAATATACTCAGTATCTCGCCTGTACTGAGCAGTAAACGGGTTCTTGAGCCTGCCGTGGCCAGCATCTCGTAGTGGTAACGAGTTGTGACTCCCAACGCAGTGTGTTTCGACGGATCGCCCAGCAATCATACGCTGAGTGGCCAGCATATAATTCGACACCACTCTATGACCGAAGTTCTCTCGCTGGCCTGGAAGAAGACATACGTATCGTTGCCTCCACATGGTTTGACCATCAGGCACACCACTCCACCGACGAGTTCGTGTCTCACTACCCAGTAGCGTATGTCGAGTTTGGGCCACATGACCAGTATTCTGGAGCCACCCAGTACGAGATGGCTCAACTGTTCCGATTATTTCTACTCAAAGAACTTCACGGCTGGACCCACGAAACGGCACTCCTCACGTATCTCACTCACCACTCTGAACTCCGTGAGCAACTAGAATTAGAGACGATCCCAGACCAGTCAACGCTGTGGCGCAGCTGGCATGAACGATTCACTACAGAGCTTCGTGAGACAGTTGAAGCAGCTGCGCGGACGATTCTGATCAAAGCTCAGGACGCGGACGTTGCTGTCCCGCGCGAGCCAGAACGTCAGCTTCCATTTCAGCGTGACGAGGAAGAATCAGACACGGGTAACCAAGCCGTCCTAGACGAAACAGCGTCGATTACGAACCACATCAGCCGCATCGTCTTCCCAGTTTTCTCGTTAAATCGTGGTGGTGGTTGTGAAATCCACGAGAACGCGTATTGGGACTTACAAACACATCTCGGGCTTCGAGAACGGTTGGCTGCTAACGAAGGAGCCCGCAGTTTCGTCTACGAATCAACCCGGGATCGAACGCCGTTGGGCCACGCCCATCGCGAGCACATCCGCGACCTGTCGATTGAACAGATTCGGGAGATGTACCGACGAGCCGTGACTCGATTATTGGAAGAAGTAGCGGAGACAGAGGAGTTCTTCCGAGCGGGGATCGTCGCTATCGATATTACTGAAGCGGACCCGTTCACAGGCGACAGGACCGGGCACGAAGACGAGATTATTGGGACACAGGAGAAGACCGATGAGTACGCCTATCAGTGGGCGACGGTCCAACTGGTCGGCAACGCCGTTCCAATTGTGCTGGATGCGCGCCCGGTCCGAAAGGGAGAGACACGACTAGAAATCGTCGAAGACTTGCTCAACTCTGCCCAGGACCTCGTTCACGTCGATAACGTGCTGATGGACCGCGAGTTTGATAGTCAGCACGTTCTAGAGATGCTCAGCCAGCGCGGGCTGTCGTACGTCGTCCCAAAGAGAATGCAGACGAGCGAGAAAGCACAGGCCAAGCGATTGCTCCAGCGGGGTCAAGACCGATACGAAACCGACCGCAAACTCCATCTCGGGAAGAACGAGTGGCACGAGACAACGCTGATCTACCGACGGAAGGAGGACTCTGAATATGATGATCACCGGCAGTACTCGGTGTTCATGTCCAATCGCGGTAGTAGCTTCCTCACTGAATACGGCTATCGCTGGGAGATCGAGAGTGGCTACAGGTCGATTAAGCGATTCATGGCCGCAACGACATCGAAGGATTTCGGGTTACGGTTCTTTTATTTCGCGTTCGCGTGTCTCCTGTACTCGATTTGGCGAGCGGTGGACCTGCTGGTACAAGTTGAGTTGACCGACGACTACGAGCATTCGCCAATTGTGACGGCCGATAACACGCTGACGCTGTTGAAGAAGGAAACCGGAATCGGATAGAGAGAGGTTTTACCCGTGTTAGCGTAGCGTCTGAGTGGCAATGCTGTCGGAAGTCGCCGAAATTCGCGCATGCCGTTGGAAGTTCAATAGGAATAGCCGTTTGGAGAGCAATCTGAGCCAATTCCCGATCACTGAAACGGCCGAAACCACGCATCATAGGCCCGCTAAACCCGCTGTAGTCTCAACTTCCAAAGGCCCGGGATTTTGTATAGCGATATGCACTTTACCAAACCCATTAAGTCCATCTAGCTCGATATACAGAACCTGAACCGCCGATATTCTGGTTTTGGAATTAGGTTTGTATTACTCTAATAAGCACCACCAGATTTACCCGCACCGCCGCTGTACGGGAAGCATGAATCGTCTTCCGCCTGAGTACGACGCTACTCCCGGGGATGACGCCCTCGAAGCAGCCATCGACAAGCGGCTCGTCGATATCGACTCCGGACGCTATCGAACCAACGTCGCGAGCGTCCTCCGGAAATTCGCAGCATGGAGTCGGGACCAGCACGGTATCACGAGTCCAGAGCATATCGACGACGACCTCTGTCGGCAATACGCTCGTGACCTCGCCCGTGCCGAGGATCGAGATGAGATTTCCCCAGAAACAGCCCGCCGCTACTTCGCCTATCTGCGCTCGTTCCTCACTTGGGCTGTCTACGAGGGCCTAATCCAGACAAACCCAGCCAAGACCAACCACGCCGAAGACCCGCTTCCAACCGACGAGACAGAGAGCGACCAGCAGTACTGGACCACACGCGACCGCGACGCCATCTGTGCGACTGCCACTGCTCGCGTCGACGAAGCCGGCGAGAGCGAGGACATCGACCGGACAGCGGCGTACCGCAATCAGGCACTCGTCTTCCTCCTCGCCTACTCTGGTGCTCGCAGCGCAGAACTCGTCGCCGTCTCCGACGATGAAGACCGCAACGGCCTCCGATGGCGACACGTCGATCTCAACGCCGGTACGATGCAGGTGTTCGGGAAGAACCGCACTCGTGAGTCTGCGCCGATCCTCGACGATGCTATCCGTCCACTCCGGCGCTGGAAGCAACTTCGGGAGCCCGATGATGACGAGGCTGTGTTCCCCAGACTCGACAACGCTGCGAAAGCGTTGGAACCGACGCCGTCGATCACAACGCAGTCAGCACGAAATGTCCTCGCTGACCTCTGTGACTGGTCAGAGTATGACTTCGAGGAACCCCTGAAGCCCCACGGCGCTCGCCGTGGCCTCGGACGAGAAATCTATCGCGAGAATCCACAGCTGGCCCAAGATGTACTCCGGCACAAGTCCATCGAAACCACACACGAGGGCTACGCTCAGGAAGCCGCGAAACGCACCCGCGACGAAGCGAACGATATCATCGGCAGTGAGTAAGTTGCCGGCCGCTCTTCAGAGGGAATTGACAGACACCCTCCAATTGAGTCGTCAGTGAGGTGAGAATGTCTCGTGTGTCTTGGAATCGCTTCTACAACCGACGATAGATGATGAGCCCACCGAGAACAGCCACGAGAATACTCCCACCGATGAGCAGATTCGTGGGTGAGCCGCCCGACGGCTCGACATCTGTGGTCGCGGTCTGAGACGGTGTGTCCGTCACGTTCGGAGTGATTGCTGGCCCACCACTGTTGGTCTGGGTTGGGGTTGATTCCTCGGTGTCCGTTTTGGTCGAGCGTCCAGTCACTTCGGTCGTCGTCGCTGTTGGCGTGTCACTGGGCGTCGGTTCCGTTACTGTCGCTGTGTCGCTGGAGTCGCTCGAGTCACTGCTGCTTGAATCGCTATCATCGTCGTCGCCATCACTACTACCGCCGGAACTCGAAGAGTCTTCCTCGGTAGGAGTCTCCGTTGAACTTGGAGTTTCTGTCTCAGTTGGAGTTGGTGTTGGCGTCTCCGTTGGGGTTGCTGTTGTGTCATCTCCGGACTCGACTGTCAGCGTTCCACCACCTACACTGGTGACATTGTACGCGTTCCCGGATTCGTCACCGACGGCTGCAACGGTCAGGTCCACATCGCTCGTCCCGACAGCCTCGCCCGTGAGYGTCACCGARACAACAGACGCCGAGCCACTGTCAGCGGTATCCATTCCAGTCGCCGCAATGCGAACGCCATTGCTTTCTTCAGAGGACTGGACTGTTTCTGGGGTCCCAGCAACAGTCGTGTTTGAGATTGTTGCAACCGATTCGTTGGTACTTGCAATCTCGATATCTAGTGAGCCGACCCCGCCTGTAGTCGACGTGACGACGACATCAACGGTGGTTGTGTTGCCAACCGTAACGGTCTCAGTCGATGGCTGGACTTCGACACTGGTCRTTCCCGCCCCCATCGCCACTCCCGTCAAGAGGGATACTGCTATACAAACGCCGAATACTGTCGCAAGCTTTCTCATTAAATGTATAGTCTCAATAAGTAGGATTAAGTATTCTGATTACTGATTCAAATTTACAACAATACCTCTGGTGGGGGTTTATATGACAAGTTCGACGACAAAATTACAAGCGATATTTGGTGTATTACTATTAGTGACTGTCGGTCCAGTCTCGGGAATGATGACCGGGGCCGGGGCTGGCCCGCTGCAGACGGCCGGCAATGACACCCCCGGTGCAAGTGCCGGAAACCAGGCTGTCACCACGGCCGGAAACGAGCCGACACAAACACCCGCCGCAGCGGCCGGGAACCAGGCGACTGGACCACTTTCGACCAACTGGAATGGCTCAACAGAGCCGAATGCGAGTGCCATTGCGCAGTTACCGCCCCGAGAAAACGATTCTCACCCGTACCCGCTCGTCGATGATAACCAGCCCACAGATCCAGATGGTGACGGCCTCTACGAAGATGTCAACGGCGATGGGGCTGTCAATATCGTCGACGTCGACGCACTGTCTCGTCACTTGGGGTCCACAGCAGTTGGTGCCAACTGGAGTGCGTACGATTACACAGGAGACAACCGAACCGATGTCGGGGATATCCAGTGGCTCCTCGTCGCCACACGCTCGACGGCCTCGAACGACACTGACGGTGATGGACTTCCCGATGCATACGAGCGAAACGTCACGAAAACCGACCCCAGGGTAGCAGACTCTGACGGAGATGCTGTGATCGACGGCGCAGAAGACTGGGATAATGATACATTACCGGCATATCGCGAATATCGACTCGGTACTGACCCTCACAGCAACGATACAGACGGTGACGGCCTCACTGATGAGGTCGAATCACGACTTCAGGGCGTTGATCCGACCGACCCTGACACAAACGGGGATGGTGTTTCAGACTCCGAATGGAATCTAGACCAGGATAATTTGACTACCGGCGAAGAACTAGAGGCTGGGACTGATCCGTTCGTAGCTGATTCCGACAGCGATGGCTTCACCGATGGACGTGAAATCGAACATGGAACGAACGCGTTGAATCCGGACACCGACGACGACGGCTTACTCGATGGCGAAGAGATCACACTGGGTACCGATCCGACAAATCCAGACTCGGACAGCGATGGTGTCCGCGACGGCAACGAGACGTTCACGACAACGACAGCGGACGAAGACTTGGGTTTGACTGTCCGAGTCAACGGCTCCGGCGATATCGCGTCCAGCGTGAGTACTTCGGGAGTTACCGACGGACCTGTTGTCACTGACTCCTTACAGAATGCAAGCGTTTCACCTGTCGTTGAATTCGAAAGTGAACGCGAGTTCGACAACGCGACTATTGCATTCTCCTACAATGAGTCGGCGGTTCCGAACAACGAATCCACGCTGGCGATATTCCGATACAACCGGTCGGCCCAAACCTACGTCCCGCTGAATACAACTGTCGATGCGGAGAACAATACTGTACGGACACAGACGCCGCATTTCTCGCGGTACGTGGCGATGGATTATACGGAATGGGTCAAACAGTTCGACGGGAATCGCACCTCTCCTTGGAGTGTTGATCAGAATTTCACCAATACGACCATCGCGAATCTCCCATCGTGGACCCAGACCCAAGGGATGGCAGTCCAAGCTGGCGTAACGAACGGCAGCCTGCAGGTGACTAGTCCGGGAGACGATTCGACTACCGGCCTGAAATCGATCGATACCTTCGAAGACGGTGATTTGTCCGAATATTATCTTCGCGAGGGTTCGTCCGATCACGTGAGAGTAACCGACTCGCCTCAAGTGACACCGCGGAACGGGAGCAACCTGCTCGAGGTCGCATCTGGTGTCAAACTCCAGTCGAGAAGCGGCCTCGACCGGTATCCGTCGGCAGGTGATACGTTCGATTTCTGGGTCCATTTCAACGGCGTCGAATACGGGCAAGAACGAGATCTGGGCTTCAGATTCGGTGTCACCGATGAAGCTGACCACTTCTACAATGCTTATCTCGGACAGGGTGACAGTCCAATTCAACTCCGAAGGGAACACGGTTCTAGCAAGTATGTTTTCGCGGAAACAGATACGCAGCTCCCCAAAGACCGCTGGCTTCGTGGCCGCATCGAATGGGGAAAAGATGGCCAGATATCACTCACCGTGACGGACACCCAAGGTAACCAGTATGCCAACATCTCTGGCGTCGATACGACTCTCAAATCCGGTGGCATTGAGTATCATGTTTCTGACAACCGTGATGATCCGTCATACTTCGGAGAGTCGGTAATCATCAACAGCTCTGCTGTGTCTCCTGACGATGGTTCGTCCACCGAGACATCTGAGCATGGTCAGGTGACGCGCACCTTTGGATCGATTAACGGGATCAAGAACTTCACTGTACAGATCAATGCCACGTCGACCGGCGGCGGCCGGGTCGCACTCCAGACCGCGAATGGCAGTGTCCTCGATAATGCGTCCATTACCAAGCGGGATGTTTACCGGCTCAATGCGTCGGGCACCGAAACGAACGGCCGACTCGAACTGGCAGTAACGGCGGAGAATGGAATCGTTTCGGTCGACCGAGTGCGCGTCAAGCGGGATAGCGACGGCGATGGACTGCCAGATACTGTCGAGCGGGCTGAGACACGGATTGGTAGCGGGGAGACGATCCAAACAGATCCGACCGATGCCGATACCGACGGCGACGGCCTCTCAGACAGCAAAGAAATCGGCCAGTACACGGAGGTCAGGTATCGCGGCACAACTGTCTCCTATTACAAGCACCTCGCCAATCCAAGGCAGGTCGACACTGACGGCGACAACCTGACCGACGCGGAGGAAGTCGCAGGCTGGGAAGTTCAGCGGACGACCAGTGCAAATGCGTCACAGGGCTATTTGAACGTTTCTCGTCCCGATCCCTCGAAACAATTACTGAGATCATATCTGCGCTCATTGTACCGTGGCGAGACTGATGCGTACCAGCACCCAATTAACCGTGGTACAGATAGCCGTTCTTCGAGAGCCATCGCGATAGCAATCGCAAAAGAAACTGATATCAACGTTTCAGTGCTCAGTGAGGCTGGTAATAGCCCTTCACCGAATCGGGCGTATCTCACGAATACAACCGCAATATCTGATCCGCTGCTGTCTGACACCGACGATGATGGACTTGCAGACAACGTTGAACACCTTCGTGGGACAGACCCAAATCGTGCTGACACTGATGGCGACAGCATCCCCGATCAGACAGAGTTCGAAAGTGGTACAGCTCCAGTCCTGTTCGACCACCGTGCTCCAACGGTAACGATCGAAGGCATTCGAACAAAACGTATAAAAGATTCAACGAAGGTGGTCGTGAGGCAACAGGGTACTACAAAAACGGTAAGCCCCAAAAATATCGATGTTACAGACTCGGATGGTCCCAATTCTATTTTCGTTGCAAAATACCGGTACACCGTCCGTTTACGTGCCCATGATCCGAGCGGCGTCTCCAAATTGGTGGTGAAGCCGGATTGTCAGTATCTTGCTCGTCAAGCAGGCTCGAATCTAGACCCTGTCCCACAGTCAGCGTGTCAGGTTGACGGAGAGACAATCGAGTTTGACAATGAGACAACGACATCGTACAGGCGAGTCGAATTCACCGTTCGAACACCTGTCGACAAAGCTGGAGTGTTTGCCCTTCAGGAACTTGGTCAGTTCTTCGAAACCTCTCCGGTAACTGTTACAGCAATTGATAGCAACAGGAACAGGCGATCTAGTGACTACACTTCTCCGGGGGCAATTCCCGAGCTTGCCAAGACCGCTGCTGATCATCCGGCTACTGGCGAGGTGACCGAAGATCGCGTGATCTCGGGAATAGCATACCGAAGCGGAGGGGTATGGGGTATTCAGCAATCAGCACTTGATATATCCTACTTCCTCTCACATCCGTGGACGGCTGTCACCTGGCTCGGAGATCTCGAAAAGCTTCCTGACGCAGCGCTGAGAGCGCCTGAGACCCTTCCCTCTGCAGCCAGGAATCTTCAGGATCGGCAGAACCCGTTCGACCGGAGTACCGAGACAGAAAACTACAAACTCTATGGTCAAAGTTGGTTGGTGGGATACGGCACCGGTACCGCTGGCTCTGAGGTCAGTATTGGCCTCGCAACCGGTGGTGGCTCAACGGTCTCGAAAGCCGCAAAATTGCGGAAGGTAACTGACACAGTTGGCGATGCTGGAACGACAGCGAGAGGCTGGACATTCCATCGGTCAGTTAAGATGGCATCAACCATTTCGAAAGACACTGATATCAAGCCAGCAGGAACCCGACGCGCACTCGGCCGGGTGGCGATACCCGAGCGTGTGCGCCATGCACAGCGGCTGAACTCACCACGATGGACACGACTCATCGAATCGGTCCCAGAGCGCGCTACAGGCCCATCCCGAACCGAACGAGTTAGTCGGTCGATGCGACGAACTGGCGATTCTGGACGGGAGCTGATGTTGGATCTGCATAGCTCCGGGGACCAACGAGCGCTGGAAACGTTCGTCGCGATGGACGACGTGCCCGCCACACAGCGGGCCTTCGCCCGCGCATACGAGAGCGGCGACCTCGGCAGCGACGAGATGGCGACGGCGCTCAAGCGGTACGACGAGCTGGATAGCCGAGAGCAGGATGCGGCTGACGAGCTAATTGCTGATACGGGCGACGATGGTACGGAATTCCTCGCCGAAGCCGACGACAATACCGTCCAGCGAGTGGTGGCTGACGGGGGTATCGACGGGTACGACCGGACGAAAGCCGATCTACTGGCTGACGACAGTGTGGATTCGGCGATGATTACTCGGGTAGACGATCGGATTAATAAACTGAATACAAAAGATGCAGAGCGAGCGAAGGATCTGGTTGATGAGACTGGGGCAGATGGTGCCAGGATTATTGACGAGTTAGGCAAAGCAAAGGGAGATGCGTTGCAGTCGTTCATTCAGGCTGATCTGCAAGGCGCCGATATGGCAAAATGGCGAAACGGGCTTGCTCGGAAGTCTGGTGATTCAGACTCTCCCGTTCAATCGGAGGGTATCGCCCAATATGCAAAGGATGTCCGTGGTATACAGAAGTTAAAAGGCAGTGACAATATAGATATAAAGAATTCGGAAGGGCTCGTAGAAGAAACGATTGAAGACCCAACAGCTAGCCAGATTCGCGGTCAAAAATTCGAAGCTAGTCGAACAAAATACTATGCAGAGGAGTACGGCGATGTGACTGTAGAGCCAGCAACTAGTGGACAGGGAGAGCCGGATTTGCTTGTTAACAGGGGAAGCAGCTCTAAACCACTGTATGTGGAACAAAAGAATGTCAAAGGTGACCTCAAAGGTGGGTTGGAATTGAAGGACAGAATACACAAGGCCGATGGCTCATTCGACGGAATCTCGAAAGACCACAACCGAGTCGTTGAAATAGGTGCTGAGGGGAAAATCCCTGACGACTTCAACCCGACTACTACGGGCACTGACACACCGAAAGAATCTTTCAAAGAGCTAATCAGAGCAAAGCGGAATGGCGAAGACATCAATAGATTGCCTAAGAGCTTATCCGGTTGGGATAACCCTGGCATGACAGTAAAGATAATCAATGATAACGGCGAAGCCGTCGACAACGGAAAGTTCTCCGTCCGCAAGGCGTATAACGAGGTAAACAATGGGAACTAAAGACTACGACTATATTACGTACGACAGTTCTCTCTTCGATATAACATTTGAGGCACCGATTGGGCACCTACAGACTGAACGACAGTCCGACCGTCTGATAAGTACGACTAGAAAGGTGTTGGATTCGTTCAGATATCTTGTCCGTCCGACTGCAGTTGAATTTGGAATAGTTAGTTCTGACCAGAATGGGAATTGTGAACGGAAACTAACAGACTCAGACGGACTGGGTACCGAGGAGATCGTGGAGACAATCAGGAAGACCGTTGAAAGCGTCGAAACGCGTCGCTTGGGTTGGGTCAGAATAGCAGAAAGCACGCGTGTTACTCTATCAAATGGTGTCCATTATCTCCCCGAATCGGACAGGAGTGCGCTAATCAAAAGTGAAAACAAAAAAGATTTACATGGGCCGTTTGTACCTCTTGAACTCAAAATTGGTCAAGCAAGTACTCACAGACCTACCCGAGTACAAAAAGTGAGTATCATCGGCCATTCGGGTCACTGGCTCCTGAAGGAGGGGGGCAGCACCTCTCAACCGGAAACTACACCACTCGCGAAAATCGATTACAAACGGCTGGAAACTGCGATATTTAGATTGTATGATAATATCGCGCCGGCTGAAATAGAATTACTGATGTTCGAATCTTCGAACGGGCGACAGACATTAGAACAGGAGATCCCCGCGTGTCCTTCACTGCAGGAGCAGCACGCAATCGAGTGGGTACTTGAAAATTTCCAATGGATGGATTCTGACGGGGTTGATATCCGACTGGAGTACATTGAGGAAAAAATGAATCCTCTCGCTACCTCAACACGAGGCAGTTCGCCTGACGAGAAGGTACAACTATACCTTGGTAAGGGGTTACCGGATGACAAATACGACAACGGAACCACTGTGAGAGTGATTTACCCTGAAAATGAAACAAAATTTGTCAAAGATAGTCAAGATGGCTGGAGGATACAACCAGCATCAGAAATGAAATAGGAACTGCATAGAGCCATCTGCTGCATTTTGAGTTATATCTGGGTTTGGGCGTCGACTCGACAGTATTCAAAAAAGTGTACATGGGAATTGATAAAAACAATTCCTCCTCCAGAAAGTTGCCGAAAGCTGCGCAGACTTCTATACCCGACAGATCACGGATAAATTCGACGGGATGCCCGGCGCTCGCCGCCAGCGCGTCTCGAACCAGTTCGACGAAAAACCACTTCGACGATGTCGATGGGCAGTACAATCCCGCGAGCGAAGCGACCGACTACTTCAAAAATACTGGTCCAAGTGGGCGGGAAGCGCTCAACGACCTGACCGACAGCAACCCTGACGCCGCGACGTGCTGCTGCGGATGGACGACGCCGCTACCCAGTGGCGGTTTACCCGGGCCTACGATAACGGCGAACTGGACAGTGACGAAATGGCGACGGCTCTCAAGCGGTACGACGAGTTGGACGCGAACGAAAAACGAACGGCCGATGCGATGGTGATGCGTGGCGGTGACGATGGCGTCTCACTCCTCGATGAGCAGGTCTGTAACAGTCCCTGTGACAGTTTCACTGAGGCCTGGCATGGACTCAAACAAACTGATTCAGTCAGTTCCAATGACGCCACCACCTTCCGAAACAATCTATTGGGAGGCGTCCAACGAGGCGAAATAAGCGATGACCGGGCAGCCGACCTCCTCGGAGACACGAAACAGCTCGCCACCGACGAGGGTTGTGATGTCACTGATGTCATCAACAGAGACGATCGCTTCTCACGAGCGCTGATCAGACAATACGACGAATCAGGCTCTGTTGGGACGGATACGCTGCGGAGGATGGATCAAGTCGGGGAGATAGACCTCCCAGACGGCCAAATTGAGCGCAAATACAAACATGCTGATGACTTCGGCGTGACCGGTAACAACAACCCAGAAAATCAGGAAGCGTTCAGAGAGGCAATCGCTGAGCATGCGGTTAATCCAAATACGGAACGAATCGAAGGTCGATACACTCGATTAGAAGGTGACCAAAGTGTCACACACATATACAATCCAAACACTGGAAATGATATCATCATCGACGACGGGGAGTTCCTCACTGGATTCAAATTGACTCAGGGACAAAGGAAGAATATACGAAACACGGGAGTTATTGGAGGGGGATGACTATGAAAGCTGTTCAGAGAGCCAACAAGTATTTAGATCTTATACGCTCCTACACAGATGGAGAAATAGAAGCGTCAGAATTCATGCATACGTATCTGACTGAGTTCAAGGAGGATTACCACGATGTTGCTCCAGACGAGCCATACGAAGTACTCGAACCGTTATTCTTTGCATGTGATGTTTACTGCGATGACCCAGAACTACGAGGGAAGCATGATATTGGGAAGCGCCAATTTTTCAAAGAAGCAGCCTATGCCCGAAGGAGACTGGAGGAGATGCTGAACGAAATGGAAGAAAGTGGCTCCAACGAATAATTGGCGGAACGAATAACGACCAGTTCGATTGGTCAATGAAGGACTACTTCGACGGTAACGATACTCACACGAGGCCACCGATCTCTTCGAGAACACCGGTCCCAGTGGGCGTCGCGCGCTCAACGATCTGGCGGAAAGCGAACAGGACGCCGCCGACGCGCTCCTCCAGATGGACGACGCCGCCACCCAGCGGCGCTTTACTGAGGCCTACGAGAGCGATTCTATCGACAGCGACGAGATGGCGACGGCGCTCAAGCGGTACGACAGTCTGGATAGCGATGGGAAGCGAGAGTTCGACGACCTGCTGGCGCGCAACGGTGACGACGCGGCAGAGTTTGCAGGCCGCACGGACTCGGACACGTTCGACTCGACGTTTAGAGGATGTGGCCTTAGCAGTGCACCATCTCTCGGTGCTGCTGGCTCGCTGCGGTCCGATAGGTATCACTCGGTTGCAACACCGTC
This sequence comes from Haloarcula rubripromontorii, assembly GCF_001280425.1. Taxonomy (NCBI): domain Archaea; kingdom Methanobacteriati; phylum Methanobacteriota; class Halobacteria; order Halobacteriales; family Haloarculaceae; genus Haloarcula; species Haloarcula rubripromontorii. The sequence continues at coordinate 281,160 of NZ_LIUF01000004.1, read as the reverse complement.
GCCGTCCCTGCAGAGCGACAATGGCTGTCTCCCCGACAAGTTGGGACTGTCGGGTAGTGAGAAGAGCAAATATCTTTCTGCATTAAATGCGGGAGTGGACGTCGATAGCGGGCCAATCACCAGCGCCGACGAACTGGAAGGTTTGCTGGACGATCTGCAAGGTCGTGACGGTTTCGACGAGATTGACGAAATTGTGAGAGATATTCAGGGTAATAAAAAGGGGTTCAAAGGTCTTTCCGGTGAAGGATATGTCGGAAGAGCACTCGATGACCGGGCCGAGATCGATGCCAACGATGGCGATGTCGCACTCGAAAAAGACCTCTCTGCAGATGATATCGCCGATGAGTACAGTCAGGACATTGCCGACGATGTCGAAAACAGTGATGCGTTCAAGAATGTTGATAGTGCCAGAGGTGGCTCAAGTAGTGACATCGATGCGAAGGTGAACACTGAGGTAGAAATCAACGGCCGGACGCTTGAGGACCCGGCAATCGAATCCAAAAACCTCGATCCGGACAGCGCTGAATTCTTCAGAATAGACAACTGGAACGGCTTGAAAAAGAAGCTACGGACCCACGCAGTCGCAGGCGAAGATGAAATCGTCGTGGCCATGGATCAAGACTATATCGACGTGGAGGCTAACCGTCTCGGCGGGAGCAGTAGCTCATCGTCCCGAGAGGTTCTGAGCAACAGACTGGAAAACGACATCGAAACGACGCTGGCAGATGAGCTGGGGATATCGAAAGACGTAACAGTTGAAGTAACTAGCTATGGTGACATATAACAATGTCACCTCGCCACCTCACGGTCCACGTTCCCGAGTTTGCCGGTGACATCGTTTCGACCGGCTTCGACGCGGCTGAAGCGGCTGGCTTCGACATTGACAGAGATCAGGAACCGGATGATGATGACTGGCCGTATTTCAACGGCAATTACGACAAGACGACCGTTTCGTTCATGTTCGATGTCTCCTCGGATAGAGCGCCGTACGAACGCGTTCTATCCGTGGGACTCTCGGATATCCTCTTTCCGTCGAACTGGTCGAACAGTCAGAACCACGCCGAATTCGTGGCCGCTATCATCAATCTCGCTTGTGAATTAGCCTCTGCATATGACGCGGAATACGTGTCACTGTTCAAAACTGGGAGCCATAACGCAATCGCACCGACGGGCATGCCGTTCGCCGACCACATTGATCAGGTCCCGCAACTGGCTGTCTATTCTAGGTCACTGCTGGAAGAGCTAGGCGGTTTCGATGGGCTGTACGGCGGGGAACCGTGGCGGTATGCGGAACTGGACAGTGGACACGTCTTGGCCATGACTGCTGACGGCCCCTGGCAGAACCCCCCATTCACCGACTCAGAGCGGAGGGACCTGAAGCGTGGGGATGCCGACGAGGAACGTGGTCTCTCGGACCCGTTCACCGCGCTCGACCCGGATGAGTACGGGACGGATGCAGTCATTACGACGGACGATCTCGCCCCGGAGTTCACCAACGAAGCGCTGACGCTGGAGCGGGTCTATCGGGACGAGTCTGACAACCTCCGTCGTATAGACGACGACTCGTTCGTCAGGCGGCTCATCAACGACGGCCCGATCGGCGAGCTACCGGCCGGTGTTGACCAAGACGACGAGCGGCTGTCGGCGCTCATCGAAGGGTCGATTCCGCCGGCGTTCGTCCAGTTGGACGGTCCCGAAGACGAGTCGGTCGTCTCGAAGACCATGGCGTTGGACATCGTGACCAGCAAGTTCGACCTGCTGGTGAGTCTGGCCCGAACTGCGCGCTCGGCAGACGTCTCCGACGATGTTATGAGTACTATCGAGGGGATACTGGACGAGCTTGGTGAGATGGACGACCAGGACGGTATCGACCAGTACATCGAACAAAAGCTTCTGTGACTGCGGTAGCTTTTCACAGACGACGGCGCTCGCCGTGTCCTCAAACCCGCTAGAACAGCAATTGATACAGTCCGCATCCGGCACACAATCCGTCGGACAGACGTTGACATGGCGGAGTTGGACCCAGCCCAACAGCGACGCCTCGGTACACTGCTTACAGAAAACGATCCAGCCGTTGCCCGTGCCGTCCGGCAAATGGACCAGGACGAAATTGATGCTCTGACCCGGGTCGAGATGAATGGCCGTACCCGGAGCGATTTCGCCCGGGCCTACGACAGCGATTCCGTCGATAGTGACGAACTCGCGACGGCGCTCAAGCGGTACGATGAGTTGGATAGCAACGGGAAGCAAGAGTTCGACGAGCTGGTGGATGCCGCAGGTGATGATGGCGTCTGGTTCGTTGCAGGTCTAGATTCGGACCAGACTCGCCGGTTCTTGGGCTTGAATTGTGGCCGTACATCGTCAGTCGGTGCCCCTGCAGACCTGCACGGTGACCGATATCATGCCGTCGACTCGCCGGAATTGGAAACGCTGGCTACCGCTGGCTGTAGCGACGGACTCACTGATGCAGAGGAAGGGCGCTTCTACAGCAGTGTCAGCGAAGCAGCGCGAGAGAACAGCGATATTAGCCGTACCAATGTGATAAATAAAGTCGAGAGTGTCCAATCTGGCTACCGGCAGGACGGTCTGAAACGGCTCTTCGGTGACACCGGTGCAGACGGAATCAGATTCGTCGACCAGATGGACAGCAGTCGGAGAGAGCGGTTCTTCGACATCGGTAACAATGACGCCTACGCTGAGGCTGACTTCAACAGTATCGACAAATGGCGAACGAAGATGACCCGTGCTCACAGGCGGGATAATATCGATGATGACGCCGTCAACCAACACATCGATGACGTTGCCGAAGCGAAGAACAGAGACTCTATAACCAACCCCGAAAAGCTGATGGACGAAACCTCCGACCAACCTGCTAAGATCCCTAGTCAGAACGGCGAGACGGCCAGCGCCTTTAGATACGCTGATCAGGAAGGGAGTGAGGTTGAACTGGAGCCAGTGGACGGTGCGTACGACCTGAAAGTCGACAACCAATACACCGGAACGGACTACGTCGAGGTGAAGACGAGGCTGGGAGACGGTGAATTCAATGATGACTGGGTAAAAAGGCAACTTGAGTCGGTTAACAAAAAATTCGACGAGGCAGGCTCTACAGTCAGTGAGGATCAAAGCGTCCTAGAAGTCCGCACTACAGAACCGAAGAGTGAACTTGATAGCGCTGAAATGGCGGTTAATAGTGCCATCGATTCGTATGGTGGGACAGTTCATGCCAAGGAGATTCGCATAGTCGCAAACGACGGGACTACTCGTACGGTTACTGTATGACAGAGAATACCGAGTCAAAAGTTGGCGTCTCGATTGAGTGCGCCGCCGCATGGGACTTCGTCGTCCCGTCGCGTGCCACGACATTGTCGGAGGTTACCGAGGAATGTATCCGTCGCTATCAACAGCTATTCGAAGCGTTTGGAGACCTCATCATCCCGACTGAAATCCAGACAGAAGTTGAGATTCACGACGAAGACCGAAGGCTTGTAGATGTTGGCCAGGACCGAAACCCGAGAGATAGAAACGAGATAGTGTTAACTGGCGAGGAGATATCACCGCCGGATGTCGCAGCGGCGACTAAAAGTGAAGGGAACGGCGTTTCATATTTAACAGATATTCGTATCAGATGGGCGCGGATAAAACTTCGATTAAGACAGGGTGACAAACTCGTCGATAGGCAGGATTGCATTCAGTACATGAAAGGTGAGCCTCGACCAGATGGGGTCCTTCCAGCACCAATGGAATGCAGCGTTACTCACTACCGGAGCAAAGAATCTGATCCCGTCGATACAGAATACAAGACTGTGATATCCGTAAATCTCCATAGTGATGTCTGGATGGGAGGTAGCGAGCCTGCGCGAGTAAACAGAGAGCGACTCGGGACGTTTCTCGGGAAGCTTGACGAAGCGGTTTCACCGGCGGAAATTAAACGAGAGTGCTACGAGTGGGACGATTTCTGGTACAACCTGTCGGTGACGACCGACGAGTGGGGACGCCATACGTTTGACCCAGCGGCAATCTACTGAGTACGGGAGTAGAGGACTACTTACTGGAACCGTAGCGATACCTGGCTAGGAGTAAAGCCCGGCACCGTAGCGGCAACTCCGACTTCGTACTCGAGCGTCCCGACGGCCGGAGCCGCGTGGTCGTGCCCGAGGATGTCGGGACGACGCAGTGGCAGTTCCGGCGGGCCTACGAGAGCGGCGACCTCGACAGCGACGAACTCGGGACGGCGCTCAAGCGGTACGATGAGTTGGATAGCGATGGGAAGGACGAGTTCGACGATCTGCTGGCACGCAACGGGGACGACGCGGCCGACTTCGCAGGCCGCACGGACTCGGACACGTTCGACGCCGTCATCTCTCCTTGTGGGGCTCGCGGTGCACCGTCGCTCGGAGGGGCGGGCTCGTTCCGGACCGACCGATACCACTCGGTCGAAGCGTCGCCATCGACGCTCGCACAGAGCGGTGGAAGCTGTCCGGACCTCCCCGACGACGTCGAAAATGACCTGCAAGATGCGCTCACGAACGTCGACGGGGACCTCGATGCCGACGATGTAAACGATGTCAGACAGTCGATTAGCGAGCTCGACGGGGACGGACAGGACGCAGCGACCGACCTGATCGATGGGATGGGTGACACGGGGGTCAGCACCGTCAACGACGCCGATGCATTGAGTGACAGCGTCGACGGGCTCTCCGATGGTGAGGTCGGAGATCTCATCGTCTCATACGACAGCTACCGGCGTGCAGAGTTCGATGGCGCCCGGAGTCCGCGAGACGTCCAGGACGATCTCGACCAGCTTGCAAATGCCAAGGATGGGGGTGTCGATGGTCTAGACAGTATGATTCGAGAACGAACTGGCGGTGGCAACGCAAAGAACTTCAGAGGAGTTGACGGTGCAGCTCAGGATGCAACGGAAAAACTAGACGACGGTGTCGACCCGAACAACCTCCACCTCGAGGACGATATCGAGCTCGACCAAAGCGACATAGATGACGTGGAGAGCGAGACTGACCTCGATCCGGACACCGACCTCTTCGAGGAGACCGACATCGACGTCAACGTCGACGGGGGGTCGAGTACCGAAATCAAGAAAACCGACTTCGAGCCGTTCGCTGAGGCGGACTTCGCGTATCGACGGCGGGCGGAGGATATCTCCGATCTCTGGAAGAAATTGAACACGATTGCGGCGCACGGGGACGGCGGGAGTATCACGATCACCGTCAGTCGGGGCCCAGACCGTGCGTTCTCTGACGACGTGCTGGACAAGCTTCGGACCAGCAGCAGGATTAACACTGGAACACTGGACACCGACGAGATATCCACGCTCGGAGACGTCGCAACTGAAGTGGAGTCAGACTTCGGAATTGAAATTAGGTTCGAACGATTTAGCGAAGGCGACTAACATGTCTCGAATATGGTTCGGATTCTATCGGACCGAGCCGTGGCGGTCCAAAGAGCTTGTCAGACAGACACTGGAAATATGCAGGTCGATAGACGGCTTCGAACTCGGTCCGCCGGACAAGACAGTTGGACCGGCGGATTTCTCCGTCGATGAGTCAGGCGCGTTCGATTTATACTGGCAGGACGGGCCAGGCCGTGTCTCTGTCGGATTCATCTACGATGCTATGCCGAAGTGTTTTTTGGACATCTCTATGCGGAGACAGATGTTCGTTCCAGATGACGATGCGGGCGAGTATCAGGGGTTGACTGGTGCCGTACTCGAACTTGTTCGCGCGCTGGCCGTCGAATATGAGCCGTACTACGTCATGTCACCGAACCCGGAGCCAGAGATCGGCCCGGACCCGACTGACGTCATTCCGATGGCGGCCGAGTTCGAACTCGAGCGGATTCCGTGGTTCGGTATCTACTCGTCGTCGCTCATCAACGACTTCGGCGGTCGTGACCACGTGATGAGCGCTCCCGCCTGGCACGTTGAGGAACTTGAGACTGGCAGCATACTGCTTGTTCGCACACGAGCGCCGTGGGCAGATCTTGGTCGCGACCATCCGGTCGATCGGCATCTGTTAGAGGGGACAGACAGGTGAGTGACGATACCGAGTCCCCCTCAGTACCCCTCGCCGACCCCTTCGCAGCACTCGCCGTCGGTGGCTACGGTGCAGATGTATGCGTCCACCGTGACGACATCAGCACGGAGTTCCCGAACGAAATTCTGGAACTGGTCCGTGTTCGCGTCGACGAGAACCGCGATTTGCGCCGCGTCGACTCCGATAGATTCGTCCGAAACGTTGTCGTGGCCAATTCAAACGACCGCCGCTCAGTAGTCAAGCGGATGCTTGCTGACGTTCCTGCCGACGCTACTGACGAGGACCTATACGTTTCGGCCCTGCTCCGTGACGTAATTCCGCCGTCGTTCGTTCGACTGAACGACCCCGACGACGAGAACGTCGTGACGAAGGTGATGGAGCTCGACACTACCGTGAGCAAGATAAAACTCCTCGTGAGCCTCGGCCGCGTCGCTCAGCAGGACGACTTCACCGCCGAGGACCTCGACTCGATGGAAGGGGCGCTGGACACGCTCGCCGAACTCGACGACACCGAGAACGTCGACCAGTACATCCGAGAGCGGCTGCTGTGACTGGTGTTTCTTTGGACACTCAACGTCGCACGCACTGACCGACTGGAACGGTCGCAGCTAAGGCCGCCTCGGGCGGCAGTGGAAGTGTCCTCCAGAAGGGGCTGCGTAGCTCCTCGAAACTCAGACGGCTGGTCGACGCCGCCGATTCGGCGGTCCCGAGTCGGGTGCCAAACGGGATCAAGCCGACGGCGCTGCGACGGGCCGGAAAGGTCGACGATGCGGTCCCCGACGCCGACGTGCCGACCGGGCGCATGAGCGCAAAATTAAACGACATGCCCGGGCCGCGGCGCCAGCGGACCACCGAGCAGTTCGACCGCCTCGACAGCGACGGGTCGGACTACCTGGGCAACACCGACGTCGACGATGCGTCGCTGAAAGCCGCGGACCTCTTCGAGAACACCGGGCCGAAGGGCCGTCGGGCGCTGAACGACCTCGCCGACGGCGACCGCGAGGCCGCCGACGTGCTGCTGGAGATGGACCCCAACACGCAGTGGCGGTTCACCAGAGCGTACGATAGCGGCGAGGTCGACGGTGACGAACTCGGGACGGCGTTGCGACGGTACGACGGGCTAGATTCGGACGGGAAGCAGGAGTTCGACGACATGCTGGCCCGCAACGGTGACGACGCAACCAAACTCGCGGCGCGGACGGACAGCGACACCTTCGACGACATCATGTCTCTCGGGTGTGGCCCCGGGCGGTCGAGTCTCGGTGGTGCCGGATCGCTGACTGACGAGGCCTACTATTCGGTGAACGCACCGTCTCGCTCTATGGCGGCACTCGCGAGTGGGAGTTGCCTGTCTGACGACGATAAAGCCGATTTCCGGGCCGGACTCGCGAAAGCGAGTAACGATCCCGACATCGATGTCGAGGAAGACTTCAGTGACGCTGTCGACGCGGTCGAAACACTGGACGGAGACAGCCAACAGGCCGCGGTGGACATGGTCAACGACCTCGGCGCCGACGGCGTCAGAGTTACCAACGGTGCGACGGACCTCGGCAGTCGGAAACACAGCGTCCTCACCGACAGCGAGGTCGACGACCTCCTGACATCCTACGATAGTTACCGTAACTCCGACATCGCCACGCGTGACGTCGCCGACGTACAGAAGGACATCGACCAGATTGCAGAGTCCGAGGTCGGCGGACTAGACAGTGCGATCAAGAACGGGGTCAATAGTGACACGCAATTAAAAGGGCTCGATCAAGAGGTCGACATTACCACTGACCTGATGGATAACAACGACAACGTGGTTGTGAAAGATATGTCGGTCGATGGCGATGATGGAATGAGTGCGACCATACCGGGTGAGGGGCGTCGAGAATCCGAAGTAGACATTGACATCGAATCCACGGATGGGAGGACCATCGGTGTGGAATCAAAGAATCAGGACTATGACAGCGTCCCACCAGTGGGCGATTATCGCGAGAACTTATACGATGACCTCCGTAACAAATTCAACGTGGTCTCCCGAAATCGAGACGAAATGGTCATTGTGACGCCGACGGAAAACCCTCGCTCGAACGATATTATCTCGAGAGCAATCGAAGATGCGGACTTCGCCGACGGGTTCGATCCCGACAGTGACCTCAGGTTCGTCTCCCCAGACGAGACATCGACTATCGGATAACATGGACGTACCATACCATATCGGGTTCGTGACCGACGAGACGCCCAACGTCAGAGCACTCCACGAACGGTGTCTTGAACAGGGTCTGACGACCACGCACGACGGTCGGACAGGCCAGGTCGCGAGATACAAAGTTGGCACCGAGTCTCGGACGAACGATGCCACAGAAAACGCGCTGGAGACCCTCGACCAGGCAGAGAGCGGGCAGCTAACTTTCTGGACCGAGGCCGGGATGACGCTTCGCGTCGGATTCACCACACCAGAGAACGAACTCGAAGCGCAGTGGGGGCGTGCGAGTATTAGTTTTCAGACGACCGAGATAGATGGGAGTCTACACGAAGACACCGTGTATCACACCAGAATCGAGGAACTCGTGGACCTGGTCGGCGCACTCGTCCCTCTCGTCGACCCAGAGTACGTCTGGAGTTCTATCACCGATGGACACGGCGGCTACGAGAGCGTCGTGCCGGATGGTCGCCCGATTCCGGCCCACGTCGACGAACTCTCGTGGATAACAGTCGTCTCCGAGTCGGTCGCCGAACAGTTCGGCGGGCCCGATCGCGTGCGTCAAACGCCGGCGTGGCGCGTAACAGAGTTTGACACTGGCCACATCATGCTCGTGCTTCGAGACCATCCGTACGACCCCACAGAGGAACTAACAGGATCCCCCGACGCGTATCTTCTCGACGGCGAAGACCTCGAACAGGAAGCGGTTGACGACCTCGACCTCGCGGACCCGTTCGCTGCCCTCGACGTAGGCGAGTACGGCGCCGATGTCTGTCTCCACCGCGACGACATCGCTCGCTCGTTCCCCAACGAAGACTTGCGACTGATCCGCGTCACGGTCGACGAGGAGCGTGACCTCCGGCGGGTCAATACGGGGGCATTCGTCCGTAATGTCGTGGACGCCGAAGCTGACGACGACGCCGACCTTGTGGGTCAGATGCTCAGCGATATCCCGGCCGATGCCACTGATGCGGACCTCCACGTCTCCGCAGTCTTACACGCGGCGGTCCCGCCGGCGTTCGTCCGTCTCGACGGTCCCGACGACGAGAACGTCGTGACGAAAGTGATGGGTCTAGATACGGACGTGAGCAAGATCAAACTCCTCGTGAGTCTGGGGCGGGTAGCCCAGCAGGACGACTTCACCGCCGAGGACCTCGACTCGATGGAAGGGGCGCTGGACACGCTTGCTGAACTTGACGACGATGAGAATATCGACCGGTACATCGAAGCGAAGCTGCTGTAAGCAGTGATGAAGACTGTGAGTAACGTCTTTGATGACCGCTCGGTATGGTATAATCCTGCAGACCTCGAATGGGATATGGTCTCTCCAGCGATGGTGCCTGTCCTGAGTCAGTGACAGCGCGGAGTTATGATTTCGCTCTTCCGAAGCAGATTGTTGGTCGGGTAGAGCTGTCGCTGTGAAAGCGTAGCGGGCAAGGGTGACGCGAACGCGTCACCCGGACGCAATGTTCCCATTTGAATTGCTGAGTTCAGAGGAGAGCGCCGCGAACCTGCTGGAGCAGGTTCGCTGGCGCGAGGGCCTCTGTTGCCCGCGCTGCCGGTCTGAATCGGTGATCAAACACGGCAGCTATCGAGAGTATCAACGGTATCTCTGTAAGGATTGCGACCGCACGTTCAACGACAAGACCGGCACGATCTTCGCGCACGCGAAGATCGGCCTTGACAAGCTGTTATTCGCGTTCTACTCGTTCCTCCGGTTCAATACGAGTATCCGCCAGCTAGACGCTGAAATTGACGTTTCGTATCGCTCGCTTCGCCGGCGCGTCGAGCAGTTCGCCAGAACGCTCGACGCGCCAGCCATCAACCTCGTTGGCCCGGTCGAGATTGACGAGTTCTACGTCTCTGCTGGGAAGAAAGGCCGCGAGCGCGACCAAGAGTCGCGCTCGCGTGCTCTCTCGAAACGCGGACGAGGAACGTATGAGGGAGACAAACCGCCAGTGTTCACGCTCGTTGATCGCGGCAGCGGTCAGCGATACGTCGTCCCAGCGAAATCCACCGATGAAGCGACCGTGCGACTCCTTCTCGACAACCACGAGAAGGAGTCGCTGACCGTCTACACGGACGGATTTCGGGCCTACGATCCACTCGACGATGACGAGAGCTTCCACCGAGAATCAGTAATTCACGGTGACGGCGAGTACGTTGATGAAGACGCACACGTGAACACGTGCGAGAGCCACGCGTCGCTGGCGCGACGGTGGCTCTCGCCGCACCGAGGTGTCTCAAAAGACAAACTGACAGCGTATCTCAGACCGTTCCAACTTCGGCGACGAGTCCTCCGCAAACCGGGACGAGAAGCACTGAAACAGATTATCCGAGAAGTTCTCTGACTCACCAACAATGTACTTCACAAGAGCGTCTCTGGGTTTTCCGTGTAGGCGACCGCGAGTACACGAAGGGCGTCGTCAGCGAACGTCCGGACCTGGTCGTGGACGCGGTCGGCTCCTTCCGAGGTGAGGTCGGCCGGTCCGTCGTCGGTGAGCACGCGAGAACACTTCGACAGGACGACCCCCGGGGCGCCCTTGACGTACCCCACGTCGCCGTGGACGGTTCCCATCCACTTCTGCTCAGAGGAGAACGGAATCTCGTCGGTTCGGGGGTGCTCTTTGCGGAGTGCTTCGACGTCGATCCTGTGATTCTCGGCGGCCTCGACCAGCGCCTGCTCGGTCGGATCACCTGTATCGGCGGTGGCGTCGTTGCAGAGTACCCCAGCACGTAACAACAGGTCGATGCGGTCGGACGGTGGTTCAACGCCAGTTTCGTCGAGTTCGACGACCGAGTCGTTCACCCACACCCTGCTGACGGTCATCTGTCCCTCGGTGAGCGTTCCAGTCTTGTCGGTACAGATGACGTCCACCGAGCCGAGCGCTTCGACCGCCGGCAAACGTCGAACGAGCGCGTTCTCGTCCGCCATCGTCCGCACCCCGAGCGCGAGGGTTAATGTCACCACAGCCGGCAGCCCCTCGGGAATGGCGGCGACCGCCAGCGACACCGCGGTGAGCCCTGCTTCGACGAGTGGCGTGTCCCGCATCAACAACAGCGGGATCACGAGCGCGGCCAGTACGGACACGCCGATGCCGAGCCGGCGGCCGAGTTCGTCCAGTTCCCCCTGGAGCGGCGTCCGTGTCTCCTCGGTGGCCGCAAGCTCCCGTGCGATCGACCCGACTTCGGTGTCCATCCCCGTCGCAGTGACGACAGCGACTCCTCTGCCACGCGTGACGTTCGTGCTTTTGAACACCATGTTCTCGCGCTCGGCGAGCGGTGTATCGGGATCGACAGGCTCCGGCGACTTCGAGACCGGTGCACTCTCACCGGTGAGCGCCGCCTCATCAACTTCGAGGTCAACATCTTCGAGCAGCCGTCCATCGGCGGGAACAACATCGCCACTTTCCAGTTCGATTACGTCACCGGGTACGAGTTCGGTCGCAGCGACCTCGACAGTCGTTCCGTCCCGTCGGACGGTCGCCGTCGGCGCAGTCAATTCACGGAGCGCTTCGAGGCTCTGTTCGGCGCGGTAATCCTGGACGAATCCGAAGATTCCGTTAACGACGACGATGACGGTGATGAGTACGGCGTCGATGGCGTGGCCGGCCAAGGCCGACAGCACGGCCGCTGCCAGCAGCACCCAGATGAGCACGCTGTTAAACTGCACAAGGAAGATCGATAGCAGCGTTCGTTCGCTAGCCTGGACGACCTCGTTCTCGCCATACTCCGCGAGCCGTTGTCTGACCTCCCCCGAAGTCAGTCCCTCGGCAGAGGCATCGAAATCCGCCAGGACATCTTCGGCTGAACGGCTGTGTGGGAGGTCGCTCATTACCGGGTATTCACTCTCGCCACACTTGGGGGTTATCGGGGAGGTCCTGCCAACAGTTCCGTCGCCCAATAGCGTCTGATCGTCATCAACTGCCGGGAAAAGATATGGATTGAGACGTGAGCACCGAACTGGAGACACTACTTTTGACGACCGACCTCGAAAATATTCGTATGGAAGATATCCGCTCGGTACGGATGAGTAAGGAAGAACAGGACGAATTCTTAGGTAGTGGTGGGACCGGCGTCATTTCGTTCACTCCACCGAGCGATGGCCCCCCGTACACCCGGCCAATTTCGTATGGATACGACCCAGATACTGGGAATTTCTATTTCCGGCTTGCCGTCGGTCCCGAGGATGCCGGAAAGAGAGATATCCTCGATGAAGACAGGGAGATTGCATTCGTTACGTACGACGAAACCGACCGTGGCTGGCGAAGCGTCATCGCAACCGGTAGACTGGACGAAATCACGAAATCAGCACTTGACCCCGACGTTACCGAGGCGATGCAGCGAGTGAGAATTCCGTTCGTGGACGTGTATGACAGTCATCCGCTTACGCTAGATTTCCGATTCTTCCGGCTCACGCCTGACGAGGTTACTGGACAACAAGAAGCTGGGACTGAGGATTGAGTACCTCGAAGATAGAAGGTCGCCACATCTGCTTAATAACCCTCGTCACGTAATCACTCGCTGTATGCCAGAGGAAGTCCTGTTTAAATCAGAGCAGCGCATGAGCCGGGAAGAAATCGCATCGTATCTTCAGACTGTCGTCGATAAGCTCAACGCTGGTGATGCGGTTACGCTTCAGGCAGATGGGGACTCCGTGACTCTCGCTCCTCCTCCTCAGCCGACGTTCGAGGTGAAAGCCGAACGCGAAGGACCGACCAACGGGCCGAAAGAGTTGAGCATCGAGTTCGAACTCAAATGGCCGGAAGATGGAGAAGACGGTGGCGAACTCGAAATCGGATAACTGCTCACCGCCGTTTTTGCGGTGGTAGCTGTACAGGTCCACAGCGAGAACACACACAGAGAATCAGAGCTTCTCCCTCGAATAGAATCGGTTCTGACACGGTGAGTGGTGGATTCTCGGGTAATAACCCAGTCACGTATGAGATGGATCACTCTTCGTCTGGATGGGCAATTTCGAGTTCGAAATTGCCTCTGGGATACGCGACGCACGTTAGCAGCCACCCCGCCTCGATCTGGTCCTCGTCGAGGAACTGGTTCCCGTCGTGGGTGACTACCTCGTTGGCGTTGCCGTCGTACTTCCCCGTACACTGTCCACATCTGACCACTTCACACGCGTACGGAATCTCGACATCGGCGTCGAGTGCCGGGTACAGCAGTTTCTCGTCTTCGGATATCTCGACCTCGGTCCGTCCGTCCTGGTCGAGAAATACCACGGTGTACGAGGCGGCGTCACTCTCGCCGTCCCCGAGACAGCCCGCAAGCACGGTGACTCCGACACCACCCATCGCAGTCAACAGACGGCGACGGTCCTCATCGGGCAGGTTCCGAGCGGTTGTAGCGCTCGTCGTCGGGTCGCTCGACGGTTGGCAAGCGCTGGCGTTCTGTCGTTCGTCCATACGCTTGAGATAGTGGAGGCAACTGCATAAGCTATGTTGTCGTATACCATGTGAAGCAAAAACATAGTACGACGGGCGCTAAGACTCCGCTATGTACGACCGAATACTCGTTCCGACCGACGGAAGCCCATCCGCAGAAGCTGCCGCTCGCCATGGACTCGTGATCGCAGAAGCATTCGGCGCGTCCGTCCACGTCATTAGCGTCACTGGTGAGAGAGAACGTGATGAACGACTTGCGAAAGCACAGGCCAAAGACGCCATTTCTCACCTCGAGGAGCTCTTCGAGCAGGAGTCTGACCTTTCATGCCAGTCGGTCATCGAGCAGGGAACCCCGTACGAGGCGATCCTTTCCTATGCATCAGAGAACGACATCGATCTCATCGTCATGGGCACGCACGGGCGACGTGGGCTGAGTCGTGTCCTCCTCGGCAGTGTCACCGAGCGCGTGATTCGGTTGAGTAACGATCCCGTGGTAGCAGTCCCACCACATGCAATCGGTCGAGAGCGAGAGGGATACGATAAGATTCTGATCCCGACAGACGGGAGCCCTGGTGCGACTGCTGCGGTCGAACACGGAATATCCATTGCAGAACGGTTGGAAGCCTCAGTACGCGTCCTCTGTGTGATCGAAGGTGAGACGGGACTTCCACCAATCGGTGACGCGCTTCGTGACGAAGCAGTCGAGGTGCTTGAAGCAGTTTCGGAGCGAGCATCGGACCGCGACGTCTCCCTCACAACCCACGTGCAGCCCGGAATACCCCACGAGGTAATCAATAATTTCGTCAGTGCTCACGGGATCGACCTCATAACAATGGGAACACACGGGCGCTCGGGGATACGCCGTCATCTACTTGGAAGCGTCACCGAGAGGGTCTTGCGCACGAGCGATGCGCCCGTCCTCACCGTACGACAAGATACTGGATGAGAGTCGTCTACTGTCGGTAATACGGGAACGAGAATGGATTCAATGGCTTTGTTGAAACCCTTTCTGAGAAACATGACGAGTGATTACCGGAAGATAAGATGGATACCTCCCGTAATCACGTCCTTTCTGATTTGTTGAGCGTGCTATGGTGCTGGCTCGACGTGCTGTTACACGGTTCTCAACCCGATATTCACGGAAGCGATTTGTACTCCGACAACACGTCGTTCTGTTCTGTCCTTTCTGAAGATCAAGAAGACAACGGCGTACCGCGACTTGTTGACAAACGCATCGAGATGCCGTGCATTCGAGACGCCTTTGACCTCGATTCGATTACCTGCACCCTCGAGACTCTGCAAGGCGTTCAACCGGTTGGAGATGGTCGTCTGGCGGGTGCTGCTGAACGTCTCGTTCGCGGACTTACCGCTCAACGGTATCACCGGTATTGATGTTCCCGGGTTTGACCGGGCGCATGCACCAACCCACTACACGAAGCGAACGAACCTCACCATCCAGCTATTGAAGACGGCGCTGTTGGTCGATACAGCGATCAATGTTATTCTCGACATTCACGTAACGACGACCCGGAAACACGATACGCAGATTGCAACGCAGGTAGTGAAGCGGAACATCACCTCCATCGCGGTGTTGACCGGTGCCAAGGGATATGACGACCAGAAGCTCCGGCAGCTCGCCCCTGACCACGATATTCGACCACTGATCAAACACCGGGAGTACACATCTCTCCACAAGGCATGGAATGCTCGACTGAAACAGCGACCTCTACCACAGGCGGAAGATGAACAAGACAGTCAACGCGACGATCTAACAGAAATCCGGGGCATTCGTTTGGTCACACCGCTGGTTGAAGCAGTTCCGCGAACTCGCCATCAAGTGCATCGTTCACAATCTAGAGCGAAGCCTCGCTATTTCACACGAGGTGGGCAAATGTCCGTGATTCTGAGAGAAATGGACTGCTGAATAGAGAGGATGAAGTCAGCATGGCCGCTACGACTGATCATCGAAAGCAATTTCATCGGACGTAACTCTCAATTAGACCCGTTGGTGTAGGGGCAAAGATTTATTCAATCTGCCAGACCTGGACTTCCCAATCGGGGTGCTGACTGGTCGTCGTTCGAATCGTCAACCCACCCTCGATCTCTACGTCATTGCACTCTGCTTCTTCCAGTAGCTCCGTGAGAGCGGATCGTAACGATTCGACGTCATCTATTGGATGAGGATCCGACATTGCGCTACGGTTCAATAGTGTAGGTGAGGGTCGAGGTTATCCACGCGTCTTCGTTGGCTGGATCGCCGATTTCGGCAATCGTGTGGTCGCCCTGCGGGTATTCGGTATACGTCTCCCGGATTGCCTGACCGCTCTCCGAATTAGCCATGTCGCTCATTGGTTTCGTGTCTCGATCAGCCGGCTCACGCGTCATCGGTATTGTGGACGCGAACGTGTTCTGCGGTCACTGTAACGTGGCCGGCGTCAATACGGAATTCAATATGGATGTCGCCGGGATCCGAATCAGTGTTGGGGCGGGAACGGAAGACAGCGTTCAACGCATCCGGATCGATGGACTCGTAGAGTGGGTCCATCTCCAGCGGGTCACGGTTGCATGCGGCCGCAACGGCGGCGACGACCGCTTCGCTCGGCGCTTGGTTCTCATTGTACGCGTACTCGACAGCGGTCTCGCGTGAACTCATCTACTCATGACTGAGGACCGTACACAGGTGAGGCTCTCTAGTCGCTATCTGCGAGTTTAAATAGCATCCCGGTTTGGTTTGAGTCAGCCCTCCGATATTAGTTCTCTGAGCGAAGTGTGTGCTCGATGAGCGCGTCCTGCGCACGTCGCATCCGCCGCCCGAGTGCAGACGGGGTAACATCGAACTCCTCGGCTAACTCTTCGAGCGTGATACTACGTGGGTCGTTGAAGTAGCCCCGTTCGTGCGCTCGCACGAGCACTTCTCGTTGGGCCGGCATCAATCCGTAGCGGGTAGTTAGGTCGTCGGGCTCTTCACGATAGAGCCGGTCAAGGTGGAAAGGAATTCCTCGCTCCTCACACGCGTCTCGATACGCTTTCAGTGCCTCGCGTGTCGGCACCCGGGCACGAATTCGGGACTCTTCGTGTGTCGCCGCAACATCGAGAAACACGATATCGTACTCCGTTGCTGCCGGATAGGTCATCGCTTGTTTCCCCTTGTCGGTGAGTGTCACTCGGTACAACCGCCGGTCACTGAGTTCGGTAAGCAGGGTGTAGTCCTTGATGGTGGGGTCGGTCACGAGTGCCGATTCAAGCTGGTCAAAATCATTGCCGGAGGCCCAAAAGACGAACTTCGCATTCTCGCCAAGATGGAGGTCCTCAGTGCGGAACACCATGGCCGGGACCGCCTTCGCGCTCTCGCGCATGATTGGTGAAGCGACCTCGAACTCGGCGATGAAACTCATTGCATTTCCCTTAGGGCGAGAGCCGCATTATGGATTATGTGCTTTATTGTGCTCCTCTTCACACGACTCCGGACGGTCGGTTGGTCCGTCGCGCAATACTTCGAGGACGCCGACTCGGTGGGCCGAGTTGGCCAAGAACTGGATATTGTCGATGCCTGATCTCATGCATGATGTAGGATAGCGAGTATCTTAGCGTTTCGGCGAGGGGAGGAAGGGGCAGGTTGCTCCCCGTTTGAGGGCCTGGGAGAATCGATCGGAGTGTCGGTTACCCACTTCCCAGCCCGCACCGATGAGGGCGACACATCTCGGTCACGGTAACGTGGGAGTCACCTACTCGCGGAGAGTGAGGCACGTACTCGACAGGCGGGAGACAAGCTCCCCCTCCTCGTTGGTGATGTCACACTCGACGAGGCCGATAGTCCGTCCCCGGTGGACGACGCGCCCGACGGCCTCGATCCGCCCGGTCCGGACCGGCCGAAGGAAATTCGCCGCGAGATCAACGGTCGTGAACGACTCGTCCGGCTCGACCGTGCTCATGTAGGCAGTCCCCATCGCCGCGTCGCCCAAGTCACAGAGCACACCGCCGTGAACCGTGCCCATCGGGTTGGCGTGTTCCGGTCCGATGTGCATCGCCCAGCGGGACTCGCCTTCGTCGATCGCGACGGTTTCGAGGCCGGCCAGCGCCCCGTAGGGCCACGACGGCATGTCTTGATTGGCGAGCTTCGCGAAGCCCTCCGGTCCGGCGAACTCCCCCGCCTCGGTGTACGCGATAGCCTCGGCGAGGTTCACCCGTGCCATCGTCGCGCTCCGGACGATGGCAGCGGGATCGTCCGCTACCTCGACCAATCGGTCGTACTCGTCAGACGTGAACTCGACATCGATGGTCCTCTCGGACTCGTCCATCGTCTCGTTGGAATTGGGGGACATGAACGTCAGGGAGTTTACCCTTGGTCCACGTCCACGTTCGTCTCCACCGGGACGCCGGAGCGTAGCGTCTGGAGGTTCACACAACTGTATTCCGCAGCGTCGATGAGCTGCTTGACGAGTTCGGGGTCCGTGCCGTTCGCCGTCCGGATGTCGACGTGGCACTGCATCTCCTGAAAGCCGACCGGGACGTCCTGCTCGACGACCAGTGTTCCACGGACGTCCACGTCCGCGGTGACCTCTACTGCGAGGTGCTCGAGCGTGACGTCGAGCCGTCCGGCGACGATGCGAATGGTCGAATCGAGGCATGCAGCGAGGGCCGCACAGAGGATGTCACCAGGATTCGGGGCGTCGTGGAACCCCCCGACGGCGCTGTGGATACCGAATTCCCAGGCGATCCCGTAATCCCGGCTCCCCGGTTCGATGACGCCGTGGAACGGGTCCGTCTCGGTCCCGCTGGTCGTCTTCGCCCGGTCAGTGATCGTCGCTTCCCTGGGTGCGTCCCCGTAGCGGCCGTATAGCGGCATCTGGCGGTCTTCCACGTCGACCGGGTCGTGATCCGGGGGCCGGTTGCTTTCCTGTGTCATTGGTAATTCACCCCGGATCCATCGGCATCGTGCGGATGGTTCCCCGGGTACGCATACAGATGCGAAATCGGTCCAAATACCTATTTAGTGAAACGACGCGGACCCACGTGGGACTTTCAGGGCGTGTCGGGGTTTCACACCGTGTCCCTATCCGCTGGCTTCCGAGGAGACTCGGTCCGGAGTGACACGCCGGGCCTCCTGGCGATACGACTCGAACGTCGATATCGCCCACTCACGTGCTTCGGGTGCGTCGGTGTCAACGTACACCTGCAACACCCCGCTGTCGGGATCGTACCCGCCGATCCCGATGCGGTCGTCGTAGATGAGGATCCTGAAGAGCGGCAGAGAGTCGTGCAACCAGAGCGTAAACGAGTCGCTTCCGAACACTTCAGCGGCCTTCTCCGGGTACGTCGATGCGATGTTTGCCGAGACTGCGGGCGGAAAGACGATCTCCGTGTCCATCCCTTCGACGATCTGGTGGTACAGGACCTCGAAGTGGTGTGGTGCCGTCAGAGCGGCGTCGAACCCGAGGAGGCACTCGGTCTCCCGGTACAGTTGCGCACAGCGGTTTGCCGGTCCGTACGGATCGCCGGGCTCAACGACCGTTACGACCGCCCCGGCGATCATCTCCAGCGTGAAGCCGTTCACCTCGCTCGGGAGCCACCCCCAGACGTTGCGGAGGCGTCGCTCCGTGTTCATCCGGTCGAAGAAGTTCGTGAAGTGTTCCGCGACGAAGGCACCGGGTTTCGTCAGTTCGTACTCGTGACCGTCGCGACCGACCCAGCCCCGCTCCTCGAAGTCACCGAGGATACGCCCGACGGTAGCCGCGGACGCCCCGGTCGTCGCCTGCAGGTCGTCCCGGTCACACGGCCCCTCGCGTAATGCGACGAGCGCGTCGACACGGTTCGTCGAATCCGCGAGAAACCTGATGTCGTCAAGGGTAGAGTTCATGCTACAAGTTTGCACTGCCAGGTATTATCTCTCGGGGTGTTCCATCGAACCTTACGATAGCGAACGGGAGCAGTCAGTTCTCGCCTCTCTGTACCACTACCAGGCGCTGACTTTACGAATAAAAAATGCCGCGTGGAATCGTTCGGCTGTGCAAGATTCGCGCCCTATATTCAGCACGGATACTGGAATTTATCACCGATTGAGGGTTTCAATAAGGCCGATTCAATCATCCGATCCGAAAATGCACACTCACGGTTCTGTTCTATCGATTGCGTCCGGCCGGTCCCTCATCGCATTGCCTTGATCTCGTCCGCCGTGGTGTAATACTCAGACTCTGCCCGTTGTTCGAGTTCCGCCAGAGAGTCCGCTCGTATTTCAGACCCCGAGATCTCGCCTGCCGCCACCGCCTCTACGTGTTCGACGAGCTGCTCAGCAGCCAGAACCTCTGGGACACTCACGTAGAGCGCCCCCCGTTCTATTAGGTCACGGGCTGTCGAGACCGTTCGAGCACGAAGGACGATGTCAACGTCTCCGTCCTCTGCAAGCGCCAGTATCCAATTGGAGACACTGTTCGAGTCCACAGTCGAAACGACGAGTTCTGCGCGTTCAACATTCGCCTTCGTCCAAGTATACTGTTCCATCGCGTCACCGAAGACATACGCCTCACACTCCGATTCTAGGTCCTGCAACAGAACAGGGTCGTTCTCGACGACGACGTACGGTCTATCGCTTGCTTCACACGTTTCGACGAGGCGTCGCCCCTGTCTACCGTAGCCGACAATAATGACGTGGTGGGCAATATCGTCGGGCACGGCGCTCCGTTCGTCAACCTTCTCGTACTGTTTTCTTAGAAGCCCACGGTCAGAGAGTGTCCGGTAGATTCGTTCGTCATAGCGACTGGTGAGACTAGAAGTGAGCATTGTCACCGTCGCCGCGAGAATGATGGCAGCGAACACTGGTTGCGCTAGCATCCCGACAACCAGTCCCTCGATGGCGATGATGAGAGCGAACTCGCTCACTTGCACGAGATTGAGGCTCGTGAGCGTCGCTGACCGCGCCTCGTAGCCTTTGTACAGTAAAAGGGAGATAGTGACTGCTGGTTTGACAAGTACTGTCAGGATCGTGAGGAGCCCCGCAATGATAATCACCTCGACGGTTGGAACGGTCACGAGTGTCCCGAGGGTGACGAAAAAGATGGCTGTGAAGAAGTCCCGAATCGATTGGAGACCGTTGAGCATCCCGAGATGTTCGGTCGGATCCCGGCGAACTGCAAGGCCGGCGACGAACGCCCCGACGGCGAGAGAGACGCCGGCTAATTCAGCCGCGCCGAGGAACGCGATGAGAAGAGCGATGACACTAACGAGCATAAGTTCGTCGGATCCTCCCGACACTCGGCCGAGAAGATCGAAGAGCTGTCTGTTGACGATGACGGCGGCCCCGATTAGAACGACACCATACCCCAGTTGCGTTGCAACGGGGTCGGCGGCAAACGTCTCGGCACTCAAGACGAGGATGAGGAGGATCGCAATGAGATCCTGGACGTAGTGGATCGACTCGGCTAATCGTCCGTAGACGAGATTTCTGTACCGCCCCGTCCGGAGGAGCCCCGTCCCGACGATGGTCGAGGAGAGTGCAGCAGCGATACCGATATAGAGTGCCTGGTCGGCCGGAAGACCGATCAACACGCTAACAATGACTCCAATCCCACCGAGTACCACGGTCTGTCCGAGAGCGATGACCTCGCTGTCACTGAGCACCGTTCTGACCGACTCGAACTGGATCTGCACGCTGAACGTGAATACGAGCAAGACGATACCATAGCGAGCGAGTTCGAGCGTGAGTTCTTCCTCGACGAATGGACCTGCGACGATTCCTGCAAAGATGAAGAAGGGAACAATCGGTAGCTTGAACCGATGTGCCACGAAGAGGAACGCTCCGCCGATGACAAAGACCACCGAGAGCGCAGTGAGGAGTTCACTCACCGAAACCACCGTCCGAATCCCCGCCCGGCCCGGAAACCGTGCCAGAACGTCGTGAGTTCACGATATCGGTCTCTGCAGCCACACTGAACACCTCACGGTCCTCGAAGTACGCGTCAAGGTACTCTGCGAGCCGTTCGGCGGTGAGTTGCGGGCTCAACACGACGTAATGGGCACCGTGATCGTAGAGCTCACGAGCATCCTGGGGCCACTCGGCTTCGACGAAAACCGTCGTTCTCTCGCTGACATCTGCGAGTAGCGCCTTGTTCACATCGGGTTCGGCTGACGACGAGAGAACGAAATCGGCCCGTTTCAGCCCGCTCTCGTTCCGAATCTCGGCGTGGCGAAAGTCGCCATAGACGACGTCGTACCCGGCGTCTTCGAGCTCCTCGATGTGTGCGACTTTTCGGTCGATGACGACGACGTCGTCGTAGAACTCTTCAAGCCGAGGGAGGACACCCCGTGTCAACTCGTCGTACCCGATCACGACCGCGTGGTCTCGATAGCGCTTCTGTTCGATCACGCCTTCTTTGCCAGCCGTCTCCCAGCGACTCAAGAACGGGTACAGCCGCTCGTACAGTTGCTGGTTGTACTTGATGACATATACGGAGATGCTCATCGTAAGCACGGCCAGCAGGCTGAGAAAGCCGAGGATGGGTTCCCCGACGAATCCTTCGGCGACTGCAACGGCTCCGGCAACGAGCGCGAACTCGCTGACTTGAATCATGTTCACGCTGCCGAGAAACGTCGTCTCGAGGCTGAATCCCTGCCAGTCGAGGAGTGTGAAGAAGATGAGAAACTTGGCCGGAATCAGGACGAAGGCGGCGACAACGGCCTCCCACCAGTACACGAATAGGTCTCCTGCCTCCAGCTGCAACCCGATCGAGACGAAGAATATCAGTATGAACAGATTCGTTAGTGGAGAGATGCGGTCGCGGAGTTCCGTACTATACGGGAGTTGCGCGAGTGACACACCGGCTAGAAATGCACCCATTTCGATGGAGAGCTCGAGCTCGTCAAAAACGAGAATGAACAGGAATGCCCACGCAACTGCGACCAGAAAGAACGCGTCTTTATCGTCCGCGATACGCCGGAACAGTTCGGGCAACAGATGTCGCGTAGCCGCGACAGTTATCACCCCGATACTGGCTACCAGACCGAAGATCGTGAGGAGTGTGATGCCGAGATCAGCTGCGCTCTCGGGGCGACCTGAAGCCAATAGTGTGAGTAGAACCACGACGACAACATCCTGAACGAGAAGGACGCCGACGTCTATCTTCCCCGGGAGGGATGTGACCGCGTCCTTGTCGGTCAACATCTTGATGACGACCGCGGTCGAGCTGTACATTACGACCGCCCCAATCAGCAGGGCTTCCCAGACGGGAAACCCGAGTACCATCGCGGTGCCCAGTCCGGCGAGAAAGACGAGGGCCATCTGCGGGAGCGATATCTTGATGATGGGGTGAAAGATGGGCCGTATCTCCTCGATTCGCATCTTGATCCCTAACAGAAACAACAGGAACGCCAGCCCCAGTTCGGCCATCGTTGTGGTGATCTCACCGGATTCGACGATGCCGAGAACGGCGGGGCCGAGCAACAGTCCGGTGAGGAGATAGCCGACGAGAGTGGGCTGGCCGGTCTGATGTGCGAAAATTGCGACGAAGGCTGCCGCCACGAGGATAATCGCAAGATCCGTCGTTAGTGCTAGTTCAGCAACCATCCGAGTAGATAACTGAAACTTCCGTCGGTTGGTGGTTAGTTTTGTCGGGGGGCAGTGGTCATTACGAGGAGATCAGCACATTGGAGAGACACCTCATCGAGATACCATACACCATTCATACTGAATCAATGGAACAGAAGAGGATGGTCGATGCTGAATGGGCGATCTCCACTATTCCAATTTAGTCGGGGTCGCCGGCATCTACCCCAATGCACGGTGATTTTTTGTTGAGCGTGAACGATAATGATGGAAATGACCGTCGATCCGTTCAATCGCGGCAATCACCACGCTGCCGTCGTCGTTGGAAGTCTCGCGTTAGCAGCGTTGTTGTGGGCCGCCGGATACAGGTTTTCGCGGATCATCGCCGCCGTTCCCTGGTTCCTTCTGTTTCTGGTACTGATTATCGGGCCGGTGACGAAGATCTGGCCGTCGATCAATCAGCGGTTCGAGGGGAATTTCCCGCTGTACTTTCGATCTGAACTCGGCATCTGGTTCGTAATCTGGTCTCTGGGACACGTGCTCTTGGTGTTCCAGTTGTTCGGGTGGGACGTCGTCGGATTCGTGGTGGGCATGAGCGCGTGGGCGTTCGCTGCTCTCGTCGGTGTTGTAATCGCTGTTGTTCTCCTGTTCACGTCGAACATCTGGGCGTATCGACTCATGGGGCCCAAAGCCTGGAAGTGGCACCAGAGCCACGGAACGTACGTCATGTTCTGGCTCTTTACGGTACATATCTACGACCAGACTTTCCTTCGAGGCGGGGGCCCGACAGAGGATCCACTTCACCTCCTCTACGCGCTCTCGATCGTCATCATCGTCGGACTGCACATTGGTGCATTCCTCAAGGTCGTTGCCCACTACCGGAAGCACGGGAAATATCCAAGTGGTATCTCATAACTTGATTCAATAGGTCTATGATGATTCCACAGAGGATTGTCCCATCAAATAGACTCCAACACGGCTTTTCGTTCGGTGATGAATAGATAGAGAATATAGGTCAGGTGGGCGTAGCGATGACGCGGACAGCCGTTACCGGTGTAGCCTTGATAGCGCCTCCGTTCTAAGGGAGGGTATGTACGACGACATCTTGGTTCCGACAGACGGAAGTTATGGAGCGAACGCCGCGCTCGAGCACGGCATAGAAATCGCGTCACAGTGGGATGCGACTCTTCACGCCCTGTACGTCGTCGATACCCGATTAGCCCGTTCTGGACCGTTACTCGAAACACTCCGAGACGAAGGTCGCCAAGCAGTACGAGATGTCGAGGTGGCCGGAACGCAGGCTGGTCTGACGGTCGTGACAGAGATCGCAGAGGGGAATCCGCACGAAGAGATTCTGTCATACGTCTCCGAGCACGGCATCGACATGGTCATCATGGGGACCCACGGTCGAACCGGTCTCGACCGGGTCGTTATGGGAAGCGTCGCCGAACGAGTGGTTCGACGGTCGCCTGTTCCCGTACTAACTGTTCGGGGCGAGGAGTAGGACTGAGGTACCAACACCCTTCGATCCCTACACTTCTTTGTCGTGAGTTTTCGAGGGTGATTGTCCCTCTGTCTCAGAGCGTGGGGGGTACCGCGCTTTCCAGCTCAGTTTGTGGAGTTCGATAGCGACAGCGATGGTCAGGGCAATCCCGCCGAGAACGAGCCACTGTTCCAGCGCGACAGGTGCGGTTCCGAGGACCGCCTGAGCGGGCGGGAAGTACATCGCCCCGAGGTGGACCAGGAACGCTGTAATCGTCCCGGTGAGCAATATCGGGCTCCGGAACGGTGAGAGTTGGAACAGCGACGTCGTCTCGGATCGGGCATTACCGATGTTAACCATCTGGAACAGGACTACCAGGAGGAGCAGGTGGTTGCGGACGGCAGCCTCCGAGAGCCCCTGGTCCAGCAACCAGACGAACGTCCCGAACCCGATCACGCCGATCACCAGCGCGGCGACGAGCGTTCGTTCGATCATAATCTGATTGAAGATTCGTTCGTCCGGCGAGCGTGGTGGACGATTCAATACGTCTCCCTCCTTGGGTTCGAAGGCGAGGGCGACGTCCTGAATCCCGTTCGTGACGAGGTTCAGCCAGAGGATCTGGACGGGCACCAGCGGGAGTGGCAGTCCGGCCGCCAGGCTCAACAGGACGAGGGCGACTTCGCCAGCGCCGGTGGAGATAAGCAAGAAAATCACCTTGCGGATGTTGTCGAACGCGACACGGCCCTGTTCGATACCGGCGACTATCGTCGCAAAGTTGTCGTCGCTGATGACGAGTTCGGCCGCATCCCGGGCAACATCGGTTCCCATCTTCCCCATAGCGATCCCAATGTTTGCCTGTCGAAGCGCCGGTGCGTCGTTGACCCCGTCACCCGTGACGGCTACGTAGTGTCCCATCCCTCGGGCAGCTTCGACGATCTTGAGTTTCTGGTCCGGCGAGACGCGTGCGAACACCAGGGTCTTTTCGAGGATTTCTTCGAGTTTCTCTTGCGAGGCGTCCATGAGTTCGGCACCAGTGGTAACCTCGTCTGACGACTCGGCAAGTCCGAGATTACGGGCGATGGCGAGTGCCGTCTCCGGATGGTCTCCGGTAATCATCGTGACTGTGATACCTGCCTGCTGCGCCGACGCAATCGCCTCCTCGACACCGGTTCGAAGTGGATCGATCAGCCCGAGAAAGCCCAGAAACGTCAGGTCGGTTGGTTCGGAAGGCGGCTGTCCCAGGTCCCCGTCGGTCTCCACTGTTCCTTCCGCAACAACGAGCACGCGGTACCCGTTGTGGGCCATCTCGTTTGCCTGTTGCTGGAGGGCTGGCTGTGAAAATTCGCCCTCGCTTGCATCCGCACACATTTCCAGAACACGCTCGGGCGCGCCCTTGACGAATACCCGCGTCTCGTCGTCTGTCCGGTGGAACGTCGCCGCATAGCGCTGTTCGGGCTCGAAGGGAATCTCGTCGATCTGTGGATGCGCATCGAGCGCCGACTGGCGAGACCACCCGAGCTTGCGACCGAGGGCGAGGAGGGCAATGTCAGTCGGGTCACCGCGCCACGTCCACTCGTCGTTCCGTCGAGACAGGTGGCCCTCGTTGCAGAGCACAGACGCTCGGGCGAGACGAGACAACTCATCGGCGAGGTCTGGCTTCGGAGGATGACCGTCTTGGAGGATGTTCCCTTCTGGAGCATACCCTTCGCCGGTCACCTCAAACGTGCTTCCATCGGGAAGTTGCACCTGTTTGACGGTCAGTTCGTTCGCCGTCAGCGTCCCCGTCTTGTCCGACGCGATCATCGTACAGCTGCCAAGCCCCTCGACAGCCACTAGGCGACGAACGATGACACCGACTTTCGCCATTCGTCGGCTAGCGACGCCCAACGCGACCGTAATCCCAACAGGAAGCCCTTCAGGAATCGCCGACACGGCCAGTGCCACGGCGAACAGGAACATCTCCACGGCATCGTACTGCTGGACGAAAATCCCGAGAAGCGCTGTGAGCGCCGCGGCGACGAGGACGACAAGACCGACAATACGGGTGAACCGCTCCATGCGCGTCACGAGTGGCGGTTGCCCACCCTCGACGGCCGTAACGTCCTCTGCCAGTCGGCCGACGACCGTGTCCGCACCCGTTTCGACGACGATACCACGTCCCCGTCCCCGATTAACCACAGTGCCAGCGTAGGCCATATTGCGCCGATCCCCGAGTGAAGCACGGTCGTCGCCTGCCCACTCCTCGTCTTTCAGAACGGGTGCTGATTCACCAGTGAGTGCCGACTCGTCGATTTCCAGACCATGCGTGGAGACCAGACGAATGTCTGCAGGAACGCGATAGCCCGATTCAAGGAGGACGACGTCGCCCGGAACCACGTCTTCCCCATCGATGTCGCGTGTCTCCCCATCGCGGATGACCGTCGCGCGGGTACGGACGAGTTGCTGAAGTGCCTGACTGCTGCGTTCCGCACGCCACTCTTGGATGCCCCCGACAAGAGCGTTGATCAACAGCACCAGGGCGATGAATCCAGCGTCAGTCTCTTCGCCAATGGCGAACGAGACGATTGCCGCGATAGCGAGAATGTAGATGAGCGGGTTCTTGAACTGACGGAGGAAGATCTGCCACACGGTGACCGGCTTTGCCTTTGGGAGGCGATTTGGGCCGTGTTCAGAGCGTCGGCTTTCAGCTTCCTCGGTCGAGAGACCATCTGAATCGGCGTCAAGAGAGTCGTAAATCTGGCTTAACCCCCGCGAATACCAGGATTCGGTGTCCGTCGAAGCGGAGACAGCCATTAGTTATCGGAAGTACGCTGGGGGGCGACTTAGTGGTCAGCGTCGAGTACAGAAGCAGGGTACCCTTTGACCATAGGGGCGATTCAGGACGGAGTCAGTATTGAGAACGGTAGATTCTACGCCGTGAGACAGTCCAAAAGAGATTCCTGACCGCTGGTTCACTCTGACTGGCGAACGGTCATGACAGGAACTGGTGACGTGCGCACTGTCTTTTCAGCCACGCTTCCGAGAAGGTATCGCTCGATACCGCTGCGTCCGTGGGTTCCCATTACGACGAGATCGATATCGTGCTCCTCAACGTAGGAACGAATCCCTCGGTAGGGACTCCCGTGTTCGATCTCGGTTTCGACTGCAGACACGGACGCTTGGGTCGCTTGCTTTTCGATGGTTTCTACCGCGGATTGGGCCGATTCTTCGAGTGCGTCGAGGATTGCACCTGAACGGACATCAATGCCCATTGCCATCGTATCGATGACCGAGAGGGCATGGAGGCGAGCATCGTAGGTGCTTGCAACATCGACAGCTGGGTCAATAGCGGCCTCAGATCCCTCACTTCCGTCGGTCGGCACCAAGATGTCGGTGTAGGGGTACGTAACCTTGCCGTCGTCTTCCGCCTTGACCGTTAATACTGGCACATCCGAGAGCCGGACAACCTTCTCGGTGACACTCCCGAGTAGATACCGTTCGACGCCGGTCCGACCGTGTGTCCCCATCACGACGAGATCGATGTCCTGTTCGGTCGTGTACCTGAGAATCGCCTTGTGTGGGATGTCAGTACGGACAGCTTGTTCAACGGGTACGTCACTCACAGAAATGTCATCGCAGGTCCTTTCAGCGACCTCCTCACGTTCTTTCTTGGTTTGGTCGTACTGCGGGGCATTTTCGAGCGTTCTGGAATCGACCACACAGAGCGCGTGTACTCTCGCGTCATAGCGTCTCGCCAGATCTGCGGCGTACCCGACAGCTGCCTGTGCACAGTCGCTTCCGTCAGTCGGGACGAGGATGTTATCGAACATCAGTAGATAATATGGAGTTCGTCCGGTAGCCACATCAAGGGTGGGAGTCCCCCTATCCTTGATGATATCAAGTACTTCGATTTAGGTGTACGCAGATTCCTGAAGGATCCTCTCTCAGCCCACGTTTCCAATCATCTATTAATTCTGCTAATTTATATATCGTATACGCTCTTCCGAAGCAGATTGTTGGTCGGGTAGAGCTGTCGCTGTGAAAGCGTAGCGGGCAAGGGTGACGCGAACGCGTCACCCGGACGCAATGTTCCCATTTGAATTGCTGAGTTCAGAGGAGAGCGCCGCGAACCTGCTGGAGCAGGTTCGCTGGCGCGAGGGCCTCTGTTGCCCGCGCTGCCGGTCTGAATCGGTGAYCAAACACGGCAGCTATCGAGAGTATCAACGGTATCTCTGTAAGGATTGCGACCGCACGTTCAACGACAAGACCGGCACGATCTTCGCGCACGCGAAGATCGGCCTTGACAAGCTGTTATTCGCGTTCTACTCGTTCCTCCGGTTCAATACGAGTATCCGCCAGCTAGACGCTGAAATTGACGTTTCGTATCGCTCGCTTCGCCGGCGCGTCGAGCAGTTCGCCAGAACGCTCGACGCGCCAGCCATCAACCTCGTTGGCCCGGTCGAGATTGACGAGTTCTACGTCTCTGCTGGGAAGAAAGGCCGCGAGCGCGACCAAGAGTCGCGCTCGCGTGCTCTCTCGAAACGCGGACGAGGAACGTATGAGGGAGACAAACCGCCAGTGTTCACGCTCGTTGATCGCGGCAGCGGTCAGCGATACGTCGTCCCAGCGAAATCCACCGATGAAGCGACCGTGCGACTCCTTCTCGACAACCACGAGAAGGAGTCGCTGACCGTCTACACGGACGGATTTCGGGCCTACGATCCACTCGACGATGACGAGAGCTTCCACCGAGAATCAGTAATTCACGGTGACGGCGAGTACGTTGATGAAGACGCACACGTGAACACGTGCGAGAGCCACGCGTCGCTGGCGCGACGGTGGCTCTCGCCGCACCGAGGTGTCTCAAAAGACAAACTGACAGCGTATCTCAGACCGTTCCAACTTCGGCGACGAGTCCTCCGCAAACCGGGACGAGAAGCACTGAAACAGATTATCCGAGAAGTTCTCTGACTCACCAACAATGTACTTCACAAGAGCGTACGTTCATATTGTATTGTTAGTCGCATTTCCATCCAAAAACAGCCACATTTGGAGACTGCCTCGAAGGTGGTGCTGTGTCACAGTGGTCGGCGAACGGGCCGCGCTGAAGAAACACGCTGTAGACCTATGTGCCCGAGACTGAATCGAAAAACGATGGGCTCAGATCGGGGTCCAATGTCAGGTTCCGAACCGAACTGGCGAAGCCAGGGGTGGGATTTGAACCCACGAACTCTCGATTACAAGTCGAGTGCTTGGACCACCCAAGCTCCCCTGGCGCGGTTGCATACCAGCGTTGTGTGGGGACCGTTTAGAGAGTATCGTTTTCGGTCGGCTTTTCGAACTCGATCCGATGTGGTGTGTAGCCGTGTGCGCGATATAATTGTCGGGCGGACTCGTTGTCAGCCATCGCTTCCAGCGCGAGGATATCCGCACCGGCCTGGCGGAGTAGTTCTTCCGCCGTATCGAGCAGTTCGCTGCCGATTCCTCGGTTCCTGTGGACCGGTTCGACGAAGATATTCTCGATGATGCCCCGCGTCTTATCTTGTTCGTACCGGCCGCTGTCGATGGTGACCATAACGAACCCGACGACGTGTCGGTCTATACGGGCGATACAGACGTTTTCGGCGACGATGCGCTGTACGACAGTCTCTCGGACTGCGGTCCGGTTCCGGTCCCCGAACAGATGTGACCCGTGGGCACGCTGGCTCTCCGCCAGTCGGACCCACAGGTCGACGATGGTGTCCACGTCATCCATCGAGGCGGTGGCAATCTCCACAGTGGTACTCCGTGGCGTACGGTCAAAACAGTTCGGCTACGCCGCCGTCTCTGTCTGCTGTAAGAGCAGAGACCCACTAGCGCGGTTCAGACATCACGACAGTCCGCACAGAGGAGCTGTCCGTTGAACGACGCCAGATCCCGTGTAAACGTGCTGCAGGCGGAACAGATGCCCTGATTATCGAACGAATCTTCGGCGGCGGACTGCATCCCATCGGTGGTGGCTTCCTGACCGGTCGTTGCAACCGGTGAGGGCTGCTCGACGGCGGTCGTCGACTCGCTCTCTAGTCTCGCGGTCGAGAGGATGTCATGCTCGGTCAGCGTTCCGAGCGGTTCACTGTCCGCCGTGACCAGGAGGAATTCGGCTGACCGCGTCGCCATTCGGTCGCGGGCCTCCGGAAGCCCGGCGTCAGGGTCAATCGTTGGAATGGACTCACGCATCACGTCGCCAACTGTGGCGGTGTCCGGGTCGCCGCCATCGACGATGTATGCCAGCACATCCCTGTCCGTCGCGACGCCGACCGGTTCGTTTCCCCGCAATACAAGAATCGGGTGCTGGTCCTCACGGATCAGCAACTCCGTCGTTTCGAGGAGGTCGTCGGACTCGCTCGCACCGACGTACTCTCGGTTCATAACCTCCCGCACAGTGACCTCACCGTTCATGTGTGTGGTTACCACACGCCCGGTCTAAAAGATACCTCCACTACGTTTATATCGCGTGAATCACAAATTACTCGGTTGTCTCGGTTTCGATGGTGACGGCCTCGCCGGTCGCCCGACAGGTCTCTAACGCGTGTTTAGCGTCCATCCCGGCCGTCGCTGCCGTCCGTCCGCGTCCGACGCCGACTTTCAGCTCCACGTCGACGGCGTCGCGGACGTGGTCGATTGCATCGTGGTAGTCCGCCTCGTCTAAGTCCGGGCAGACTGCGATGACGTTATCGCCGCCGACGAAAAACGACAGCGAGTCGTGGGCCTCACGCATATACTTCATGAGCGCCGCGTACCCCTGCTCTATCTGGATGAACGTGTCAAACTCGTTGAGCTGGTCGGTGTACTTTTCGGTGGCGTCGTCGACATCGAAGTGCGCGAGTTGTACGTCTGTGGGCTTCCGGAACTCATCGTCGATCGTCTGGCCGCGTAGCACTTCTCGCCGCCCCTTGTCCTGCGCACTACCGGCCTCCTGAAGTTGTTCCGTCGCCGTCCCCAGCGCCGAAACGGGTGTCGTTCCCGTCGCGACAGAGAGGCTCATCGTCACCGGGTAGCGGTTACCGACAGACTCCTGAATGAGTGCGTGTGCCGCCTCGTCCAATCCGTTCGTCACGGCGATCATGTTGTCGAACCGCGAGAAGAAGATGTAGCCGTCGCGGTTCCCGAACAGTTGTGCGAGGTCAGCGTACAGCCGAGATTGGAGTGTTTGAAGATCGACTTCACGGCGGGGTTCCGGCGTCACGGTCCACGGGCCGTAGTTGTCTATCTGTATATGGGTTATCTGGGTGTTAGTCACTGTCCATCGACAGTTTGGAAGCAACGGGTATTGCTCTATCGAAATGTACCGGCAGCGGGGACTGTAACCCGGTCCCATCAGTCTCGGATTTCGGACGCGAACCAGTATCAACAGTGGTCAGTCGGTACTACGTCGCGCTGCTGTATCTCGACGGTCCCGACCATCGAGTTGTACGCAACGATGTCTGTTGCCGTCAGCTTTGGAAGGTGTTCGGTGAACAGTTCCTCGGTGAGTTCGGCTCTCGCAGTGTCCGGGACTGCTGCCGGCTTGATGTCACGCTCGGCCGCCAGAACCGCCGCGGCGAGGTCAGACACGACGACTGGCTCATCGCGGTCAGCCAGTATCGACAGCGCGCGACGGCGAGTGTCGTTCGACAACAGGTCAGCAATAACTTCTTCGGGAAGCCCCTGTCCGGTATCGCCATTTGAAGATGTCGTCGCCATACGCGACGCTACACCGGCCACCCACAAGTATGTGTCGTGCCCACACACTACACAGTCAGGCCTGTTCGAGTCTGTACGGCCACCAGTCCGCCTCGCGCAGCGCGCGCCCGAGCGATTTGTGGAAGTCCGGGAAGTCCTCGAACTCCTCCTGGTCGACATGGTCGAAGATGTCCGCCACGCTAACGACCGTCTCGTAGTCGATCCGAACCGGGTGGTCGCCGTACTGTTCGACGTATTCCTCGGCGGTCAGTGGGAAGTCCTCGTCTTCGTCGACTTTCTTCGCCAGCACAGCGTGACCGTACTTGCGCCGGCCCTCGCTTCCTTCCTCACCGTCCGGATCGTGTGGCCAATCCATACGCGGTTCTCTGGACACTGGCATAAAAAGGGTTTCTCTCCCCGTCTACAGTTCGAAGCCGCTGTCGTTCCGGCTGCCGCCCCGTCGGAGGATTGCGATGACGATGCCGAACAGGAGGAACGCACC
Organism: Haloarcula rubripromontorii; assembly: GCF_001280425.1. NCBI lineage: Archaea > Methanobacteriati > Methanobacteriota > Halobacteria > Halobacteriales > Haloarculaceae > Haloarcula > Haloarcula rubripromontorii. Next base: position 248,320 of record NZ_LIUF01000004.1, on the reverse strand, counting down.
GAGCAGTCCGCCGATGACCAGCATCGTACTGATACCCATGACTGTCGCCGGGAGCGGTCCGAGTCCGCCGCCACCGCCGACCGCGGGTTCAGTCTGGACCGCTGGCTCCGTGTCCGTCGGTTCCGCCTCTGGTTCGGCGCCGCCGTTTCCGTCGGTCTGGACCTCGCTCTCAGTCACCCGAATATCGCCGGCGTTGACGTTGTTGAATTTGATCTGGAACTGTCCCGGCGTCGTCACGACCGTCGACAGCGTCACTGTCCGCTCGGCGTCTGCTGGCACAGTTACCGATGTCTGATTGACGACTTCATCGTCCACCTGCATCTGCGCGTCGTAGGTCCCTTCGATACCGCCGCTGTTGGAGACCGTTGCTTCAACGACGACCTGTTGCCCCTCAGAAACTTGCTCGCTGACAACTGAGGTTCGCGTGATGCTGAATGCAGGTTCGATCTTCCCAATCGCGTAGGCCGATGCCCCCGCCGTGTCCGCCTGGTAGACGACTTGCTCGGTCCGCTCCTCGACAACGCTCGTTTCGGCGGCTCGCCATGATCCGTTCACACGGTGATACACGCGGACCGCCGAAGCGTCTATGCCGGCCGACTGGAGATTCGAGCGGTTCAACACGAACTGCATCGACGACGGCTGGACCCCTGCCGACGATCCGACGGTAACCACGCCAAACACTGCTGCGTCGTCACCGGATGGCACTGAGATGTCTACCGCGCTGGGATCGGTGTACTCCGTCACATCCTGCGCGAACGCCTCTCGTGACGCGTTGACTGTCCAAGACTGGAGCGTGAATGATCGGTTCGCTGGCCCCGAGGCGTTCATGACGTAGGGTTCGTTCGTCGGGACCATCCCACCTCGTATCTTGAGTTGCCGCGTAGTCGGGTCCATCCTAGTCGTCTCTACAATTGCGGGCTTGACTCTGACTCGTCCGGCTGATTTCCCCGGACTCTGGACTTTAATTCTGTATGTTCCGGGAGTATTCAACTTCAACGCCTGTGTTCGCTCAACTGAAGAACCGGCGTCGACGACTACCCGCTCAGTCACTCTAGTTGTGCCGTTTACTACGTACTCAATGTTCATTGCACCGCCCGAACTGCCGGTGTTCTGGACTGTCGCGGTGACGTTCACTGAGTCACCGGCAAGTATCGTATTTGCGTCCTTTGACGCACCGGACACGAATAGACTCGGTTCAGCGACAGCGGGCCCTGCTGCCGTCGCTGCAAGGAGGAGGACAACGACGCAGACCGAGAGGAGGCTCGGAAGGTGCTGCTTTGGGGACCTCTCTTCACGTACCATTATACGGATATAATCCGGACCATCGACATAAAACCGCCCGATTGCCTCGATCCAGTAAACTGTCCTTACGACTCAGAAGGAGGCGAATTCTGTGGTCCCACATTGCGGTGTTGTTGCACGCGCAGTCTGGTGCTTTAGACCCGATTCGCTCCAGAGCAAGGCGGATCACTCACTGTGTTCCTGCGACGGAACTTTTCGGGTTCGAATCTCAGCTGGCGTACCTGCCACTCACGGTTTGTTCGTGGGAAAATACGGTGGGACTGGGATTTGAACCCAGGAATCCGTGAGGATACCTGCTTTCAAGGCAGGCGCAATAGGCCGCTCTGCCATCCCACCGCAGTCAAGCATATTCGGTGGGCCTTCTAAGGCCTGTCGGTCTCTCGGACCACGCTCGGCTCGCCATCGTCGTCGACAACGCGTATTCCGAGGTCATCGAGAAAGGCCATCGTCCGTTGCGGTACGACCCGGCCAGCCCGGTTTCGGGCGCGTAGCAGCGGCACGATGGTCTTGAGATCGGTTTGTGTTTCGAGAGTGGGTGCCGATGGGAGAAAGTCGACATCGAGACCGGCGTCGGCAGCACGCTCACCGATAGTTTCGATTGCCGGGGTAGCGTAACTGTCCTCGAAATCTATCGGTTCGCCGAAGCCGGCGTAGTACACGCGGCCGCTCGAAGCGGGGCCGAGAACCACGCCGCTGGATCGAAGTTTCATCGCCGCACTGTCGATAAGCTGGCGTGTCAACAGCACCGCTGTCGGTTCGACGGCGGCGACAGTTGCGACGTCTTCCCGGGTAAGGAGGTGCGTCACTGTGTTGCCGACTCGACCCGCGAACGTCGACCCGACCTGTACCTCAAACCGAGCGTTGCTCGGTGATTCGAGGGCCTCCGTCACCGGCTCCCGCACCGCGGCCTCGGGGTCGACGCCGTCCGGGACCTGTTCCGAGGGTCGGTAGTTCACCAACAACTCGGCACCGCTGATCTCCACTGCACGACAGACGTCGAGCAACATGGCCTCGTATAGCTCAGCAGCCTCGGCGTCGTCTACAATGCCGCCAGCCAGATCCTGTAACACGAACCCTTCGACTGGCGGGTCAGCCAGCACAGTTACCGTAGTCATACTGTCTTCTCGGCCCGACTGTGATTAGTCCCTTGTGTTCCCGTGCAGCGACAGAACAATTATAAGATGTGAGTAGTATTTGATAACTAAGAGAAACTATATGGAGCAATCCCAGACCTACAAATGTGATGGATGTGGGTCGGAGTACCGTGTTCTTGGAGAGTCGCAACCGAAGATCGTGTGCCGCGACTGCGAACGCGAAGCCACGCTGTCCGGGACCGCAGCGGCCCAGCGGGCGTACCATGTCGGCTACATCCGGTATCGTGAGGCGCGCCGTCAGCTATCCGACGCACTGGAGACTGTCGAAGACGGAGAGATGGCGCTGGCTCGAGGCGGGTTCGACAGTGCCGCAGCGGACTTCGAGGAAAGCGTCGAGGAGTTTACGACGGCTGTCCGTGAAGCAGACGACAACGGGCTGGCAGAGTTGTCGGAACGAGCGCGCAAGAAAGCGACCTGTCTCTGGCAGGCGGCCGAGTGGCTCAGCGGGATGACCTACGCCAGCGAACAGGGCGAATCGACACAGGCGAGCCAGTACCGCCATGACGCCGAAAACCGGCTACAGGCAGCCACAGAGTACGGAACAGTGTCGAGCCCGGACGAGTGCATTCAAAATGCTGACACCGAAGTCCAGTCTGACACCTGACTACCGCCCGCGTCGGCCCTTCGTCTGCCGGTAGTCCTGTCCGAGCGTCTCGCTGAAGTGTTCCAGAAACGCCGTCCGTTCCGCGTCGGTCTGTTCGGCGGGCGGGAGCATCGGCAGGATTTCGAACCCGCGGCCGCGAATCGTCGTCGCATGTCGGTCTTCGATGTCGAGTTCGTCTTCACTCATTGTCGTGTACTCGAAGGCCAGCTCTTCGAGGGGGCGCTGCCCAACTGGCAGCAGAATCTCGGGATTTATCATCCGTATCTCGCTGTTGAGGTACGGTTCGCAGTTGACGACTTCCTCGTCGGTCGCGGCCCGGTCGGGATGCCGACAGCGCGTGACGTAGGTCAGGAAGGCATTCTCTAACTGCGGTCTGTCGGCGTCCGGGTCCGAACACATGTCGACCGCCGCGAGAATATCGAGCAGTTCGCGCTCGCGCTCGCCGGTGAAGGGGATGCCAGACTCGTCTGTGCCGACTGCGGGCGAGTCACCGAGGACGATGAACTCGGCACCCACGTCGCCGTAGCCGTGGACGACGTTCGCGCGCGTCTCACAGAGCGCGGGGCAGTTCTGGCACTCCTCGTCCATCCCGAACGGGTTCGACTTGGACTCCTGATGTGCGTCCATGTTAGTCGTCGTCGATGGTTTTCGCGTGGGTGTCCGCGTCTTCCGGGTCGTTTTGCGGGCTGGACGGGTGGTAGTCGGTGTCGTACTCGCCCGGCCGGCCGTCGAGTCGGTCGGGGTTAATGCGGCCGCCGAGCAGCATGAAGTCTAGTATCGTACAGGCGAGCATGGCCTCGACGACCGGGACGGCTCGCGGCGGCAGGACTGGGTCGTGCCGGCCGGTGACGGTGATCTCCTTTTCCTCGCCCGTCTCCCAGTCGACGGTCTTCTGAGTCTTCGGGAAGGAGACGGGCGCGTGCCAGGTGACCTCGCCGTAGATGGGGTCGCCCGTCGTGATACCGCCTTGGAGGCCACCGTGGTCGTTGCCCACGGGGACCGGGTCGCCGTCGGCCGAGAACTCCCAGTCCTCAGTGTACTCCGACCCGGTGGCAGTGCGGGCCTCGCGGCCGATGCCGAGTTCGAAGTCGGTGACAGCCGGGATGGAGTACATCGCCTGGCCGAGCCGCGAGGGAATTGAGTCGAAGCGAGGCGCGCCCAGCCCGCGGGGGACGCCGCGACACTCGAAGTAGATGGCCCCGCCGATGGAGTCGCCCTCCTTCTGGTACTTGTCGGCCAGTTCCCGCATCTCTTCGGCGGCCTCGGGGTCGCCACAGCGGACCTCGTTTTCCTCGCTGTGTTCGAGCATCTCCTCGAAGGTCACGTCGTCGGCGACCACGTCGCCGATCTGGCAGACGTGGGCCTTTATCTGGATGTCGTAGTCGGACTGTTCGAGGACCTGCTTGGCGACGCCGCCGGCGGCGACCCAGTTGACCGTCTCGCGGGCCGAGGAGCGGCCGCCGCCGCCCCAGTTCCGCGTGCCGAACTTCGCGGAGTAGGTGTAGTCGCCGTGGGAGGGCCGCGGAGCCGTGATGAACGGCTCGTACTTGCCCGAGCGGGCGTCCTTGTTCTGGATGACCATGCCGATGGGGGTCCCGGTCGTGTAGCCGTCCTGAATCCCGGACTGGATGCTCACCTTGTCGGGTTCCCCCCGCGAGGTGGTAATCATCGACTGGCCGGGCTTGCGCCGGTCGAGGTCCTTCTGTATCTCCGCTTCCGAGAGTTCGACGCCCGCTGGAACACCGGAGACGGTACAGCCCATCGCATCCCCGTGAGACTCGCCGTAGGTCGTCATGCGGAACAGACGACCGAACTCGTTGCCGTTCATTACAGTGGTGTCGGGGTTGCGGGCATTTGAACCTTGTAGATGCGCCCCTCAGTCGTCGAGCCACCTGACGCGGTCGAGGAGCTGTACCGTCCCCGTCGCTTCGACCTGTTTTTCCAGAACCGAATCGAATACTGCGTCTACGTCATCTCCACTGGCCTCCCAGTCATACCGTACCAGGGGCGTGTCGGGATGTGCCGCCCGGACCTCGCGGGCAAATCTGCACGCTGCCGTGACAGTGCGCTTGCCACCGACGACGACGTAGTCGAACTCGCGGTCGTCCAGCAGCGCCTTCGCCCGGTCGGTGTCCGTCGTCGTTACGAGTTCGATTGCCTCGCGTTCGGCGGCGATGTCGGCCTGCAGGTCAAGCAGCAGCTGGTCGTCGTCGACGTAGAGGACTCTCGCGGCCTCCGCGGGGGGCCGCGTGGCGTCGTCCGGTTTGTTTACAATGTGTGTTGTAAATACTCTTCACGTAGTATAAGCGCACCTATCTATCAGATATATAACTGTCTTTCGTCGCAAAAACCGGCGCGTCGGTGACCGCCGGGCCTACCGCTTGATGGCCGCACCGAGCGATTCGAGCGCGTCGAAGAACTCAGGGAAAGACACGTCGACGTGTTCCGCGCCGGTCACCGTCGTCTCGCCGTCGGCGACGAGTCCGGCGACGGCCAGTGACATGATGATGCGGTGGTCCACGCGACCCTCGACGGTCGTGCCGACGAGGTCGCTGTCTTCGCCGTAGACGATGAGTTCGTCCTGGTGTTCCTCTACCTCGGCACCCATCTTCGTCAGTTCCTCGGCCATGGCGCTCACGCGGTCGGTCTCCTTGTACCGGACGTGCTCGGCGTCGGTAATCCGCGTGACGCCGTCAGCTACAGCCCCTAGCGTCGCGATGGTCGGCAGGAGGTCTGGCGTGTCTTCGACGCCCACCTCGACACCGGTCAGTTCGGATTTCGAGACGGTGATTTCGCCGTTTTCCCTGTCCCAGTCGAGGTCTGCGCCCATCCGGTCGAGGATGTCGACGATGGCGGCGTCGCCCTGTGCACTGGGGAACGCCGACGTGACGCGCAGGCCGTCCTCGGCGGCAAGCGCGCCGGCCGCGAGCAGGTAGCTCATCGACGAGAAGTCCCCGGGGACGTTGTAGTCGCCGCCGTCGGGCGCGTAGGACTGGCCGCCCTCCACGGTGAACCCGTCGTCGGTCTTCTCGGCGTCGACGCCGAAGTCGGCGAGCACCTCCAGCGTGATATCGACGTACGGCGACGACTTCAGGCCGGTTGTCAGATCGATGTCGATGCCCTCCGGCGAGACGGCACCTGCCATCACCAGCGCAGTGATGTACTGCGAGGACACGTCGCCGGGAATCTCGACTGCGCCGCCGTCGATGCCACCGCCAACCACGAGCGGGGCCTGCCCGTTCCGGCGAGTCGACTCGGCGTCGCCGTCCAGCTGTTCGATGGCGTCGAGCAGCGGCCCCTGCGGGCGCGACCGGAGGGACTCGTCACCAGTCAGCACCGCGAGCTTGTCCTGCAGGGCGGCTGTTGCGGTGACCAGTCGCATCGTCGTCCCGCTGTTGGCACAGTCGATGACATCGTCCGGCGTCTCCGGTCGGCCGTCGAAGCCCGTCACCTCGACCGTCGATCCGTCGTCGGCCAGCGAGACATCGCCGCCGTAGGCCTCGACCGCTCGCATCGTGGCCTTCGTGTCCGCGCTCACGAGCGGGTCGCGGACTACTGCGCCATCCGCATAGCCCGCGGCCAGCACCGCTCGGTGCGTGTAGCTCTTCGACGGCGGCGCTTGCGCTGTCCCCTCGACCGTCGACTCGGCAATGGTGATGTCCATGCCCGGTCGGTAGCGGGCGTTCGACAAGAGACTACCGCTCCCACCCAACCGAGTTTGAGCAACGACCTTGTGGCTGGCACCGGTACCCCCGCTATGGTCCCAGCGATGGACAGCGCAACCGCTGTTGTCACGGGTGCGAGCAGAGGTATCGGCGAGCAGATAGCCCACGCGGTAGCGGGTGCGGGCGCACAGACGGTCATCTGTGCCCGCGACGCCGAGGCGCTCGACGCGGTCGCAACCGACATCCGGGACGCTGGCGGCTCCGTGACTGCGATTCGGACGGACGTGCGCGACGAGTACGACGTGGAACGGCTGGTCGAGACTGCCACGCGCGCCGGCAACGGTGCAATACAGTACGTCGTCGCCAACGCTGGCGTCTACCACGGAACCGCCGGCGAGACGCCGCTCACAGAAGAATCCTACACCGCCTTTGACGACCACCTCCGGACGAACGCCCGTGGCGTGTTCTCGACGATCCGGGAAGCCGTTCCACACCTCGGTCCGGATGCCCGCATCGTCGTCCCGACGGGCGTCGTCGCTCGCGAGGGGATGCCCGGCTACGGCTCCTACGCCGTTTCGAAGGCTGCTGCGGAGGCTGTCACTCGCGGATTCGCGGCCGAACTCGATACGCCGGTCGGTGCAGTCGACCCCGGACAGGTCGCGACTGACCTCTCCGGTGACGGTGGCCGTGACCCGGAATCCGTTGCCGAAATGGTTCTCTGGGCGCTCCGTGATGCGGACCCGTCAGCGCTGGACGGTGATGTCCTCGACTGGGGCGACTATCGGTCAGCGACGCGGTAACCGCCATCGATGGGTTTATTGGCAATAGGCCGGTGATTATAGATAATGTCTATTAACTCAATCTCGGTTTTTAATAATAATGGGAGTATGTCCGCCACTGGCCTCGCGAGTGTCGTCGGCCTGCTGCTCCTGTCGGCCATCGCAGTCACCGGCGGAGCGAGCAAAGTACTCGTTATCTCCTGGGTTGCGTTTGTTGCAATGGCAGCGGGCGCGTGGCTCGGCTCGCGGGCTGACAAGACGAATCCCTACCGACTGGTCTGGGGCTACGGGCTCGCGAGTGGGGCAATGGTCACGTCGGCGGCCATGTTCCTGGTCCCGCAGGCGATGGGGCTTGGCGGGCAAGCCGGTGCCGCGCGAATCGGCGGCGTCGGCATCGCCGCCGGACTGGTCGTCGGCTACGGCACCCACACCATCGGTCACCGGCTCACCCACGTCGAGACGTCTTTCGACATGACGACACTGGCTATTACCGCCCACGCGCTCTCGGCCGGGCTGGTCATCGGGCTGGTCTACGCCTCGATGCCGGAACTGGGTATCCTGCTCGGACTCGCTATCGTCTCGCACAAAGGCCCGGCCGGCTACGCTGCCGCCCGACGGCTCGGACGTAGCGACAAGTCCGCCACGGCACTGCTGCTCCCCGCGGCCGGCGTCGGTCTGACGGCGATTCCGTCCGCGCTGCTACCAGTTCCGGAGTCTGCGCTCCTCAACGCAGTCATCTTCGGGTTCGCCGCCGGCATCTTCCTCCACGTCGCGATGGACTTCCTGCCGAACTGCGAGGCCGGCAGCGAGATCGATGAAGTCTGTGAACTCCACGACCACTCCCACGACCTCCTCGACGAACTCCGAACGCACGCCGTCGGCTCAACGGCGGTCGGAGCTGCTGTCATTGTGCTGGCATGGGTCGCTATCTAACGCTCGCGGTCACCGCACGGGGATAGTCACGGCAATTCTCGTCCCGTCACCATCGGTCTGGATGTCGATATCGCCACCGACGTAGCTGATAAGCCAGTACGCGAACCACAGGCCAAGCCCGGACCCGTGTTCGAGCGGCTTTTCCTCTGCGGCTTCGATGACTCGCCGCTCCTGATCTGGGACGCCCGGTCCGTTGTCCGCAATCGTCACCGTCGCTGTCGAGCCGTGGCGCTCCGTCCGGACGTCGACCCGCGGTGCCGAGGCGTCCGAGTGCTTGATACCGTTCTCGATGAGTTCCTGCAACGCGGGGACGACCTTTGCGTCTATCGTCGACGGCTCGGAGTCGCTTTCGACGACGAACTCGGCGTCGGGGTACGCTGCGGCCAGCCCGTCCGTAATGTCACTGAGCACGGCTTCGAGTTCCCGTTCGACATCGTCGGTCAGCGAGTCCGCGAGCAGTTCCTGTACGTGGTGGGCTTTCTCGCTGATATCGAGCAGGGACTGCACGTTCGTTTTGATCGTCTCAAGATGGTCGAGAGCATCGTCGTCCTCGACTAACCCTGACAAGATATCTGCGCGTCCGCTGATCGTCGTGCCGTTGTTCCGGAGATTGTGCCGGAGAATCCGATGAAAGACGGTGAGTTGTTGCTCGCGCAGCCGACGACCAGTGATTTCGTCCTGCATCCCGACAAATCCCTGAATCGTTCCATCCGCATCCTGAATCGGTGCGATGGTCTGGTTGATGATGAACCGCTCGCCGGACTTTCGCTCGTTTACGATCTCGCTCGTCCAGACCTCGCCGCGACAGATCGTGTCCCAGAGGCGTTCGTAGAACTGCTCGCCCTGTTCACCGGACTTGAGTATCCGCGGCGTTCGGCCGATCGCCTCGTCGGCGCTAAATCCGGTGAGTTCTTCGAATGCCGGGTTGACGTACTCGATGACGCCGTTCGTGTCCGTTATCAGAATCGCGTGGCCCGCGTGTTCGACGGCGTTTCTGAACCGCCGGAGTTCGCTGTTTTGCTCTCTGAGGTCCTCGACGAGGTCCTCAGTGTGACGCCGGCGCGCGAGGAGGTTCACGATAGTTCGAAAGAGCGCCTGCGTGTCAATCGGTGCTGTCACGATGTCGTTCACGACGAGTGGCTGCTCGGCAGCGTCGATATCGGGGAGGTCGACCCTTGCTTTGGACCCCTCGCGACGGACCAGAATTACGGGACAGAACACCGGATCTGCCCGTTGTTTGTACGCCTCTATCGCCGCTCTGTATTTCGGAAACGACGACTCGTCGACAATGTGGAGGTCGGCCTCCCGGAATTCGTCGTCCGTGAGCGGCGTGTGGTGTTCGGCGACGACGGAGGCGAGTGCCTCCCGGTTGCCATCGCCGGCCAGCAGTAACTGGATGTCAGCCATCGGTCGTTAGCGAGTGGACGAGTGCCTGTCGTTGTCTCCATGCTGTTCAGGAACGCCCTCGAACACGCCGTGCATCCCTGAGACGGGATCGCCGACCTGCAGGCCGTCGGTGGTTATCTCGAACCGGCGCGGCACCGTCTCGAACCCGCCGACGCGTTTTTTCAGCGCGCCGACGACGCGCTGGAGTTCCCCCTCGACCTCGATGTAGTTCTCGAAGACGATGTTGTCCGCGAGGTAGCTGACGTTCTCACTCGTCGGTTCGTGCAGGCCTGTCACGTCTCTGCGCTGGTCTATCAGGATGACGGCGGCGTTCTCGCGCGTGAGATACTGTGTCAAGGCGTGGAGCCGCCGGCGCAGTTCCACGCCGTCCTGTCCGTGTTTGATGGCGTTCTTGTAGCCTGCGATGCCGTCGATGACGACGAGTTCGGCCCCGCGCTCCTCGGTCTGGGTCTTGACGCGGTTGGCGAACTCCTCGGGCGACAGCGCCAGCGATTCGACCTCCTCGACGAGCAGCGTTCCCTCGTCGCGTAATCGCGAGAGTGGCATTCCAAACGTCTCACACCGGTGTGTGAACGTGTCGATTGATTCGTCGAACAGGTAGGCGAGCGCCGGGGACCCGTCCGCCGCTGCGGAGGCCAGAAACTCCGTTGCTGTCGTCGATTTGCCAACTCCAGCGGGGCCACTGAGAATCGTCACTGTCCCGCGTTCGAGTCCGCCATCCAGAAGCGCGTCTAGCTCCGGGACCCCGGCGGAAAACTGCGTCGGGTCGAACGATCTGGCCCGCTGTTCCGGTTCGAGCGCCGGGTAGACTTTGACGCCGGACTCTCGGATTTCCATTCCGTGTGAACCGTCCTGCTGGCCGATGCCGCGATGCTTTCGCAGTCGAATCCGCCGCCCCGCCTTCTCGTCGCCGTAGCTGAGCGAAATGATGCCGTCGCTGAGCGACCTGAGTTGGCTGTCCATCTGATTGCTCGGCGTCTTGGTCGCCAGCACGGTCGTCTCCCTGTCCTGCAGAAAGCGTGCGAAGGAGATGACGCGCTTGCGGAACTGGTACTCGGTTGGTTCGAGATACTGGAAGTGCGTTATCGGGTCGATGAGGACGCGGTCCGGGTCGACCCGCTCGATAGCCTCGCGGATATCCGAAATCAGATGTCCGTCTTCGACGTCGCGCGGCTTGACCACGTCGTATGACTCGGCCTCCTCGAAGAACTCCGAGTCGGGGCCGACGTCGAGAAACGTCGCGTCGCTGATATCGATACCGAGTTCGGCAGTGTTCGCGAGCAGGTCGGAAGCAGACTCTTCGGCATGAATGAACAGCACGTCGTCGCCAGCTTCGAGCCCTGCTTCGAGAAACTGCGTGCCAAGCAGTGTTTTACCGGTTCCGGGCGGCCCGATAACGAGATAGAGTCGCCCTTCGACCAGTCCACCTCTGAGAAGCGAATCAAGGCCAGAGATACCGCTAGAAAGCTGCGTGAACTGCCGCTCGGAAGAGGACATAGATGGAGTATCGGATGGGGGATAATAAGCATCTCGCGAGAGGTCAGCGAGTGATAATCGGTGACGCGCGAAACAGTAGTTGCGGCTATGGTGCTGTTTGAAGTGCTGTGGTCGGTGTTTATCTGCCTGAAACGACTGTCTGTCCAGAATCAGTACACAAATTCGGGCGGAGAGTTAGCCACTCGGGTCGCCCTACTCCTCGTCGAGCAACTGCTCGGCCAGAATCGGCACGAAGGTCCCAATGTCCGTGACCATCCCGACGGCCTGCGCGGACCCGCGGTCGAGCAGTTGCGTGACCGTCGCGGGGTTGATGTCGACGCAGACGACCCGCGTCGTCGACGGGAGGCAGTTCCCGACGGCGACCGAATGGAGGAGCGTCGAGAGCATCAGCACCATATCTGCCTCGTGAGCCTGTTCGCGGATGGCGTTCTGGGCCTCGACGGCGTCGGTGATGGTGTCAGGCAGCGGGCCGTCGTCGCGGATGGACCCGGCCAGCACGAACGGCCGGTCGTTGTCGACGCACTCGTACATGACGCCGGACTCGATGGTTCCCGACTCGACGGCTTCCTCGATACCGCCCTCGCGGATGACCTCGCTGATGGTGTAGATGTGGTGCTTGTGGCCGTGGCGGGGGTGGTCCAGGCTCTCGGTGTCCATCCCGAGCGACGTGCCGTAGATGTCCCGCTCGATGTCGTGGACGGCGAAGCCGTTGCCCGCCGACAGCATGTCGACGTAGCCCTCGCGGACGAGTCGCGCCAGGTCCTCGCGCGCGCCGGAGTGGATGAGCGCCGGGCCGCAGACGGCCAGCACCTTGCCGCCCTCCTTTTTTGTCTCACGGATGGCGTTCGCTATCTTGCGGATGGTCGACTCCGACGGTCGCTCCGAGGAGACCCCGCCCTGCATGAAGCCGAACGCGCCGCCGGAGTCGCGCGGGCGCTCCGGCGGCTGGACCTTGATGCCGGTTTCGTCGGTGACGACCAGATCGCCCTCTTCGATAGCGTTGAGGACCTTGGTGTATGCCTGAGGGGAGTCGCCGTCCTCTACGACGACCGCGCAGTCCATTTCCATGTCCTCGACTTCGATCCACTCGCCGTCGTGACGGATGTACGTCGGGTGGTTCGTCGTCGAGTAGAAGCCGTGCGGGACGACCTGGTCGTCGGGCGCGGGGACGAGCGTGGCGTCTTTCGGGTCCGAGGGGTTGACGCCGTGCTGGTGGAGTTCGTGGACAATCGACTGGAGCTGGTCCTCGTCGTCGGCCTCGACGAGCATCCGGGCGTAGGACTCCTCGTCCTTGTGGCGGCCGATATCGAACTCCTGGACGGAAAAGGAGCCGCCCAGGTCCATGATGATGCCGAAACAGGACTGCATCATCCCGGAGTCGATGATGTGGCCCTCTAGCTCGACTTCGCGAGAGACGGTCATGGCGAACACATGGAGGCAGGTGTGTAAGACGGTTTTGGGTCTGCACTCCCTCGGCCGTCCGGTTACTGCCCGTCGACGTGTCGCTGCACCGCCCACGACCCTGCTGTGCTGGTCTCAGACAGGCGCTCGAAGAAGCGCTGTAGCCCGGCAGACTCAGTGGTGGGCAGGACGTGCAGTCGCACCGTCCCGTCGCGGACCGCGACGCGGAACACGTCGGTCGTCTCCTCGTCGCGGACCAGCCACAGCGGCATCGGCAGGTCGTGGAAATCACCGAAACGGTACGGCCCCGCCTCAAGCATATTGGCGACCGTCTCGGCGAGGTCCGGCGTCGCCTGCTCCTGTTCCGGGATGAGTCGGAACTCCGTCCCGCCCTCGTATTCGACCCCGCTCCCGTGGGGAAAGCGCCGCTGTGGGTGTGCGGGGATGCTGAACGAGGGGTCCGTGGTCATCTGTCACGTAGTTGGGCGCTTTCGGATTTAAATTCGCGGGCCATGCAGACTTCAGTTGTATCTGCCCTCCCCGCGGCTGTGGTGACCCCATGCGGTCTAGCATGGCCGGCGGCGAACTAAAGACATGAGCGTGACTTGAGTTACGCGTGAGGAATCAGTATGCGCGTTAGTCTGGCGGTGGTAGACCGTCTCGTCGCGAACGGTATCGATACCGTCTTTGGAATCCCCGGAAAGCAGTCCCTCCCGCTGAACGAAGCCATCGGCAAGCGAGACGATATCCGCTTCGTCGTGGCACGACACGAAACTGCGGTCTCACACCAGGCCTGGGGCTATGCAGAGACGAGCGGAGAGATAGCGAGTACTGTCGTCGTCCCCGGCCCCGGCGATATGAACGCGATGAACGGCCTGAAAAACGCGCTGAACGACTGTACGCCGCTGGTGCATTTCGCTATCGAAACCGAGCCGGCACTCCGGGGCGGTGATGCGATTCACGAAACCCCACCGGACACCTACGACAACGTCGTCAAAGAGAACATCCTGCTGAAAAATCCCGAAACGACGGCGGCGACGATCGACCGGGCGGTGCAGGTCGCTCAAACACCCCCGAAGGGGCCGGTCAGGGTCGGACTCCCCAAGAATTATCTGCAGATGGATGTGCCGCTCGCTGGTGCAAGTACACCCGCAACGCCGTCTCCCAGCACCGTCCCGGAGCAAGCGGTTTCGAGAGTCGCCGAGCACCTGCTCGCGGCCGAGCGGCCGCTTATTCTGGCCGGCGGCGGTGTGCGAGCGTCGGAGGGCTCGGCGGCACTCCGAAGCCTCGCCGAGCGACTTGCTGCGCCCGTCGTGACGACGTACAAAGGCAAAGGCGTGTTCCCGGAGGACCACGCTCTCAGCGCCGGCGTGTTGGCCGGAAGCGCGAGCCCAGAGCTACTGGATTGCCTCGCCGAGGCCGATGCCCTCCTCGCCGTCGGCTCCGACCTTGACGCACACGGGACACGCGGGTGGTCCGTCGAACTGCCTGAAACGCTCGTTCACGTCACCATGGACGCTGACGACCTCGGAACGGGGTATAACCCGACCGTCGGCATCCTCGCGGATGCTGCGGAGGCGATGGCGGCGATTGAGAACAAAATTGCGGCGGCTGACACCGCTCCCGTCCCGAAGACGGACGGCACTGAACGCGCACAGGCCGTCCGTGCTGCCACTGCGCGTCGAATCGAACCGCTGGTGGATTCGGAACCCCCACTCACCTCCGTCCATGTGCTGCAAATCCTTCGAGACGCACTCCCTGCGGATGCCATTACAGCCGTCGACGCCGGCGGATTCCGCGTCTGGGCGCTAAATGTGTTCGAGGCGCACGGGCCACGCAGCTACGTCAACCCCGGGTCGTGGGCGACGATGGGGACGGGACTGCCGTCGGCGATTGGGGCACAGCTAGCGAACCCGGACACGCCCGTCGTTGCGCTGACAGGTGATGGCGGTCTCATGATGTGCGTTCACGAGCTTCATACTGCGGTGGCCGAAGACCTCCCGATCACCGTGATCGTCCTCAACAACGACGATTACGCGATTATCAGCGAGGAGGCCGGGCGCAGCTACGACCTCGACCAGCAGGCGTACGGGTGGAGCAAGACGCCGATTGATTTCGGGACTATCGCTGCCGGGATGGGGATGGAGGCCATGCAGGCCAACACGCCGTCTGAAATCCGGACGACGGCTCGCGAGGCGGTTCAGACGGACGCGCCGACGCTCGTCGAGGTCAGGACCGACCCGACGGAGCCACAGGCAAGCGAGTGGATGCGCGAGTAATGGGTTTATCCACCAGGCGCGACAAGAACAGGCCATGTGTGGCCGCTACAGTTTGTTTTCCCCCCGCGAAGACATCGAGGCGCGATTTGATGCCGAATTTAGCTTCGACCACGAGCCCCGATACAACGCCGCTCCGAGTCAGGACCTGCCGGTCATCACTGGCGAGTCGCCCGGAACAATCCAGCGGCTGGAGTGGGGACTGATTCCGAGTTGGGCCGACAGCCGAACAGACCACGGGCATATCAACGCCCGCGCCGAGACTCTCTCGGAAAAACGCTCGTTTGCCGATGCCTACGAGTCCCGGCGCTGTCTGGTTCCCGCTGATGGGTTCTACGAGTGGGTCGAGACGAGCGACGGCAAGCAACCGTACCGCGTGGCGCTGCCGGACGACGACCTGTTCGCGATGGCGGGGCTGTACGAGCGGTGGGAGCCGCCACAGCGCCAGACCGGACTGGGGGAGTTCGGTGCAAGCGGCGGCGATTCGGGCGGCGAAGACGATATCGTCGAGTCGTTCACGATAGTGACAACCGAGCCAAACGAGGCTGTTGCTGACCTCCATCACCGGATGGCTGTCATCCTCGACCCCGACGAGGAGTCGACGTGGCTCCAAGGTAGCACCGACGACGTATCGGCACTGCTTGACCCGTACGACGGGCCCATGCAGACCTATCCGGTTTCGTCAGCGGTCAACAGTCCGGCCAACGACTCGCCGGAACTCATCGAACCGGCCGGGTAGTGACGGGGTTACTCGCTCGGCGTGTTCTGGCGCTTGAACTGGTGCAGCATTTTCCAGAGCGTCTCTTCGTCGACCTGATTTTCCGCGGCGGATAGCTGTCGGTACAGGCCTTCTGAGACGGTAATCTCGGGCATTACTGGACACATCGGATGGGGCCGATATAAGCTTCTGGAGACTCGGAATCGAGTGAATCTATTCGACCCACAGTATTCTGGGTACTCCGTTACGGGGACCACTGTTCTTCTCCCGATGTATGCAGTCGTACGCCAAGCGAGATGATGACGGCACTGTCGCGGCCAGCGTGACTGACCTCATCGGCGAGACGCCGCTGGTCTGTCTCGACAGCTTCGCAGACAATCTACTCGGCAAGGTCGAAGCGGCAAATCCCTACTCAGTCAAGGACCGCATCGCGCTGTACATGGTCGAAGCGGCAAATCCCTACTCAGTCAAGGACCGCATCGCGCTGTACATGGTCGAAGCGGCCGCCGACTCCGGCGACCTCCCGGATGACGGGACGGTCGTCGAGGCGACCAGCGGTAACACTGGTATCGGACTGGCCGCTGTCTGTGCTGCACGGGGGTACGACTGCGTGCTGACGATGCCCGAATCGATGAGCGAGGAGCGCCGGCAGTTGCTGTCGGGGCTGGGTGCGGACCTCGAACTCACGCCGGCCGACGGCGGGATGAGCGGGGCCATCGAGCGGGCAAACGAACTCGCGGACGCGCCCGGGACCGTCCGCGCCCGGCAGTTCGAGAACGAAGCGAACCCGCGCGCCCACCGCGAGACGACGGGTCCGGAGATCTGGTCTGACACGGGCGGCGATGTGGACGCCGTCGTCGCCGGCGTCGGGACCGGCGGCACGATTACCGGCATCTCGGAGTACATCGAGGAGGAGGTCGGCGCGGACCTCACCTCGGTCGCCGTCGAACCGGAACAGTCGCAACTGCTCTCGGCGGACGACCCGGACAGTCACGACATCCAGGGTATCGGTCCCGGGTTTGTTCCGGACATCCTCCGGCGGGACCTCATCGACGAGGTGCGGACCGCTAGCAAAGCGGCCGCCATGGCGGCGTCCCACCGCCTCGCCGGCGAGGAAGGAATAATGGTCGGCATCTCGTCGGGAGCGGCGCTGCACGCGGCCGCGGAGTACGCGGGCGAGAACCCCGACGAGACGGTGGTCGTCGTCCTGCCGGACACCGGCGAGCGCTACCTCTCGACGGACCTCTGGGACGGCGACTGAGCGGGCTTCACCGGACGAACTCGTGAGGGTTCGTGTCCTCGGTCAGCGCCCGGTCGTCGGCCTCCGTCTCGAACGCTTCACCCGCCAGCAGAAGGTGCAGCGAGCACCCAGTAGCGAGGAGGACGCCCGCGAGCGGGACCGCGAACGTGGTGCCCGTCACGAGGGGGAGCAACTGGACGACGGCGATACCGCCGAACGCGACGACGCCGACCCAGCGGCTCCACGGTTTCCGGAACACGAGCGCGACGCCGGTGGGAACGAGGAGCAGTCCCAGCACGGCCTGACTGCCCGCACGGATCATTGCTCCTGCTGAGCCGAGCGAGACGAGTGTCAGTCCCCCTGAGAGGACGTGGACGCCACCGAGGCCGAGGGCTAGCAGTGCGACGGCGTACAGGCCCGCCTCGCCGTGATTGTCGAGCATACTACGACACTGAGCAGGCGAAATAAATGCTTTCTGTGGTGTCTCCTGTCCGGTGGACGGCCTACTGAACGCGGCCGAACGCTAGCGTGCCGCTGATGCTCTCGATGTAGGCGTCGACGACCTGTCCCTCGCGCGCTCCGGAGACGAAAATGGTGTACTTGCCCTTTTCGGCGACACCGTCACCCTCGCGGCCGGTGCCGGTGATCTTGACTTCGTAGGTCTCGCCCTCTTCGAGCGTCGGTCGGTCCTGCTGCGTGTTCGAACTCGCACCCTTGGCGACCGGGCGGAACGCACCACAGGCCTGACAGCGCAGCATGTCGACGCCGTCCTCGTTCTTGAGAACGGTGTCGGGCAGGCCACACTCCGAACAGGTGACGTACTCGGCGACGTACGCGTCGATGGCGGCCTCGAAGTCAGCGGTGTCGAACGAACCGTTGTAGCGGGCTTCGCCGCCGTCGAACTGGCCGTTGGTCCCGAACTCGCGCTGGATGGCTCGGTGGAGGTGCTGGGCGTCCCGTGAGACGGCGTCAGCGACTGCCTCCAAGTTTGTCAGGCGTGTGAATGCACCGTCCGTTTGGCCTTCGGGGTCCGGAATCGAGAGCCGTTCACCGGCTTCCCGGGGCTGGTCTGGTAGCACGTCATACGCACGCTGTAGAGCGGACTCGTAGTTCATACATTTTAGACGGTGCTGGCACGTAAATGGATTCCGTCACATCTGTGACTAGTTCTCGACAAATGATATTAATACTGCGAGTGGATAATTGGTTGATATGAATCAGCACGAACAGCCTGCAAAGACGCCGCAACTCTCGTCTGAGCAACTCGATACGCTGTTGCGCGCGCTGGCAGCCGAGCCGCGGCGGATGATATACACCTACCTCGCCGAACACGACTCGGCCACGATCGCGGAACTCACTGACGTGGTCGTGGGCTGGACGAAAGCGCGTGGGCGAGCCACCGACGCCTGCAACTGGGACGAAACCCGCACCGCGCTCCACCACCGCCACCTTCCCGTTCTCGCCGCTGCTGGCATTGTTAGCTACGATGCTGACCAGCAGACCGCGACGCTGGTGTCGCTGCCGCCGTCGACAGCCGAGGTTCTTGCAACGATACTCGAACTGGATGGTGAGACAGACCACGGAGACTGACGAGCTGCCGATGACCGTCAGCACGCTTCTCAGACGGTTTGAGCGCTCGGATGTGACCATGACTGTGTACGGCCCATCCGAAGCGACGGCTGTGGTCGAGCGTCTCGAAAGCCAGGGCATCGACGCCACCTGGCGGAAACTCCCGACCGGCCATGAAGATGCGTTTGCCGTCATCCGGCGGGACGGCGTGTTCGCCGAGACTATCCCCCTCACCGCGCTGCAGGCATTCTTATGCAAGCCGACGGTCGGGTCCGATGATAACGGACCGCCTGACAGTGATCCGGGCAGACAGCTTCTCCACTCGGCGCTTGCGAACACGCTTCTGGCATCGCTCACGCCGGCACAGCTGCTCGCAACGTCCCACGAGTTCGAGGACCGGGCCTACCGCGTCGGAGAAGGAGTCCTTCGAGTGAGCTTCCAGTCGCTGTCGATCTTCCGCTCTCAGCGCGCCCGGTATGAGACGCTTGCCAGCGACACGACCCTCGATATCCACGTCTACGGACAGGACGACTGGGAGCCGCCGCCGACTACCGGCATCACCTTCCATCCGCTCACAGATACCGCCCTCGAACAGGTGTGGTTGCTGGCGTTCGACGCTGCGGGTGACGACCAGAACAAGTGCGCGCTCGTCGCCGAAGAAACGGACGATGGCCCGTTCCGGGGCCTCTGGACGTACAACCCACAGCTCGTCGATGAAATAATGGCCGCGGTTGTGGCTGTTGACAGGTAGCAGCCGAACCCGCGCCGAACCGGAAACGCACAACAGATGCTATGCCGGACACGACAGCGGGACCCGGAGTCCCCGGCCGGCACGCTCGATACCGGTTCCGAAAGGCCGTGAGCGCTCACGTACTGTCTCACGAAGCCACTCAGCCACTGCCTCGTCCGCGTGCCTGACCCGGGTGTACGCGTTCTCGACCGGCGTCAGTTCGAGCGCGGCCAGCCGCCCGGCCTCGATGTGCAGTTCGAACAGGAAGCTCCGGTCGTTGCGGTAGCCGTCCTTGACCGCGTAGTCGTCGACGAAGTTGCCGGTGTCGTACATGATTGGGCGACCGCGATACACCTCGATGCCCTGAATGACGTGGGCACTGTGGCCGTGGACCACGTCAGCCCCGTTGTCAATCAGCCAGCGGGCGAATGCCTGCTGTGTCTCAGCCGGCTCTGTCACCCAGTTTGGCCCCCAGTGGGCAGTGACGACGAGCAGGTCCGGGTCGGCCTCGCGAGCCCCCGCCAGCGCGCCCCCGACGCGGCGGCGAGTCAGCGGGTGGGTCGGGTCAAGCGGTGTGTAGGCCGTGCCGGGGCTGTCGCCGTCGGCTGCGTAGCTGGGCGACTGGTCAGTGACGGCAACGACGGCGACCGAGAGCCCGCCGATCTCGACGACCGCCGGCTCGAACGCGGCGCTCCGGGTCTCACCAGCGCCGGTCGAGGCGATGCCAGCGTCGGCGAGGGTGGCCGGCGTGTCCGCGAGCGCCGCCGGGCCGAAATCGAGCAGGTGGTTGTTCGCCAGTCCGGCACAGGAGACGTCGGCACGTTCCAGCGCGGGCACGGCCCAGTCGGGGCTCGCCCGGAAGTGGAACCGACGGCCGGGCCGTGGTTCGCCGCGGTCCGAGAGACAGCATTCGAGGTTCGCTACCAGCCCATCGAGTGACTGGAGTTGGTCGACCATCGACCCCCAGACGGCGGTCGGTCCGTCGGGGGCATCGCGCCAGCGTTCGTCGACGCTCCGGCCCAGCATCACGTCGCCGACGAAGCCGATGCGCAGGGACGCGTCTGTCGGGACTGAGAGCGGACACGACACGTCCGCGTCGTCGGCACCCAGACAGCCTGAAACGGCGGTGAGACCGGCGAGTGCGGAGCCACCGCGGGCGAGGACGGTTCGGCGGGTCGGTACCACAGTGAATAGAGCGTCGACTGGAACCGGCTTGAATCTCGGTGTGGTAAAAAAGCGTCTGGGGTGTGTCATTACTGGACACACTCCGGTTGGTTACTTTTAGTTACCTACCCTCTGTCGAGGTATGCCGAGTGACACCACGCCAGACCGCGACGGCGACGAGGAGTGTACGACCACGGAGTCGTTCGCAGACCACGGCCTCGACGACGGGAGCGTCCTCATCAGCCGGACGTACAACCGACTCGCGGCGGACGGTGAACCCGCGTTCGAACCGACGCCGGAGTTCTTCGACACGCTGGAGGCGGCGTTCATCTGGGCCTACATCGGTACGATTGACGAACCCGGCGTCCCGCCCCACGTCGAGGCGGCTATCGAGGACGCCCGGGAGTTCACGCGCCAGGAGTTCGAGAACGACCCCGACGCGGACCTCCGGACGGAGGTGCTTCCGACCTTCTACCAGCAGGTCGCCGGCTTCCACTGCGCGTACCGCGATTGAAGTCGTGCCCGCGGGTACGCCCCGCCGCCGACCGGGCTATTCGAGGTGGTGGTAGTCGAGTTCGTAGCCGACGTCGACCGCCTCGCTGACGGCTTCGCTCGGCTCGGCGACGCCGCGGGTCGTCAGTTCGAGGCCGGTGTCGCCGCGGTTCACGAGGATGTTTCTCCGCCAGTCGGGCTCCACGTCGGAGGCGTCAGTGCGGTAGTGTGCGCCGCGTGACTCGTCGCGCTCGCGTGCGCTCAGCAGCAGGGCCTCAGCGACCGTGAGGCTGAACGAGAGGTCGACAGCGAGTTCGAACGACAGGCTTGTCCGGTCGCCGTCGACGCCGATGTCTCCCGTCCGCTCGCGGAGGTCTCGGAGTTTCTTCAGCCCGACCGACAGCGACTCCTCGTTACGGAGAATTCCGGCGTGTGCCCACAGCAAGTCGCCGAGGTCCGCGAGGAGTTCTTCGGGGGTCTCGTCGCCGTCCGACGCCGCAAGTTCCTGCAGCGACCGGAACTCGCGCTCTGCGATGGCACGCTGACCAGCCGGCAGGGCGTCGTCGCGGTCGTCATCTGTCACCTGCGCCGTGACGTGGTCGCCGACGAGCGCGCCGATGGCGACCGTCTCCGCCAGCGAGTTCCCGCCGAGCCGGTTCGCGCCGTGAACGCCCGCCACCGTCTCGCCGACGGCGTAGAGTCCATCGACGCCCGTCTCGCCGGTCTCGAAGTCGATGTCGACGCCGCCCATCGAATAGTGGGCGGTCGGCGCGACTTCCATGGGCTGCTCTGTGATGTCGACGCCGAGGTCCATGAACCGCTCGTACATCCGCGGGAGCCGCGATTTGATGTACTCGTCGTCGCGATGGGAGATGTCCAGATAGACCCCGCCGTTCTCCGTTCCACGGCCCTCGCGGAGTTCCTGTGCGATGGCGCGGGCCACCACGTCCCGCGCGTCGAGTTCCATCTGGTCGGGCGAGTACTCTTCCATGAATCGCTCGCCATCGGCATTGAGCAGCCGACCGCCTTCCCCGCGGACCGCTTCGGTGACGAGGCGGCCGTCCCAGTCCTCGCCGTAGCGGTCGCCGACCATCCCCGTCGGGTGGAACTGCACGAACTCCATGTCCAGCAGCGACGCGCCGGCGTCGAGCGCCAGTGCCGGGCCATCGCCGTTGTTCTCCTCGTCGCGCGAGGAGTGGCGGTTGTACAGCGCGGAGGAGCCACCCGCCGCCAGAACGACGTGGTCCGACTCGAAGAGGATGAACTCGCCGCTCTCCATGTCGTAGCCGGCCGCGCCGTAGACGCGGTCGCCGTCCGACAGCAGGCGCGTAATCATCACGTTGTCGCGATAGGGAATTTCGAGGGACTGAGCCTTGTCGACGAGCGTATTCAGCATCGCCTCGCCCGTGCGGTCGCCGACGAAGCAGGTCCGGCGGAACGACTGCGCGCCGAAGTACCGCTGATTGATCTTCCCGTCGTCGGTTCGGTCGAAGGGCATCCCCCAGTCGTCGAGTTCCCGGATGCGGTCGGGCATGTGCTTGGCCGTTAGCTCGACCGCTTTCGGGTCGTTGATGAAATGCCCCTCGTCAAGCGTATCCGCTGCATGGATGGTCCAGTCGTCCTCGGGGTCCAGCGACCCCAGCGAGGCGTTGATACCGCCGGCCGCCCACGTCGTGTGGGCGTCACCGTGGTCCCGCTTGCCGATGACCAGCGGTTCGACACCGTTCTCGGCAAGCCCGATGGCGACCCGCGCCCCGGCAGCGCCAGCGCCGACGACCAGCACTGGGACCGACACCGTCTCGTAGTCGACTGCCGGGCCTGCGTCGCTCGCCCGACTGTCGGCAGCCTGCTCGCCGTCAGCGGATGGCTTCTGTGGTGTCATCATATACTGTAGGGGCTGTGGACTTATCAGGGCTTCGCGCGCACGCGCACGCGAACGCGAGCCTGCGATCACTGTCGGTGGTGCAGGGTCGATTAGTCCTCGCCCGCTGTCACTGACCCGGCACCGCCGGACTTCGCGGCCGTGTCTTGGGCGTCAGCTCGGTCCGCATAGACGATTTGCCAGCCGGTCACCCCCATGAACAGCAACACGAGCGGCGAGAGGAAGCCGAAGAAGTAGTACGGCGCGTAGGAAAGCGTCGGGACGCCGAGCGTCCCGGCCATGAACAGCCCGCCGCTGCTCCACGGGATAAGCGCACTCGTCGTCGTCCCCGACGCTTCGATGGCCCGGGAGAGGTTCTGGCTCTTGAGTCCCTGTTCGTTGTACAGATTCCCGAGCGTCATCCCCGGCACCACGATACTCACATACTGTTCCGCCGCGAGAATATTCATCGAGACAGCGGACACAGCGGTCACGCCCGTGAGGCTCGCAACATTGTGGCAGAGTCGTCCGAGATGGTGGGAAAGCACCGCGAGCACGCCAGCACGTTCGAGCAGG
Source organism: Haloarcula rubripromontorii (assembly GCF_001280425.1). Taxonomy (NCBI): domain Archaea; kingdom Methanobacteriati; phylum Methanobacteriota; class Halobacteria; order Halobacteriales; family Haloarculaceae; genus Haloarcula; species Haloarcula rubripromontorii. Next base: position 224,952 of record NZ_LIUF01000004.1, on the reverse strand, counting down.
CCACCCAGCGCGAGTGCGGCAATCGCGATTGTCACGATCCACGCGCCGCCGATCAGCCCGCCGCTCTCTAAGAGGCCGTTCACGAGTTCCATGCCCGTCTCTGGGGCCGTCCCGGACTGTGCCGCCGACCAGGCAGCGGCGAATCCGGTTCCCTGTACAAGCATCGCGGTCCCGACGCCCGCGAAGACGCCTGTTCCGAGCGTCGGCAGGGCGGGGATGCCCCGCAGTGCAAGTCCAAAGGTCACGACGACCGGCAAAAACACGAGCGGTGAGACGACGTACGTGCTTTCGATGGCCGCCTGAATGGACGCAACGCGGTCAGCGGGAATAGCCCCAGCGGCCCGCAGTCCGAGGCCGGCGTACAGGAGGACGGCAATCGTGAACGCGACGAGCGTGCCGGCCCGCATCGCATTGATGTGTTCGTACAGGTCCGTGTCTGTCACTGCGGCGGCGAGGTTCGTCGTATCCGAGAGCGGGGACTGCTTGTCTCCCGTGTATGCCCCGCTGAGAATTGCGCCGGCAGTCATCGGCTCGGAAATACCCAGGCCCGAACCGATACCGATGAGCGCCACCCCGAGCGTCCCGGCCGTCGTCCACGAGGACCCAACGGCGAAAGAGATTATGGCAGAGAGAATCGCCGCCACCGGGAGAAACACTGTCGGAGTGAACAACTCCAGCCCGAAGTACATCAGGCCGGGAATCGTGCCCGCCTGAATCCACGACGCGATGAGTGCATAGACGGTGAACATGATGAGAATCACCCGCATCCCCATGAGCAGGCTACTGGCGATGCCGTCGTACAGGTCTTCCCACGACAGCCCGAGGTGATACCGTGCGAACAGGCCGGTGAAGGCAATTCCCCAGAACAGCGGGAACTGTGGGTCGAGATCGAAGGCAATGAGGCCTACGCTGAGGAATACGATCATTCCCGCGATAGGCACGAGCGCGGCACCCAGCGACGGCCGCTCAGACGGGTCGATATCGTCGAACAGCCGGGGTTCGAACTCGACCATCACCGCACCCCGTCGCGCCTATCCGGCAGGACTCCGGCATGGCTCTGGTCTGGGGCCGGTGATTTTCGCAAACCCTGTCGACACGCTCCGATACACCCGTTTCGAACAGTTGCGACGGCACTGCGTGTCATACTGATATCGGCGATAGCCACAGGTGGGTTAAAACAGACTCCATTCCGGTGTGGGCGTGAGGGTTGGTACCTTACGACTGCCTGTCGACGATGTGTGCGTCAGTCGGGGCAAAGCCGACTGTCACGGTGCCGGTCGGCGGGTCTTCGGCTCGCAACAGGAGTTCTCGGCCCTCCCATTCGAGGTGTACACGCGTGGTCTCCCCGAGGAACTCCGCGCTCGTGACGGTCGCCGTCAGCGCGTTTCGGTCGGCGTCGACAGCAAGCCGTTCCGGCCGAACGCAGAACGTGAGTCGATCTCCAGACGAGACAGCCGCCGGGTCGCTGTCGCCCTCCAGGGCCACTGAGAGCGTCGTCCCGTCGACCGTCACGTCCGCGATAGGGTGTCCCCTCTCAGCCCCAGAACCGTCGGGGGCATCGGCCGACCGCACCGCCGTTACCGCACCACTGAGAACGTTGTTGTCGCCGACGAAGGTGGCGACGAACTCAGTCGCCGGCTCGCGGTAGATGGTCCGCGGTGGCGCGACCTGTTCCGGCGTCCCGTCGCGCATGACTGCCACGCGGTCGGACACGGCCAGGGCTTCCTCCTGGTCGTGGGTGACGTAAATCGTCGTAATACCCAGTTCCTGCTGAATCTCGCGAACCTGCACGCGGAGGCGCTCCCGGAGCTTCGCATCGAGGGCGCTCATCGGCTCGTCCAGCAAGAGTACGTCGGGGCCGGGAGCCAGTGCGCGGGCCATCGCCACCCGCTGTTGCTGGCCGCCCGAGAGCGTGTCCGGGTCCCGGTCCGCCATGCCGCCGAGGTCAACCAGCTCAAGCAGTTCACGCACCCGAGCCTCGTCGCTGCCGCCGCCCGGCGGGTCGGAGAACTGGAGCCCGTAGGCGACGTTCTCCCCGACGGTCATGTGGGGGAACAGCGCGTAGTTCTGGAAGACGACGCCCACGTCGCGGTCCTCCGGCGGGACGCCGGTGACGGACTCGCCGCCGAACCGGACCGTGCCCCGCGTCGGGTCCTCGAAACCGGCGATAAGTCGGAGCGTCGTCGTCTTCCCACAGCCGGAGGGACCGACCAGCGTAAAGAACTCGCCTTCTTGCACGGAGAGCGACAGGTCCTCGACGGCGGTCGTCTCGCCGTAGCGTCTGGTGACACCGTCGAGTTCGACCGCCGGCGGGGCAGTCCGGTTCACGGCAGCACTGTCTGATCGGGGTCCCTTAGAACCCAACGTCGTCACCCCCCAGCCGGTCGATGAGCAAGAAGCTCGCGCTGGTAACCACGAGCAGAACGACACCCATCGCTGTCGCGGGGCCGAGGCGGCGACCGATGAACCGCTCGATGGCGATTGGCATCGTGAACTGGTTCGTCCCCGAGGCAAGCACAATCGTCGCCGAGAACTCCCCGATGGAGATGGCGAAGGCGAACGCCGCGCCGGCGACGACGGCTGGCCACACGAGGGGGAGTTCGATGTCCAGCAGCGCTCTGGCACGCGGCGCGCCGAGCGCGCGGGCTGATTCGACCAGCGTGCGGTCGATGCCTTCCAGCCCGGGTGCGACCGTCCGAACGACGAACGGATAGCCGGCGACGGCGTGGGCGGCGACGATGGCGAGGCCGCCGCCCACGGCGAGACGGGTGCCGCCGATTTCGAACCCGAAGACGAGGCCCCGGAGCAGGCCGAGGCCGACGACGATACCCGACACGGCCAGCGGGGCCATCGCCACCGCGTCGACGACCTTCCGGCCGCGGTAGTCCCGCGTGGTGAGGACGGCGACGACGACGCCCATCGGGAGCGCGACGGCGAGCGAGGCGACGCCGAACAGCAGTGAGTTCCTGACCGCATCCCACGGCTGGACCTGGAACGACGCGCCGGTCGTCTGGCGGTCGACGAGGAACCGGTAGTTTGCCAGCGTCAGCCCCTCCGGCCCGCTGAGGCTGGCCAGTACCATGCTCGCTATCGGCGCGACGAACACCGCCAGCGCGACGACGGCGTAGGCGGCGAGCCCGGCTCTGGGGAGCAGTTCCCGGATGGAAAACGACGGGGGCGTCAGTGGCCGCCGCGGGAGCGGCCGTATCCCTCGTGACTGAACGGTGTGTCTGGCCTCGTACCGGAGATATGCGTACAGCAAGCCAAGTGAGATGCCGAGTTCGATGAGCGCGAGGGCGGCCGCTTCCGCGTACTCCAGGTCGCGGATGAGCCGGTAGACGAACACCTCGACGGTCGCAAGCTGGAAGCCGCCGAGCGCGAGGACGATTGGGAACGTCGAGAAGGTGAACACGAAGGTAAGCGCCGCGCCCATCAGCACCGATGGGACGAGCTGGGGGGCGACCACGTCCCGGAACGCCCGGAGGGGACTCGCGCCGAGGCTCCGAGCCGTCTCGACCGCGCTGGCGTCGACGGACTCCCAGGCGGCGGTGGTCACTCGGGCGACGAGGGGCGCGTTGTAGAAGGCATGGGCGATGACGACGGCTTCCAGCGTGAACAGGAGATTGACTTCTCCCAGACCGAGCGCGCCGAGCACGGCGTTGAGCGTTCCGTTCTGACCGAATGTCGCGACGAAGCCGACGGCGACCATTATCGACGGGAGGACGAACGGGAGAATCGTCAGCGACCGGAGTGTGCGTCGTCCCGGGAATTCGAACCGGGCCAGCAGATACGCCGCTGGCAGGCCGAGCGCAACGCTGGCGACGGTCGAGAGGGCCGCCTGATACGTCGTGAAGCCGATGACGCCCAGCCGCCGGTCCGGCGAGCGGATGCTTTCGATGACAGCTCTCACTGGTTCGCCGGAGAGCAACCGGGCCAGTTCGCCGAAGTAGAACGGGTCCTGCAGTATCGAGACGAACACCTGGGCAGTCCAGCGGCCGTCGACGAGAACGCTGTCGACGAACACCGTTGCCACCGGGTAGTAGAAGATGCCGAGCAACAGCGCGATGGTGGCGACTGCGAGTCCGACGACCCCCCGACGCTCGATAGTGGTCCGGACGCTCCGGCCTTGCTCGCCGGACGGACGACTCGCTGTCTCTGTCGCCGTTTCGCTGTCGTCACTGCCAGCACCAGCCGCGCCGCCGTCGACATCTCGGGCCACAGTCCGTGGTCGTTAGTTCGAGGCGAACTGCCGCTCCCAGTCGGAAATCCAGCCCGAAACCGAGCCCCTGAGCTCGTCGTAGCCGAACGTGACCGGCTCCGGGGGCTCCTGTGCGAGTTCGGCGTAGTCCGCCGGGAGGTCGGCCGATTCGGTCGCCGGGAACTGGACGTTCCGGACGGCGATTTCGCCCTGAATCTCCGGCCGCAGCAGGAAGCCCATGAACTCCCGGGCGAGGTCGGGCGTGTCCGCGCCCTCGAACACCGCCATCCCCTCGGGATTGGCGTAGCCCTGGTCGTTCAGGAAGCGAATCTGGTGTTTCTCCATGTTCGCGTCGTTCCGGTCGGCGAAAACCTGGTCCGTGGAGTAGGAGACGACCATCGGCGCTTCGCCGCCCGACCACGCGCTGTAGGCGTCGCTCCACGACCCGAGGACCCGAACGTCGTTGTCCTGCAGGTCGCTCCAGTAGTCCAGGTAGCCGTCCGGGCCGAACTGCTTGACCGTGTGCAGCAGGAACGCCCGCCCGGTCGCGGAACTCGCGGGGTTCTGCGTGATGAGGTCGCCGGCGTGTTCGTCAGCGAGGAGGCCGTCGAAGGTCTCCGGCGCGGTGGTGGCTGTGCCGTCGAACACCAGGCTGATGTAACCGGTGTCGTAGGGAATCGCCCGCCCGTCGGGGTCGAACTGCAGGCCGGGCTTGATGTCGTCCTGCCCGGCCACGTCGCCGACCTCGGCGAACAGCCCGTCGTCGAGGTTCTCGTCGACCCGGACGAGGTGGTCCGTGTTCAGCCCGAGATACATGTCGGCCTCGATGTCGACGCCGGCGTTCCGGCGCTCGATGTAGTGGTTGACCTCGTTGCTCGGCGTCTGCCAGATCAGGCGGGCGTCGAACTCCTCTTCGAAGCGCTGTTTCACCCACGCGCCCGGACTCGTCGACGGGGAGTCGACGAACGCGCTGTACGTCCCGACGACCAGCGTCTCGTCGGCACCCCCGGCGTCGCCGGTGCTCGTTCCGGTGCCCGTCGACTCGTCCGTGCTCGATTCCTCGCCACCGCCGCCCAGCCCGGCACAGCCGGCAACCGAGGCGGACACCGTCGCGCCGGCCGCTGTCAGGAAGGAACGTCTATCCATTACTCCGTGGTCACACCCAGTGGTACTTAACCCCGGTGTTCCTGAATTCTAAGGTATCAGGCCTTCAAATACCTGCAGCGGCCGTTATTATCCCGCGGTACTGCAGGATGGTGACTGAGTTGTAGGCGACGACCGCGAGCGTCACCACCGCGAACAGGGCGAGAAAGACCGTCGCGTTGCGCTCGGAGAGCAGTCGCCACCCGACGACCAGCCACAGCATTGCCCCGAACTTCACGAGCCAGAGGCCCGCCAGCCCGAACTCCGCAAGCATCGCGCTGACGACGACGTTGCCCTCCTGCAGGCCGACTGTGAGGCCGGTCATCGTCAGGAGGACGTCACCGACTGTTGCGACGAGGACGACAGTCCAGAGTACCGCATGCGTAGGCGACAGGTGGTGTTCTCGCCAGATCGTCTCCCTCTCACTGTCTGTCTCCGGACCCTCCTTGCCGAGCATTATGGACACGTTGGCCGGAAACGGCATGAATACTCGGGCCAGACTGTCGGTGCGTGCTGGAGTGGCTCGACTGACCAGATCCGAACACAGCTTTTTGACGGTCCTCTCCGAGGGTAGGGTACGAAATGACACAGGACGTTCTCAATCGAGCGCCCGACGACCGGATACAGGCGCTCGATTCAGACGGTGAGATCGTCGACCCGGACCTCATCCCGGACCTCTCTGATGCGGAACTGGTGTCGATGTACCGCGATATGCGTTTTGCCCGCCGGTTCGACGAGCGGATGATAAGCCTCCAGCGACAGGGTCGGCTCGGCACCTACTCCTCGCTGGCGGGTCAGGAGGGGGCACAGGTCGGGTCGACGTACGCGCTGGCCGACGAAGACACCATCTTCTACCAGTACCGGGAACACGGTTCGCTCGTCGCCCGTGGGCTCCCCTGGGAGTACGTTCTCTACTGGATGGGCCACGAAGGGGGTAACGCCGCTCTCGGCGACGTGAACGTGTTCCCGCTGAACATCTCCATCGGCGCGCACCTCCCTCACGCCGTGGGGTGGTCGTGGGCGGCTAAGAAAAAGGGCGACGAGCGGGCGGGTGTCGTCCACTTCGGCGACGGGGCCACCAGCGAGGGCGACTTCCACGAGGCGATGAACTTCGCCGGCGTGTTCGAGACGCCGACAGTGTTCTTCTGTAACAACAACCAGTGGGCCATCTCCGTGCCCCGGGAGCGCCAGACCGCCAGCGAGACGCTCGCGCAGAAAGCCGATGCCTACGGCTTCGACGGCGTGCAGGTCGACGGCATGGACCCGCTCGCGACCCACACCGTCACCGAGGCTGCCCGTGAGCGGGCAGTTGGGGCCGACGGAAGCGAGCCAGAGCCGGTCTTCATCGAGGCGGTACAGTACCGCTTCGGCGCGCACACGACCGCCGACGACCCGGACGTGTACCGCGACGACGCGGAGGTCGAGGCGTGGCGCGAGCGCGACCCGCTGGACCGCATGGAGGCGTTCCTCCGGAACTGCAATCTACTGGACGACCGGAAACTCGACGTGATGGACGACACCATCGACGAGCGCCTCGGCGAGATTATCGACAACGCTGAGTCTCACGCCGCCGAGCCGACGGACCTCTTTGTCGACGTGTACGCCGAGTCGACGCCGAACATCGACGAGCAACGTGAGTACTTCGAGGCGCTCCGAGAGCGCCACGGCGACGACGCGCTCCTGGAGTCCGAGTAGCCGACCGAGCCTGTTATTGCTGTCCCGTCGCTTCCGTCTACTGTGACTGAGTGGCCACCGGCGGACCCCGCCGACGCATCGGCCGTTGCACAGCAGCGTGACGAACTGGTCGCGGCGGTCCGGGACCACGCCGGACAGGTCGCCTACCAGCTTGCTCGACTGGAGGGTGGCGACTACGGGCAGGCGGACATCGAGACCGACCGCGGCGAGTGGACCGTGAAATACGAGGGCGGCGACCTGGAGTACCTCCGGTTCTCACCCTCGCGCGGCTCGGACACCTACGTCATCTCGACGAAACAGCCCCCTGAGCCGGAGCCACTCGCGGCCGCGCTCGCCGACTACGACGCCTTCGTTGCGGGATTCAACGACTACGTCGCCTCGCTCGACGGCGTCCTCGACGACGTGTCGACAGAGTTCCCGGAAATTGCGACGACCGACGGCGTCGTGGCCGAGCGGGACCGCGTCCTCGGCCGCATCCGCGAGGTCTGTGACCGGATCGCCCGGGAACTCCAGCGCTACGAGGGCGGCGACTACGGCACGTTCACCGAGAGAATCAACGGCACGCGCTGGGAACTGAAGTGGGACACCGACGGCGCGTCGTATCTCCGGGTCGGCGGGAGCAGCGGCCTGTATCTCCTCTCGCAGTACGAACCGCCGTCGGCGGCCGACATCCGCGAGTACGCCCCGCAGTTCGCGGACTTCGTCGACGCCTACAACGAGCACGTCGAGGACCTGGAATCGGACCTCGGAACCATCGAGCTCTGAGCAGAGGGGCGGTTCTCCCGCTTTCGACGGCTCCCACTTGGCGGATGGTGTGTCGCCTGTCCAACACACTGTCTCGGCGTAATCGCTGTACTGAAGTCGAATTACCGCAGAATACCACCGAACAATATGTCGGCAGTGTTTTGAGGGGGCCTCTCCCAAGCCGGAGGTATGAGTTCGACCGAAACTGTCGATAGTTCGGCTGTTAGCAGGGAGACAATCGGTGACTACGTCGAAGCCATGGGCCCGTCCTGGATTGCGGGCGCAATCGCCGCTGGCCCGGCGACGATTGCCAGCCTCGTCACCGCGGGCGGGGCGTTCGGCTACAGCCTCCTGTGGGTCGTCGTCCTCTCCGCGGGGGCGGGGGCGCTGGCCCAGTACCTCGCGATGCGGCTGGGACTGCTGACCGAGCGGGGCATCGTCGCCGTCGTCGAGGACCACCTCGGCGAAATGTGGGCCTGGCTGCTGGTCGGCGACGCGGTGCTGGCCGCGGGCGTGGCACAGTTGGTCATCATGAAGACCGTCGCCACGGTCTCGGCGACGGTGACGGGCATCGACGCGCGGGTCTGGGGCGTCGCCTGGGCGCTCCTCCTCGCCGTGGGGCTGGCCGGCGGCGGCTACCGCTTCCTGGAACTGGCCGCGAAAGTCCTCGTCTTGCTCGTGGTCGTCGCGTTCGTCGCCAGCCTGTTCGTCGTCCCCATCGACGCCGGCGCGGCGGCGACCGGGCTGGTCCCCTCGGTCCCGTCCGGGAGCGCGCTGGTCGCGGCCGGCATCCTCGGCGGCGCGGTCCACATCACGCTCATCACGATGCACTCCTACACGATGCGGGCCCGTGGCTGGACCCGCGAGGACTACGACCTCGCGACGGTCGACGTCGGGGCGTCCATGCTGGTGGCCTTCGGCGTCTACAGCCTCGCCATCTTCCTGGTGACCGCGAGCGTGCTCACCTCCGGGGACCTGACGACGGTCGGCGCTGCGGAGGCGCTGGGGCCGCTCGTCGGCGACAGCGCCCGCTGGCTGTTCCTGCTCGGCCTCTGGGGCGCTGCCGTGTCGACGCTCGGGGGCAACACCATCGTCCCGCCGTTCCTGCTCGCCGACAAGCTCGGGTGGGGCACTACTATCGAGGACAGCCGCTACCGCGGGCTCCTCGTCGCTGTCGCGCTGCTCTCCGCACCCGGCGCGTTCATCGGCGGGAACGTACTCGGCCAGCTCGTCCTCGTCCTCGCCCTCGGCACCGTCGGCACACCGTTTGTCATCGCCCTCGTCCTCTACCTCCTGAACTCCGACGCGGTCCCGGAACAGAACTCGACGCTGGCCAACGTCGGCGGATTGGCGCTCGTCGCCGTCTCGGGCGGACTCGCCGCGAACTTCGTCGTCGAACAGCTCGGCGGCGGTGTCGGCCCGCTCTCCGGGTTCGTGCTGGCCTTCGCTGTCGCGCTCGCTCTCGCCATGGCCGGCCTCGGCGGGAAGTTCCTGCGGGAGGAACTCCTCGCGTGACCGGCGTCGAGTTCCCGCTGTCCGGGTCGACGCTCGTCACCGGCCCCTCGAACGCCGGCAAGACGCAGACGACCGCCGCCGCCCTCGACGCCTGGCTCGACCGCGAGGGAACCGACGGCGTCGTCCTCGATTTCGCACCGGAACTCGAACGGGACGGGACCATCCTTGGCGGCCGCCTCGACCGATTCGTCACGCTGCCCGAGGCGGTCTGGGTCGGTCGCATCGACGCCAGCGCCCCCCGCGCCGAGAGCGAGACGGCCGACGGGGCGGTCGCGCTCGCCCGCGAGAACGCGCGCCGCGCCGAGCGACAGATGGCCACGCTTCCGGCGAACCCGCGAGCGGTGTTCGTCAACGACGCGACGATTCCGTTCCAGCACGAGGCCGCCGCAGTCGACCGGCTCATCGACTACTGTGACGTGGCGGATGTGGCCGTCCTCAACGCCTTCGACAGCGACGAACTGGGCGTCGACGACCCGGTGTCACGGGCCGAGCGGGACGCGCTCGACCGACTCCGGCGCTTTGCCGACCGGACCGTCGACCTGTCGTAGCGACGGTCAAACCGGAGCAAATGCATTAGCTACTGTCCGCCACGTTTCCGGAACCAGACGCGCTCGCCGACCGGATTTTCGTCGGCATCGATGTCCAGCCGACTGATGAACAGGTCACGAATGGCCATGGTGACGATGAGTTCGGTTGGCTCGCCGGACTCGTCTTCCACAGTGACGACACAGTGGCCGTCTCGCTCCGCTAGCTCGGCGATTGTGCCGACCGTCCAGCGGTCGCGGTGGTGTGACGGCTCCTGTGCGTGAATGCGGTCGTGATTCATGACGACTGCTCCGAGTTATCTCAGCGGTTCCACTCGTAGAACCACCATGCCCCACCGAGCACCATCAGGCCGATTCCGAGTGTCGACGTCGCAGGCTCCGGGATGATAAACAGCACGAGTCCGATGAGTACCATCCCGACCGGTTCGAGCTCGTCGAGATACTGGGTGATGTCCATACGCGGTAGTTCACCCGCCTGCCGTATAGAGGTTCGTCTGGCTATCGGGGAGAGTGAACGAACCCAGAACAGCAACCCGGTCAGCGGAAGCGGAACGTTTCGAGGTTCTCCGGCGCGAAGGTCCGGATGTTCTGGTCGTGGTACAGCGACGAGGAGAGGTCCTGTGTCGCGGATTCGTCGCCGTGGACGCAGAGGATTTTCTCGGGCCGGGGGTTCATCGTCTTCACGAAGTTCTCTAGCCCCTGGCGGTCGGCGTGGCCGGAGAAGCCGTCGACCGTTTCCACGTTCATCTCCATCGGGACAGTCTCGCTGTGCCCGCTACGGCCGACGGGCACCTCGTCGATGCCGCGCTGGATTCGCTTACCGAGCGTCCCCTGTGCCTGGTAGCCGACGAAGGTAAGCGTCGAGTCCGGGTCGGGGGCGAGTTGTTCGAGCCAGGACATGACCGGGCCGCCGGTGAGCATCCCGGACGTCGAGAGGATGATGGCAGAGTCGCCGTCAGCGATTTCCGCCCGTTCCTCGTCGCCGCCGTCGATCGGGTTGAACTGGTCAGCCAGAAACGGGTTCTCGTCTTCGTCGAAGATGCGGTCCTGCAGGCCGTCGCGGAGATACTCGGGGTAGGTCGTGTGAACGGCTGTCGCCTCCCAGATCATCCCGTCGAGATGGACCGGCATCTCGGGGATGTCGCCGTTCCGCATCGCCTCTTCGAGGACGAGCATGAGTTCCTGCGACCGCCCCGCAGCGAAGGTCGGAATGAGAACCGTCCCGTCGCGGTCGTAGGCGTTCTGGACGATCTGCTTGAGCTTTCGCTCCGAGTCCTCTTGGTCGGTCTGGTAGTCGTTGCGGCCGCCGTATGTCGACTCCAGCACGAGCGTCTCCACCCGCGGGAAGTCGTTGACAGCGCCGTCGAACAGCCGCGTGTCGTCGTAGTGGATGTCGCCGGAGAAAGCGACGTTGTACAGCCCGTCGCCGACGTGGAAGTGACACACCGACGAGCCGAGGATGTGGCCGGCGTTGTGCAGCGTCAGTTTGATATCGGGTGCAATATCGGTCACGTCGCCGTACTCCAGCGGGATGGTGTGTTTGATGGCCTCCCGGACCATCTCGGAGTCGTACGGCGGGGTCCGGCCGTCGTCCGCGGCGGTATCGAGGTAATCGAGCGTCAGCAGGCCCATCAGGTCCCGCGTCGGCTCGGTACAGTAGATGGGGCCGTCGTAGCCGTACTCGAACAGCAAGGGGACCAGCGCGGAGTGGTCCAGATGTGCGTGGGTCAGGACGACGGCGTCGATACCGTTCGTCCCGGCCCCGAACGCCTCCGGGATGTCCAGATACGGCTGCTCGCCGTTCGCGCCGGGCTTGTTCCCGCAGTCGATGAGGATTCGCGTATCCGGCGTCGAGAGGATGAACGCGGCGCGGCCGACCTCACGACAGCAGCCAAGCGTCGTGATGCGGACGTACTCGTCGTCGGACATCGGCTCGCGGTGGATCTGCCGGCCGACGCGTTCGAGGATGTCACGACGGTCTTCGCGCTCTTGCTTGAGGAAGTTCCGGACGTTCTCGACTGTCGAGGACTCGATTGGTGGCGTACGAACGACTTCGGGGGTCCACCCGACCTCCTGTGTGATCTCACGCAGGGTCGCGCCGCGCCGACCGATGACGACGCCGGGCTTCTGTGCCTGAATGACGACTTCGCCGGTGTCAGCGTGGAAATTCAGGTCCATGACGCCGGCTTCCTCGGGGATGAGGTCCCGAATCGCCTCCTCGGCCTCGGCTGGCGGGGCCAGCACGTCCGGGTCCGGACGAACAGTGATGCGTTTGCGGAGTTTCGATGCGAGCCGGCGAACGAGGTCGCTGTTCGCGGCAAACTCCTTCGGGTCCCGCGTGTATATAACGAGTTCCGGTCCCTCGTACGTGACATCAGAGACGGAGATCCGGCGCGGGACTTCCTCGTCGATCGTTGCCTTCACGTCTTCGAGTTGCTTGTCTACAGTGCTCATAGCTCAAAACGGGGTGTCATCCCGGTAGCGGGGCCGTCCACGGCTGGTGCGGGCTGACCTGGTGCCGCGGGATGTACGCTCTCTAATAAAGTCATCAGTTATCGGTGAGTTGCCTCCGGACGTGGAGAGATGTCCGGAAAACCGTCCTCTATTTCTCAGTATTCCCCTCGTGTTATAAAAGCCTTCGCAATACGGAGGTCGGACCTGTCCCGCAGCCGCCGTTGCGTGTGCCCACAAGTGGTAAGCGGCCTCCACGTGAGACGCCGGCATGCGATTGACACCTGAAACCGTCCGTGAAGAGTACGACTGGGTGCAGGAACGGAGTGGCGAGGTCGTCCCGCTGATAAACGAAACGAGAGCCCACCTGGGCTCGCAGTTCGGCGTCGACGTTGACACGCTTACAGACGACGCCTACACGGCCGCCATCGACGGGGTGTTCGCCGACGGCGACCGGGCGGTCAACGTCGCCGCGCTGGTCCGCTTACTCCGAAAGCTGGACGTTGCAGGCGATTACCCGGGCTTTGTTGTCGACGAACTCCTCGGCCGCGAGTTAGCAGCGATGATCGCCGGCGAACAGCCGCTCCGGCTGCTTGCGGAAGCGACCTTCCACGTCGCGGACGTGCGAACCCACGGAGCCGATACAGCGACCGCGGGTACTGACGATCTCGATGCCGCGCTCGCGGCCGGGGTCCAGACGCGGGTCCCGGGCTGGCCGTGGCAACAGACCGAGAGCCCATTCGCTGTAGAGTGAGGTCGGCCTTGTTGCGTGTACTTACATCAGGGATTGCTGTCATTTGCGTCGCACGCTGCTGAGCCTGACTGAGGGAAAATACCTTAGTGACAGCTGGAAAATATGTCTCAAATAGGTAATAACATCTGATGTCTAACTCCAAAATACCAGGCCAGTGCCCGAGGTGTGGCTCGGTGAACGTCACCGTAATCAAGGTGGCACCGTCGGACCACGACCGTGGTGACGGATGGGCGACTCGCACGGAATGCGACGACTGTCAGGACTACGTCGAATGGATCGACTGATCGTGGTCAGGTGCCCGAAAATGAGAACGACGGCGTCGTCAGGAACGCCGTCTCGTATCCCTCGTGACGGGACACCTGTGGCGGGGCGATGACGTCGACACCGACAGACGGCTCCTGCGCTGTTGTCTCGACGATGCCTCCGTAGTGATAGCCGAGTTCGGGGTGAACCGCGGCGGTCAGCGCGTCGTCAAACACCGTCTCGCCGTCGGCCTCTACGGTTCCGTCGAGAGACATCATTGGCATGGGAACGCGGTTGTACGGCGTCCGGGCGGAGACGGCGAGATACGACTCCCCCTCGGCGAGGAATGCGGCGTCCTGCAGCCACGTGACGGCATAAACGCCGTCGCTTCCTTTGTCTGTCCCAAGCACGGTTCCGGGCAGCGCAGACACTTCAGGGACCTGTGAGGTCGGCACCATGTCCATGTTCATCAGGTCGACTGCCGCGCGTTCGCCCTGCGTCTCCGGGAACTGTTCGAAGGAGAGTTGATCGCGGGTACTCTGTGCGAAGTCGAATTCAACGGTGGCCTCGCCGGCCTCGCCGAATCGACCGTCGAAGGCTCCGAGCCTCCGCTCATTCATGCCGTTGACGCGAACCGAGAGCTGGTAGACGCCGTCGCCATCGAGCGCGTAGTTGTCGCCGTAGTGAAAGCCCATGTTCTGGGAGATCATCGGCCACGGGGATTTGTCGGCAACCGTCTCGCCGTCACGCTCGATGGTAATCGAGAGCCCGGCCGACACCGGGAGGACCATCTCGGTCTCGGGGTCCCAGACGGTCGCCATCAGGTGGACGCTGTCCTCGCTCCGGATGTCGACCTTTTCGGCCGTCGTCCCGGTCACCGTCCAGAAGCGGTGGGGGAAGGAGTAGCTCAGTCCGACCATGTACTCCCCAGCCTGTGCCATCCCGGCCATCCCCATTCCCTCGGCGTGCGTGGGGCGGTACGTTGCATCGGGGCGGTTCTCGACCAGCGGTGGGGCGCGTGTCGACTGGGAACTCAGCGAACCACACCCCGCCAGGACCGTCGTGCCGGCGAGGCCGGCACTGGCGAGGAACTGTCGTCGATTCATGGACCGCCTTTGGGTCCTCATCTGAAAGACCGTTCTGGTACGGTGGCCGAAAGCAGGACTGCGTGGCTCCGCCTCCCACTTACGCGTCCGGGTTCGCTCGGGGCAGGGAACGTAGTGACCGCGGCGGGAGCAGGTAGTTCCCGCGCCGCGTGACCGTCATGTACTGGAGAATGCCGTTGTTCACCTGCTGACCGACGGCGGACTCGTTAGCGACGTCCGTTCCGTTCATTGCCTGTTTCGTGGCGACGAAGTCGGCGATAGAGCGCTGCAGCGAGAGGAAGTGCAGTCCCGCTTCGCCGCCGTCGGTCGAATCGAAGTCCCGGCGGAGAATGGTCGGTGTTCCGTCTTCCCTGACGCGGGACATCTTCTGTGCGTGACCGACGACGCCCTCCCGCCGGCCGCTGTCGACCACGTCCTCGGGACACTCGCCGGCACCGTTGTCCGTACCGAGGTTCTCGCCGACGCCCTCCACTTTGTCTTCGGCGGCGTGGGCCGGACAGAACATCTTCGAGACGCGCTGGTCCCGGGAATCCTGTTCGTACCACTGCTGGAGTTGCAGTCGGATCTTCGAGAGGTGCTGAGTCGCGCCGCCGGCGAACGGTCCCGAATCGACCGTCACTCGGTCCTCTGAGGCCTGATTTTCCTTGAACCCGGACTTGAATCCCATGAAAAGCGGCGCATCTTCGGGGACCGGGTCGGAGTCCGGAATCCCGTCGACATCCTGATTCTCGGCGGGCAGGCCGGCCCCGACGAACCCCGTCCGGCGCTCCGCCTCACGAAGGACGCCTTCGAAGGTCGCGCTCATTTCATGGTCGTTGGCGCTGTCGCGATTGCCTTTCAGCGCCTCCTCGGCCTCGATGACGACTCGCTCGTCGTCACTGGCGAGATGCAGTAGCGCGTCGGGCGTGTCGAGTTCGGGGTCTTCGAAGGGGGCAAGCGCCATCGGCTCTGGCAGGTCGACGCCAGCCACGTCGGCTTCGAAGCGGTCGAAGTAAGCCGGGCTGTACCCGAGCGTGAACAGCAGCCCCTCGTTGCTCCATTCGTAGGCCCGTTCGAGGTCTCGAAGCGCCGTTTCGACCTGCTCGCGGTCGCCAGCCGACGGTGTCCCGTCCCCGGTGTAGTCCAGTAGCAAGAGGACGTGGTGTCGCGACAGCCGATGATTCCCCGCGTCGTCGGTCGCCAGCAACGCGTCCCAGGCGTGCTGGCGGTCCGGGAGCGACGTGGGGTCGTCGGTTCCTTCGGGTATCGTTCCCGACCCGCGGTCGAGACAGGCGGCCAGCGCCGCGGTGCCGCCGATGGCGACGGCGCTTTTGGCGAACTCGCGTCGGGAAATCCCGCGTTCAGTCATCACCCATTCTATGGCCTGCTTGTCCAATTGGATTGTGGTACGGGACTCGAAAGCACCCCTGCCCGGGCAGTCGAGCTAGCCGCCATCCAAGAGGCGGTCGAGTAACCGGGTGAAGCGATCCGACAGGCGGTCCGATGCCGTGGGGTCGACCGCTGCGAGCAGCTCGACAGTCGAGTCCGGCCGGCAGAGCGCCAGCGTCACTCGTCCCTCGCTCCGACGCTTCTCGACGATATCGTGTTCGATCAGGCCGCTGAGATGGTGTTCGAGCGTACTCCGCGCGATGTCGAGGTGGTCGGCGACTTCGCCGGGGCGAGCGGTTTCGTACTCCATGAGCGCGACGAGAACATCTCTCGCCGTCTCCCGCCGGAGAAAGGCGATGGCGTGGCGCTCCCAGGGGTCGAACGACGATGTGTAGTAGTGTGTGCGCCCGTTGACCGACTCACTGTGAACGCAGTCGAGTCGAGCCAAGTGGTACTGGACCTGTCCCGTTGCGAGGTCCAGCGCCCGTGTTAGCTCTCGGAAGTGGACGCCTGGGTTGGCGTTGATATGCCGGTAAATCCGCGCTCTGGTGTCGTTCATAGTCCCTCCTCGTCGAGGCGCTTCTCGACTGTTCGCGCGTAGTACACTGCGCCGAGGACGAGAGCGACGAAGAGGGTATCCAGCGCGTGTTCGAGGAAGTGGTGTGTCGGTCCCGAGACCAGCGAGAACCCCGACAGCAACGCGACGAGCGGGCGGGCAAACAGCGCGGCGAGCGCGAGTGCAATCAGCAGATATGCACGCGTTCCGCGCTGTCGGTACGCGGCCAGAGCGAGCCCACACAGGACTGCGCCGGCCACAGCAGAGAGGACAATAACGGCGGCAATGTCCCAGCTCCCGGTGCCGAGGTGGCCCCCAGTACTGAGCGGTTTCATCAGGTGTCTACTTCGGAGTCACGACGCCTCAGTTGTTCGGTTTTGCGCGACTTTTTTATCGGACCGCTGAGACGTGGCGGTATGGACTGCATCGGCTTCATCTGCGAGCCTGAACACCCGGTGTTTGGTGCCGTCGCAGAGCGGCTCTCCGCCCGGGGGTTCGACATCCAGTTTCTCCGCCCCGGAAACCCGGTGGCCAAAGCCGATATCGACGATCTGGCTGCACTTGTCAACACGACGCTTCGGCCCGAGTCGTTCAGCGCACTGTGGTACGCTGACAGGACTGGTATCGAGACGTGGAACGGCTTCCTGCCGACAACGGCGCTTGCCTGCCGGCTCGTTGCCCTGCACGGACTGGAGCAGGTCGGTTGTCAGGTCCCAACCGTCTGGTTCGAGAAGCCGAACTGTGACTACATTGCCCGGACTCGCTACTCGTGGGACGGTGTGCCAGCGGACAGCGACGAGGGCGACTTCTATCAGGCCTGTGTTCGGGAGGAACCGGTCGAGTACAAGTACTTCGCCGTCAATGACGGCCGCGAGACTCATCTGCGAGCGATTCAGGTCCGGTCGGAGGTGTCCGGGCTGGACTGCGTCATCAACGAGGAAACTGTCGAGGTGACGCTCGCGGCCCGCGTCCGGGAGCTGCTGGACCGTTTTGGCGCGCGGGCGCTCTGCGTCGAGTTCGTCGAAAGCGAATCGGAAGTGTATGCACAGGCTGTCGACCCCGTTCCGGGATTCACTGGGACCGGCATGGAACGCCGCGTCGCCGACTCTATCGCCTCGCTGACGACGATTGGGGCCTGAGCGGACGGTGCCGCCGGACACATTCGACACCGTTCCCTGTCATCAAGGCACAAGATTATACAGGCGCACCGACGTGGTAGCGACCGGAGCTTCACATGAGCACGTTCGTCCATCTCGTCGCGGATTACGGCCCGGCTGACCCGGCCTTTTCGGAGGTCGTCCACCGTCTCACTGCCGCCGACCCGACGATGACCGTCCAGTCGACGGAGGTCCAGCCGTTCTCGACCGTCGCGACGGGCTTTTGGCTCGCACAGCTCGGCGTCCACAACCCCTCCTTCGACGACCTGCTGATTTACTCGAATACGGCACCGCGAACGACGGAATCAACGCCAGAACGGGCCGATACCGGCGGCCCGCTGTGCTACCTCGAACTGGACAACGGCGTTCCCGTTGTCGCTGTCGACGCCGGCTACAACCTCTCGTTTATCGCCGACCACGCCACGACCTTCCGCGAGGTCGAACTGCCGGCCGACACCGGCCAGTTCCGCTCGCGAGACCTGTTCCCGCGGCGCGTCGCCGAAATCGCGAACGGGAACCGCTCGTCGCTGGGCGCGGAGCGGTCGCTCGCGGACGTGCCGGCCCCGCCCGAATCCGTGGTCTGTCACGTCGACGGCTACGGGAACGTCAAGACCTCGATTCGGACCTCGGCGTTCGACCCGGGACGCGACACGGTCGTCGTCGAACTCAACGGCGAGTCCCGTGAGGTCGTTGTCAGGGACGCCGTCTCGGCGGTCCCGGAGGGGGCACTCGCCGTCGTGCCCGGTTCCGCGGGCGGCGGGGACCCCTACCAGGAACTGTTCCTGCGTGGCGGCTCTGCGGCGGCGGCCTTCGGCCAGCCGGAACCGGGCGACGAACTCGCGGTCCGGGCCTGACACTCCCGGACGCCGGCTCCGGTCGGCGTGCCAGCGTCTCAGCACCCTTCGGGGAGTTTATTACCGCCGTGGGCCACGACACACCTAATGAGTGGCGAGCAGGAACTCGGCATCACCGAGAGCAAGGAGCATTCACCCGGCGAGTGGTACGCCGAGGTCGTCCAGAAGGCCGGCCTCGCGGACTACGCCCCCATGGGCGGGTTCATCGTCACGCGTCCCCGTGGCTACGCCATCTGGGAGCGCATCCAGGACAACCTCGACGGCTGGTTCAAGGACACCGGCGTCCAGAACGCCTACTTCCCGCTGTTTATTCCCGAGAGCTATCTGGAGAAAGAGAAAGACGTGGTCGAGGGGTTCGACCCCGAAGTCGCGTGGGTGACCCACGGCGGCCACGACGAACTCGAAGAGCGCCTCGCCGTCCGGCCCACCAGCGAGTCCATCATCGCCCCGTTCATGGCGCAGTGGACCCGCTCGCACCGGGACCTCCCGATGCGGCTGAACCAGTGGTGTTCGGTCGTCCGGTGGGAAGCCACCGAGACGAAGCCGTTCTTCCGCACCAAGGAGTTCCTCTGGCAGGAGGGCCACACCGCCCACGCCGACGAGGACGGCGCGTGGGAGGAGACGATGACCCGCCTCGACCAGTACGCCCGCCTCTACGAGGAGGTCATGGCGATGCCGCCGCTGAAGGGCCGCAAGCCGCCCCACGACAAGTTCCCCGGCGCACACACCACGACCACCATCGAGACGCTGATGCCCGACGGCAAGACCGTGCAGGCGGCCACCTCCCACTACCTCGGGACCTCCTTCGGCGAGGCGTTCGACATCACCTACGCCGACGCCGACGAGGAGGAGAACACCGCCCACACCACCTCGTGGGGCCTGTCCTGGCGCGCGATGGGCGCGCTCATCATGACCCACTCCGACGACCAAGGCCTCGTGCTCCCGCCCGCGCTCGCACCCGACCAGGTCGTCGTCGTCCCCATCTGGCAGGAGGACAACAAGGACGAGGTCATCGACTACGCCGCGGACCTCGCCGCCGAACTCGACGAGGCCGGCGTCCGCGTCGAACTCGACGACCGCGAACACCGCAATCCCGGCTTCAAGTACAACGAGCACGAACTCCACGGCGTCCCGCTCCGCGTCGAAATCGGCCCCCACGAGGTCGAGGACGGCGAAGCGACGCTCGTTCACCGCCCCGACGGCGAGAACGCCACGGTCGACCGCGAGGGCATCGCCGAGACGGTCGAGGAGCACCTCGACACCGTCCACGCCAAACTGTACGCCGAGGCCGAGGAGACGCTGGAAGGCGAAATCCGAGAGGCGGAGTCCCGTGAGGAGATTCTCGGCACCATCGGCCAGCACGGCGGCTACGTGAAATGTGGCTGGTGTGGCGACGAGGACTGCGAGGAGCCGATCAAGGAGGCCATCGCGGCCGAAATCGTGATGGTCCCGCTGGACCGCGACGAGGAGCCGATCCACGACGACTGCGCTATCTGCGGCGAGGACGCAGAAGAGACGGCGTACTTCGCGAAGAGTTACTGAGGTCTACTCCGGCAATCGGTCCAGAAACGCGTCGGCTTCGGCCCGGCCCGTTTCCATGAGATCTTCGATGAACCGGGGGTCGCGGTCGCGTTTCGAGGCTGCTGTCAGCGTTTTATCGAGTTGCAGTCGCCGTATCTCCACGTGTTTGAAATCGTCCGGGAGATACCCTTTTTCCACCCAGTCGTTGACTTTCCGGACGAAGAACAGCTCCTGATTCAGCGAGAGATTCCCGGATAGTTCCTGCCGGCGGTCGGTGATCTCTGCCAGCGATGTCGGCCGGTCGTCGCGGGTCTGTGGCTCGATCTGGATGACCCAGATCTCGTCCGGTTTCGGCCGGTCGCTGGTCAGGAACTCCCGAATCGGCGGGTTCTGCGAGAACAGGCCGTCCCAGTGCCAGTGGCCGTTCAGTTCGACGGCCTCGTACAGCAGCGGGAACGCGGCCGAGGCAAGCACCGCTTTCGGCGTGATGGCATCGTCGGTGAACGTCTCGAACACGCCGCTGTTGACGTTGACCGTGCCGATGGTCACATGTGGCGGTGCCTCGTCGGTGAGGCTGTCGAACTCCTCGAACGCGATGTGGCGGTCAAGCAGCGACAGGTACCAATCGTGGCCGACAGCGCCCGGCGTCGCGTAGGGCGAGATATCGGCCGCGGGGAGCATTCGGTTCTGCAGTCGTTTGTGCCACACGAGAGATTCGTTCAGCAGGAACGAAGGCGGTGTTGTTGCGGCGACATCACACCAGACATCTTCGAGTAGCTCCCCGGCATGGTCGGGGCCGTCACTGAGCAGGCCATACCAAGCCCTGACTGCGCACAGAGCGCCGCCGGAGGTGCCACTCAGTCCAACGAGATCGTACTCTGTGTCGACCGCTGGCAGGAGTCGCTGCAGCGCACCGGCGGTAAACGCACTGTGGCTGCCGCCGCCCTGACAGGCGATGGCGACGCTGGGGCCATGACCAGACATGGTTTAATTCATATAGGAAGAGCTTGCATAGATAAGTGCCGGCCCACCGATACTGCCGGCTGTCCGCCCGTGAAAATGTGTTGCTACCGAGAGGTGGCACGCGTCTTCATCACGGCACAGCCAGTAGTATGAAGGAAGGATGGGGTCGGGGAGCGTGTGACATTTTCCTCCGTGCCCCCGATGACCACTGCTGTCCCTATGTATATAAATCGCCGTCAGACTAGGGTCATACAAACGCCAAACGGCGAACAGATACCGTCGTGGGAACCATAATCCAGCCGATAGTTTCCGACAGCAGTGCGACCTCGATATCCCTGTGGTGGTCGACCAGCAGGCGTGGGCCATCAAGGATAGCGGGCGACTTCTCGGACGGCGGATTCGTCGCGGCAACCGTAGAATATTAAGACCTTATATATTTCTCAGTTGGTGGAACCGACAGATATCCGGAACCAACACGGTTATATCATGGCCCATGTTATCTGCTATCATGGACGACGTATTTGTCGGACGGATTATGTCATCGCCTGTCACCACTGTTGCCGCCGATGCGAACGCGAAAACGGTCGCCAAGCGGATGCTCGACGAGAACATCAGTTCTGTTGTTGTCGCCGCCGCCGATGGAGAGTTGCAGGGGATTCTCACCTCTACGGACTTCGTCGAAATCGCCGCGGAGGGCGGCGATACGACGGAGTTAGCCGTCTCTGACTACATGACGACGGACTTGGTTACAGTAACGGCAAACGACTCCGTCGAGGCGGCCGCAAGTCTGATGCTGGACCATACTGTCCACCATCTCCCGGTCGTCGACGAGACAGAAGGTGTCGTCGGAATGTTAACGACAACTGACATGACGGCCTACGTTTCGGGTATCGAGCAGTCAGCTGCACCTGTGCTCGGTTGAACACCGTGTAAAACCGCCTGCTCTCGGACAACGGTTTATAAATGATGATACAGTTCAAACAATCATGAAGGATATATACTCCCTAATGTGGGGTTAAACAACACTAATACCATTAGGATTACCCTCTTATAGTGGCATCCCCAGTCGTGAAACACATGGTTGAGCGACAGACAGGTCTCTCTGCAGGCGACGCCGGGCTTGCAGAACCTACGGACGAACGGTCGAACTGTGGTGTCGGGGTCGTCATGGACCTCGACGGCGACAGCGACCACTGGGTTGTATCGGACGGACTCGAACTCCTCGACAACCTCGAACATCGAGGGACGACAGGAGCCGAGCAAGATACGGGCGACGGAGCGGGCATCATGCTCCAGATTCCACACGAGTTTTTCACTGCCGAAGTCGACGCCGACCTGCCGCCCGCTGGCGAGTACGCCGTCGGCACGCTCTTTCTCCCGGAAGACGACGAGGTCGCGGAGAGTCTGAAAGATCTCGTCGAGGCGGAACTCGCCGCTGAGGGCCTCGATGTCCTTGACTGGCGCGACGTTCCCACGGACAACAGCGACCTCGGCGCAACGGCGCTGGAATCCGAGCCCGACATCGTCCAGTTTTTCGTCACCTCCGCGACGGGCAAGACCGGTGATGCCTTCGAGAATCAGCTATACATCGGCCGCCGGGCGCTTGAAAACACCGTCGAGGAAGAGAAACCGCCGGGCCACGAGCGGTTCTACGTCGTCTCGCTCGCAACCGATGTCGTCGTCTACAAGGGCCTGCTCAAGGCCGAACAGCTGGAAGACTACTACCCCGACCTCGGTGACGAGCGGATGCAGTCGACGTTCGCGATGGTCCACGCCCGCTTCTCGACGAACACCCTCGGTGCGTGGCACCTCGCGCACCCGTATCGTCGCGTCATCCACAACGGCGAGTTCAACACGATACAGGGGAACATCAACTGGATGCGCGCTCGGGAGACCGACATCCAGAGCGACGAGTTCGAGGGGGACCTAGAGAAGATCAAGCCCATCATCGACGACCCCGAGCAGTCGGACACCGCGAGCGTCGATAACGCGCTCGAACTCCTGCTTCAGGGCGGTCGCGACCTCCCGCACGCGCTCCGAATGCTCATCCCCGAGGCATGGCGCGGCGAGATGAACGACGTGACCGGCGACCGACGCGACTTCTACGACTACCACGCCTCGCTCGTCGAGCCGTGGGACGGGCCAGCGCTCGTCGCCGCGACCGACGGCGACCGCATCGGCGCGGTGCTGGACCGCAACGGCCTCCGCCCGTGCCGCTACGACGTGCTGGAGGACAATACGCTCGTGATGTCCTCGGAAGCTGGCGCGCTGGAACACGACGCAAGCGAGATTCAAGAGCGCGGCCGGCTCCAGCCCGGACAGTGCTTCCTCGCTGACCCCGAGGAGGGACGGGTCATCCCCGACGCGGAAGTCTTCGATGACATCACCGACGACAAGTACGGCGAGTGGGTCGCCGAGGAACAGGTCGATATCGACGACGTGGCCGACCGTGAGGACAACGCGCCACGGGACCCGTCAGACGCGCTCCGGAGCCACCAGGCCATGTACGGTTACACGTACGACGAGGTGGACCACCTCATCGAGCCGATGGCCGAGAAGGGGAAAGACCCCGTCGGCTCCATGGGCGATGACACGCCGCTGTCGGTCCTCTCACAGTTCAACCGCCCGCTGTTTACTTATTTCAAGCAGCTGTTCGCCCAGGTGACGAACCCGCCGCTTGACTACATCCGCGAGGAACTCGTCACCTCACTGGAGTCCCGTCTGGGCCATCAGCGAAACATCCTAGACGAGAGCCAAGGCCACGCCCGCCAGCTCGTCCTGGACTCGCCGATCCTCACCGACGAGGAGACCCAGTCGATCAAGGACCTGGACGCGAACGGCATGTCTACGAAGGTCATCGACATCACCTACGAGAAGGGCAGCGACCTTCGCCAGGCCGTCGAAGACGTACGGGCCGAGGCTGACGCCGCCGCCAAGGAACACGACATCCTCGTCCTCTCGGACCGTGGCGCGGACGAGGACCGTGTGCCGATTCCGAGCCTGCTGGCCGTCGGTGGCATCCACCACCACCTCGTCCGCAACGGCCTCCGCAACCACGTCGGCATCGTCCTCGAGTCCGGCGACCCGCGTGCGGTGCACCACTTCGCGACGCTCATCGGCTACGGGGCCGGAGCCGTCAACCCCTACCTGGCCTACCAGACCATCGAGGACCTGGTGGCCGGCCCGGACGGCGCGGACCTGGCCGACGCCATCGACGCCTACATCACCGCCGTCGAGGACGGCCTCCTGAAGACGATGGCCAAGATGGGCATCTCCACGGTCGAGAGCTACCAGGGTGCCCAGATCTTCGAGGCCGTCGGCCTCTCCTCGGACTTCGTCGCCGAGTACTTCGAGGGGACGACCTGCCGGACCGAGGGCATCGGCATCGAGGAAATCGAGGACGATCTCACCCAGCGTCACGAGGTCGCCTGGAGCGAGGAGGAGCCCGACATGCCCCGCCAGGGCGAGTACGAGTTCCGCTCGAACGGCATCCACCACCAGTGGAACCCCAACACGGTCGGCAAGATTCAGCAGGCCGTCCGGATGGGCGACTACGACATCTACAAGGAGTTCGCCGAGCTGGTCAACGACCAGAACGAGGAGCTCCAGACGCTCCGGGGGCTGCTTGAGTTCGACTCCGACCGCGAGTCCATCCCCATCGAGGAGGTCGAACCGGTCGAGGACATCGTCGAGCGCTTCGAGACGGCGGCGATGTCGCTCGGGTCGCTGTCGCCCGAGATGCACGAGAACAACGCCATCGCGATGAACCGGCTCGGGGCCAACGCCAACACCGGCGAGGGCGGCGAGCCGCCCGAGCGGTTCGACACCGAGAAGGAGTGTACGACAAAGCAGGTCGCCTCCGGCCGCTTCGGCGTCACTTCCGACTACCTCGCGTCGGCCGACGAACTCCAGATAAAGATGGCCCAGGGTTCCAAACCCGGCGAGGGTGGCCACCTGCCCGGCAAGAAGGTCAACGAGATGATCGCCCACGTCCGGTACGCGACGCCGGGCGTCGGCCTCATCTCGCCGCCGCCGCTGCACGACATCTACTCCATCGAGGACCTCAAGCAGCTCATCCACGACCTGAAAGCCTCCAACCCCGAGGCCGACATCAACGTCAAACTGGTCTCCGAGGACGGCATCGGGACCATCGCGGCCGGCGTCGCCAAGGCCAACGCCGACGTGGTCCACATCTCGGGCCACGACGGCGGGACCGGCGCGTCGCCGAAGACCTCCATCAAGAACGCCGGCCTCCCGTGGGAACTCGGTGTTTCGGAGGCCAACCAGATGCTCCGGGCGACCGGCCTGCGTTCGCGCATCAAGGTTACGACCGACGGCGGCATGAAGACCGGCCGCGACGTGGCCGTCGCCGCGCTGCTCGGCGCGGAGGGGTACACCTTCGGGACCGCCTCGATGGTCACCTCCGGCTGCGTGATGGCCCGGCAGTGCCACGAGAACACCTGTCCGGTCGGCATCGCCACCCAGAACGAGAACCTCCGCGAGCGGTTCCCCGGCGAGCCACAGCACGTCGTCAACTACATGACGTTCGTGGCACAGGAACTGCGCGAGATTATGGCCGAACTCGGCTTCGAGACCATCGACGAGATGATCGGCCGGCCGAGCGTCCTGCAACAGCGCGACGACGTGAGCCAGCCCAAGGCCCAGAAGCTCGACCTCTCCTCGGTCATCGCCGAGCCGGCCGACAACGACGGCCGCTACAAACAACGCGAGCAGACCCACGAGGTCGACAAGCAACTCGACTGGGACCTCATCGACGCCGCCGAGGACGCTATCTACAGCGGCGACCCGGTCGCAATCGACGCCGACATCAGCAACGTCGACCGCGCGGTCGGGGCGACGCTCTCGAACCGCATCTCCCGCGAGCACGCCAGCGAGGGCCTCGCGGACGACACCATCCGGGTCGACTTCGACGGCACGGCCGGCCAGTCCTTCGGCGCGTTCCTCGCACAGGGCGTGACGATGGAGCTGACCGGGACGGCAAACGACTACGTCGGCAAGGGCCTCTCCGGCGGGAAGCTCATCCTGAACACGCCGGACAACGCCCCGTTCGACCCGACGGAGAACATCGTCATCGGCAACGTCGCGCTGTACGGCGCGACCCAGGGCGAGGCCTACGTCAACGGCATGGCCGGCGAGCGCTTCGCCGTCCGCAACTCCGGCGTCAAGGGCGTCGTCGAGGGCGTCGGCGACCACGGCTGTGAGTACATGACCGGCGGCGCCATCGTCGTGCTGGGCGAGACCGGCAAGAACTTCGCGGCCGGGATGTCCGGCGGCGTCGCCTACGTCTACGACCCCGACGGCGAGTTCGAAGAGAAGGCGAACACCGGCATGGTGTCCCTGTCCGACACGCTGGAGGGCAAGGACCGCCAGATGATCACCCGACTCGTCGAGAACCACGCCGCCTACACCGACTCAGACCGAGCGGCGGAACTCCTCGATGACTGGGACGCCGAACTGGAGAACTTCACGAAGGTGATGCCCGACGCCTACGCCGAGGTCATCGCCGACCGCGAGCGCGATGACGTGCGCAACGAACCGCCGGCCAAGGCCGCGCCGAGCGCTGAAGCCGCCGAGACTGACTTCATCGCCTCCACCGACGACTGAAGCGCCGCCGGTCGGCGCTTTCGTACACGCCATAGCTACTTTTCTTGTGACCATGATTCGAAGGGACTCCAGCAGCCGCGATGCGAACCCGTGACACGCAACCGCTGGCTCTATAGCTGTCGGGCCAAAGTGCTGGACATGGTCCCCGTACAACCGCCGCCGTATCACATCGGAGCACAGCATGAGTGACATCCCCGGGCCCGATCCCGATTCCGGGTCGGACATCGACATCGATGTCAGCCGAGGCCTTCGCATCGCCGCCAGCGTCGTTGTCGCCCTCGCCGTCGCAACGGCGCTGTTTGGCGGCTATCACCAGGTCCCGGAAGGCCACGTCGGCGTCCAGAAATCGTTCGGTGCGGTAACTGGCGCCGAACTCCAACCGGGCGCACACATTATTGTGCCTGTCAGGGACACCGTCCAGGACGTGGAAATCCGGCCGCGGACCTACACCATGGCCAACACCGAGGGCGAAGGAGACAGGGCGACACAATCGGATGCAGTGACCGTCCAGACGGTCAACGGAACGACGGTCGACATCGACATCACCGTCCGATACAAGGTGGATGAAGCGGACGCGTCAGGGTTCGTCGTTCAATGGCGGACCGTCGAACAGGCAGAAGAGCGACTCATCCGACCGTCCGTCCGGTCGCAACTCCGCGACGAGGCTGCCGGTATCCAGACCAGTGAAATATACACCAGCAGCGGCCGCGAGCGGCTTGGCGAGGCAGCACAGCAAAAGCTCAAATCAGCGTTCGAGGGCGAAGCGCTCGTCCTCGAAGAGGTGCAGGTCCGTGACGTCGACCTCCCGGACTCGTACGACCAGGCGCTCAACGACAAAGAAATTGCAAAGCAGCGCGTCGAAGAGAAGAAATTCGAGATTCAACAGGCCGAACGCGAAAAGGAACGACAGGAGATTCGGGCCGAAGCCGACGCCCGGGTCATCGAAATTCGCGGTGAGGCGCTGCGGGACAATCCGGTCGTGCTGAAACAGCAGTACGTCCAGAGCATCGACGATTCGGATAAGGTCATTCTGGCGACTGACGACGAAGGGACACCGATCATCCTGCAGACTGGCAGGCACAGCGGTGGCAACACTTCGAGTGCCGATACCGGGTTCTCGACAAACGTGACGAACGCGACGGGCGGCAACTGACCGCAGACGCGAGGGTACGCCTCGTTTCGTCTTTTATTTCGCTGTGTCACCTGTCGCTGAGGACCACCGGTCCTTGCACGGCATGGTAGCGATATCGGGACAGGCCGGGCACAGCCCCGTCGAATCAGGCAGTTAACTGCTGTCGAATAATAACCGCGTTTGACGGGGTGTGTACAACTCGGACGGTCACCGTGTCGCCCGACTGCAAGTCACAGTCACCGCCTGCGATCCGGAAGACGATCACGTCTCCGGGGCGGAACTCATCTGTGACCAGTGCCCCGGTATCGTCGGCACCGCGTTCCGTGAGCGAGCCAGTACTCTCGTCGAAGATATCGTCGCCTTCGATGTTGTCACTCTGTGGCCGGTCACCGGATTTCGCCGGGAGATCGACTAACCGCCCGTTCTTTTCAGCCCCGTCGCCGCTACATTCGGCACTGACTGCTACTTCGATCTCCGCGACACGGACGACATCTCCAGCGACGTGCGTGATACGGACGATACCCCCGTCGAACCCATCCTGTGCGGCGAACTCACCCGCCGATTGGCCGACCACAGGCGCGGTGTCATCCAGTTTCTCCGCGAGGCCAAGCGTCGCCACTGACAGCACCGCTGCAAGAACGACAGTTACCGCCACGAGGAGGATAACTGAAATGACCGAGGAGACAGCACGAAACTCACCTGCCACTGGATCTATTACTCGCTGGCTACGTAAAAATATCCGCAACGGGAGCGTCGTGAGATGTCACTCTGAACGGAGAATTCGAGACCTAGCTTGCCGTTCTGCGGAAAAATCGGTTCCCAGTCGCTCCAACAGATAAACGGCATCAATCGACGGACCCGCGGCAGACGCCCACGGTGAGCCACACTGTTTTGCGGATCCCGTCCGAGTACGGTGTATGGACAGTGTCCTCGTCATCGGCGGTGGGCGGTTCATCGGCCGGCACACAGTCACAGAGTTCCGCGACGCAGGCTACGACGTGACGATGCTCACCCGCGGACAGCGCCCGAACCCGTTCGCGGACACCAACGTCGCCCACGTGGGAGGCGACCGAAACGACCGGGAGACACTCGAAGCCGCTCGCGAGCGGGTCGACCCGGACGTAGTCGTTGACTGTGTGGCGTACTTCCCGCGCGACGTGCGGGAAGCGACCGACGTGTTCGCCGACGCCGAGGCGTACGTCTACGTCTCAAGCGGCGCGGCCTACGGCGTCGAGCGGACGCCAAAGCGGGAGGGCGAGACGCCGCTTGCGGGCTGTACCGACGCGCAGGCGACGACTGACAGCCGCGAGACCTACGGCCCGCGGAAAGCCGAGGGCGACCGCGAGGTGTTCGCCGCCGCGGCGGACGGCGTGCGGGCGATGAGTGTCCGGCCGACCGTCGTGTACGGCCCCTACGATTACACCGAACGCTTCGCCTACTGGGTCGACCGCGTGGCCGAGTACGACCGCGTTGTCGTTCCCAGCGACGGCCTCAGTCTGTGGCAGATGGCCTACGTCGAGGACGTGGCGAGTGCGCTCCGTCTCGTCGCGGAACGAGGGACGGCCGGCGAGGCGTACAACGTCGGCGACGAACACGCGCCGACGCTCCGTGAGTGGATCGACCTGCTCGCCGGCGTACACGAGACGGACATCGAGACAATCGGCGTCGGCGAGCGTGAACTCGCGACCGCGGGGCTGGACCCCGACGATTTTCCCATGTATCGCGACTCGCCGCATCTGCTGTCGACGGCGAAGCTCCGCGACCTGGGCTGGTCGTCGACGCCGCATGACACGGCACTGGCCGTGACCGTCGCTGAACATCGGGAGAACGAGCGAACCGGCCGGGAGTTCGGCCCTGACCGAGACACGGAGACTGCGCTCATTGACCGTCTGACCGAGTGACCGCTACGCTCGGCTGCATGAAACAAAATACCCGGTCTCAGTTCATCTGCACCTAAACTGTTTTCACGCGTGCCCGGGGACAGGCAACCATGTTCGAGAAACGTACCTGGATTCGCCTGCCACGGAACGTCGTGGTCGGGCACGGTGTCCTCGGCCGGACAATCGAGGCCGTGAGCGAGCTTCATCTGACCGGCCGGCCGCTCGTCGTCTCCAGTCCGACGCCACACGAGGTCGCCGGCAAGCGGGTCGTCGAACAGTTCGAGGACGCGGGGTACGACCCCTCGGAAATCGTCATTGAGGAGGCCAGTTTCGACGCCGTGCAGCAGGTCATCGACCACGCGTCGGAGATTGACGCGGGCTTCCTGCTGGGGGTCGGCGGTGGGAAAGCCATCGACATCACGAAGATGGCGGCCGACGACCTCGGACTGGGGTTCGTCTCGGTCCCGACGGCCGCGAGCCACGACGGCATCGTCTCCGGCCGCGGGTCCGTTCCCGAGGGCGATACGCGCCACAGCGTCGCCGCCGAGCCGCCACTGGCCGTCATCGCCGACACCGAGGTGCTGGCTGAGGCCCCCTGGCGACTGACCACCGCCGGCTGTGCCGACATAATCTCGAACTACACCGCAGTCCGGGACTGGCAGCTCGCCCACCGTCTCAAAAACGTTCACTACTCAGAGTACGCCGGCGCGCTCTCCCAGATGACCGCCGAGATGCTCGTCGAGAGCGCTGATTCGATCAAACAGGGGCTGGAGGAGTCGTCCTGGATAGTCGTGAAGGCACTTGTCTCCTCCGGCGTCGCGATGTCCATCGCCGGCTCCTCGCGGCCGGCAAGTGGCGCGGAACACCTGTTTTCCCACCAGCTGGACCGTCTCGTCCCCAATGGCGCACTTCACGGCCACCAGGTCGGCGTCGGCTCCATCATGACCGAGTACCTCCACAGCGGCCAGAAAGGCAAGTGGAAAGACGCCAGAGACGCGCTGGCGGCTATCGGCGCGCCGACGACGGCGGATGAACTCGGCATCGACGACGAGACGGTCATCGAAGCGCTGACCACGGCCCACCAGATCCGCGACCGCTACACGGTGCTTGGCGACGGGATGAGCGAGGAAGCGGCGATAGAGGCGGCGACGGTCACCGGCGTCATCTAAACCAGTTCCGCGACCGCGACGTCGCTGGCGTCGTCCCATCGAATCGACGCTTCTGTCTCGTCGACCGCCTCGGTACCGTCGCCGTCGTCGAGCGCAGCACCGTTGATTTTGGCGTTGAACACGATACTGAGTCGGTACACCGTCTCGGCGTTCGAGTCCGACTCGTTTCGCACGCCACAGATGGTCGCCCGAACCGCGTCCTGAACCGTACACTCGACGCCGGCGGTTTCGGTGACGACCCGCTTGACCGCTGCCGCCGGCCGCTCGGCCCCCTGCGTCTGGCCCTTGGGGACCTCCCAGGACCCGTCAGTGTCCCTCAGCAACACGTCACCCGACTCGTTGTGGACGAACGCGTGGACGTCCACCTGTCCCTCTCGTGAGCGCTCGACAGCACGCTGGTACGCTTCCCCACCCACCGAAAAGGTGGTCTGGTCCACCGGTGTCGAGCCGAACTCCTGTTCGAGGCGGGCGAGGCGCTCTTGGACCCGCGCTCGCGAGCGCTCGGCTATCTCCATACGAAACGCTGCTTCGGCATCATGATAAAGCCGCCTGAACGTTTTCGTCGCTTGAAACACCCCTATAAAAACGCCGTGCCGTCGCAGTCGCCGGGTTTCTGTCTTAGCGCTCAGACGTGGTCGTCGAGGAATTCGACGACAGCGGTGTACGCCTCGATGCGGTTCTGGCGTTTGCTGATGCCGTGGCCCTCGTCGTCGAAGACGAGCTTCTCTACGGGAACGCCCTGCTCGGCGGCCTGCTCGGCGATTTGTTCGGCCTCGCCGACCGGGACGCGAGGGTCGTTGGCCCCGTGGAGGACGAACAGCGGAGCCGAGATGCGGTCGACGTTGTTGATGGGCGAGATGGATTCGAGGAACTCCCGGTCCGACTCCAGGGAGCCGTACTCGGCCTCGCGGAGTTCGCGCCGCCAGTCGCCGGTGTTCTCTAAGAAGGTGACGAAGTTGGCGATGCCGACCACGTCGACGCCGGCCGCCCAGAGGTCGGGGTACTCCGTCAGTGCCGCAAGCACCATGAAGCCGCCGTAGGAGCCGCCCATCGCCACGATGCGGTCGGGGTCGACCGCGGGGTGGTCGTGGAGCCAGTCGACGCCGGCCCGCAGGTCCTTCACGGAGTCCATCCGCTTTTCCACGTCGTCGAGGTGGGTGTAGGCCTTCCCGTAGCCGGTCGACCCGCGAACGTTCGGCTCGAAGACGGCGTAGCCCCGCGAGAGGAAGTACTGGGTCAGGCCGGAAAACGACGGGCGGCGCTGGCTCTCCGGGCCGCCGTGGATGTCCACGATGACCGGCGTGTCGCTGTCAGCGCTGGCCCCGTCGGCTGCACCGTTCGGCAGCGAGAACAGCGCCGGAATCTCCCGTCCGTCGAAGGATTCGAACCGGACCACCTCGGACTCGATAAACGTCTCACGCGGGATGCCGGCCGTCGAGGCGGCCGTCCACTGCTCGCTCTCGCCGGTTTCGGCCTCCACGACGAACACATTGGTGTTGACTGTCCGCCCGGTGACGCTGACGGCAAACCGCTCGGCGTCGGGTCCCCACGAGACGCCGCCGGCCAGCCCGCCCGGGAGGTCCGGCGTCGGGAACGTCTCGATAGTCGCCGTCCCCGTCAGTTCGCCGACGGTGAGTTCGTTGTAGCCGTCGACGTTGCGCGAGTACGCGAGGCGGCCGCTGTCCTTGTCAAGTGCGACGCCGTCGATGTTCCACTGGTCGTCCGAGCGCACGATGTCGAGGCCGCCATCGAGCGAGAGGCGGGCGAGTTCGAGCGTGTCGCTCTCGGCGTCGGTGACGAGATACACCGCGTCCCCTTCCGGCCCCCACGACGCGCTGGTGTAGCGGACCTTCCCCTCGTGTGGCGTGAGATGGCTGAGGTCCTCGTTGTCGATGTCAAGTACGTAGATGTCCTGGTCGAAACTGGAGTGAGCTTCGCTGACCAGCAGTCGGTCACCGTCGGGCGAGAACCCGCCCACGGAGAGCCAGCCGTGGCCCTCCCAGACCAGTTCTGCGTCGTCGCCGGTCGCGTCGCGGTCCTGCACGTAGATGTCGAAGACGGCCTCGTCGCGGCGGTTCGACGCGAAGGCGAAGCGCTCGCCGTCCGGCGACCAGCCGCCCCAGCGGTGTTTCGCGTCGGGCATCCCCGTGAGTTCGTGGACGTGTCCATCCGTATCGAGCCGGTATAGCTGCGCCCGCTCGTTGCCGCCCTCGTCCATGCCGAAGACGAGTTCCCGGCGCTCGGGCGAGTAGTCGACGAAGCTCACAGTGTCGTCGTAGAAGGTCAGTTGTTCGGGCCAGCCCTGTGGTTCGGTAAGCGACCAGAGCTGGGCGACGCCGGTCGTGTTCATCAGGAAGGCGAGCGTCCCGTCCGGCGCGAACGAACTGCCGTATGCACTCCGGACGTTGAGATAGCGCGAGAGGTCGTACGCAGTCACAACGGGAGGGTGGTCGGGCATGGCCAAAACCTTTTGTTGCAAACGAGGGCTTTTTGAGCGGCCACGTCGTCGCCCCTGTATGCGTGTCGCGGTCGTCGCCATGGAGACGAGTCAGTACCGGGACACAGTGGGCCGAACCCGGCTGGAGCGGGTGGCTACCGAACTCGCCGCGGCCGGCCACGACGTGACCGTGTTCTGTTCCCAGTGGTGGCAGGGGTTCGACAATCAGCGCGAGCGCGACGGCGTCACGTACCGTGCTGTCACCGTCTCGCCGACCGTCCCCTCTTTCTGTGTCCGCCTGCCGGTCATGCTCGCTCGGTTCCGTCCAGATGTCGTCCACGTCCACCCGACGCCGGCATCAGTCGCGCTGGCGGCCAAGACCGGTGCAACACTGTCGCGCGCCCCGATGCTCACGGAGTGGTTCGGCGACGAAGACGTGCCCGAGAGCCGCCGGGCCGCCCTCGCGCTCCGGGCGTCGGACTGTCTCGTCACCCCGTCGGAACTCGTCCGCACGCGAGTCCGCGAGCGGGGAGCGACAGCGGACCAGACCGCAATTCTCCCACAGAGCATCGACATGGACCTCGTTAGAGAGACCGATGCCGGCGAGGAAATCGACGTGGTGTACGCCCACCGACTGGACGGCAGCGCGAACGTCGAGTCGCTCCTGCTTGGTCTGGCTGAACTCAGACAGAAGGGCTGGTCGGCGACGATCATCGGCGACGGCCCGGAGCGAGCGCACTACGAACAGGAGGCGGCCGACCTCCGCATCGACGACCGCGTGACCTTCGCCGGCGCGTGCGATGTCGAGGAGCGCGTCTCGATTTACAAGGGCGCGCACGTGTTCGTCCAGACGGCGTTCCGGGAGTGTTTCGCCACGGACCTCCTCTGGGCGATGGCCTGTGGCTGTATCGGCATCGTGGAGTACCAGGCCGAGTCGTCGGCCCACGAACTCATCGAGCAGCGCGACCGTGCGTTTCGAGTGACGAACCCGCAGGAAATCGCCGACAAAATCACTGAATCGGCCGGGTTCGAGCGCCGGACCGTCGACGAATCCTGTGCCGAATTCGACCATTCGCAGGTCCGAGCAGCGTACGAGGACCTCTACGAGAAGCAAATCGAGGAGACCGGGCTTCTCTAATCGAAACAGCACGCAGCCGCGCTGACGACGCGGACAAATTGCCGCCAGTCAGTACGGGATGACGCGGAACCCTTCGGGAAGCACCAACCCGAACACGAGGAACAACACGGCCGCGACACCAGCCGCGATGAGGGCGTAGGGGGCCTGACTCTTGACGTGGACCATGTGGTCGCTGCCGCTCGTCGACGACGCCAGCACGGTCGTGTCGCTGATGGGTGAGGTGTGGTCGCCGAAGATGCCGCCGCTGAACACTGCACCGAGGACCAGCGGGAGGTTCGCCCCAGTCGAGAACGCCAGCGGAATGGCGATGGGGAACATGATGCCGTAGGTCGACCACGAGGAGCCGTCAGAGAAGCTGACAAACGAGGTTACGAGGAAGACCCCGACTGGAATGATGAACGCCGGCACGCCGCCAAAGACGTTCGTCACGAACGACGAGATACCTAGTATCGTCACTGCGTTCTGGATGGAACTGGCGAACATCAGGATGACAGCCGCGAGAAGGATGCCCTTGAAGCCGACCATCATCGCATCAGTCGCGTCGTCGTTGGACGGGATGTCGCCCTTCCAGCGATACAGCAGGAAGGCGACGATAAGCGCGGAGAACGAGGCCAGACCGAGCTGGACGCCGCCGATATTGAACGCCCACGGTCCGCTCGGCGGCGTGACTAGCTGCCAACTGCCGAGCTGGAGCAGTGTGGTCCCCATTCCTTCCTTCCCTTTGACGTAGATGACGGGACTGGCCCGCCAGAACATCGCGCCGAGGCCGACGACAATCATCGTGAGAATCGGCCAGGCGAAGTTCCGCCAGTCCGGTGTGGCGGTTTCGGACACCTCGTATTCGTCCATCTCCGCGGAAATCATCGGGTCCGCGTCGTCGCCGACGACCTTCCCTTCGTTTCTCGCCCGGGACTCTTCGGTCCCCATCCCGTAGATATTCGGGACGACTTGCCACGCGACAAGGCCAGCGAGGCCGAGCGCAATCCACGAGTAGAAGCCGGTAAACAGCGTGTTGAAAAACAGCGGCCAGACGGCCCCGGTCGCCGCAGTGACCTGCTCGCCGCCGGTGTTGACGAAGTTGGTCATGCCCGACGGGAGCGTCCCCTGTTGCTGTGCCTCGACGAGGCCGCCACCGATGAAGCCGACCATCGCCGCGCCCCACGTCGAGTAGAACGCGAGCCGGGATGCCGGCGATCCCGCTGAGTCGACGTAGTAGGCCAGCTTGGCCCGCGAAACGTCGAACTTGTCGGTCAGCGGCCGCATCATCGAGCCGACCACGAGGCAGTTGAAGTAGTCGTCGATGTGGATGGCGATACCGGCCAGAAACGCGGCCTTCTCGGCGTCTGCGGCAGATTCGGCCCGCGACACAAGCGCCTCCAGCACGCCCTGTATCGCACCGGCTCGAATCATCAGCCCGATCAGTCCGCCGATGGCGAAGATGGCGAGCAGGACGTTCTTGACGTACCACTCTCCAAACAGCGGGGCCGTCGCGATTATCTCCGGCACGAGCTTCAGCCCGAAGATACCTCCAAGCACGATGCCACCGACGCCGACCGTCCACGGACTCCCGTCCTCGGCCTGTGGCTGGACTGTCGCCACCTCCCCGCCGGCAGTGATCAGGTCCGACGGGACCCCGACTGCTTGGGGGTGTAACGCGCCGACGAGCATGCCTGTGATGACGATGCCCACGAATAGCCCGATAAGCGCGTCCCGGGTGTACCAGGCGAGCCCGATTGCGACGAGCGCGGGGACGACCGAC
Source organism: Haloarcula rubripromontorii (assembly GCF_001280425.1). Taxonomy (NCBI): domain Archaea; kingdom Methanobacteriati; phylum Methanobacteriota; class Halobacteria; order Halobacteriales; family Haloarculaceae; genus Haloarcula; species Haloarcula rubripromontorii. The sequence continues at coordinate 188,999 of NZ_LIUF01000004.1, read as the reverse complement.
CACGGTCCAGCCGCGATTCCCTCAACCATGCCGGCAGGTCTAGGTGGCGCCATATTAAGGTATGTATTCGTGCCCGTCTCAGGGAGTGTCCAGACGAAACCCGTTTGAGCGTCGACACCCTCCATTCGGTAGTGACAGCCGAGGAGCCAGCCGACCGAGACGACGACTCGGACCCCGCCACGGAACTCGAACTCGACGCCGTCTACGACGCTATCGACGCCGTCGGCCGCCCACATCTGACGGCGACGGAGTTCTCCCGCAAAACGGATCTGACGCCAGACGAGGCGCGGGCGGCGCTGAAGCGACTCGCCGACGATGGCGACATCGAGCGCCAGGACGTGTCCGAGGTCGAGTCTGTATGGTATCCGACGGACATCGCAGAGGTGACAGACCGCGAGCGCGTCGTCCTGTTTCCCGACCGCCGTGAAGTGGTGGTCGAACACCCCGACCAGTTCACCCGGGCGCAACTCTCGCAGTTCGCCCGCCTGCAGGACACCAACCGCTCGGGCGGCTACGTGTACGAACTCCGAGAGGAGGATATCTGGGCCGCGCCCCACGAGTCGCTGGACGACCTGCTCGCGACGATGCGGGACGTGCTGGGCGAGCGCTCGCCCCACCTCGAAGAGTGGGTGACGAGTCAGTGGGAACGCGCCCGGAAGTTCCGCCTGAAGACCCACGAGGACGGGTACGTCGTCCTCGAAGCCGAAAGCGACGACCTGATGGGCAACGTCGCCCGGCCGAAACTCGACGACGACCACCTCCGTGCCCCTATCTCGGACTCGGAGTCGTGGGTCAACGAGGACGCGACCGCCGAAATCAAGCGGACGCTGTACGAGGCGGGCTATCCGGTCCGGGACGACCGCGACCTCGAAACGGGCGACGCCATCGAGATGGATCTGCGCCTGCGCCTGCGGGACTACCAGCAAGACTGGGTGGAGCGGTTCACCGAGCAGGGATCGGGCGTGTTCGTCGGCCCGCCCGGCTCGGGCAAGACCGTCGCCGCGATGGGGGCGATGGCCGCCATCGGCGGCGAGACGCTGATTCTCGTCCCCTCGCGCGAACTTGCCTCCCAGTGGCGCGACGAACTGGTTCGCCATACCTCGCTCACTGACGACGACATCGGCGAGTACCACGGCGGCGAGAAGTCCATCCGCCCGGTCACCATCGCCACCTACCGCACCGCTGGGATGGACCGCCACCGGAAACTGTTCGACCAGCGCAAGTGGGGCCTCATCGTCTACGACGAGGTCCACCACGTCCCGTCGCCGATTCACCGCCGGAGCGCGGACCTCCAGACTAAACACCGCCTGGGGCTGACCGCCACGCCGACCAGAGAGAGCGACGACGAGGAGGAGATATTCACGCTTGTCGGCCCGCCAATCGGGACCGACTGGGGCAAACTGTTCGACGAGGGTTACGTCGCCGAGCCGGAGGTCGAAATCCGCCTCGTGCCGTGGGGCGACGAGACCGAGCAGTCCGAGTACAGTTCCACGTCGGGCCACGACCGACGGCAGGCCGCCGCAAGCAACACCGGGAAGATCGACGAGATACGCTACGCCCTGGCCGAGAACCCCGCGGCGAAGGCCCTGGTGTTCATCGAGTACCTCGATCAGGGAGAGGCCATCAGCGAGGCCATCGGCGCACCCTTCATCAGCGGCGAGACGCCACACGCTCGCCGAGAGAAGCTGTTCGACGAGTTCCGCCGGGGCGAACTGGACACGCTGGTCGTCTCCCGGGTCGGCGACGAGGGCATCGACCTGCCGGACGCCGAACTCGCTATCGTCGCCTCCGGACTTGGCGGGTCCCGCCGCCAGGGCGCACAGCGGGCCGGGCGGACGATGCGCCCCGCCGGCAACGCCCGGATGGTCATTCTCGCGACGCGAGGGACGACCGAAGAGGACTTCGTCCGCCGACAGATGCGCCACCTCGCTTCGAAGGGCATCCGCGTCACCGAGACGGAGGCCGAGGCCGTCGAGCCGCCGGCCGAGACGGAGTGAGCAGGGAGGGGGCTACGCTCGCGCCTCGAAAAACGCGAACACCCCACCGAGTTCGTCGTCGACGGTTTCGACGCCGGTGATGGAGAAGCCGGCCTCGGTTAGTAGCTCGCGATTACGTTCGCGGCCGTGGAAGCTCCAGGCCATCTCGGTATCGGTCCCCAGCCAGTTCTCGTTGGTGCCCTCCCACTGGTCGTCGCCCAGCGCGGCCAGTAGTCGACCGCCCGGTTCGAGAACGCGCTCGAACTCCGCGAAGACGGCGGCGTGTTCCGCTCGCGGGACGTGGATGACCGCGTGCAGTGAGACGACCGCATCGAACGTGTCTTCCGGGAACGGCAGCGCTGCCAGGTCCCCCTGACAGAGCCGCGGTCCGGGGACCCGCTCGCGCGCCGTTCGTAGCTGTTCACGAGAGAGATCCAGTCCCGTGACGGTGTGATCGGTTGCGAGAACGTCCATCGCAGGCGTCCCAGCGCCACAGCCGGCATCGAGAATCCGGCTCTCGGCAGGCAGACGATCCGCGAGGCGCGCGACCAGATCGCGCTCGTGACCCTCACCGTCACGCTCGGCCGCATAGGTCGCGGCGATATCGTCGTAGCCCTCGCGGACGATGTCGCGTCGAGTCATACGCAGTGCTCTCGACGGTCCGGAATAGCTCTTTGGGGGGCGTGTGAGCGGGTACCACCCGGGTATCCACCAGCATACGTGGCTGAGTGGGAATCGAAGTTACGCCGTATCTGTATCGAGGCGGCGCGCGGTCTCGGCCACGTCCTGAATCTTCTCTGTCTGCCGTTCGTTCGTCGCTGCAAGGTCGTCGAGCTGTGCGGTCATGTCGTCGATTCCGCTCGACAGCTCGTCGATCATGCTGGCGACTTCTTCTGTCGACGCCGCCTGGTCGTCGGTCGCCGCAGAAACCTCCTGAATGCCCTGTGACGCCTCGTTGACCGCCGAAACAATCTCTTCGAGTCGCTCAGCTGCTGTCTCGACTTGATCGATGCCCTCCGTTACCTGTTCGGTCACGGTTTCGAGGCTCTCGACGGCGTCGACAGTCTCGTCCTGAATCTCCGTGACGGTGTCTTCGATCCGGTTCGCGTGTTCCTGTGAATCCCCGGCGAGCGTCTTGATTTCGTCGGCGACGACGGCGAACCCGTCGCCCGCCTCGCCGGCGCGTGCGGCTTCGATGGAGGCGTTCAGCGCGAGCATATTGGTCTGGTCCGCGATGTCGTTTATCACTTCGACGATGTCATCGATTTCGTCGGCCTGCTCCTGTAAGCCCGCGATATCTTCCGAAACCGTATCGACGGCGTCGTCGACGTCGTTCATCATGGCCGCGGCCTGCTGTGCGGCTTCGTTTCCGCGTGCAGCTTTTTGTTCGGCTGACGTGCTGGTACTCGCGACTTCCTCGGCGGTCGACGCAATCTCCTCGATGGTCGCGCTCATATCCGCGACCTCGCCTGCTACCTCGTCCATCGACTGGGATTGGGTTTCGGCTGTCGCAGTGATCTGCTTGTTCGTCTCCGCGACCGCCTCGGCGGAGGTACTCAGTTCGTCGATAGGCTCCTGCAATCCGCTCTCGACCTCCTCCATCAGCGCCTGCTGGTCATCGATTGCTGATTCGAGCCGCTGGCTGTACGAGTCGATGTAGGTATCCATCGCGACCTGCTGGTCGAGGTTGAGGAGTTTGAACACGGAGAGCGCCCGCGACTGCATTTCTTCGAGCGCCTCGTCCCGGGCAGCGTCACCCGATTGCAGGTCCTCGACAATTGTCCGCAAGAAGTGTTCGAAATAGATGCTGTAAGCCCCGAGATAGATCTTCGGCCCGAGGTCGAGCATATCGTGTATCTTCCCGATACGGGCCCGATTCTCGAAGTACTGTTTGTCGTAGCTCCCGGCGACGAGGTCCCGGAGGTACTGCGTCTGCGTGTTTTTGAGTTGGTCGACTGACTTGGTTGATCGCCCAAAAATCTCGACGGTTTCATCGAACGACTGGAGATGATCGTAGAAATCGTCGACGACAGATTCGGCCCGGGCGTTCGTCTCGTCTGCCATCGCGGTGAGATTGTCGACATCCGACTCGTCGAATCCAGTGAACTCCTTTCGCCAGCGTATCTCCCCGGCGTCCAGTCCGATACGGTCGGTCAGCGTCCCGCCATCGACGCCAGCCCTATCAGATTTAGTGATACGTTTTCGAGAGCTTGGACTCTCGCTCTGGAATGCCATGGCGGGGAGTCAACCGACACAGGGGTTATATGTTCGCCCCTGATTCTCATCATTGAGAAACATAAATAACCAGAGGTAACGTTTGGGTTTGACGGTCCCGTCTGGCAGTTGTCCGACTGTCTGTTTGGTTGGTCGACTCAGTCCGTGAACTTCTGTGGGTCACGGGCCGCCTCGGCGACGCGAACGGCAGCAACGTTCTCCGGAACATCGTGGACACGAACGATGTCGGCCCCTCTCTCGGCCGCCAGCGTCGTCCCGGCGATGGTCGCCTCCAGGCAGTCGCCCGCTTCCTGTCCGGCCAGCCTGAACAGCGACTTGTGAGAGTGTCCGACCAGAATAGGGCAGCCGAGCGCCTCGAACTCCGGCAGTCGGTCGAGCAGTTCGAAGCTCTCTGTGGCCGACTTTCCGAAGCCGATGCCCGGGTCGACGATAATCTGGTCGCGGTCGAGCCCGGCCTTTTCGGCGAGCAAGACGCGCTCGGTCAACTGGTCGATACAGTCCTCGACCACGTCGTCGTAGTGGATGTCGCTATCCGGGTCAACCGGCGTCTCGATGGAGTGCATCACGACAACCGGGACGTCGTACTCGGCGGCGACGAGGCGCATCTCCGGGTCTTCGAGTCCGGACACGTCGTTCAGAATGTCTGCACCGGCATCGAGCGCGGCTCGCGCGACAGGGGCCTTCCGCGTGTCGACCGAGATAGCGACGTCCAGCTCTGACAGCGCCTCGATAACGGGCACCACGCGGTCGATCTCCTCCTCGACCGGGACCGGCTCAGCACCGGGCCGAGTCGACTCCCCGCCGATATCGAGGATGTCCGCGCCGGCTTCGACCATCCGCTCGGCGCGAGCGACGGCGTCTTCAACGGCGTTGTACTCGCCGCCGTCGTGGAACGAGTCCGGCGTGATGTTGCAGATGCCCATCACGGCTGTCCCGTCGTCCCACGGATACGCTGTCGACGTGCCTGGCTCGGGCTGCTGGAGAGAGAGCGCCGCCCGTAGTTCGTCGGTGAACGACGCGAGCCCGTCGGACTGACCGTCCAACTTCTCCGCGAGGCGTCTGTACTGGGCCATCGTCGCCATCATGACCACATCGATGGCCTCCTCGTCCTGACCGCTCAGGCCGGAAACCGCACATTCGCCGCCCAGTGACAGCAGTTCTTCCTTGAGATACTGGGCCTGTCGCGGCTGGACGCGGGTGCGAAGGACGCGGTGGACGCCCTTGCCTCGCATCCGCTGGGTCCCGGCCGCGGTAACGTGGGCGCTCTCCATTGTCTCGCGGGCCTCGGCCAGCGAGTCGACCTGTTTGGGGACCAGCGAGCGCGACCAGTTGGTCCGGGCCTCCCGCACAGCGTACAGCGACCCGACCACGAGGACCGCATCGCTGGAAGCCGCAGCGTCGAGTGCGATATCGAGCGCCCCCGCAACGTCGCTGCGCGTCTCGACCGTCGCGTCGGTCGCGTTTTCCACTGCGGTCGCGACGACATGGTGGGACTCAGCCCGGTCGACGTTGGGCTGGCAAGCGACGACGTGGTCCGGGTCCGGCAGCGCCGCGGCGATGCGCTCGTGGTCCTTGTCGACCATCGCGCCGATGACGACGTGGAGGGCGTCGTAGTCGAACGAGGACAGCGTTTCGGCGGTGCGCTCGATGCTTCCGGGGTTGTGTGCCCCGTCGAGGACGACCAGCGGCGACTCGTTCATGACCTCGAACCGACCGGGCCAGTGGGCGTTTCGCAGGCCGCGTTCGAGGTCTGTCTGTGAGATGTCCGCGACTTGCTGGCACAGCGTGGCTGCGATTCCGGCGTTCTGTGCCTGGTGTGCACCCAGCAGCGGGAGGTAGGTGTCGACGCTCCAGTCGGGACCGTCAACCGAGACCGACCCCTCCAGTCCCTCGCGACCGGCATACGTGGCCGTCACGTCGGCGTCGCTGCCCTCGCCGACAGTCACAACATCGTCGGCGACCTCGCGGACGGCAGCCAGCGCGTCGCCGGTCGTCCCGGTTACCAGCGGGGTGTCCTCGGGAGCGACGTGGGCCTTGTCGTGGGCGATCTCCGCGACGGTATCGCCGAGAATATGGGTGTGTTCGAGCGTCACCGACGTGACAGCGCTGGCGTCCGGGTCGACCACGCTCGTAGCGTCGTATCGGCCGCCGATACCGACTTCCAGCACCGCGATATCTACGTCCTGACGGTCGAATTCCCACAGCGCCATCGCGGTCATCGTCTCGAAGAAGGTGGGCGAGTCGCTGGCCGCGCCCTGTTCGGTCACGTATGTCTGGACCGATTCGACGAACTCGACGAGGGCGGCCTCGGAGAGCTTCCGGCCGTTGATACGAATCCGCTCGCGCACGTCGTCGAGATGCGGCGAGGTGTACAGCCCGACATCGAGGCCGGCTTCCCGCAACGTTCGTTCGACCATCCGCGCGGTGGACCCCTTCCCGTTGGACCCCGCAATCTGGACGCAGCGAAGTCCCTCCTGTGGGTCACCGAGCGACGAGAGCAGGTCCTGCGTGGCATCAGTACCGGGTCGTGGGGCGAACCGGCGCAACTCGAAGAGGAAGTTCGCGGCCTCGTGGAACTCCATGGTCGGGCTATCGGAGCCGTTCGCTTTAGCCTGTCGGACTGTTGTGTGTCTCCGGCCCGAAGACGCCCCGAGCGCCCGCGCCCCAGACTACAGTAGTCATTGAAAATCAATATATCCGATCGCACGGCTGCAGTGCGATTGGTGTGTGAATTGTTTCAATTGTTACTATATCGCCACCGACCTCGAAGCGACAGTTACGTCCGCTCACTCTGTTCGCGCGTGGCCCACCGACCGAGCGCGCTCGACAGAATCAGGAACGCGGCACCCAGCAGCGGTGCCGGGTCGATCTTCGCTCCCGGTCGGTCTTCCGTGTCTGTCCCAGCGGACTCTGTTTCCTCTTGCTCCGGAGTGTCCGTCTCGGTCTCTGACTCGGGAGCGCCAGATAGCTCCGTGTCAATCCCAGTGTCCTGCCGCCGGGACTCGGACGCAGTCTGTGGCTCCTCTCCGGCCAGCGCAGTTTCCTGTGCCTCTGGAGTCGGCGTGTCCTCGGCTTCTGCGACCGCTGGTTTCGGCTCGAACTCCGTGTCGGTCGGGGATGGCGTATCGACGGTCTGTTCAGCCGGTGGTGGCGTCTCGCTTGCACGCTCCGTGGCCCATTCCGACGTGTCCTCGTCGGGGCTCTCGACATGGGTTTCGTCGGCAGTGCGGCGGCGGTACCACCAGAGGCCGGCCGTCGCTGCGCCGAGCGCGATAAGCGACACCCCAGTGCCGAGCAGCCCCCATTGTCGCCATAGCGAGCCGAGACGGTCCGCGAGACCGGGACCGGAATCCTCGGCTCCATCCGGCCCTTCCAGTCCAGATGCGGGGACAGCAGTGGCGTCGTCGACAACAGCGACGCCGGGGACGGCGTCAAGCACCGAGGCGACGGCGTCCCGCTCCACCTCGACTTCGAGAAACGTAGGTGTGTCCATATTCGACCCGTCGTCGGGCGAGCATGTAAAACCCGCTCAGTATTATTCCCGGGCCGGTTCGTACTCGGCATCGGTCGCCGTGGTCCGCGATAGCTCGGACTCGATATCGGCGGCGTCTTGCGGTTCTATCCCCCTGTCCTCGTCTTCGTCGAGAAGCGCCCGCAGTTCCCGCTCGTATTCGACCTCGGAGAGTTCCCCCTCAACGTACCGGCGCGTCAACGCCTCGTGTCGCTCCTCGACTGTCGGCTCCGGCGGCGCGAACACGTCCGAGAGACCGAGCGACGCGAGCGGTGGGACGACGGCTTCGAGACGGGCGAGTCCACCAGCGACGCGCTGGCTCTTCGGCACCGACGCCCGCCGGGCCAGCGCACGGACCAGCGCGACCGAGAAGACGATGTCGACGCCCACAAGCAACAGCGTGCCAAGCAGAAATCCGGCGAAGGTCTGGACAACCGCGCCGCCACCCAGAAGTGCCCCGACTGTCGCGACGACACCGACGATCCCCAGCCCGACAGCGCCCAGTGTCGTCAGAACGACAGCGGCAAACAGAAGCAATAGCCGGTTATCTCTCACCCAGTTCACACATACGATAACCGGAGGGCGTTGAAATGGTTTGTGTCAGCGCTCGTTCTCTCGCGACTCCGGATCGCTTCGGGGAATCTCGTCAGTCGCCGGCACGTACGAGCGGCCCGAGGCGGACCATCCGCCCCAGATCCACTCCCGGATAGTGAGCTGGCGCTTGGACCCTTCATCCCGCGCTGTTTCGAGCCGTCGCTCGGTCGTATGGAAGTAGTTGACGACGGTGACGAGGACGACGCCACCGACGGAGTTACCGATGAGTACCGGCAGAACGAACTGCCAGAGACCGACGGAAAGTGCCAGCTCGCCGATGAAAACTAGGTAGAACATCTCCGTCGCAGAGACGACAACGTGATAGAGATTTCCAAACGGGATCGCCAGGAACGAGATGTAGATCAACACGAGCCGCGAGATGCTGTCCCGTAGCGAGTAGTCGACCCAGACGACGCCAGCGACGATGAGGCCGGCGAACACCGCTTTCGAGAACAGTGTTATCTGTGAAGTCTCGATGGCTTTCTGTGCGAAGCCAGCGGCAGCGACAGATGCGTCGGTCGAGAGTACGTCAGTGAACGCCAGCGCCGCCGCCCCCAGCATCCCGCCGAAGACGTTTGACACGAGGACGACGCCCCAGATGCGAAGCAGCGACGGGAGGCTCGATAGCCGTTCGAGGACGAGCGCGACCGGCGGGAGCGTGTTCTCGGTGTACAGCTGGTAATCCCCGAGAATGATAAATATGAACCCGAGTGGATACAGCAGCGCACTCAGTATCGGGTCGCCACCGGTCGTGCCATACAGCGACGCGTACAGCAGGAACGTCACTGTGATAGCGAAGCCGCCGGCGAGTCCGCTGAAAAAGAGCTCCCGGGTTCCGGACGTCACCTCCTCGTCGGCCGCGACGATGATACGCTGGAAAATCTCGTCGGCGGAGAACCGGTCACGGATGACGCTGCCACCCGCCGGCGCGCCGCTCCGGGACACGTCCACCGCGTCGCGGACCGCCTCCTCCCTGTCGTTGTCGTTTGCCATCGGGAGCGGGTTCAGAACCCTCCGAAAAACCTCTTTCGTTGCCGGTCCCGACCGCGCGGCCCGCTCAGTCGTGGCGGAAACTGCGCTGGCCGGTGAACACCATCGCCATGTCGTGTTCGTCCGCGGCCTCGATGACGCTGTCGTCGTTCTTCGAGCCGCCGGGCTGGATGACGGCCTCGATGCCGGCGTCGGCGGCCTCCTCGATACCGTCCGGGAACGGGAAGAAGGCGTCCGAGGCCATCACCGCGCCCGCGGCGTCTTTCCCTTCGGCGTGTTCGTCGGCTTTCATTGCGGCGAGCCGGACGGCGTCGACACGGGAGACTTGCCCCATGCCGATGCCGACCGTCTCCGTTCCGTCGGCAAGGAGGATGCCGTTGGACTTGACGTGTTTGAGCGTGTGCCAGGCGAACAGCATCGACTCGACCTGCTCGTCGGTCGGCTCGCGCTCGGTAACGACCTCCAGATCGTCGGCCGAGAGGTGCTGGGTGTCCCGCTCCTGCACGAGTCGGCCACCGACCAGCGGCTTCTCGGTCAGCGTGTCCGTGACCTCGAAGTTGTCGGACCGGCCGGCCTCGCCCGGCCGGCCGTCCCCGCGGTTCACGTCCAGCACGCGGAGGTTCTCCTTCTCGAAGAGCACGTCCAGGGCGGCGTCGGTGTAGCCGGGCGCGACGACGACCTCCTTGAACGAGTCGATGATCTGCTCGGCGGTGGCGGCGTCACATTCGCGGTTCAGCGCGACGATGCCGCCGAAGGCGCTCATCGGGTCCGTCGAGAGGGCCCGCTCGTAGGCCTCGGCGACGGAGTCGGCGGTCGCACAGCCCGCAGGGTTGGTGTGTTTGATGACCGCGGCGGCGGGCTCTTCGAACTCTTTGATGAGGTTCAACGCGCCGTCGGCGTCGTTGTAGTTGTTGTACGACAGCGCCTTCGCGCCCTCGTTGAGCTGGTCGGCATGGACGACGCTGGCCTCTGAAACGGTCGTGTCAGTGTACAGCGCGGCGTCCTGATGCGGGTTCTCCCCGTAGCGCAGATTCGACGCGAGGTCGTCTGAGACGATGCGGCGGGCGGGGAAGTCGCCGCCGTCGTCACCTTCGACCGAGACGGTGCCTTCGTCCCAGTCGATTGTGACGCGGTCTTCGGCGAACCACTCGACGACGCGGGGGTAGGCGGTGAATTCGCTCTCGTAGAGGACGCGCTCCTTGAGGCTGTCCTCGTCGTCGTCCTCGAAGACGGGGATCGGCTCCTGCGTGACGATGGGGCCGCCGTCGACGCTCTCGTCGAGGACGTGGACGGTACAGCCGGTGACCTTCACACCGGCGTCGAGGACCTGCTCGTGTGCGTTCGCTCCGGTGAAGTTCGGCAGGAGACTCGGGTGAACGTTCAGCGCAGTCGGTGTCTCGTCCAGGAACGTCTCGCTGAGGACGCGCATGTAGCCGTCCAGCGTGACGAGGTCGAAGTCGTACTCCGAGAGAGCATCGAGGACGCGCTCCTCGTGAGCCCCCCGGGCCTCGTCGTCGTCGCGCTCGACGACTTCGGTCGGGATGCCGCGCTCGGCTGCTGCTTCCAGTACTGGCGCGTCCGCGTCGTTCGTCAGAACGACAGCGAAGGACGCCCCGCCCGGGGCGCGGTCCGCGATGTTCATGAGGTTTCGGCCGCGGTTGCTGGCCATACCGGCGAGTTTCATGTGCGACCGACGGACCGGCCCGTGCAAAGTTGTTGCGAAACCCCCGAGAAGCTTGTCGTATGCGATCACGATACATGATTATCCTCCGTGGTGTCGACGTCTGTCGGTCCGGTGTGCATTTGTAGCCCGCCACCAACTCGCCCGTATGGCGAAGCTTCGGTGTCAGCGCGCTGGCGCGGTCGCTGCCGTTGGCGGTATCGTCTGGATCGGCTGGGCCGCGGCGCTGTCCGCGACCGGCCAGACAGCCACGAGCCTGCCGATTATCGCTGGAACCATCGTTTCCGCACTCGGCGTCGTGGCCGGCCACTATGCCATCGAGGATTTCTACGGTGCACGGATGAAACGACCCGGGACCGTCGGCGCGTGGGCCGGCGGCCTCGGCGGTCTCGTCTTCGCTGCCGGGCAACTGGTCCGTCTCCTCTCCGGCGGCGGCGAGGCAATCATCGCGGTCGGCGTACTCGTACTGGTCAGCGGGTCACTGCTGGTCGCTGTCGGTCTCGTCAGGACGCGTATCCAGCCGCCGTGGCTTGGCGTGGTACTCGGCCTCGGGACTATCGCGTTCCTCGGATTCGAGGTCCAGCCTGCGACGGCAACCGCATACGGCCTCGCGTGGGTCGCACTCGGACAGGACCTCTACCGCTTTGACCCGCCGGACGGCCGCTTTGGCGATGCCGATGGCGACTACGGCTGGCTGGGCTGAGGCGTGTCCGCTGGGGACCAGATCGTCACTCTCTTTCGAAGGCATTCCGGTGCGGGTGGGTATAGATATTTCTGACACGTTGTGCTGGATTTGGCTGCTGTAGCTGAGAATTTAAAGAGAGTGTAGACTTATCCAGAGAACATCATTATATGATAAAACTAGCGCATTGATGTCTCTGGACCCCGACAGTATGGTAGTTTGAAAACCATAATGTTCATTAGTAAGATATGCAATGTTAATACTGTAATGCAGGCAGTACTACTAGAAGAGTTTCAGGAACCGCTAACAGTACAGGATGTCGAACGGCCCGAGCCGGAGCCGGACGGGGCTGTCGCCGAGGTCATCGGCTGTGGTATCTGTCGGTCCGACTGGCACTGCTGGCAGGGAGACTGGGACTGGTTCGGCTACCGCCCTGACCCGCCACACGTCCTCGGTCACGAGCCGACAGGCCGAATCGTCTCTGTCGGCGAGAACGTCGAAAACGTCGAGGAAGGGCAGGAGGTCGCGATTCCGTTCAACTTTGCCTGCGGGAGCTGTGACCTCTGTCGGAACGGACGCGAAAACATCTGTGAGAACCACATCGGGCTCGGGTTCATGAATCAGGCGCCCGGCGCGTTCGCGGAGGAGGTCCACATTCCCAACGCCGACCTCAACGCCGTTCCGCTTCCGGACGACATTGACGCCGAATCGGCCGCTGGGATGGGCTGTCGGTTCATGACCTCGTTCCACGCGATGGCCCACCGAGCACCGGTCAGCGCCGGCGACGACGTGGTCATCCACGGCTGCGGTGGCATCGGCCTCTCGGCGGTCCACATCGCGAACGCCCTTGGCGGCAACGTCATCGGGGTGGACCTGATGGACGAGAAACTGGAGCGGGCTGAAGACCTCGGTGCTGTCGCTACCGTCAACGCACAGGAGGTCGATGACCCCGCTAAAGAGGTCAGAGACATCACTGACGGCGGGGCCGATGTATCTGCAGATGCCCTCGGCATCGCGACGACCTGCCAGAACGCGGTGAACTCGCTACGCAAGGGCGGGACGCACGTCCAGATCGGACTCACCACCAGCGAGGAGGAGGGGATGGTGCCGCTCCCGACCGACGAGTTCGTCGCCAAAGAAATCGATTTCAAAGGGTCGCTCGGCCTCCAGCCGTCGCGCTACAGCGAGATGCTTGATATGGTGGAGTCGAGCAAACTCGACCCGACTGCACTGGTCGAGGAGACGGTCGACATCCATCAGGTACCCGACGAACTGGCCGCGATGAGTGACTACAACACGGTCGGTATTCCAGTCTGCAACGAGTTCAGCAACTGACGGTCTCTTCCTCCAGTCCGTCCCCGTCGCCGCGCCTTCGGGCCGCTCCACCGCGCCACAGTTGCGGGAGAACGACACGCTTTTTCGCGCCTCCCGCGCACACTCGGGTATGACCGAGAGAGGGCCACTGGCCGCCGTCTCGCCGCTCGACGGCCGATACGCCCGCTACACCGAACCGCTCGTCCCGTACGCCAGCGAGCGGGCGCTGATGCGCGCCCGCGTGGAAGTCGAAGTCGAGTATCTCATCGCGCTCGCGGACCTCGACGCCACGCCGCTGTCCATCGACGACGACCAGCGCGCGACGCTCCGGGCGCTGTACGAGGAGTTCGACGACGAGGACGCGAGCGTCGTCAAACAGCTCGAAACCGAGGGCTACGGCGAGTACGCGGCGACCAACCACGACGTAAAGGCCATCGAGTACTTCATCCGACTGGGTATGCCCGAGGGCCTCGACGCCGCCAACTGGATTCACTTCGGGCTGACCAGCGAGGACGTGAACAACCTCGCTCAGCGGCTGCTCGTCAAGCCCGCCGCCGAGACGGTGCTGGTGCCCGAACTCCGCGAGATACGGGACGCGCTGGTCGAGATGGCCCACACCTACGCCGACGTGCCGATGCTCGCCCGCACCCACGGCCAGCCCGCGACGCCGACGACCTTCGGCAAGGAGATGGCCGTCTACGCCTCCCGGCTGGGCCGGGCCATCACGCGGGTGGAGCGCGCCGCCGAGAGCCTGTCGGGCAAACTGGCCGGCGCGTCGGGGACCTACGCGGCCCACATCGCCGCTTACCCCGACGTGGACTGGCCGGCGTTCGCCGAGTCCTTCGTCAACGACCTCGGCCTCGAACACGAACCGCTGACGACACAGGTCAACCCCTGTGACGACCTCGCGGTCCTGTTCGACGCGCTTCGTGGCGCGAACAACGTCCTGCTCGACCTCGACCTGGACGTGTGGCTGTACGTCTCGGACCGCTACCTCGGCCAGGAGGCCGTCGAGGGCGAGACCGGGTCCTCGACGATGCCCCACAAGGTCAATCCCATCGACTTCGAGAACAGCGAGGGGAACCTCTCGAAGGCCAACTCCGACCTCGTCTTCCTCGGGGACTACGTGACGAACTCCCGGCTCCAGCGGGACCTCTCAGACTCGACGGTCAAGCGCAACATCGGGGCCGCCTTCGCGCACTGCCTCATCGGCTACGGCAAGTGCCAGAACGGGCTGGCGAAGGTCGTCCCCAACGAGCAGGTGATGGCCGACGACCTCGCGGACACGCCGGAAATCATCGGCGAGGCCGTCCAGACCATCCTCCGGCGCGAGGGGTACGCCGACGCCTACGAGCAGGTCAAGAAGGCGACGCGGGGCCGCGAGGTCACCATCGAGGACTTCCACGACATGTTCGCGGACCTCGACGTGAGCGACGACGTGCGGGCAGAACTGGAGGCGCTGACGCCGACCGACTACACTGGTATTGCCGAACAGCAGGCCGACGACAGCTGAGAATCGCTACTTCACCGCTGTTTTCAGGTTGCTACGCGCCACCGCGGCGAACGCAACTATCACGAGTGTGGCCGCCTTCATCAGTGATAGATGGTTCTCGGCACTGACACGCGAGTTCTGACGCTGGCGTTCGCCCGGATGGCGGACGCGCTCGGCAACTCGTTTCTCATCATCGTCCTCCCCCTGTACATCGCCAGCGGGCAGGTGTCGCTGGCCGGTATCGCCGGCCAACAGATACTCGGGTTCACACTCCAGACGGAGACGCTTATCGGGCTGGTGTTGTCCCTGTTCGGCCTGCTGAACAGTTTCGGCCAGCCCGTCACCGGGCGGCTCTCGGACCGGACCGGCAAGCGCCGGGTGTTCGTCCTCACCGGGCTGGTGCTGTTCGCTATCGGCAGCGCGGCCTATCCGTTCCTCTCCTCGTACTGGACGGTCCTCGCTGCCCGGGCGTTTCAGGGTCTCGGTGCGGCCTTTACGATTCCGGCGACGGTCGCACTGGTCAACGACTACGCGGCGAGTGACGCCGAGCGTGGCGGGAACTTCGGCGTGTTCAACACCTTCCGGCTCATCGGCTTTGGCTTCGGACCGATTATCGCCGGTGTCGTCATCACCGGCGGACTCGCGGCGACCGATGTGGTGACCTACTGGGTCGCCGGCACTGCGATATCTGGCTTCACCGCCGCCTTCGCCATCGCCGTACTGGGCGCTGTTGTGAGCTTTGCCCTCGTCTGGGCGCTGATTCAGGACCCGCCGTTCGAGGCCGACGCGGGCAAGGACCTCTCGATAGCCGTCTTCGACCGGGAGGGTGAGGGGCTGGATTCGGTGTTCGTCCTCGGCGTCGGCACGTTCATGATGGCGTCCACCATCGCGCTGTTTGCCACCCTCGAAGGCCCGATTCGGATGCGACTGGACGAGTCGACGCTGTTTTTCAGCGTTCAGTTCGCCGCCGTCGTTATCGCGAACGTCGTCTTTCAGGTACCCATCGGTCGAGCGAGCGACCGATTCGGCCGGCGACCGTTCATCGTCGCCGGGTTCGTCATCCTTGTTCCGTCGGTGTTTGCACAGGGTGTCGTGACAGGGCCGTGGAGCATGCTCCTGGCGCGGTTCGTTCAGGGCATCGCCGTCGCGCTCGTGTTCGCCCCGTCGCTTGCTCTTGCCGGTGATCTGGCCGGCGCACGCGGGTCCGGAACGACGCTGTCGGTCCTGACGATGGCGTTCGGCCTCGGCGTCGCTATCGGGCCGCTGGCGTCGGGCCTGCTGTACAACGCCGGCTCGTTCAGCACGCCCTTCACCGCCGGGGCCGCGCTCGCGTTTGTCGGACTCGTCCTGACGTACACACAGGTCGAGGAGACGCTGGACCTCGGGCCGGAGTCAGACCAGCCGGCACCGCAGGACTGAGCGCGAGAACGCCACCTGACTGCTCGTCCGCCAGCCACGGTGACTACTGACCGGAATGGTTAGGATGCACGATTCCATATAATGTGGTATGTTCACAGACCGCTCGGATGCGGCGCAACAGCTCGTGACCGCGCTGCGCCGGCGGGATGCCGTCGCCGATATCGTCGTCACGCTTGCACCGGACGGTGTCCCCGTCGGAACCGTGGTCGCTGACGCGACTGGGCTCCCGATGGATGTCATTGTAATACAGCGCATACAGGCCCCAAACCACCCAGAGCTGACTATTGGGGCCGTCGCCCCCGGCGGTTTCTCGTGGATCAACAGCCCGATGATGCGGTTTCTGGACGTGAACTGGGAGTACATTCAAGAGGCGAAGATTCACGCGAGTGACACTGTCGAGTCGCGAGCGGTCGACTACGGCGAGACGTGGGGGCCGCTTGACGTGGCCGGCAAACGGGTTCTGCTGGTCGATGATGGGATTCCGACGGGTGCGGCGATGCGCGTCGCGATACAGCGTCTCCGGAAGGCAGGCGCAAACGAGGTTCTCGCCGCCGCCCCCGTCGCGCCGCCGGACGTGCTTGAGGAGGTGCAACGGTGGGCGGACGACGTTGTCGTCCCGCTAAAACCGGCGGCGTTTCAGGCCACCGCGGACTACTACGAGGAGTTCGACAGCATAACGGACGAAGACGCGACGACGGCGCTCTCAGATCTCGTCCAGCGACGGTCGGCGTAGGCCAGTCCGTCGGCGAGGCCGCCACTCAGATCAGCCGTTCAACCGTCTCCCGTACGGCTCGCGCGGCGGTTCGCACTTCTGAGAGGCGGACGTACTCGCGTTTCGAGTGAGCGACCGCTCCTGTTTCGTCGCTCAGGTCACCGGGGCCGAACACCACAGTCGGCCCGTTGCTTGCAAAATACGAGGCCTCTGTCGCGGCCCCGAACTGCCGGACTGCGCCGCCGCTGGCTTCCTGTAGCGTCCGGACCAGCTCCGCGTCGGCGTCGGTGGCGAACGCCTCGGGGAACGGCGTGTCCGGGCGGATGAGGTCCACGGTGACGCCCATCGACTCCGGGAGCCACTGTTCGAGGTGGGCCTGCAGGTCGGCACAGAAGGACTCGCTCGTTTCCGGCGGGACGCTCCGCCGGTCGAAGGTGATGGTACACTCTGCCGGGACCTGATTGGTCGCCTCGCCGCCCTCCACCATCGACGGCGTGAGAATGGGGTAGCCAAGCGTTTCGTGTTCCCCCGGGCCTTTCTTGTCCTCGTAGCTCTCCATCGCCTGCAGTATCGGCGCAGCGGCCCGAATCGCGTTGTGGCCGCTGCCGGGGTCGGCGGCGTGGGCGCTCTCGCCGTGGATGGTGACTGTCCCCTCGAACTGCCCGCGGGCGGCCGTACACACGTCGAAGCCGGTTGGCTCGCCGACGATGTAGCCGTCGGCGTCGATGGTGTCCGCGAGGTGTGCGCCGCCGGTCTGTGTGGTCTCCTCGTCGGTGGAAATCGCCAGTGTCACCCGGCCGTCGTCGGGCGTCACAGTGAGGAAGGCATCAAGGAGCGCCACGAGTGGCCCTTTCGCGTCACAGGCCCCGCGACCACAGACGATGTCGCCGTCTCCGTCGCCGCCGGTGCCATCGACGGTCTCGTCCAGTCCCGGCGGCTCCGTCCGCCGCTCGTAGGGCAGATGTGGCGGCACGGTGTCGATGTGCGTGTTGAGGAGGATGTGGGTCCCGTCGGGATCGCCTCGTGAGACGACGACGTTGCCGAGGCCGTCTACCTCCGGGTACTCGCCGGCGTCCTCCAGCGTGTCGACCAGCAGTGAGCGCATCTCGTCGACGCGCTCGTGTGACGGCGTTTCGACGGCCCGCCGGTGGAATGAGGGGATGTCGAACGACATTACTGTTCCATGCGGGTCACGTCCGTCAGCGTCTCGCGCTCCCTGACAACTCGCGTCTCGCCGCCCTCGAAGGCAATTTCCGCGGGACGGGGCTGGGAGTGGAACTGGTTCGCCAGTTCGTACCCGTATGCGCCGGCGTTGCCGATTGCCAGCAGGTCAGTTCGCTCGGGTCGAGCGACGGGGCGGTCAGTGCAGAACACGTCGGCGCTCGTACAGCAGGGGCCGCCGACCGACACCGGCTCGGCCTCCCGGTCCGGCGCGGTGACGTTCCGAATCGGGTGGTAGGAGCCGAACATCGCCGGCCGGATGAGCGTCGCCAGCGAGGCGTCGACGCCGACGACCGTCGCCGCGGGCGTTTCTTTGATCGTGTTGACCTCGCTCAGAATCAGTTCGGCGTCGGCGACGACGTAGCGGCCGGGTTCGAGCTTGACCTGCGCGTCGAGGTCGCCGACGGCCTCGCGGACCTTCTCGCCGACCACGTCCATGTCCAGTGGCTCGGTCGTCTCGCGGTACGGCACACCGAAGCCGCCGCCGAAGTCGACAAAGTCCAGCTCCGCGCCGTCGGCGATGACCTCCCGGCCCATGTCGGCGACCTTCCCGATGGCCCGACAGTGGTCGTCCAGGTCATCGTGGAGGACGCCGCTACCGGCGTGGGCATGCAGACCGACGAGGTCGAACCGCTCGCGCACGTCTGCGGCGACCTCGGGCACCTCGTCGTAGGGGATGCCGAACTTGGCGTCCTTGCCGGTGGCGACCTTCTCGTGGTGGCCCGTGCCGATGCCGGGGTTGATGCGGATGGCGACCCGGCCATCGTAGCCGCGCTCTTCGAGGCGGTCGAAGGTGTCCCGCGCACCTCCTGTAATCGTCAGCCCGGGGTTCTCGGCGGCCAGCTCGACGGCACGGTCGAGGTCGCGATCCGGCGGATTGACGGCCGTGTACTGGAGCGTGTTCGGGTCTGCCCCGGCATTGATAGCCCGCTGGAGCTCTCCCCAGGCGGCACACTCGATGTCAGCGCCTGTCTCAAGCAGTTTCGAGAGGACGGCCTGCCCGGTGTGGGCCTTCGCGGCGTACATGACGTGGGCGTCGGGGAACGCCGCGGTGAACCGCTCGTAGTTCTCGGCGACGCGGTCGAGGTCGACGACGTACAGCGGCGTGCCGTGTTCGGCAGCCACCGCCTCCAGACGCTCGTGATCCCAGTCCGCGAGGCGGCGGACCGGCGGCGAGTCGTGGCTCATTGGGGAAACAACGGTGTCGGCGGCTAACAAGGGTTCCGCTTCGATATGTGAGCCCTGCCTGCCGATTCGAGCCAGCGGTACTGTTCCCGGTCACTCCGTTCGTTCTGCCGCCCGTTCTCGAACGTGTACGACACCGTCGTTTGTCACATCAATTCGGAGTGGCACCTGCACCGTGTCCTGCTGAATCGCACCATCGACGGCGTCATCGACGAGTTGCAACAGATTCGAGGAGCCGTAATTGACTTCGACACCGGCCTCATCACAGGCGGCGTACACCGTTTGCGGAACATCGTAGATGTCGGTCCCGACTGCAATGTCGACACGAACTGGTGCAGTCAGGGTGTTCGCAAAGGCGACTGTCTGGCGTGCCTTCTCGACGTTCTCTCTCGCATTCCGCTCTATGCTCGAAATATTCGCGCGTGACGTGCCGAGTAACTCCCCGATATCGCTCTGACGGACATCGTTTTCCCGGAGCGCAAGGACCTCCGCTTGCCGGCGCGTTAGCACGCTCTCGTCTGTATCAAAGCCGACAGCAGCGAGCAGTTCGTCCGGGTCGATTCGCTCATCCATAGCCACAGGTCGGCAGCCGGAGTGAAAATAACGTTGTTGCCAGCCGCGAGCCAGCATCCCTGATTGTACTAGGGTGGACCGACCCTGAGAGACAGGCTGCTCACTGGTGAGTTCACTGTTCGGTAACGGACACAGTGCTTGGCGACTGCCAGCGGGTCACGTTGCCGCTTGGGTGGCGTGCCATGACAATCGACTCGGCGTCGTGTGACCGGGCGAACCGCTTTAGGATGGCCGTTTCGGTGAAGTCATCCGGGGCATCGATGTACACGCGTCTGGTCAGCCCATCGGTGTGCAGTGACACCCATCCGGCCAGCGCCAGTTCGGTTTTGGGGTCTCGTGTCCCCGCAGCCGCGTCGGGCACCACTGCCCGGAACAGCCGCTCGTGCATCCCTGACGGGACGGCGTATTCCGTCCCGTCGGGGGCGATGGACACGTTGGCGGCTTCAATCTGTCCGGGAGAGACTTGCTGGAACGGGACGCTCACATCAATCGAGTGAAATATTCACCGTCTTCGTCTGCGTGTAATGTTCGATTGTTTCCTCGCCGATCTCTCGACCGATTCCCGACTGCTTGTATCCGCCGAACGGCTGGCCTGCCGGGAAGTCGTTGTAGGTGTTAACCCAGATGTTCCCCGCTTCGATGTCTTTTGCACACTGGTGGGCCTTCGAGAGGTCTTCTGTGAGGACTCCTGCTGCGAGACCGTAGTCGACATCGTTGGCCAGTTCCATCATCTCATCGTACTCGCTCCAGCTGAACACTTCCTGGACCGGGCCGAAGATTTCTTCCTGAACCGGTTTGCTGTCGTGGTCAATCTCGTCAATGAGTGTCGGCGCGACGAAGCATCCATCGGAAAGGGCTTCGTCATCCGGCTGACTCCCTCCGGTGACGAAAGCGGCTCCTTCCTGTTCTGCCTCCTCTATGTAGCCCAGCGTCCGCTCGACCTGCTCCGCGGTCACTTTCGGGCCGAGGTCTGTCGCCTCCAGCAGTGGGTCATCGACAGTTAGGTCCTCGGCTGCAGCCGCAAGCTCATTCAGGAACTCGTCTTTGATGTCTTCATGGACGAACAACCGTGACCCGGCACAGCAGCACTCACCAGTATTAAAGAAGATTGCCGTAATCGTCGTCTGGACAGCCTGTTCCAGGTCCGCATCGGGGAACACAATGAGCGGACTCTTTCCGCCCAGCTCCAGCGTCACGTCGGTTATGGTTTCGGCGGCGCTTTGCATCACTTCACTCCCAATTTCTGTCGATCCAGTGAACGCTAGTTTCCGGATGTCAGGATGTTTCGAGAGCGGCTCCCCCGCCTCCGGACCGAACCCGGTGACGACGTTAACGACGCCGTCAGGAATCACATCTTCCGTAATTTCCATCAGTTTGAGAATACTCAGCGGCGTCTCCTCGGCAGGCTTCAGTACGACGGTGTTACCAGCCGACAGCGCCGGGGCGAGCTTCCAGGCCGCCATCAGCAGCGGGAAGTTCCACGGGATTATCTGTCCAACAACCCCATACGGCTCCCGGAGTGTCTGGACGTGCCGGCTGTCGTCAGTTTCGATGGTCCGTCCCTCGCCCGACCGAGCGAGACCTGCGAAATACCGGAAGTGGTCGATAACGAGGTCAATATCGATCCGAGCCTCGCTAATCGGTTTCCCGTTATCTAAACTTTCGAGCTTCGCGAACTCCTCGCTGCGCTCCGCAATGGCATCTGCGATACTGTCCAGCATTGCCTGGCGTGCGCCTGTCGACATCTCGCTATACGTCTCGTCGTATGCGTCCCATGCGGCCGCAACCGCACTGTCAATGTCCTCCGCAGTGCCGGCTTGTACTTCCGCAAGCGTTTCACCGGTTGTCGGGTCTATGGTTTCGAATGTCTCCCCGGCGCTGCTCTGGACCCATTCCCCACCGATGTACAGTTCCCGCCGATCCGGCAGCACCTCGTTTGCCGCCTGTGTGTGACGCTTCTTTATCGCTGACTTCCGCTCGGTGACGCTCTGTTGCTTGCTGTCACTAGACATATCTACGACAAATCTTTCATGCCACCAACACTTAAGGTTTCAGGGTAATGTAGCCAGTAGAGATTACAAAAATCAAAATATCGGGCAGATAGAAACTATTTTAGGTTACACCCTTCCCAATACAGTCCTAAAATACGGTCGACATGTCGTCTGTGAGACCGCTGGAGAGCATCGTCAGAAACTGCTGCCGATCTATCACTACCTTAGATAGCGACACAGAAATACTCGCTTCAGTCCAGCCTCAGAGGCCGATGTCCACGTTTTGAGGCCGGTACTCTGCGCACTCACTTCTCCCTGAGTGCGTTTTCTGGCTCCATTGTTTTCGGTGTCTCCTCTCCATCAGCGATGACAACGCCGCGTCGCGGACAGACCGCTCGGTCTGGACGCGTGCGGCTCGATTCACACTGTTCGGGTGGCGTTCTCGCTGCCTGATATCATCAGCACACATTTATAATATTACTAACACAATCAAATCGCATGCCTTCCAGACTCCCCAGCGACGACCTCCGGGTCGCTACGCTCGCGCTTGTCGTCGGCCTCGTCGGCTTCGCTCTCCACGGCGTGATTCCAGTCCTTGGCAGCCTGCTTGAACTGGTTGCGTTCCTGCTCGGCCTCGGTGTACTGGCGCTCACACTCCGAGAGTCCTACCGGAGTCGGAAGAAGGCTCTAGGCGGCCGGCAGACAACACTCGACGAGAGCGCCGACATGCCAGCGGCGTGAGAGCGACTGGCGACGCCCATCATGCCTCGCTCGTCACGCTGTCGGGAGCTTTGCGGCCCCTAGCCGCGGCGTAGGTCCAGCCGAGGAGCAGGCCGTACACGAGGTGGGCGACGCCCACCGACGCCACGACGAGGAAGCTCCCGAGCATGCCCGGCAGCGGGACCAGCGGCTCCGGGAACGATTGTACCTCCAGCGCGCTCATCGAGACCGGGAGCAAGAAGCCCGTCGAGAGCAGTCCGATCGCGGCCGCGAAGCCCACGCCAGCCGCGACGCTCTCCCCGACAGACTCGATCTGGCTGTGAAACACTGGCCGGGAGACGATGACCGCAAACACCAGCCCGGCGACGGCGCTGTTCACCAGGTGGACGACCCACCCGCCGACGACTGTCGGCCACCCTACAGCGCTCCGACGAACGGCATGAGGTTCGCCCCCGCGTGGAAGACGACGCCCATGCCGATACCGGCGACCAGCCCGCTCGCGGCCCCGGCGACCCACCTGAACCGTATCAGGTTCCCGAGGCGAGTATCGGTGTGTTGCTGACTCATGTGCAATAGTGTGTTGAGTGGTACCAAATAACAGGCGATAGTACAGCCCGTGGCCTTACAGGTCTGCTGGGGTCAGTTTCCCGTACGAATCAGGTTCAAGGGCTGTCGGCGGGGCTCGGTTTCGCGCTCCGCTCACGACGTTCGCCGTTCCGTCGAGGCCCGCTCACTACGGTCGCGCCTCTCGCTACTCGCGGGTCACTCCGTTCCCCGCTCGCTATCGAGGGTCTTCGCTGCGCTCAGACCCTCGCTACTCCACGGCTCACGACGTTTGCCGTTCCGTCGAGGCCCGCTCACCACGGTCGCGCCTGTCACTGCTCGCGGGTCACTCCGCTCCCCGCTCGCTATCGAGGGTCTTCGCTGCGCTCAGACCCTCGCTACTCCCGAAGCGCGTCTTCCCGCTCCGTCGCTTCCAGCGTCTCCTCTTCCACATCAGTCGCCACGACGGCGGGCTTGTACGCCCCGCCGGGGATGAGGTCGTTCTCGCCGACGGAGGAGTCGACGAAGCGCTGGAAGGCGCGGCGCTCCGGCGGGAGTTCGCCGTACAGCACTTCGTCTTCGACGAGGTCGTAGACGGGAATCCGCGGGGTCAGGAGCGTGTTCTCGCCGACAATCGAGCCCTCGCCGACGACAAAGCCGCTGGTGACGCGACAGCCAGCGCCCAGCGAGACCTCGTCCTCGACGATGACCGGCGCGTTCTCGACCGGTTCGAGGACGCCGCCGATGAGCGTGTTCGCCCCGAGCTTGACGTTCTCGCCGATCTGCGCGCAGGAGCCGACGGTGTCACAGGAGTCGACGAGCGTGCCGTCGCCGACGTAGGCCCCGATGTTGACGAAGGAGGGCGACATCATGATGCAGTCCTCGCCGAGGTACGCGCCCCGGCGGATGGTCGTGCCGTCCGGCGTGTTGCGGGTCCCGCGCTCGCCGAGGTCGCTCGTCTGGCGCAGCGGCAGTACGTCGTGGTAGTCGACGCCGCCGTACTCGCGGGCCACCGTCTCGCGGAGGCCGAAGTTCAGCAGAATTCCCTGTTTGACCCAGGCGTTTGCGTCCCACTCGCCGCCTGCCTTCTCCGCGGCGCGGACCTCGCCGGCTTCCAGCGCCGCGAGGAACTCGTCGAGTACGGCGAGGTGGTCGTCCGTCGCGTCGGTCGCTGACAGGCCGTCCTGTTTCCGTTGCCAGAGGTCGTCGATATCGGCTTTGAGGCTCATGAGAGTCACTATTTCTCGGATGGTATTACTTGTCGGGGTTTCGAATTGGGGCGACCGCTTTTGCGTAGTCACTACGGAGAGCGGAAAATAGTTTGTGCGATGATGTAATCGCCGGACCACACGACTGTCAGCTGATATAAAGAAAAGTTTATTAAGATTATTGTAAATTTACAACACGGATGACTGACGACGATTGGCACGATCGTTCGGTGAATCGGCGTGACTTCCTCAGCGGCCTCTCAGGGCTGGTGGCAGCCGCAGCGTACTCCAAGGAGGTCCCCGATGCGGTGGCAGCACAGGTAACTGCCGGTGACAGCTCCGATACCCAGCAGGTGACATCTCCGGATGGCACCATTGCAGTCACTGTCGATGTCTCCTCGGGCGTCCCGCAGTACGAGGTTGCGTTCGGCGGGACGACCTACATCGCTCCGTCGCCGATCGGGTTCGAGTTCGCGGATCAGGCGGCCTTTGGCACAGCCGTCAGCGGGTCCGGACCGGACATCACTGTCACGGGAAGCGAGAGCGGAACCACCACAGAGACGTGGGAGCCGGAATGGGGTGATTTCGCGACAGTCTCCGAGGAGTACAGCTATCTCCGGGTCGGCCTCGAAGAAACGGTGAGTCCCGGCCGGTCAGCGAACATCGAAGTGCGCGTGTTCAACGACGGCCTCGGCTTCCGCGTCGCGTTCGACGACGACTTCGGCGATTTCACCATCAGCAGCGAGACGACGGAGTTCAACTTCAGCGGCGATTACACCGCGTGGTGGATTGAGAACGAGTACGTCAATCCCCGCTTCGAACAGGAGTACACCGAGAGCTCGCTCAGCGACATTCCGGCCGGGAATAAGACGATTCGTCCCAACGACAACGTCGTTCGCGCCGGTGCACACACCCCGCTGACGATGGCGGCCGGCGACGGCACGTATCTCAGCGTTCACGAGTCGAACCTCGACGACTACGCGTCGATGGCACTCGCTGCCCAGTCCGACAGCGGGAGTAGGGAGATGGCCGTCGACCTGGCGCCGCTCCCGGACGGAAACAAGGTGGCGGCGTCGGCACCGCACGTCACGCCCTGGCGGACTGTCCAGATCGGGACCTCGCCCGGTGATCTCGTCGAATCACAGCTGGTGCCACTGCTCGCTGACCCGCTGGATGAGAGTGCGTTCCCGACGAATTCCGATGGTTCCGCCGACACCAGTTGGCTGGAAAGCGGCCGGAAGTACACCGGTATCTGGTGGACGATGATCGCGGGCAGCGCGAACTGGGAGTACAAGAGCGACAGCGAGATCGAGAGCAACGGCAACAACCCCGCCGAGTACGTCCACGGAGCGCGGACCGAGCGGATGAAGCGGTACATGAAATTCGCCGCCGAGCACAGTATCGACAGTGTGCTCGCCGAAGGATGGAATCAGGGCTGGGACACCTACCCCGGGGACGGCACTGGGTTAGAGATGGCCGTCGACGAATCCTATCCGGATTTCGACGTTCAGGCGGTCACCGACTACGGTGCAAGCCGCTCGAACCCCGTCAAGATGACGATGCACAACGAGACGGCCGGAAACATCGTCACCTACGAGGACGAAATCAACACCGACAACATCTTTTCCGGCTACGAGAACGCCGGTATTCGGTCTATCAAGAACGGCTACGTCTCGGACCCCGGACTGGGCTTTGACGGCGACGGCTCGACCCCCTCGCACAACCAACACTGTCAGATTTCGGTCAACCACCATCGATTCGTCATCCAGCAGGCCGCCGCGAACCGGCAGATGCTGGAGATTCACGAGGGTCTCAAGCCAACGGGAGAAATCCGGACGTACCCGAACGTCGCGGCCCGCGAAGTGGTCAAGGCCCAGGAGTACGACGGCTTCGACTCGCTGGGCGCGAACGTCGGCCGCGACCACCACGTCCTTCTTCCGTTCACCCGGATGCTTGCCGGGCCGACGAGCTACCAGCCCGGCATCTTCGACATCACGTTCAACGACAGCGAAGGCGACCAGATCCAGACTACGCGCGCCAAACAGCTCGCGATGTACCCGAACTATCTGGGCGGTATCCAGATGGCTGCCGACCGTATGGAGGCCTATATCGACGAGTCGTTCGGCGTCGGTGAGTTCATCCAGGCCCAGTCAGGCACACTGAACGGCATGATTACTGCCGACCGCTGGCGCAACGCCTTCGGCGCGCACTACGTTCCGGTCGACCCGAACCGCGAGCCAGAGGGCGCGGCGGTGCGTTTCACTGTGACGGATGTCCCCAGTAGCGGGACGTACGACCTCCACTTGCGCTATGCCGCCGACCAGGAAGACAATTCGACAGCGGTCCAGAACAACGGGAGTCCCGAAGCAACTCTCGTCGTCAACGGTACGGAGCAGACGCTTGCGCCGTCGTTCACCACGTACTGGGATACGTGGGACATCCACACTGTTTCGGTCCAACTCGACGCGGGCACGAACAGGCTCGCTATCACACTCGGGCCGAACGACGTCGGCGGCTTCAACCTCAACACCGTCGGCGTCACCGAGCAGGGTGCCGGCGCACCGTTCCCGGCCGCCTACACCGACTTCACCGACAGCGTCGCCGCCGCCGAGAACTACGACACCGAACCGGAGTTCGACTACATCGAGGCCGTCCCCGTGAGCTGGGACGAGACGGTCGCTGTCGACGGCCAGATCGGGGACTACGCTGTCACGGCCAAGCGAAGCGGTAGCGAGTGGTATCTCGGCGCGATGACCGACGGAACCGCCCGCGACGTGACCGTCTCACTCGATTTCCTGTCGAGTCAGACTGACGGCTGGACCGTCACCGAGTACGCCGACGCTGCCGAGGCTGGCGTTGACAACAACCCGACAGCGGTCGTCATCAGCGACTACGACGTGACCGCAGGTGACAGCGTGACCCTCTCGATGGGCGCAAGCGGCGGGACCGCGATGCGAATCGTCCCGTCCGACGGCAGTGACACGAACGACATCGTCTCCGGTGAAGCGTACGTCCTCCGGAACGAGAACAGCGGGAAAGCGCTGGATGTCGAGTTCGCTTCGACCAGTGACGGCACGAACGTCCACCAGTACGAGTACAGCGGCGGCGAGAACCAGCAGTGGGTCGTCACTGACCTCGGCACCGGCTACTACAAACTGGAAGCCGTCCACAGCGGGAAGGCGCTGGACGTCGAGGCGGCTGCGACCGGCGATGGCGCGAACGTCCATCAGTACGAGTACAGCGGCGGCGAGAATCAGCAGTGGGCCATCAGGGAGAACGCCGACGGCACCTACCGACTCCTGGCACGCCACAGCGGAAAGGCGCTGGATGTCGAGGCAGGCGCAACGACTGACGGCGCGAACGTTCAGCAGTACAGCTACGTCGGAGGCGACAACCAGAAGTGGACGTTCGAACAGCTGTAACCCTCGTATCGCCGTCCGTCGACACGTAATCGTCCTGTTCGCAGTTCTGTTTCGATGCGGTCGACCGCGAACAGTGCAACCGAACCGGTTCGCGGTCAGATACCAGTGCCCCGGCGGCAGCTACTACCGCTTCAGTCGGCCCCGTGGCCGGGAATGTAGCCACACTCTGGGCACATACTGATTCGCGGGGCCGTTACTTCGAACGAGGTTGCACATCGTGGACAGTCAGACGCGGGGAGTCGAACGGATTGGTTCGTAGCCATACGAGGCTGTCGCACAGACCAACGTATAAGGCTACTTCTAATATTTATCGCAGTGTACTAGTCCATATAATTGGATATGTACGCCGCAGCGCCGACCGTGTTACGCGTCTACAACATCGCCAAACTCGTACCAGCCCGCGTCACGGCCGACGAGCCACGTTGCCGCATCGAGTGCGCCGGCGGCGAACACACCGCGGTCCTCGGCCCGATGCGAGAGTGAGAGGACTTCGTCGTTGCCGGCCAGCACGAGTTCGTGCTCTCCGCGAATGTCGCCAGCCCGGCGGGCGAACACACCGATCTCGTCGTCTTCACGCGGGGCGTGGCCTTCCCGACCGTACACCGGCTCCACGTCGCGCTCGTCCTGAATCACGTCGAGGATGCTGCTGGCAGTTCCCGACGGCGCGTCGACTTTACGGTTGTGGTGGGTCTCCATGAGTTCGAGGTCGTAGTCATCGAGCGTGCCGACTGCCTCGCTGACGAGGCGCTGGAGGACCTGAATCCCCTGCGAGAAATTCGTGGCCTTCAGCAGCGGGATCTCCTCGCTTGCGTCTTGCAGGCGAGTCAGCCCGTCCTCGTCGAAACCGGTGGTCCCGACGACCATCGGGACGCCCGCCTCGACGCAGGCCTCGGCGACGGTCAGCGCGCCCTCGGGGACGGCGAAGTCGACGACAACGTCCACGTCGTACTCCTGCAGCGCCTCGACAGCCTCGGCCGGGTGGACGACCGGGACGCCGTCGACTGCGTCCACGTCGCTCGTCGCGAAGCCGACCACGACCTCGCTGTCGGTGGCGGCCTCGATGACGGCCCCGCCCATCTGGCCGGTGACGCCGTTGACCGCCACCCGCGTCATCGCTCGGCCTCCGCGTACTCGTCTTCGAGGTCCTCGGTTTCCAGCGTCGCCAGCACGTCGCGCAGGTGGTCGAGGTGTTCGTCCGAGAGTCGGGTCAGCGGCGAGCGGAGGTACGCCGGGCCGTACCCGCGGATTCGCATGGCCTCCTTGACCGGGATGGGGTTGGTTTCGACGAACATCGCGCGGAACAGCGGGCCGAGTTCGTGGTGAATCTGGCGGGCGCGCTCGAAGTCGCCGGACAGTGCCGCACCGACCATGGCACAGGTGCGCTCCGGTTCGATGTTGGCCGAGACGGAGATACAGCCGGTCCCGCCGACCGACAGCATCGGCAGCGTCATCCCGTCGTCGCCGGACAGCACTGCGAAGTCCTCGTCCCGGGTGCGCTCGATGATCTCTGAGATCTGGTTCATGTCGCCGCTCGCGGCCTTGTACGCCCGGATGTTCGGGTGCGAAGCGAGCTCGACCGCCGTTTCGGGTTCGATGTTCTGGCCCGTCCGTGAAGGGACGTTGTACACTATCTGTGGCAGGTCGACGGCGTCAGCCAGCGTCGTGTAGTGGTCGATGAACCCCTGCTGTTCGGGCTTGTTGTAGTACGGCGAGATGAGCAACAGGGCGTCAGCGCCGGCGTCGGCGGAGCGCCGGGAGAGCTCCAGTGCTTCCTTGGTGTTGTTCGACCCTGAGCCGGCGATAACCGGCACGTCGTCGACAGCGTCGATGACCGCCTCGACGACCTCGATGTGTTCGTCGTGTGAGAGCGTCGCCGACTCGCCGGTCGAGCCGACGGGAACGAGGCCGTCGACGCCAGCGGATTCGAGCCGCTGAGCGTCCTGTCTGAGTGTTTCGAAGTCAATACTGCCGTCCTGGTGAAACGGCGTGCACATCGCCGGGAACACGCCGCGGAAGTCGATAGCTGTCATTGCTGTGTGTCCAGTGTCGCTGTGGGTTCGGTTGTCCGGTCGGAAACGGTGCGATGGCCGGCAGAGACGGCCGGCTGTTGGTTGTCAAACGACCCGACCCGAGACGGAGTCGCCACGTCCGCCACGAGTCACTAAAACGTTGGCTTGCGCTTTGCGCGGACGACGCCCTCACCGGGGAGCCACGAGGCGGTTCCGGACTGAAGGCGTTGTCGCATGGTCGAGTAACTGCGTGTGACCGACTTAGCTTTTGTGTTCTCGCTGCCGCCGTTCACGGGGTAACTGAAGTGCTATCGAGGCTTGACGGAGC
This sequence comes from Haloarcula rubripromontorii, assembly GCF_001280425.1. NCBI lineage: Archaea > Methanobacteriati > Methanobacteriota > Halobacteria > Halobacteriales > Haloarculaceae > Haloarcula > Haloarcula rubripromontorii. The sequence continues at coordinate 159,193 of NZ_LIUF01000004.1, read as the reverse complement.
GACTACAGCTTAGTCATCTGACTGCTGCCTGCAACAACCAGTCATTCGGGATACACATTACTGAAACCCGATTACTCGCGCTCAGCCCCAGATTAGTTCTGGAACAGAGACGAGGAGAATCACGAAGAGGACGAGGGTACCGAGGCCGAGGATTCGCAGCACTCCTGCTGCACGTCGTCGGTCCGGAGGCAGGAACTCAGCGAAGCCAGAGAGTCCGAACGCGATGCCTAAAAAGAGCATGTTGTGAGGGCCATCGAGTACAAGCCCGAAATACACCCACCCAAGGATGCAGATGAACGAGAAGAGTAAGAAGAGGAAGCCCTTCTGCCGCCCATCTGGCTCACGAAATACCAGCCGTTGAATTGTCACCATACGTACTGACAGACGGTTGACCAAATAAACCGTTCGGCTGCACTACCGAATATCAAGTCCCTGTATTGATACATCCGGGCCACGAATATAAGTGCCTGATCTACAACAACTGGTTAGTTGGGGCATAATTGCGCCGCTGTTTCACGTTTGTATCCCGAAAGCATATTCGAGCCGATAGCCAATACCTGATATGACAGTTTCCCAGCCAGGACAGCGCGTGGCCGTACTGGCCGACGCGCAAAACCTCTACCACACTGCCCGGAGTCTTTACTCGCGGAACATCGACTACGAGGCACTACTGGAAGAGGCCGTTGACGGCCGCGAACTGACTCGTGCTATCGCCTACGTCATCCGGGCAGACTCGCCCGAAGAAGAGACCTTTTTCGAAGCGCTCGTCGACATTGGCTTCGAGACGCGCATCAAAGACATCAAAACATTTCAGGACGGGTCGAAGAAGGCAGACTGGGATGTCGGAATGAGCCTCGACGCGGTCTCGTTGGCGAACCACGTCGATACGGTAGTGCTCTGTACCGGTGACGGTGACTTCGCCCGTGTCTGTCGGTATCTCCGCCACGAAGGCTGTCGCGTCGAAGCAATGGGCTTCGAGGAGTCGTCCTCCGAAGACCTCAAAGCGGCCGTTGATGGGTTTATCGACATGAGCGCCGATTCAGACAGGTTCCTGTTATAAACCAGCGTGTGGGCGGCCGCTGTGTCCTCTGCTGGTTCACTCACGAGCGACAGGCCCTCCCGCCGCTTCCTGCGGCTCGACGGACACACAGCTGCGGTGTTTGGGTTGTTATCGATTGAAAAAGGCTTTTTCGGCGGTTAGACCGGGCGACCGTCTTCTGACGTTCCAACGAGGAGGGCACCGGCGGCCAGTCCCAGTGCAGCAAGCGCTCCGGCGGCGGCCGGGATGCCGATGTCGATCGCCCCTGTACCAAGGATGAGCACAGTGCTGATCACCAGCAGTGCAGCACCCAGCATTACTTTTCGCGTGTCGGTAGCCATATCATCCGTTTCTAAGAAGTCATCCGGTATAAATTTCCCCAAAACCGACGGAGAAAAGTATGTTACAAGACAGCAATGCACATCTTTTTCTTGAGCGACCGCCGCCGCGCTGGCCCGGGAGCATGGTATTTTCGGCCCACCTTCATAACTGAAGCAGCAAACACATCCCCACGTAGTGCCCTCGACCAGTTGGGTCACAGAGACGGCACGTTGCCACGCGCTGAGGATAGTCGGGACACCTCGCGGCTGCTCGTCACGGGCCAGGCGCGAGACGGAGACCCACTGCAGTTCCAGGCATCGTAGTCGGTCCTCCGACCACGGATTGGATACAGAGGCACGCGCCCCGTGTACTCGGGCCGGGGCGACTGACGGAGCGAACCAATGGCATTCCGGTTCGGGTCCGTCACCCATCGGGCTGGACCGTTGATTCGGAACGGATCGGGGGGAGTGGCATTCTCATCGCCACACGATTTGGCCGGCCGTGGTCCGGGCAGCCACGGTCGGACACACATCTCATTTCGGACTGCGCCGGACAGTGGGACGGACAGAACCGAAAGGCGGTTTATGACCCGGCATCGAACACGGGCAATGAGTGACGATGAGTTCCGCGGGCTCCGGCGTGCGGCCGACTACCAGTTCGGCGGTGGCGGCGGAATGGCGCTGTTCGCAGGCCCTGATGCCCTTGACGTAACACACACAAGCTCCGGCCGTCCGCGACAGGTCCATGCCACGGATGGTCGCATCGCCACGTACGGCGCCGACGGGCGCTTTCGGCTCGGGCTTGCCGGCGGGAACCGGCTTCTCGATGCGTTCGACGCCCCGCGACACCGCGTGGTCGTCGGCGACGAGAGCGAGCCGTTCATCCGCGAGGGCCGCAACGCCTTCGCGAAGTTCGTCCAGTCCGCCGACAGCGAACTCCGCCCGGGCGACGAAGCCCTCGTCGTCCACGAGGACGGCTATCTGCTCGCCGTCGGCCGCGCGGAACTGCCCGGCAGCGGTATGGACGACTTCGAGACGGGCATGGCCGTGAAGGTCCGACAGGGCGCTGAGGACTGAGACGGAGTCCGTAGCGCCTCCCGGTACGTGCCGACCTTGGAGTTGGCATCCTCTGGCTCTACTCGACACCACCTCGTATGACAGAAAGCATTTGCTGCTCCCGTCGTGACGAGCGATATGCGCCGCCGCACGCTCCTCGCCGCGCTCGCGCTCTCCCCAGTCGCCGGCTGTATTGCGCCCGGTGACGACACGACGACGAACGGCCCGGCGCCATCGACAGCCACAGCGACGCCAGCAGAACAGTCGACAGCACTGGCGACTGGAACGTCACAGGACTCACCGACACCGACAGTAACGCCCGCCCCCGACGACCCGATCCTGTTTGTCGTCGACAACGACACGGACAGTGAGCAGACTGTTACGCTCACTATCACGAGAGACGAAACGACTGTACTTGACGAGACAGCGACGCTGGCCGCCGACGAATCGGTCGAGTACGACCCGATGATCGGCACGACCGGTGCATACACGATCACCGTCGCGGTTGCTGGCGGTCCCAGCCGGACTATCGAACGGACTATCGGCCGGTTTGCGCTCAGCAGCGGCTCGAACCACTTCGTCGACATCACTGCTGACGAGATCAGGATATACTGGGAGGAGTAGTCACAGCACCAGTCCGGACTGCAGCAGCCACACCAGCAGCGTGACTGTCACCGCGCTGGTGACGGTCGTCAGGAACACCGTCGCGCTGACGAATTCACCCGGCGAACGGTCCGTACTCTGGTGACTGAACGCACCGACGAGGATGATGGTCGTCACGCCGGTCGGCGTCGCCAACAGCAGCACGACTACCCGCGCGACCGTCTGATTCTGGAATCCGACGGCAAGTACTGCGGCGAACGCGAGCACCGGAGCCAACAGGAGCTTCATCGCGCTGGCGATACTGACCGACCGGAAATCGCTGTCGCCGTCGACGTTCGATAGCTGAATCCCGAGGATGAGCAACATCACCGGAATCGAGGCGTTGCCCAGCAGTTCCAGCGTCTGCATCGCCGTCGACTCCGTCGGCGGCACCGCGCCGACCCATCGGAGTGCAAGCGCAACGACAACAGCGTAGATGAGCGGCACACCGAACACGCGACGCATATCCGCCAGCGGGCTGCCGCCGCTGCCCCGCGCAGCGATGTAAATGCCGACGGTGTAGAGCAACACGCCCTGCAACGCGGTCACGAGAACGGCCGTACTGCGCCCTGTCGCACCGAAGGCGAAATCTGCCAGGGGAATGCCGTAGTTCCCGGTGTTGGGGAAGATAGAGACAAGGACGAACGCACCCAGAAGCGGTTCCGAGTGGCCGGTCAGGCGGCCGACGCCCTCCGCGAGGAGGAGCATCGCGGTGGTAAACAGCACGACGGCGAGGACGACGCTCAGGATCGTGTTGCCGGCCAGCGAGGACGTGGCCAGACTGTGGACCACCAGCGCCGGCGCGAGGACGTACACCGTGATGGTGTTGAGCGCGTCGGGGTCAGTGCCTTTCAGCCGGCCGAGCGCGAAGCCGGCCCCAGCGACGGCGACGACCGGGAGGATCGCTGTGGCGAAGATAGACAGCAGTGACACGGCGGGAGTGCACGGGCGAGCCTTAGAACCGTTACGAAGCCGTAGGCGCGTGCCGGTTTTGTCCGGTCAGCAGGCCTGTCCCGCGACGAACACCTGTCCGGGTCCGGGTCGCTACGCTTTTCTGCCCTGCCCCGCCAGTCCTACGTATGTTTGGCGGAGGCGGCGGGATGAACCCGCGCAAGATGAAACAGATGATGGAACAGATGGGCATCGACATGGAGGACATCGATGCGCAGGAAGTGATTATCCGCACGCCGGACGAGGAACTCGTCTTCGACGACGCGGAGGTCCAGCTCATGGAAGCTCAGGGCCAGAAAACGTATCAGGTCGTCGGCGAGCCCGAAAGCCGGGAACTCGGCTCCGGTGAGGAGTCGGCGGCGGCCGACGACGCCGACGAAACCGCCAGCGACTCCGGCGTCGACGAGGACGACGTCGAACTCGTTGCGATGCGAGCCGGCGTCGACGAAGACACCGCGCGAGAGGCCCTCGAGGCCAACGACGGCGACCTCGCGGACGCGGTCGACGAACTGGAGTAACGTGGCGTACCTCTTCGTCCACGAAGACCGCGAGTACCTGCTGGACCCCGGCGAGCGGTTCGAATCCGACCTCGGTATTTTAGAGGTGCCCGAGGACGTGGAACCGGGCGACGTCGTTGAGACCCATCTGGGGACTGGCTTCACCGTCCGCCGACTGCGCGGCCCGGACCTGTTCACCCACCTCGAACGCACCGGCGCGCCGATGATGCCCCGCGACGTTGGGCTGGTCGTCGGCAAGACCGGCGTGGCAGCGGCAGATCGCGTCCTCGATGCCGGGACCGGGACCGGCATCCTCAGCGCATACATGGGCCGCATTGGCGCTGACGTGGTTACCTATGAGCAGGACCCCGAGTTCGCAGAGGTCGCGCGCCAGAACATGGAGATCGCTGGCGTCGCGGACACCGTTGAGGTCCGGACCGGCGACATCACCGATGACCTCGATGACCTCTCGGGCTTTGACGTGCTGACGCTTGATACCGAGGACGCACCGACTGTGGTCGAGCGAACGCCCACGCTGCTGGAACGGGGCGGGTCGCTGGCGGTGTACTCCCCGTTCGTGGAGAACACGCGCGAGGTTGTGGCAACAGCCACTGAGGTCGGCCTCGACGGCGTCGAGACGCTTGACACCATCCAGCGGGAGATGGACTTCGACGACCGCGGCTCCCGACCGTCGACCGGCGGTGTCGGCCACACCGGCTATCTGACGTTCGCGCGGCGTCCTTGACTGCACCTGTCAGTTCTGCCGAACCCCTGTTGTTGGGGTCGACTTTAAACATGTATGAGTACGTATGGGATACTGCATGAGCGAATCAGAGACGCCGATGGAGACGACAACCTGGCCAGACCTCGCAATCGGGCTCTACGACCGCCTGACTGGTCGTAATGCCGAAATAACGTACGACTTCGACGACATGGAAGTCGATGTCCCGAGCAAGGCCGGCGAAGATGCCGAGCACGCTCGCTGGCGGGTTGACGGCACGCTGACCATCACGACACGCGATAACGACTGACAGTGGCCACGACGACGAAGGCGGTCGGCGATCTGTTCGACCTGATCGAGCGAAAGCCGGACCTCCTCGTCGACGCCGACTTGACCGTCGAGCGGGACGGAGTCGCGTTCACCGTCCGGGGATACGACGACCTCGTCGCCGTCGACCTGCCGTCGTTCGGAGCGGCGTTTGCCCTCTGGCGGGACCGGATGGTCGGAGGACCGGACGCCGCCGCGGCGCTGGCTGCTGCCGGACTGACGGCCGAAATCCGCGTTCGCGGCGCGCCCGTCGCCCGCCTCGGTACGGACGCCGTACCGAGTTCGCTCGCGAAGCGACTCGGTCTCGGGCCGATCCAACTGTTCCTCGACGGCGCGCTCCTGGCGGTTACGCCACGGCGCGGATGAGGGTAAGCAGTTCGGCCCGGTAGTCCGATGGCGACCGCCGGAGTGGTTCCGGCGGGTTTTCCACGTTCAACAGTGTCGCCAGCGATCGGTCGGGGTATGCGCCGGCGGCGATGCGAAACCCGTCGCCGTGCCAGACGCCGACCCAGCCAGTAATCGACAGTGTCGCATCGACCGGTTCGAGGTCGAGTTCAGCACTGTAGGTCCGGAGCCGCGCCCGGTCGCCGCTGTCGACGCGGACGCGCTCTCTTCGTCCGCGCTCGACCGATTTGAACCCCCTGTCAGCCAGTTCGTTGGCGAAGGCCGACTGGGCCTCAGAACGGACCGTCGGGAGAATCATCGCCGGGCCGATACCCGGCGCAAGCGGCGGCGTGAACGACAGCGCGGTCGCGAAGAAGAACCGCCACTGGTGGTCGAGCCCGATTGCATCCCGAACGGCCTCGCGCGTCTCGGCAGCGTCGTACACCTTCGTCGCCCCTTCGACGCGAGCCGTCGGTAGCTGAAAGACCGTTTCGACGCTCTCGTCGACGAGCTCCCAGCCGCCGTCGCGTAACTGGGCGGCGGGCACATCCGGGAACGCGGGGTCAGTGGGCACGGGCTTGCCTCAGTGGTCGTCCTCTCGCCACTTGTGTTCGCACTCGGTGCAGGTGAAAAAGCGTGTCTCGGACTCGTCGGCCGCGCGTATCTGCTTCATCTCGTAGAACGCTCGCTCGTTGCCACACTCCGGACAGCGGGCACCCGTCGTCGGCCCCATGTCTTCGGCATCGACCTCGGAGGTGTCGACGACTTCCGACTCCTCCTGGCCCTGCGTGGTGACGGCCATTTCCTGTTCGGTCTCGGCGTTTCGCGCCTTCTCGTAGCCGCAGCTACCGCAGACCCAGCGCTCGTCGTCCGTTTTCATCATCGAACCGCATTCGTCGCAAAACTCCATTGTAGTACCATCGTTTGCTTGCCGGCCGTGTTAAATACCCGGTTTCGACCGGACCACTCTGTCTCTCCGTGTCGTCGGAGACTCTGAGGCGAACAGCAAAATCGGACCGGCGACCGTCTCAGTCGTTGCGGACCCACGCCGAGCAGGGTTCCATGTCATCCATGACTTCACCGTGGAACGAACAGTACGGCTCGATGTCGCCGTCCTGCATCACGTACTCGAAGTGCCGGCAGTTCCCGCAGTAGGTGTCCGGTTCGCCCTGATGGACCGCCGTCTCGGTAATCGTGTCGTGCCCTGTCGTCGCCGTGCCGCCGTCGGTCGACGGCGAGGCTTCCGGGCCGGCCTCAGCTATTCTCGGATCGAGCGCGTTCTCAGAGGGGCCACTCTGGTCCCTTCGACGCGACGCGGTGTTCGAGCGAGCGTTTGCCTGACGGCCCGACTGTCGCTCCGTCGCTGTACCGCCGTCCGACTGTCCTGTGGACCGCCTGCTGCGGTCCGACTCCGTGTCGCCCGTCGGTTGGCGATGGCGGCTATTGGCCGTGTGCGTGTTACCCGAGTGCTGTCCGGTCCCGCCGTCGCTGACAGCGCCCTCGCCGCTCGCTCCCGGCCGGTTCGTCTGCGTCTCGACTGTGCCGTCCGGGTCCTGCCCGAAAAACCCGATGCCGCCAAGCCCCGGGAGCGTTCGGGCTTCCTCGACGAGGCGAATCGTCCCTTCCTCGGTCACTTCCATCCGTGCCGTCCCACCGGGGTCGTTTCGCGTCTTGAACGTCGCAAGCGCCGCGAACAGACTCCAGAACGTCGTCACGATACCAGCGAAGTAGACAACGCCGGTGAGTAGTGCCAGCAGCGGGTCGCTGCTGGTCCAGCTGTAGGGATACAGCGACTGGAACAGCCAGACGCCGACCGCAGCGACGCCTGTCCCGCCAAGAGCAGTCAGCCGGATTCGTCGACTGGCCGGCAACACTGCGAACACGCCGAGGATAACCGACGGGAGCCCGAGACCGGCGATGATGCCGGCGATTTGTCTAGCTGCGTAGGCGTCCAGCCCGTATCTGTTGCCGACGGCGGTCGTTGCGAGTGCGATTGCCCCGACGAGTCCGGCAACACCAACGAGAAACAGGGCTGTCCCGACGAGTTGCTGGCGGCGCGACGCGACGCGCCCTACCTCCCCTTCGTACACGTCGGTGAGACTAGTCATGCAGTACACTACTGCTACATCCGATAAAACTACCCGTCAGACAGATGCATGACGCGGGCACGCGCGTACGCACCCCCAACGGACACGCGAGCCGTTCCGAAAGCACTAATCGGACCCACGGGCACTGTTCGGGTATGAGCGACGACGAAAGCGAGGACGCGGAGGAGCCGGCTGTCGAACTCGGCGACGGACCAGACGTTGCCGGTGCGCCACTGGCCCGTGTCTCGGCCCGGCTCACCTGGGGCATCGAACACAGCACCATCGTCGACCGCGAGGGCGACACGGCGATCCGGACGCCGGACGGCCCGCAGGAGCTCGCAACGGTACTCGAAGATGTCGACGTGCCGTATTTCGCCGACCGCCAGGAGTTCGAGAACGCGGTCCGAGATGTCATCGGGACTGGCCCTGTCCCGACCGAGTAAGCTGGATCGCGAATCTCTGTCTGGCCAGGCATGTCCACACTAGCTGGTCAGGCAGCGGCCCGGCTGACCACGTGACCAGTGTGTACCCCCTGTCCACGAGGCAATCCGCTACCGTGTTTGAACCACAGGGTTTGATACCGTTTGTTGTGGAGACAGCGTATGTTCCGTAGGAGGGGGCTGTCTTGGAAAGAGGGAGCCGCATTCGCTATCTGGGGACTCGGGGTCATCATCGTTCTCCGGACCCTGTACGATGTATTCGGCGTGGCGGGGCGCGAATTAGCTATCGTGGCCGTTGTCCTGTTCTTTGGCTCGTTCTACGGCGTGTTCATGCCAGTCTGGCGGCGGTTCTCAGCGGAGTGACACAGGAGGAAACGCCTCTACAGACACAACGGCGTCACCGTTTCGACGCAGTGCGACTGGCTGTTATGTCACAGCACAACAGCTTGCTACCTGTTACCGCATATTTTCGAGCGCACACACCGTGTCGGAGATAATCCATTCCGTCTCACAGTCGGCGTGCTCGATACTGAGCGCGTTGAAGGTCTCTCGTCCGTCATCGACCGTTATTTCGAACGCTCGGCTACGAAGCGACTCCGAATGGGGACTCGGTGGGGACACACATTGCCCTCATAGGGAGGGACCGATAAACGAGTCGATTCGCGTCGAGAGGGCCGTAACGCGCCGATTGGCCGCCGTCTGGCGATTGGTTACGAATCGCCTGAGTCGCCCATCTCGGCTTTGCCGCGGCGCTTGCCGAACAGGTACGCGGCCACGATGAGTGCGAGGGGAACGACGAGGAACAGCCCCATCATGATGAGGAGGATGACCAGTTCGACAGCTCCGGGCATACCGGGAAACAGGAGAGGGACCATACGCCCCGTACATCCGGCTGTCGCAAAAATCCACCTGCAACGTGAGCGCCGCCGGTCGCTCCTGTGGTAGCAGGCTCAGACGTGTGGCTCAGGCAGCAGGTCGTCGAACGCTTGCGAGTCCAGCCACTCACAGAGCCTGACGAGCTGTTCGGTTGCGGCTTCGAACATCTCCGCGCCCTTTTCGGCCGTGGCGTCGGTCTGGTCGCCCAGCACGCCATTGGCGGTGTTGTCGGCGGCGTCGTAGAAGGTTCGCGAGCCGTACTTCTTTGTCTCCGCCGCCTCGACGCTCGGAATCCCGCCGTCCCGCGCGTCTTCGAGGCGGTCGTCGTGAACCAGTTCGGAGCGCAGGTGTTGAATCATGGCCGTTTCTTTCGGGCCGCCGTGTGGTCCGTTCTGTTCGAACAGGTCGTCTACGAGGTCCGGGATGCTCTCGTCCCACATCCACTCGATTGCGTACAGGACTTCGTCGTCCCGGAGCCGACGGCCGACCTCTCGCAGGTGTTCGACGTTCCCGCCGTGGGCGTTCACGTAGATGACCCGGTCGATGCCGTGGTAGGCCAGATTCCGGGTGAACGACTCGACGTAGTCGCGAAACACCGGCGCGTCGACCCACATCGTCCCGTTGAACTGTCTATGATGTGGGCTCACGCCGACGTTGATCGTCGGAGTACAGAGATAGCCCGTCCTGTCGGCGGCTTCTCTGGCGAAGGCCTCCCCGATGAGGTGGTCCGTCGCCAGCGGGAGATGCGGCCCGTGTTGTTCAGTCGACCCCAGCGGCACGAGCGCGAGCGACTCCGTCTCGAAATAGTCGCCGAGGTCCGGCCAGGTCTCGTCGGCAAGGTACATACCACTGCTGGTGACGGATGCGTCTTGAATCTGTGCCTCGCGACGACCGTTGCGGTGGGAGTGCGCCGGGGCGACGGTGTTCAGTCGAATAGCTCGTAGACGCGAGCCTCGTACGGCGCAAGCGTCACCGTTTCCGGATCCGCGTCGTCGCGGTCGTAATTGCCCGCAAGCAGCGTCGCATCGGCAAACTCGACCGGGAGCGAAACCGTTTGCCTCCCGTCATCGAAGTGTAGGACGACCAGAACCCGCTCGGTTCCCGCGTCCGTCGACAGCGACCGCGTGAACGCGAAGACGGTTTCGTGGTCGGGAAGTAAGTCGGTGTAGTCTCCGTACACCAGCACGTCCCTGTCGGAGCGCAACTGGATGAGTCGCCGGTAGTAGTTGTAGACGGAGTCCACATCCGTTCGCTGGGCAGCGGCGTTGATATCCCTGTAATTCGGATTGACCTTTATCCAGGGGTCGCCGTCGGTGAAGCCGGCGTTCCGGGAGTCGTCCCACTGCATCGGCGTCCGGGCGTTGTCGCGGGTCCGGTAGCCGACCACGTCTTTCACGTCCTCGTAGTCCTCGACATCGTTTCGCTCGAGTAGTTCCCGCGCGTGGTTGATGGCGTCCACGTCTCGGAGGTCGTCCATCGTCTCCCAGTCGGCGTTGGTCATCCCGAGTTCTTGCCCCTGGTAGATGTAGGGCGTGCCACGGAGCGTAAGGACGAACGTCCCGAGCAGCGTCGCGGATTCCCGGCGGTAGTTCTCGGGGTCGCCGTAGCGGGAGACGCTCCGCGGCTGGTCGTGGTTCTCCCAGTACAGCGTGTTCCAGCCGTCCTCGGCCAGCCCGTCCTGCCAGCGGTCGACGATGGTTTTCAGCTCCGGCAGGCTCCAGTCGCCGACCGACCACCGCTCGCCGTCGTCGTAGTCGAGTTTCGTGTGCTGGAAGTGAAACGCCATGTCCAGCGGGCCGTCTGTACCAGCGTACTCCCGAGCCGATTCGACGGTGAGCTGTGGCATCTCGCCGACGGTCATCACGTCGTAGTTCGACAGCACTGACTCGTCTAGTGCCGTCAGATACGACGACAGCTCCGGCCCGTTGATGAAATGCTCGGAGCCGATCCATTCGCTGTCCGGGTCGCCGTCGGGCAGGCCCTCGACTTTCGACAGGAGGTTGATGACGTCCATCCGGAAGCCGTCGATGCCCTTCTCCAGCCACCACTCGATAGTGTCGAAGACATCCTGTCGAACGGCGTCGGTACGCCAGTTCAGGTCCGGCTGTGAGGTGTCGTACAGGTGGAGGTAGTACTCGCCGCGCTCCGCGTCGAACTCCCAGGCGGAGCCCCCGAAAAAGGACTCCCAGTTGTTCGGCGGCACGGGCTCGCCGTCCGCGTCAGTGCCGCCCTCACGCCAGATGTAGTAGTCCTCGTACTCCGGGTCGCGCTGTCGGGACTTCTGGAACCACTCGTGTTGGTCCGACGTGTGATTGACAACGAGGTCCATGACGAGCCGCATATCACGGTCGTGGACTTCCGCGAGCAGCGCTTCCCAGTCGGCCATCGTTCCGAACTCATCGTAGATAGTCTGATAATCGCTGATGTCGTAGCCGTTGTCTTCCTGTGGAGAGTCATAGACCGGGTTGAGCCAGATGACGTCGACGCCGAGGTCGGCGACGTGGTCCAGTCGGTCGATAATGCCTTGCAGGTCGCCGACGCCGTCGCCGTCGCTATCGCTAAAACTGCGTGGGTAAATCTGATAGACGACTGCTTCTTTCCACCATTCGCGGTCCAGTTCACCGTCGGAAAGCATCTGCGATGACATCATTGTTGTTCTGAAAGTTCGTAGAGGCGCGCTTCGTACGGCTGCAGTTCCAGGTCCGTGCCGTCGTGGCTGCCGGATTCGGCCGCCGCGTCCAGTTCGTTCCCGAACAGCGGTGTTGCCTCGGCTTCGACCGGGACCGAGATGCGCGTGGCCGTCGGTGAGACGTTCAAAACGACCAGCACGTCGTCGATATCGGCCGCCGGGTCGTCGAGCGTGCGCCGATAGGCGTACACCGTCTCGTGGTCGGGCAGTAATAGTTCGTAGTCGCCGTACACGAGTACGTCTAGATCGCTCCGCAGGTCGATGAGGTCCCTGTAGTACGAGAGAATCCCGTCCTCGCGTGCTTCGGCCGCAGCGACGTTCACCTCCTCGTAGTTCGGATTGACCTTTATCCAGGGGTCGCCGTCGGTGAAGCCGGCGTTCCGGGAGTCGTCCCACTGCATCGGCGTCCGGGCGTTGTCCCGCGAGCGGAACTCGACAACGTCGCGTGCCTCGTCGTAGCTGTCGATATCGCCCGACTCAAGGGCGAGTTCGACGCGGTTGGACGCGTCTGCGTCCCGGATCTCCTCGACCGATTCCCATGGGCAGTTCGTCATCCCGATCTCGTCGCCCTGGAACAGGAACGGCGTTCCCTGATGCGTGAGCAGGAACGTCGCCAGCAGCGTGGCCGACTCCTCGCGGTACGCCCCGTCGTCGCCGAAGCGGGAGACGATTCGGGGCTGGTCGTGGTTGCCCAGGTAGACGGTGTTCCAGCCGTCGAGTTCGGTCTGCCACTCGGCCATCACCGACTTCAGCTCGGGCAGCGACCAGTCTTCGATAGTCCACCACCCTTCCTGTTGGTCGAGGAGCATGTGCTCGAAGTGAAACACCATGTCCAGCGGGCCGTCGGCGCTGACGTAGTCGCCGGCGGTGTCGACGTCGATGTCGACGCACTCACCGACCGTCATCGAGTCGTAGTTGTCGAACGTCTCGGCGGCCATCTCTTCGAGGAACTCCTGTGTCCGAGGGCCGTTAGCGAACTGCTCGATGCCGACCCACCCCTCGTCCGGGTCGCCGTCGGGCAGGCCCTCCGGCTTGGAGATCAGGTTGATAACGTCCATCCGGAAGCCGTCGATGCCCTTCGCCAGCCACCACTCTATCATCTCGTAGACATCTGAGCGGACGTCGGGGTTCTCCCAGTTCAGGTCGGGCTGGCGTTCGTGAAACAGGTGGAGGTACTGAGCCTCGACCTGTTCGTCGTAGGTCCAGGCCGATCCGCCGAAGCCGGTGGTCCAGTTGTTCGGGGGCACGGGGTCGACGTCCGCGTCGGTGCCGCCCTCGCGCCAGATGTAGTAGTCGCGGTAGCCCTCCTCGTCCCGGCGCGAGCGCTGGAACCACTCGTGGTCGTCGGAGGTGTGGTTGACGACGAGGTCCATGACGAGCCGCATGTCCCGGGCGTGAATTTCGTCCAGCAGTTCCTCCCAGTCTTCCAGCGTGCCGTACGCCTCGTGGATGGCCCGGTAGTCACTGATGTCGTAGCCGTTGTCGACCTGTGGCGACTGGTACACGGGGTTGAGCCAGATGACGTCGACGCCGAGGTCGGCGACGTAATCCAGGCGCTCGATGACGCCCTGCAGGTCGCCGACGCCGTCGCCGTCGCTGTCGTTGAAGCTCTGTGGATAAATCTGGTAGACGACCGCTTCCTTCCACCAGGCGCGCGCTGCGGTCATACACAGGGGTAGCCTGAGCCGTTCCTTAAACCCACGGATTCATACAACACCTGTTGTAAACCACTCGTCAGGGCTGAACGGCCCCGGTACCGCTACAGTTCCAGCACCGTGTGTCGCGGGAGTTCGAGGTCGTAGCCGACCGCCGAAACCGTCTCAGTCGGCCAGTCGCCGGTCCCGGACAGCAGTTCGATGTCGTCACCAGAGATGAGATACGTGTCTTCGCTCTTCGTGCCGGCAATAGTCGGATTCCAGGCGTACCCGTGTGGCAGCGCGACCTCGCCCTCATGTCCGGGCGTGGCAATCCATTCGCGGCCCGCGAAGCCTGTCGCGCCGCCCTGATGATGATTCTGCCACTCGCCCTCCCAGCCGACCTCAGCGTAGGCGTCCTGAATCGCCTCGAACACGTCGCCCGCCGTGCCGCCATCCTGGCCAGCCGCCTGTGTCGCGGCCAGCGCAGTGGTTTCGACGCGGGCAGCCTCGTGGGTGCGCTCCATGAGCCACTCCGGCGGGTCGAACGCGACCGCCCGGGTGGTGCTGACGTGGAGGCCGTTCCGCTCGACGGTCACCGACACGAGCGCATAGTCACCGAGTTCAGTGTCAGTCGGGGTGTAATGACGGTAAGATTGTGCCCGCTCGGCACTGCCGACGAGTACGACCGGTGTGGCGATGCCCCGGCCTTCGAGCTTCTGTCGGACCACCGCGGTCACATCGAGTTCGGTGTGCGACGGCTCGACGTTCCGCGCGACAGCCTCGACTGCTTCGGCCGTGTCCCGCGCGAGTTCGCGGCACTGTTCAACCTGGGCTTCGGTCAGTGGCTGGCGGAGCTGCGTGGCGTCAACTGATTCGAAGCCGGAGACATCGAAATCAGCCGCCGCTGGGGTCGGACTCGCTTCAGCGACGGCTTCGGCCAGCGACTCCGCGTGCCAGTCGAACGTCTCGACGGGCACGTCGCTGTCGAGTTCCTCGTCGCGGAGCCGCGGCGCTTCGATGTTGTCGGTGACGACCCGTATCTCGTCGCCGTCGTAGCCCGCGGCGGCGACGCCGACGCCGACCTCCCGGTCAACGACGTTGTCGCCACCCCCGGTGAGCCACGCGAAGGAGTTCGGTCGGGCAAACCAGACGGCTTCGAGCCCCGCTGTCCGGAGGTACTGGTCGAGACGGTCTGTAAGCGTCATACCCCGACATGCCCCCGGCCCCCAGTAAAAACCATGGACGACACGCGACACCGGGACTGGTGCCACAGTCTCACACAGCGACAACGACGACACACCGTCCGTTACTCTCGTATTCGCCTCTGCTCCTGACTCACTCGGCGATACCGCTGTCAGGGTCCCGAGATTGGAGCAGTGAGTACATGAGTGACTGGAAGGCGTCACTGTCGACGGACTCTACGACGTGGGTGTTCGGGTCGCCGTCGGTCACACCGTTGACGTCGACGCTGGTGTACCCGCGGGTGAGCCCCTCGCGGTCATCCACCGCGACGTGATACGTCGACACCGCCTCTCGAAGTTCCGGATACGCAAGCAGCGCGGCGGTGACGCTGTCCGGGAGTGCCGTCCATCCGGGGTCGTCGGACTCCTCGCTGTTGAACGCTCGGGCCTGCTCGGTTACTGACTCGAAGAACGACGCCAGTTCAGTGTCGAGCGTCGATACCATCTCGAACTCAGCGGCACCAAACACCGCGTCCCGAAGGCACACGCCCCAGTCGACGAGCGTCACCTCGAAAGCGTCGAACACGCGCTTGGCAGCATCGGGGTCGACCCACAGATTGAACTCCGCGGCGGGGGTGACGTTCCCCTCACAGTTGACGTTCCCGCCCATCACCCACACTTCATCGACGAGGTCTGGCAGGTCTGGCTCGCGGGCGTACGCCAGCGCCAGATTGGTCAGCGGGCCGATACAGAGCAGCGTGATTTCACCCGGGGCCGCCCGACAGCGGGCGACGATTTCGTCGGGACCAAATCCCGTCGCTGATTCGATGTCGGTTTCGGGAAACAGGTCGCCGCCAAGGCCGTCTTCGCCGTGGATATACGTCGCATGTTCGAACTCCTTGATAAGTGGCTGTCTCGCCCCTTCGTAGACGGGCACGTCGAGTGAATCGGCGATTTCGAGCGTATACTTCGCGTTCTCGACTTCTCTGTCGAATGGAACGTTGCCGGCGACGACCGTGATTGCGTCGACGGTAACCCGGTCACTGAGACAGGAAAGCAAGATTGCCTGTGTGTCGTCGCCCGCGGTATCCGTGTCGATGATGACGCGTCGCATACCCGCTCATGGCAGGGCCTATACAAATGTCCCGGGCCGCAACTGTGTGCCACATCGACACTGCGTCACTCGATACCCACTGTGGAGCGACTACCAGTGCTGTAGACCAGCGTGCTTACACCATTTCGAGGCGGTGTCCGCTGTCGTCTCCGAGCGATTCGTACACGATGCGTGCGGCAGCGATGTCCTGAATCGCGAGCCCGGTCGAGTCGAAGACGGTAATCCCGGACAGGTCCTCCCGGCCCGGTGCGTTCCCGACGACTATCTCGCCGAGTTCGGCATCGATATCCGACTCGTCGATATCGCCCGTACTCCAGGGGACGTTTATCTCACCGGAGTGGGTCGTCTGTTCAAAGTCGTCGATGACAAGCGTCGCCTCGCGGATGACCTCGGTGTGGAGTTCCTGCTTCCCTTCGGCGTCGGCACCCATGGCGTTGACGTGGGTGTGCTCCCCGAGATCGTCGAGCGTGACGATGGGGTCTTCGACTGGCGTGACCGTCGACAGGACGTCACACTGGGCGGCCTCTGAGATTGTGCCGGCTCGCACGTCGAACTCGTCGCCGAAGGTGTCGATAAACCGCTGGACGCGGTCGTCGTCGAGGTCGCTAACGACGACGGACTCGATCGGCCGCACCTGCGAGATGGCCTCCAGTTGCGTGTAGGACTGGACGCCGGCACCGATGATACCCAGCGAAGATGCCCCCTCGATAGCGAGGTGGTCCGTCGCCACGGCGGCGGCCGCACCGGTTCGCTTCATCGTCAGCGTCGTCGCGTCCATCACGGCAAGCGGGAAGCCGCTCTCGGGGTCCGTGTACACGAGCGTCCCCATCACGGTCGGCAGGTCGAACTCGTCGGGGTTGTCCGGGTGGACGTTCACCCACTTGATGCCCGACGCCTCCCAGTCGTCCGTTTCGAGGTAGGCCGGCATCGACCGGAAGTCCCCGTTGTGCTGTGGCAGGTCGATGTAGGACTTCGGTGGCATCTGCGCCGTGTCGTTTTCGTATGCGGCGAATGCAGCTTCGATGGCCGGGACGAGGTCTGCCATCTCGACGGTCGCTTCGATGTCCGTACTGGGAACGATAGTTGTCTGGTTGTGCTGTCGTGCTGTGGAATATAGTGAATTGCTCATAGTGCTGTGAATCTCTTATATCAGTTTCGTCGGTCGCGCTATACTGACTCGCTGCCCTGTTCGGCTCTCTGTGGCACTGTTAGAACGACCCCTGTGACAGCGTCTTCCGGTGAGTGACGCGGCCGCGGTGTTCGGCGTCGTCGAACGATTCGACCGTTGCGAGCACGCGACAGCCGACGATATCCGCCTCACCGTTTTCGAAGTAGAGGCGGGTCTCGCCGACCTGTGCGACCAGTTCGCCGGATTCCTCGTCGAACTCCGTGACGTACACTTCTATCTCTTCGCCCGCCTCGAACGTCGGCGTGGTCGACCGGAAGGACATCCCGGTGAGGAACTTGCTGAGCATGCTCATAGACGGGTCACATCCTTGGATTTGCGGTCAGTGGTGTACTCAAGCCCAAAGCCGGTCAGCGCGGAGAGGAGGAACACACCGAACAGGAACCAGCCGTGGAAGACGTACGGCCACACCTGGACGGGGTTGACAATCATCGCGCTGGTGAACCACTCGTACTGCTCCGGGAGACCCTGTAGCGTCGCGAAGCCGATGAGGACGCCGCCGCCCCACGGGAAGATGTACCCGAGCGCCGAGGTGTTCGCGTCAAGGATATTCGCCCGGCGGTAGCTGTTGATGTTGTACCGCTGGCCGATGCGGGCGATGTACGGCGCGATCGCGATCTCTGCCGCCGTGTTGATCGTGATCATCGAGTTGACGAGGGCGGTGCCGACCACCATCGTCGTCTCGGCTTTTCGGACGCCCGTTGCGACATTTTCGAGGAGCCATTCCTGTATCGCTTCGAAGCCACCGCCGCGGATCATGATCTCCGATCCGGCGACGATGAGCAATACGAGAACGATCAGCGGGAAGAACCCGGCTGCACCGTTGTAGATCGAGCCGGTGACGCCGGCGTTTTGCGGCGCGACCACTTCGGCAATGGGGAGCGAACCGGCCCAGCTCGCGGCTGCTGACGTTTCAGGAACTTTGAACAGCAACACGTCACTCAGCGGTGCGAGATCGAAAACGACGTTGAAGACAACCGCAACGATAAGTCCCCACGAAATGGCTTCGACAATGTGTCGGCCCATGACTGCCGTCACGATGACGACGAGCATGGAGATGAGATGCAACAGTCCCGCTGGTTCGCTGTTCTGGACGAACAGGTCCTGTGCTTGCTGGGAGATGTCGAGCCCGGCCATCGCGTTTCCGGCGAAGATGTACGCCGCAAGCGCCAGTACCGCCGCAATAACAGCGTACTTGAACCGCGACGCGACGACGCCGCCGATATCGGCGTCCTGCGTCACTGCGCTCACAATCGTCGTATCACTGACTGGCGCGAGGTTGTCCCCGAAGACGGCCCCGGAGAGAATTGCACCGAACAGCAACACCGGGTTCGCCCCGAGCAGGATCCCGGCCGGGAAGAAAAGCGCCGAGAACGCGACTGCCGCGCCGTAACCGGTGCCGATACCGGTCGTGAACAGCGCTGCGAGGATGAACGTGGCGGCTGGGAACAGTGCGCCCCCGACGTTGGCCGCGTTCGCTGCCCAGACGAGTCCACCGACGAAGCCGCCTGCCTGGAGCGTGTTCGAGAACATCCCTGCCCAGAGCCATGCGACGACTGCCGTCGCGGCGACTCGCTTCGTCATCCCATCGAAGATGGTGTTCGCGTAGTTCTTCCAGTCTCCTTTGGCGAAGAACATCCCGACGATGAGCGCCACGAGCATTCCCGCGACAAGGCCAGTCGTATCCCCGATACCGAACAGGCCACTCTGGACAATCGCCCACAGGATAAACAGCGCTATGGGAATAACGCTCATCCACCGTCCGCCGTAGAACTCGATTGCTTCGACATTTGGGCCAGAGATCTCCTCGATCTCAGTCCCATCGCCACTATCCGTGTCTGACATGCATTCTGTGCCTCGTGAAATACACACGCAAAAGTTCATGATAATAGCTAACTCAGCGGTAACAAATCATCAGAGCCGCCTCTGGTAAATCCTCATCCCGTTTCGGTCGCTGTTAGTATATAAAAGTCCACGTGGATTGGAATTCGAGTGGCGTACTACCCCTGAATACAGTCCGGATTGAAGTGAGACGATCCAATTTCAGACATATATTCTAAAAACATAATTCTGGGTAATTAGAAAACCAATCAGAATCAGAAACCAACATAATTCTGACGGAATCTGTTCCACTATGACCGGACTTTTTTATACTGGTGTCGAGTCCACTGTGATATGGACAGCTCTAGCGGTCGTCGTCTCCAGACGACCGAAACTTCCCTCGCGATCATCGATGCGGTAAACGAGCTGGGGGAGGCTCGAATGAGTGAGCTTGCAGACCGGCTGGACCTCTCGACGAGTACCATCCACGTCCATCTCAAGACACTTCTGGACCAGGAGTATCTGGTCAAGCGAGGCGAGCAGTACCGACTCGGCATGAAGCTGTTCCACCTCGGAGAGGGCGCTCGGACCCGGAACGAGTGGTACGAGGTCGCCCGTCGCAAAACGCACGAACTCGCCGACAGCTGTGGGGAGGAGGTCACATTCGCCGTCGAAGAGTACGGGCGTGCCATAACGCTGTTCAACGTCGTCGCTAACGTCCCGTCGAAAGGGTTCCAGGTGGGCCGGTACTACTACCTGCACAACTCGGCAGTTGGCAAGGCAATCCTCGCCGCGTTGCCGGAGACCCGAGTCAACGAGATTCTCGACCGGTGGGGACTGCCCGCAGAGACGGAGTACACAATCACCGACCGCGACGCCCTCTTGGAAGACATCGAACGCACGAGCGAGCGCGGCTATTCGGTGAACGATCAGGAGGCAGTCGAGGGGCTTCGGTCGGTCGGCGTGCCGGTCACCGCCCCACACGGCGGTGTTCTCGGGGCGCTCGACATCTCTGGCCCCCTGTATCGATTGCCGCCGAACGACGAACTCGCATCGATGCTGCAGGACGTCGTTGAGGAACTGGAGTCGGAACTCGGAGTCCAGTAGCGCTCGGTCGGGTCTGTCGTCGCAAGCTTGGAACGGCTGCCACCTGCTCTGCGACAGCAGACACGACAACTGGCAGTGGGCCGAGACGCTGTGTTGTCGTCAGCCCCGGTCGGCGTCTCTCGGACCGAGAAGCGTGGCCTCGACTTTCCGGAGATGTTCGTGAAGCGTCGTCTTCGCGATACCGAGTTCGTCGGCTAGCTCGCTCCCGCTTACCTCTCTCGGGTAGTCGTAATAGCCGCGTTTGCGGGCCAGTTCGAACACGTCCCGCTGCCTGTCGGAAAGCTGTCGGACAGCCAGTTCGTCGCGCTCTCTGCTTCCGGTGGTCGCGGACGTAATCTGGGTCACGGTGATCGTCGCGTCTTTCTGTGCGCAGACGGCGTCGAGTTTCTCCTGTATTGTCGTCCGCGATTCGTCGATAGCAACCGTCCAGTACTCGGTCCCGTCGCGGATTCGGATCGGCTCCTGATTCATGAACCCGTGTGAGACCAGCGCGTCGTGGATGCTCTCCTCGGGGCCGTACTCGACGAGGAGCGTGCGCGTCGCTTTGTTTACCGGTGCCGATATCCCGCCGAAGCTACGACGAGTATCCATTTCTGTGACTGCATGAGTGTGGTCGGATGCCCGGGTCGCCGCAACGAGCGCCTCGACCGCGGCCGCCGACTCAGCGTATGCGACGACGTGGGCTTTGACCTTCCCGTCGACCAGATACGCCGCGTTGACCAGCAGTTTGGCTGCAGTGGCCGCCGTCACTTCCCGCATCCAGCAGTCGGGATGCTCCAGTTCGAGCGTCAACTGAAGACCGTCGCTGTCCGAGGCAGCGGCCATATCAGAGCCGTCAGCGGACATCGTTCTCCCCGGGTTCTGTGGCGCGATAGCGCTCGTCTGGTCTCGCTTTCATTACGGGTCGTCCTCCAGTATTCTCACCGGGAGCCACACATGTAAGGCTCTGGTTTGTCAGTCACGCCCGCGGTGTCGTTCAGTATGGACTTGCGGCGAAAATACGACGAAGGCACGCCCGCCGTTGTACTCGCAGAGGGGGAGTTCGGCCAGCCGGAAGGCAAGACGGCCAACGGTATCGTTATGCACGGAGAGCTGTTCGACGCGCAGGCCGTCGTGGACTCGACGTGTTCAAGCCCTCACGCTGGAGCGGCCCTTGAGTGGCCTGCTGCCGACGACGTCCCGGTCGTCGGGACCGTCACCGAAGCGCTGGATCGAGCCCCGGACGCGGCCGTCCTTGTCATCGGCGTCGCGCCCGCTGGGGGTGACCTCCCGGAGTCATGGGTCGAGGCAATCAGGCACGCGATGGAGCGAGGCTGTGATATCGTCTCCGGCTTGCACGTCTTTCTGAGTGAGCGCCCGGTCTGGACCGAGCGCGCACAGCAACACGGTGTCGACCTCGTCGACGTTCGGAAACCTCCAGCCGTCGCTGATCTGACGCTTGGTGACGGCCGCGGGGCTGAGGCCGACGCAGACGTCGTCCTGACGATGGGGACTGACTGTGCAGTCGGGAAGCGAACGACAACCTTTGAACTGTATCGGGCCGCGACCGATGCTGGACTCGATGCCGGCTGGGTCGCGACGGGACAGACCGGCATCCTCGTCGGCGCGGACCGCGGCGTCGTTATCGACCGGGTACCGGCTGACTTCGTCTCTGGCGTCGTCGAGGACATGGTACTCGACGTTGCGGCGGACCACGACATCGTGTTCGTCGAAGGGCAGGCCGCCCTCACGCACACCGCATACGGCGGGGTGACGCTCGGACTGCTCCACGGAGCGGCCCCCGACGCAGTCGTGCTGGCCGACGACCCCGCTCGGGAGACTCGATCCCACTTCGACGACCTCACTGTAGCCGGTGTCGAGGCCGAACGCCGCGCGATTACCGACCTCACAGAGACGACAGTCGCTGCTCTCTCCACGTGGGGGGACCCAGAGGAAGAAACGGCTAGAACAGGGCTTCCAGCGGCGAACATCTACGACGATGACGGGCCGGAGACACTCCTTACGGCCGTTCTGGAGGTGCTATGACTCGTATCGACCGCGTCTCCGTCGAACCGCTCGACCGCGAACTCCGCGAGCCGTTCGAGATCTCGCTCGGAACCCGGGAGAAAGCACGGAATCTGGTCGTCGCAGTGGAGACTGACTCGGGCATCGTCGGCCACGGTGAGGGGTCCCCGTTACCGCCGGTGACCGGCGAGACACAGGCGGCCGCCGTGGCGACTGCCCGGTCGGTAACGTCGATGCTTGAGGGGGCGTCCCTCGCCGACTACCGCGAACTCGTCAGTGAGGTGCGGGCGGCAGTACCCGGAGCGGTTTCGGCACTGTTCGCCGTCGAGACGGCGCTGCTCGACGCGTACTGTCGCGACCGGGGAATCCCGCTCTCGGAACTGTTCGGCGGAGCGCCGACCCCCGTTACGACGGATATCACCGTTCCGATAGTCGCGCCCGACGCGGCAGCCGAGCGGGCCACGCGCGCCGCGGCCGCGGGCTTCGACCATATCAAGGTCAAAACCGGCGGCGTGATCGACGACGACGTGGCTCGAACGGTTGCGGTCGCAGACGCCGCACCCGACGCAACGATTACCGTGGACGCGAATCAGGGCTGGACGCCGAAGGCCACAGAGCAGTTTGTCGACGAGGTGGCGACGGCCGGGGTTGACCTCGCTCTGGTCGAACAGCCGACACCGAAAGACGACATCCGCGGTCTTGCGAGGACCCGTGACAGACTCTCGGTCCCCGTCGCCGCCGACGAGGCCGTATTCACGCCCGCGGACGCAACCGCCGTGGTTCGCGACGGGGCAGCCGACGTGATCAACGTCAAACTCGGGAAGTCTGGGCTCCTCGGGGCAGCGGCAATTGCGACGGTCGCCGAAGCCGCTTCGCTCGATTGTATGCTCGGCTGTATGCTCGAAGGTGCGACCGGGATTGCGACCAGCGCCCACCTTGCCGCCGGGCTCGGTGCCTTCGACTACGTCGATCTGGATGGCCACCTGTTGCTCGACGACACGCCGCCATCGATGGCGTTCGGTCCACGTATCGATATTGACGGGCCGGGACACGGCGTTTCGCCGCCAGCGGCTGTGCGTGACGCGACTGAGAACTGATGCTGTAGCGGGACGGTTCTCACGCAAAATAGTGTCCGAGCGGTTACTCCGCGGACTCCGCCGCCTCTTCGACATCGGGATCGGCTTCTGAAGCATCGCTGTCAGTCCCATCGCCGCCGCCGGTTGCCGCGCTGTCCGCAGTGGTATCGTCGGCTGTTGCATCAACTGCCGGCTCGGTATCGTCGGACTCGCTCGCCTCGGTGGCTGGCTCCGTAGTGTCAGTCTCAGCTTCAAGCGATTCAGCCATTTCAGCCATCGCCGCAGCGGATTCGTCCGGCCGGTCCAGCACCGCCTCGGTGTGCATTCGCATCTCCTCGCTGGCCCGGATCGTCCCGTCGACCGTCGCGTTCTCGTGGAGTTCGACGGTCGTCCCCGAGATGTCGCCCCAGACCTTTGCGCCCGGGCCGACGCGGACGGTGCCGCTGCGGGTCGTTACGTCCCCTTTGATCTCCGTGCCCCGGCCGACCACGATATCGTCTTTCGCGCGGAGGCTTCCGAAGACGACCGTGTCACGGCCGACTTCGAGTGATTTCGCACGGATATTGCCGTGAAGCCGGCAGTCGTCGCCGACCGTCGCCGGCGTCGAGACGCGCCAGGCGTCGTCCGAGACGCTCGCACCGCGTGGAATCAGAACCGGGTCGTGTTCGTCACTGCCGTCATCTAGCATCTCGTCGAGTACTTCCTCGGCTGCGTCTTCCTCGCCGATGCGAAGGAGTTGTGAGAGGTAGACGAACAGAAAGACGATGGTCGGCATCGGATTGCGGATGACGATCCAGCCGTTCGCCTCGAACCCGTTCTCGATATCCACGTCGTCGCCGATATCCAGATCGCCCGCGACACGGAGTTCGCCGCCGATATGTACTCGTTCGCCGATGTAGGCGTCCTCGCCGACCAGCACGTTGTCCGCCACGTCACACCACATGTCCAGCCGACAGTCACCTTCGGCCTCAATGTGGCCGCCGAACCGGACCCGCTCGTCGGCGATGACTGTCCGCCCGCGCACACCGAACTCCACGGTCGACTGGCCGCCGACGATGACGTCACCGTCGGTCACCAGATCGTGTTCCTCGACGGTTGTTCCGTCGGGAATGTCGAGTTCGGACAGCGGGTCGGAGCCGAGTGGCACGGTTCCTATAGCGGTTTCGTTCGTATTAAACCCTCATGACGTGCATGACGAGCGTCTGACGCTGGTCGGACGGGACCGGCATCGCCGCAGTTTCGTACCGGTGGCGGGCCGGTCATCGAGTCCGTGTATACCCCGAAGCCGGACGGATATGACAGCTGAACGGCCATAACGAACTAAGCCACTGATACGGTGGCACTGATATGTCCCTCGAACGCCGCCATCTCTCGCTTGCACTCGCGGTGCTACTGATAGCGTCCGCTGGCTGCAGCGGGCTGTTGGGCACTGAATCGAGTACAGGCGGGACAGACACCGAAACAACATCGACCTCGGCTGACGCCAACGGCCCCGCACCGGGAACGTCCGGCTTCGATGCGACGGCCATTGAGCGCGGGCACTTCGAGCGCCTGTCGAACTCGTCGTTCACCATGTCGCTGTCGTTCCAGCTCTCGACAATCCGCGACGGCGAGAACCAGTCGGTGTTCATCAATCGAACCGTTGCTATCGACCGTGAGAACGACCGGTCGCTGGCGCAGGGCGAACTGGTTCAGGCCAGCGGCGATGCGCTGACGACGACGACGTACACCGCCGACGGAACCACCACAGAGCGCCGTGTCCTCGCCCGCGGTGAGGAGGAGATGACGGCGTACCGGTCTGCGTCACCACCGTACGACGGACCGGTCCAGCCGGTCAACGAGAGCAGCGTCATCGACCGCTCGCTGCTCCAGTCGCTGGGGTCGGACATCAACTGGACGTACACCGGTACGGAGGCGGTCGACGGTGACAGCGTCTCGCGGTTCGAAGCGACCGGGGGCAACGTTACCGGCTTCGCGGCCGACGACGCCGTCTCGACGAACGTCTCGGCTAACGGGACGACGGCCTCGGCCAGTGCAACCGTCCTCGTTGACGAGGACGGCGTCGTCCGGTCGTTCCAGTACAGCATGACGACCGAGCGGGACGGCCGGCCGGTGACAGTGACGCTGTCGCTGTCCGTTTCACAGGTCGACGATACCACCGTCACGAAACCAGACTGGCTGTCGAACGCGTAGCGCCGATACTGACGGCCCCTTACGGTGACTGTCCGGGGCTGAACTGTCTGGCGACCCACTGCGAACTGTCGAGCGCCTCGGCGCTTTGCTGCAGGCGCGCCAGCCGGTCAGCTCTGTCCGATTTCTCCAGTTTCAGCGCCCGCTCGATGGTGTCCGCGATCGCCTCGATATCGTGCGGATTGACTGTCAGCGCGCCGTCGAGATGGGTCGCCGCACCGGCCAGCTCACTCAGTACGAGTGCGCCGTCACCATCGACACAGGCGACCGGATACTCGTGGGCGACGAGATTCATCCCGTCGCGGTGCGGCGTCACTACCATGACTTCGGCAGCCCGGTACAGCCCGGCCAGCGTCTCGTTGTCGAGGGTGGCTTCGGTGTAGACGATGGGCTGCCAGTCGTCGGTCCCGAAGCGGTCGTTGACGCGTTCGACGGCATCGACGACGTCCGCTCGATACCGGCGGTAGGCGGCAATCCCCTCCCGCGTTCGACTCGCCTTCTGGACGTACGTGAACTCCCCTCGCAGGTCCGGCCGCCGGTCCCACAGATGCGCCAGCGCCTCGATCCGCTCGGGAATGCCCTTCGAGTAGTCGAGGCGTTCGACGCCGAGCGCGAGGCGGATTGACGTGTCCGAGCGACTGCCGCCCAGCACGGTATCACGGATACTGCCCACGTCGGCAGTTCGTGCTCGGTCCCGAACTCCCTCGACATCGATACCCAGCGGGTTCGCGACGACTCGCGTCCGCTCGTCGTTCCGGGTGACTGTCCCGGCGTCCGTGTCGATGGTCGCCGCGGAAAACGCGCTGTCGACGCAGTGCAGGAACTGCTCGGCGTACCCTGCCGTGTGAAACCCGATGACGTCACACGCCAGCAGTCCGTCGAGAAGCGCGTCGCTGTGGGGACAGTGCCGGAACACCGACGGCGCGGGCCATGGGATGTGCCAGAACTGCAACAGCATCGCCTCCGGCCGTCTCTCTCGGAGCAGTCTGGGAGCGAGCCCCAGATGATAGTCCTGGAACCAGACCGGCTGGCCCACGTCAGCGACCGCATCGACGGCCTCGGCGAACTGCCCGTTGACGGCGCGGTACTGCTCCCAGTAGGCTGGCTCGGCCCACATCCGGCCCGTGTCCTCGTGACAGAGCGGCCAGAGCACCTGGTTGGCGTAGCCGTAGTAGTAGCCCTGGACCGCCTCGTCGGAGAGCGGGACGCGTTTCAGGTCGTAGGCCGGGTCCGACGGCGGGACTTCGACGACGCCGTTTGTCGCCACGTCCATATCGGCGTCGCCGCTGCCCCAGGCGACCCAGGTGCCACCCCGTGACTGCATCACCGGGTCGAGCGCGCTCGTCAAGCCACCCGCGGCGGACTGGACCCGTATCTCGCCGTCGTCGGTCCGCTCGTGGCTATACGGCTCGCGGTTCGAGACGATCACCAGCGAATCCGGAACTGCACCGTCGTTCGCATTTACTGACAGTCCCGGGACCATTTGTCGCTCGTAAGGACTGCCCCGTCTTGAGGCTGTCGCGGACTGCTGGCGTAGCTACGGAGAGGACTAGTCATCGCCGCCCGTGAGGCCCGCCATTCGTGTCTGACGGTAAGAGAAAACTTATACCGGAGGCCTCGAAAGAAAGGAGTGAAAGCCGAAAGGGCACCCGGGTAGGGGTACACGGACGTGCCATTTCGGCTCAACTCGGTTTATCTGGCCACGAACCCGGGAGCGACAGCACCGCTCCGGGTCAGTGGCAGCGTAGTGCAATGTGGCTGGACGGGAAACAAGACAGAAACACGGCCACTGCGTAGTGTCTGACGAGAGATGGAATTTCGCACCTGGGAACCAGTGTACGAGGATATCCTCGATGACTTCGGCTACCCTCGTGACGGCGACGAGCGCGCCTGTGAACGCTTCGTCGAACTGCTCGGCGACGATAGCACATACGACCCGACGACTCTCGGACTCGACGGTGCATCGGTAGCTATCGCCGGAGCCGGCCCGTCACTGGAAGCTGAGGCCGACCGTGCAGCCGACGCCGACGTGGTCCTCGCGGCGTCCACGGCCGCCGACCGTCTCCAGGCGGCAGGCGTCGCCGTCGACTGTATGGTCACGGACCTCGACAAGAACGCCGATACCGGGCGGGAACTGACTGCCGCCGGGACGCCGGTTGTCGCCCACGCCCACGGCGACAACATCCCCGCACTGGAGACACATATTCCGGCCTACGACAGTGAGTTCGTTGTACCGACGACACAGGCGACACCCGCCCCGCCGGTCCGCAACTACGGCGGCTTCACCGACGGCGACCGCGCCGCGTTCCTCGCCGACCACTTCGGCGCTGCCTCGCTGGTGTTCCTCGGCTGGGACTTCGAGGACCCGTCCGTGACCGCGGAAAAGCGCCAGAAACTCCGCTGGGCCGAACGCCTGCTGCGCTGGCTCGAACAGCGCCGTGGCGAGCGGTTCGACGTTCTCGACGGCCGACGCGACGCCATCGAGCCAGTCGCTTCCGGCTGAAACCGAAGCCCCGGCTCAGGGCGCTAACACGTCGATGGTCGTGTCGATAGTGTCCCGTTCGGCAGCCCGGGGGAACGAGATGTTGATTGCGTCCACACCGTCGATATCCTCGAACTGTGCGATGCGGTCGCGACATTCATCGGGCGTGCCAGCGACGGCGATGCTGTCCAGCAGTTCGTCACTGATGGCGTCGACGGCGGCCGCTTTGTCGCCCGACCCCCACTGCTCGGCGATCTCGTAGGCGGTGTCCTCGTACCCCTGCCGGGCCAGCGCATCGCGGTAGAACGTCCCCATCCCGCCGATGTAGAACGCGACGTGCTGACGGGCCAGTTCGCGGGCCTGCTCCCGGTTGTCCATCGCACAGCACGTCAGCGACAGCGTCACCCGCTGGTCGGCGCGGTCGCGGTCGCCGAGGTCCGCGCCGTGCTCGAAGTCTTCGAGCCGGTCCCGCAGGCCGTCAGCGGTCAGCATGAGCGCGTGCCAGCCGTCGGCGAAGCGACCGGCGAGTTCGACTGATTTCGGCCCGAGACCGCCGGCATCCACGGGGGGCGCGGGCTCGGGCGGTTCACAGCGCAGTCGGAACCCGGACAGCGAAAAGATGTCCCCGTCGTACTCGACCGTCTCTCCGGAGAGTACCAGTTTCATGATGTCGACGGTCTCCCGCGTGTACTTGAGGGGGCTCTCGAACTCACGGCCGTGCCAGCCTTCGATGACGATCGGCCCGGACGGCCCGACGCCAGCGCGGAAACGGCCGTCCGAGACCTCCTGCAGTGTCGCTGCGGTCTGGCCGAGCAACGCCGGCGACCGCGAGTACACGTTCAGAATCGAGGAGCCGAGGCCGACCGTCGACGTGTGTTCGGCGATGCTGGTCAGCGTCGTCACCGCGTCCCGCCCCCACGTTTCCGGGAGCCAGACCCGGTCGTAGCCGCTGTCCTCCGCCTGCTGGCTCATCCCGACAAGCGTGTCGACCGACGGCTGGGCTGCGACCGGGAGATACACGTCTCGCGCTGTCATCTGTCACCCTCCACGCGTCGAGCGGCGACCGGCCGGACTCCTGTCGGCTGGAACGTATCTGCCTGAGACATGGCTCGCAGTGCGGCCGCACGGGAGATAAAGCCACATGAGAGGGGGAGTGTCGCCCGTTGTCCGCGGTTTATTCGCAGGACGGTGACGGGGCCGGGGGCGTCTCGGAAAGGGTACTGGTGAGGCGACGACAGTCGAAATGTATATTATCTGTCCACAATTCTCGACGAGTGAACCCGTGAATCCATATGCCCTCCTCGGAGCCGCGATTGTGTCTGAACTGCTCGGGACAACGTCGCTGAAACTCTCAGAAGGATTCTCACGCCCTGTCCCCAGTCTCGGCGTCGTCGTCGGCTACGGCCTGGCGTTCTATCTGGTATCGCTGACGCTCGAAGACCTCCCCATCGGCGTCGTCTACGGCACCTGGGCCGCGCTGGGAATCGTCGGTGTCGCGGCAATCGGGACTGTCGTGTTCGACGAGCCTATCGACCTCCCCGGTGCCGTCGGGATATTGCTCATCATCATCGGCGTGTACTGTGTCAACGTCATCTCGGAGATGTCTGCGCACTGAGCGGGAGCCGGTCACGACACGCCCAGCGTCGCGAGTGGAGCCGTGCCGGACGGCTGTGCGCCCGACTCGGCGGCCGGCTATATGGGGCAGCCGGTTCTACGGGGGCCTATGCCGTTCGACCCGGACCGCGTGACGACGGTTACGTTTGACTCGTACAGCACCATCGTCGACGTCGAGGCGGCCCAGAAAGCCCTCGCCGACCGGGTGGACGACCCCCGGCCGGTGTCCCGGCTCTGGCGCTCCCGCTCGCTGGCGTACACGTTCCTCGCGAACCAGATCGACGCCTACAAACCGTTCTACGAGATGAACCGCGACGCGCTCCAGTACGCCCTCGATGTCCACGGCGTCGACATCACCACCGAGGAGCGCGACGAGATTCTCGCCGTCTACCACGAACTGGACGTGTTCGACGACGTTCGTGACGGCATGAACAAACTCTACGACGCCGGCTACGACCTCTATGTCGTCTCGAACGGGAACCCCGAGATGCTCGACTCCATGGTTGATTTCGCCGGTATCGGCGGCCTGCTCGAAGACACCGTCAGTGCCGACGAAATAGAGACGTTCAAGCCGGCGGCGGAGCTGTACCGTCACGCAGCGGACCGAACGTCGACTGAAATCGGGGAGATCGCCCACGTCACTGCAGGCTATTTCGACGTGTACGGGGCGATGCACGCCGGGATGCAGGGCGTCTGGGTCAATCGCGATGACGGCCCCTGGGACTCGTTCGCCGGCGAGCCCGATCTCACCATCGGGTCGTTCCACGGCCTTCACGAGCGACTACTGTAAGGTGTCGAAACGGTATGCGACGGTGCCGGTTTAGTGGGTTCGTCGAGTGAGGCAGAAGACGGGGTAGTCAGCGGGAAGACGTACCAGCTACTCAGAACAGCCGCTCAAGGAGGCCGCGCTCGCGGCGTTTCTCCGCCAGCAGGACGGAACACTCCACGTCGTCGACAACGTCCAGCACGAGCGACTTGGAGACGAGCCGGCGAAGTAGGCCCTCCTCGGTCGCGCCGATGAGGAGCAGCGTCGAATCGGTGGCAGCGTTCCGGATCGCGGTCTCGACATCGCCGGATTTGACGAGGCGCTCGGCGTCTTCAAGGCCCTGCTCGGCTGCCCATTCCTGCAGGAATTGCTTGCCGGCCTCGCGGTCGTCGTCGACGTTGAGCAGCGTCACGTCGGACCCGTATTCGGACTGCAACAGTTTCGCGATGGCGGCTGACAGCTCGGAGTCCGGCCCACCGGCTGTCGGGAGCAGGATGCGCGAGGGGTCGAACCCGCGGTCGCGGAGAACGAGGAAGTCACAGGGGACCGTCTCTGTGAGTTCGTCCATGGCAGACTCCGCCCGCCCGGGCGAGCCGTGCGCGTCTGGCCCCCATCCCATTACGACGAGGTCCGCCGTCTGTGTGCGGGCGGCGTCGAAGATAGCCTCGTAGGACTTGTGCGAGAGGATGGTGTGCGTTTCGACATCGACGCCGAACGTCTCGGCGTCCTCGCGAGCTTGATCGAGCAGTTGCTGTGAGCTCTTGTCGATCTCATCGGATCGGTCGGCGGCAGCCGAAAGCGCCGTCTGGTCGGGGACGGTGACGATGTGGGTCGCGATTACGGTTCCGCCGCGCTGTTTGGCGATGGCGCTGGCGAGCGTAATGAGGTCCTGTTCGTGTGCAGGATTGGCCAGTGGGACCATCACGCGGTACTGCCCGCCATCGGGCTGGACGCCGGCGGCCGCGCTGACGGCCGCGTCCGGCATCTCGTCGGACCGCGAGATGATGTGTTTCGACAGGATGCCCTGTTTTTCCGTGCGCGAGCGAGCGTAGAACCCGTACCACAGTATCGCCGCGGCGGCGATGCCGAACGAGAGCAACAGGGCGTCGCTGGCGACGAACACCAGTAGGGCAAAGGAGAGCACGACTCCCAGAATCGGCAGTAGCGGATACAACGGCACCACGAAATCCGGCGCGTACTCCTCCGGATTCACGTACCGCATGACGATGAGTGCGACGTTGAGTAATCCGTAGATGATGAGATGCAGGCCCGACGCAGCGCCCGAGAGGAGCGTCAGATCCCCGATGATGATAAACAGGAGAATCAGGCCGCCGGTGATGCCGATTGCCCTGTACGGCGTCCCGTAGCGGGGATGTATCTCGTTGAGGGCCGGCGTGACGATCCGGTCACGGCCCATCGCGAAGTTGATGCGTGAGGACGCGAGGATGGAGGCGTTCGCGCTGGACGCTGTGGCGAGCAAGCCGCCGAACAGGAGCGCACCCCCCATTACGGCCCCCTGAATGTAGCTCCCGACCTCGACGACGGCGATTGGGTTCTCGGCGTCGGAGCTGATGATGTCCGCGATGAACCCCTGCGGAACGGCCGCGCTCATAATCACGAGGACGAGCGCGTAGATGACAGTCACGATGACGACGCTGCCGATAACTGCACGCGGAAGGTTCTTTCCGGGGTCTTTGATCTCTTCGGCCACGCTCGTAATCTGGACGAAGCCGAGATAGGAGACGAAGATGAGTCCTGTGGTCTCCAGAGTCGTAACCACGTCAGTAGCGGCCGGCAAGTTCGACGGCTCGGCCCGGAGCGTCCCGAGGAGTGTGAACACGGTGAGAATGCCGATGAGCAGAACGACGATGATGTTCTGTAGCCGCCCGGTCTCCTTGGCTCCGACGTAGTTGATGAACACGAAGAACGCGCCGCCGACGAGTGCGATGAGCTTCACGACGGTGAGCGATATTGGGCCGACGCCGACGCTGCCGGAGAGGCCGAAGATGCGGGCGATGTACCGGCCGAACCCGACCATGTAGAAGGCGCTAGCGAAGGCCAGCCCGAGCCAATTGGCCCAGCCGGCGACCGAGCCGAACATCGGCCCGAGCGCGTGGTTAACGTAGTAATAGGCCCCGCCTGAACGCGGCATCGCCGTGCCGAGTTCGCTAGCCGACAACGCCGTGAACATGGCGATGACGCCGCCCAGAATGAACGCCACGGACGCCAGCGACCCGGCCTTGAGGATGGCCTCGCCCGGGAGGACGAAGATACCCGCACCGATCATCGTCCCGACGCCGATAGTCAGCGCCGCCAGCGGCCCGAGGTCTTTGGCAAGGTCCTCCTCGCTCATGTTCCACCCTCTCGGGGGAGGGCAATGACGGGACGGTCCGAATTTGTCACCAGTTTCAGGGAGACGTCACCGGAGAGAAACTGCATGAGTCGGTTCCCGCCACGGGACCGATAGGCAATGGCGCTGGCGTCTACTTCCTCAGCGGCCTCGAAGATCGTCTCCGCGACATCTCGGCCGTACGCGGTGTGTTCGCCGGCGTCGGGGAACACTGTCCGGACGGCAGCGTACGCCTCTTCGGCCAGTTCCTCGGATTGTTCGACCGGCGTCTTGTCCGGAACGCCACCGCCCTTCTCGACGACATGCAAGGCGGTCACGGTGCTTGGTGCATACGGTTCGAGCGCCTCCGCCGTCGCCAACGCGTCATTCTCGTCAGTGACGGGAAGAAGTACGTGGGTGAGGAGACCCTCGTCCGTGGGCTCACTGCTCATAGTGGTGGGAGAACCTACTCGCTGTTAAGCGTGTGTATCCGCTTTCTCGCAGACGAATAAATAATACGAGATGCTGATTATCAGGCTGACAACTCAGCCTGTTACCCGCGCATGAGATTCAACACTTCGTCGACGACATCGGTTTCGACGGCGAGAATATACCGCTCGTCAGGCTCCAGCACCGTTTCAGCGCCTGCGAGTTCCGTTCGGTCGCCCGTCGAAATCAGGAGACTGCCGGACGGAAGCGCGATCTCGTCGAGGCGACGCCCTGCAACAGGAGCCGACGGGGCGACACTCACCTCGATGATATCGAGGTCAGCGGTCGGGTAGACGAGCGTTCTGATATCCTCACCGGTCAGTATATCAGCCGCGTAGTCCCCACCGAGATATTCGGGGAGCAGCGTTGCGTCGACAACTTCGCCGTACTCCTGGTCTGTCTCCGTCTCTGCTCTCGCGATGGTCCGAATCGAGGGTGCGTACTGCTGTGCCTCCATACAGATGGCGAGATTCGTGCCTGGTTCGTCGGTGAGTGCGGCGATAGCGTCAGCCTCCGACAGGTCTGCCTGTTCCAAAATTGACGGTCGCGTGGCGTCCCCGTGGATGACCGGGCCGATATACGCATCCGATAGCGCCTCGACGCGCTCCGCATCGGACTCGATCAGTAGTACCTCGTGCCCCTGTTCAACGAGGTTCTCGGCCGTTTGTTTCCCGACGCGGCCGCCGCCGGCGATGACGAATCGCTTTGTCCGGGCCATTGTTGTACTGTTATAGAGGTGTTATCTTCAACTCTCCGCCAGTTCTAACGGAGCGGGAACACAACCGGCCGAATCGGCGGTCACGCGGCAGAAGGCTTAATGAAATCCCATCACAGTTCTTACAATAGGAGAACTTCCCCCGGTACTCAAATGGACCGAGCGAAGCACATACAGCGTACGATGGACAGCGCGCCAGTTACAACCAGAACGCAATGAGCAAGAGCCAGACACGGTCGCCCGAGGCTGAACTCGGACTCCTCGACGCGACGATGATCGGGATGGGCGCGATGATAGGGGCCGGTATTTTTGTGTTAACGGGACTGGCCGCCGAAATCGCTGGCCCAGCCGCGATTCTCGTCTTCGCACTGAACGGCGTCGTGACGGCGTTCACAGGACTTTCTTACGCGGAGCTTGCCGCTTCGATTCCAAAGAGCGGCGGTGGATACGCGTTCGTGCGGGAGATATTCGACGACTTTGCCTCGTTCATTATGGGCTGGATGCTCTGGTTCGCCTACATGATTGCGGGAGCGCTGTACGCACTGGGATTTGCGCCGAACTTTCTCGAACTGTTGCACGTCTACGGCGTCGTCCCACCACCGGACGAGGTCGGCGCCGTTGTAGTTCCGGTCATTGATACAGCGCTCCCGCCGGCCTTCTTGTTGGCGTTTATCGCAGTTCTCGGGCTCGTGGCGCTCAACGCCGTCTCGACGGCCGCCAGTGGCAGTGTCGAGACGATTTTCACGATGATCAAAGTGTCTATACTGGTCGTGTTCGTCGCGTTCGGGTTCGCGTCGCCGATGTTTTCGGGGGCCGAATTCCAGCCGCTGTTTCCGGACGGGAGCGGGGCTGCTGCCGTCTTGCCGGCGATGGGGCTCACCTTCATCGCCTTCGAGGGGTACGACCTCATCACCACTGTCACAGAGGAAGTACAGAACCCGCGGGAAAACATCCCGAAAGCGATTTTTATCAGTCTCGCTGTGACTGTCGTCGTCTATCTGGCAGTTGTGACAGTCGCTATCGGGACGCTCGGAGCCGAGGGACTCGCCGACGCTGGCGAAGCCGGCATCGCCACGGCAGCGACGTCGTTCATGCCGACCGGGCTACCGATCATTCAAAACGGTGGGGCACTCATCGTCTTCGGGGCTGTGTTCTCGACGCTGACCGCCCTCAACGCCGTCGTCATCGCGTCGTCGCGCGTCGCGTTCTCGATGGGACGCGAAGGGCAGTTACTCCCTTCGATTGGCCAGATACACCACCGCTACGGGACGCCGTTCGTTGCCATCCTCGCCAGTGCCATCGTGATGCTTGGCTCAGTTGCACTGCCGACACAGAGCGCCGGCAATATGTCGAGCCTGTTCTTCCTGCTTTCGTTCATTATCGTCAACGTCGCGGTCATCAGGCTCCGCCGGGAACGACCGAACATGAACCGGCCGTACGAGATGCCGTTCTACCCTGCGCCACCGATAATCGGGATTGTACTCAACCTGATCCTGACTGGGGTGCTGGTAGAGTTTCTGCTGCGGACGGATCCACTGGCACTGGCACTCAGCGTGGCGTGGATTCTGCTCGGAGCGGTCGTGTATCTCGCCCTCAAACGGGTGAAACAGCAATCGGACCGCGAGCAGGCGACTGCCGCCAGCGAAATAACACCTGAGGCTGAAGACTAACGCATGACCCGGACACTCGACATTATCATCGCAGGCGGTGGCCGCGTCGGTTTCCAGACAGCCGAGATACTCGCCGACCGCGGACACGACGTGACGATCATCGAACGGGACGAACGGATGGTCTCGGAGATCGCCGACCAGTGGGTCGCGACGGTTATCCGAGGCGACGCGACGAATCCGGAGATAATCGAACAGGCAGGCATCGACCGAGCGGACGCGATTGCCGCGCTCACGGGTGAAACCGGGCTGAACCTTGCAGTCTGTTTAGCTGCCTCGGAATTAACACCAGATATTCGGACCGTCGCGCGAATTGACCGCACAGCCGGTGAGGCGTACACCCGATTTGTCGATGCGGTGGTCTTTCCCGAACGGGCTGGTGCGAGGGTGGCAGCGAACGAAATCTTGGGGAGTGATGTCCAGACGCTCGCCGACGTGACAGGCAGCCTCGATATCATGCTCGTCCGCGTCGCTGACGGCGCTCCGGCCGCCGGAAAACCACTCACAGACGTACGGTTTCCCGAGGGGACTCTCGTTGTCTCCGACGATAACGGTGAGCGGATCGCCCGTGCCGACACAACCCTGACGCCAGGGAGCCGCTACGTTATCGCGGTTGAGCCTGCTGTCGTCGATGAGGTCCTGAATCTGATGCGCGGCTAGTGACTGTTCCGCTTGCAGACTTCTCCGCGTGATTCGCTCGCTTCCACGGATAGCCACTGTCGGACTGCTCCACAGCAGTCTGTGAAAATCCGTCGCTGCAAGTACGGACCAGCCGCGTGCCTACACGCGTCGGGACAGCGAGGCCCGTAGCTCGCCGGCGAGTTCGCGGTGTCCGTCCTCAGCGAGGCTGTCGGTGACAACTTTCAGCGCAGCCGCGGAGCCGCCGACGTAGAGACTACCGCTGTCTTTCTCGACCACCACTACGTCAGTCACCTCGGCGACAGCCCGGATGCTCGCCCGGGCGTCGTCGGTCAGGTCGCCGAGCAGGAACGTGAGCGTCGCGCCGTCGTCGGTGCCGCCGGCGACCGTCTCGCCGAGGGCCTGATGGCGCGCGACCTCACGCAGGGACACGTCCGTCAGTTCCGACACGGTGGGGCCGGAGTCTGTCTCGGGGCGCGTCGTCCGCTCGTCACCGAGCGCGTCGGCCACTCTGACCACGTCGTGTGTCTCTTGCGTGTCGTGCGTTCGGATGATGTGTGCGCCGCGTTCGACTTCCATCGTCGCTGCGGCCAGTGACACGGCGAGCTGGTTCTCTGTCTCGGGCTGGTCGGCCAGGTCGCCGAGAAAGTCCTCGCGGTTAGTCGCGGTGAGCATCGGCCGGTCGAAAGCACGGAACTCCCGGAGCCGACGGAACATCTCCCAGTTGTCCTCGAACTCTTTGCCGTCGTACCAGCCGCCGAAAGCCGGGTCGATGATGGTCCGATCTGTGAAGCCGTCTCGCTGGAGCGCCTCGAAGATGTCGTCGATGGTTTTCAGCGCGCCGGGTCGAGCCAGGTCCGGCGGGCTGGCCATCTTGACGACCGGCATATCGTGGTCCTCGACGACACCTTTCATCTCCGGGTCGGCGAAGCCACACACATCGTTGATGAGGTCGAAACCGTGGCCGATGGCCTCTTCGGCCACCTCAGCATAGCGCGTTTCGAGCGACAGCGGCACATCGGCGTCGAGCTCGTCGACGAGCGGGGCGACCTCTTCGAGCCGGTCTTTCTCCATCTCGACCGGTTTGGACTCGTATTTCGGGTTCGCCGACTGAAGGCCGACATCGATGATATCTGCGCCAGCGGGGACGAGGGTCTCCTCGATAGCGTCGGCGGCTTCTGCTGGGTCCAGATACACGCTCGGTTTGTACCCGGAGTTCGAACTCATATTCAGCACGCTCATGACGCGCGTCGGATGGCCATCGCCCACCGGCAGGCCGTCGATTTCGACCGTTCGCATACCGCTCTCTGAGGGCTGTGTATACATAGGTCCCGCGACATCGGCGGACTGGCGACGCCGTGTAACGTATCACTGACACAGAATCACCGAGTTTTATATATGGGTTTGCATGATTTGTACGGGATGGGTGGGGAGTTACCCGTTACATTCGATCTCGACTCGTTCGAGGCTGTAACACGGCAGCTGATGACTGCGGAGTCCGAGCGAGAGATCTGTGAAATCGCAATGTCGGGGATTTCGTCTGTGTTTGACCTGCCACTCGGAGCGCTGTGGCTATATGACAGCGACGCGACGGAGTTGCAGTTGGCCGCATCGACGGAGCGGGCGGACGAGGTGTTCGACTGGCCGGTTACCTACCGACCCGGCAACAGCCTCTCGTGGGAGGCGTTCGAGCAGGACGAAGTGCGGACGTACTCTGAACTCGACAGCGAGCGAAGCCAGTACAACAAGAACTCCCCTGTCAGTAGCGAGATTATCCTCCCGCTTGCCGAGTACGGCGTTATCAACATCGGGTCGCTAACCCCCGTTACGTTCGACGATGAAGCGGTTCGACTCGCGCAGATGTACGCGACACACGTTCAGGCAGCGCTGCAGAAAGCTGAGCGCGAGCACGACCTCCGCGTCCAGCGCGACCGGATGGAACAGTTCATCGGCGTCGTTTCACACGACCTCAGAAACCCACTTCACGTCGTCGAGGGACGCATTGAACTCGTCCGAGAGACCGGTGACCTGTCCCATCTGGACGACGCGGCGGAAGGCGTGGCTCGCATGGAATCGCTCATCAACGACTTGCTAACACTTGCAAAGGAGGGGTATGCGGTCGAAGACCGCACCGCCATATCGCTTGACGCCATTGTCGAACAGACATGGGAGATGGCCCGAACAGCCGACGCGACGTTGAAGATCGAAGGGTCCGCCCCGGTGTTCGGTGACCAGAACCGCCTCAAACAGGTGTTCGAGAATCTCTTTCAGAACGCGGCGGACCACGCGGGCGAGGACGTGACCGTCTGGGTCGGCCCACTTGTCGACAGCGGGGCAGCCGAGATAGACCGTGCGGATGAGCGGACCGAAGGCCGAGTAATCGGCTTCTACGTCGCCGACGACGGACCGGGCATCCCATCCGACAAACTGAACGACCTTCTTTCAGTCGATGCCCTCTCAGGCAGTGACAGCGGCCTCGGCCTGTCTATCGTTGCCCAGATCATCGATGCCCACGGCTGGGATATCGCTGTGACCGAGAGCAGGGCCGGCGGCGCACGATTCGAAGTGACTGACGGGACGAAACCGGTCTCACCGTTCCACTCCTGGTAGCGTAGAGGTGGCCACCGACGGTGCTTGAACCAAGTGCCAGTGCTCTCCGTGACGGGATTGACAGATTTATTTGCTCGCCCACTAGATGGTATGTCAGTGCAGACCCCGGAACAGGACATCGAAGCCGTGCTGAAAGAGTCAGGCCCGGACTACGAGGGGTTCCAGTTCGAGACTCCGGGCGGGGGCCACCAGAGCGATGTCTACATGGTAACGCTGCGCCACAACGGCGAGTCGTACGAAGTGGTTGTGAAGTTCAAGCCACAGGGCGATGTGCCGTTTGCCGTCGAACCCTGTCTCCACGACTTCGTCGCCGCCCGGACCGATGTCCCTGTTCCACGCATCCTTGTCTACGAGGATAACCCCGACGCCGATGTCCCGCCGTATTTCGTCACCGAGCGCATCCACGGCGAGAACCTGGCCGAGGAGTTCGCCGGACTTTCAACTGACGACCGACGGCGAGTGCTGGCCCAGTCCGGTCGGATCCTCGGAGATATGCACTCCGAGATCGGATTCGAGGCGTTCGGCCGACTCACGCTCCACGACGACCGGATCATCGTGAGTGACTGGATGGGCAACTGGCGGGAGTACTTCGAGAGTCTCACCAGATCACACCTGTCCCATCTTGATGGGACGCCTTTCGAGGATATGGCAGACCGAGCGTGGGACTGTATCGAACCGGCACTGAGTATGGTTCCCGAGGACGGCGTTCCGCGACTGGTTCACGACGATTTCAGGCCGGCGAATCTGATGTTCGAGCAAACGGCGGACGCGCCGATCACGGCGGTCCTCGACTGGCAGGACGTACTCGCGGCGCTGCCGGAGTACAACCTCGCACAGACAGAGTTTCTCTTTATCGACTCGTCGTTTCAGGACCCGGAACTGCGCGACTCGCTTCGGACGGTGTTTCACGAGGGGTACCAGGAGATGCGCCCGATGGAGTTCGACGAGGGGTACGAGCAGCGACGCCCCCTCTATCAGCTCTCGACGCTCCTGTGGCGAATGGCTGGCTTCGAGGCCGCCTTCGCTGACGAGTCGGGCCTCGCCACCGCTCGTGCCGAAGCCCAGTACCGCCAGCAGTTCGAGCGGCTCGTCGAAGAGATACAGGCGAACTAAACTGGGTCCGGTGAGTGCCCGCTGTCGACAAGCGCCCACACCGACTCCCAGTCGAGTGTCGTCTGTGCGCCGGGTGACTGCGCTGCGAGCGCGCCACAGGCGTTGGCGACCGCGAGCGCACGCTCTGGATCACTCTCCCCTGCGCTGGCGAGTAGATATCCGGCAGCGAATGCGTCGCCCGCGCCTGCAGTGTCCACAGAGTCTATCGGATACCCACCGTTCGTGACTGTCTGGTCTCCGATATGGGCGGTCGCGCCGCAGTCCCCGTGTTTGACCACAACTGTCGGCACCGTCTCGAAGAGCCCGCTGTTTCTGGCGTGGTCGGCCTCCCGGTCGTTGCAAAACAGGATATCCGCATGTGAGAGTACTGATGAGTAATCGCGGTACGGGAGTCGGCGGCCGGGGTCGAAACTCACCGGAACATCCGCGGCCGTGGCGTCGCGTGCGAGCGCTGCAGCCGTCCTCGGATCTTGACCGGTCAAGTGGAGGTGGTCTGCCTCGGCCAGGGTCCCGGGCTGGAGGTCCGACGCGCCGAATGCCTCGTTGGCCCCGTCGTTTCCAAGCACTGCAACGTCGCCGTTCTCGTCCACGATGAGGTACTTCACGGCCGTCGGCTTGTCCGATTCAATCAGCATCGTCTCGACGCCGGTGGCCGACAGTTCGCGCCGGGCCATGGTTCCGTGGTCGTCCCGGCCGACGCTACCGAGGACTAGCGGGTCTGCATCAAGTCCGGCCAGTGCGACGGCCGCGTTCGCCGCGCTCCCCCCGCTGGACTGTGACCGGTCGGTGATACGCCCCTCGCCGTCGGGCTCCGGGAGGTGGTCGACGTGGAGCGTCACGTCCCAGTTGACGTGGCCGGCACAGATGACGCGCATATCCACCGCTGGGAGGGGCGCTATGATATCAGTTTCCCACTGAGATATATGCAGCATGTTTAACATTGACCGGAACGGACCGGCGCACATGGCAACGGTCCCCGATAGCGTCCTCCCGATGAGTTGTTGGACCGGCATACGAGTACCACAGCCAGAGGTGACCGCCTGATGCGTCACAGTATGGCTGTACTGGCCTGCTTAGTCGTCGTCGGCTCGCTTCCGCTGTCAGTCGCCGGCGCAAGCGTTAACGCGTCGATATCTGACGTGGAGGTGTCACCGTCGTCACCAGCACCGGGTGAGACCGTCACGTTCGACACGACTGTCCGGAATCTCCAGAGCAGCGATTCACCGCTCGAAATCAACGACATTGCAATCCGGAAGTCGGGCGGGAGAGGAATCACAGAGTACGAACGCGTCTCGGACCTGGGCTCGATTTCGCCGGGCAGCACGCTGGAAGTCCCCCTGACTGCCTCCTTTGATTCGGCCGGAACCAAGGACCTCCGCGTCATCGTGTACGGCCGTGACCGCGGGACGGGCGACAACGTCGAACTCAGATACCCGGTGAAGCTAAACGTCGAAGAGCGTCATCCGCAGATGGATATCACGGCTACCGACTCTGTCGCCGGCGTTGAATCGACGGGCGAAGTCACCGTCGCAAACGGACTCGATTCCCAGATAACGAACGTCGAAGTCGTCGTCGAGGGCGATGGCGTCGAGATGACAAAGAGCCGGACGGTACGGTCAAGCATCGCACAGAACGGGTCAATAACCGCACCATTCCGGTTCCGGCCTGAATCCGCCGGCGAGCACTCGCTGACCGCAACGGTCAGCTACACAGTCGCTGGCGACACCACGCGCACCACAACCCGGTCAAAAGTCATCGAGTCGGACCCGCTCCGGAACAGCGTGGAACTCGATACGACTGCGGTCGGTAGCGGCACTGACCGCGCGTTGCGGGTTGCCGTCTCTAACGGGGCTAACGCTCCGCTTTCGGATGTCATGGTGAGTGCAACGTCGGAGAACGCGTCGTTCCAGCGCGTCCTGCTTGAGAACATCTCAGCCAGCACGACCCGGCAGGTGCGACTGAACGCCACGATGGACGAACCCCGCGCTGACGTTACTGTCACGGCCAACTACGAACTCGGGACCGAAACGGAGCAGACAACAACCGAAACCACGCTTCGATCTGTCCCGGGAACGATAGACCTCACCGGTCTTGACGTGGTCCGACAGGGCGGGCGCCTCCAGATTTCAGGGAGTGCGAGCAACGTCGGGTCGACGGATGCGGACAGCGTCCTCGTCAGCGTCGTCGATACCGAGAACGTCACTCCGGCGACCCCAAACCGCGATTACTTCGTCGGCACGGTCCCGGCCAGCGACTTCGTCTCTTTCGACGTGTACGCCCAGACGGAGGGGAACGTCACGTCGGTGCCACTGGAGGTGACGTACCTCGTTGACGACACGCGGAAGCGACAGACCTTCGAGGTGGATATCGATCGGATGGGCGGTTTGGCACAGCAAGCGGACCAGGATGGCGGCAGCGAGGGTGGGAACCAGAACAGTATGCTGCCGGTGTTCATCGCCGGCGGCCTGGCACTAC
Organism: Haloarcula rubripromontorii; assembly: GCF_001280425.1. Taxonomy (NCBI): domain Archaea; kingdom Methanobacteriati; phylum Methanobacteriota; class Halobacteria; order Halobacteriales; family Haloarculaceae; genus Haloarcula; species Haloarcula rubripromontorii. Next base: position 116,949 of record NZ_LIUF01000004.1, on the reverse strand, counting down.
TGGTCGTCGTCGGTGTCCTCGTACGCCGCTACCGCCGCAGTGACGACGATATCGAGGTATGACGGTCATCGACGCACAGGGACTGGTCAAGCGCTACCGGACCGGCGGCCAGACCCTCTACGCACTGGCGGGTATCGATTTCGCCCTCGAAGCCGGTGAGTTCGTCTCGATTATGGGGCCCAGTGGCAGTGGCAAGACAACGCTGTTGAACATCCTCGGGCTGCTGGATACGCCGACGGAGGGGACCGTCCTGCTGGAGGGGCAGGATGTGACCGGACTCGGCGAAAGCAAGCGGACGCGCCTCCGGAAGCAAACAATCGGGTTCGTGTTCCAGCACTTCTATCTCCTGCCGACACTGACTGCTGTCGAGAACGTCGAGGTACCACTGCTGTTGGACAGTGATCCAAAAGTCAAAAAACGGGCCAGAACGCTCCTGGAGCGGCTTGGGCTCGGTGACCGACTGGACCACAAGCCAGACGAACTCTCCGGCGGCCAGAAGCAACGCGTCGCCATCGCGCGCTCGCTCATCAACAGCCCGAAGGTCGTTCTCGCCGACGAGCCGACGGGTAACCTCGACAGCGAGACCGGGCGGCAGATACTCGACGAGTTCCGTCGCATCGCCGACGAGGACGACGTGGCAATCGTCGCCGTCACGCACGATGACCTTGTCAACGAATACGTCGACCGAACCGTCCACTTAGTCGACGGAACAATCGGGAGGGAACGGAAGAATGGCGGGTAGGTTCTTCCCGGCCGCGCTGATGGCGCGGCGCAACCTCACGCGAACGAAAATGCGGTCGTTGCTGGCGTCGCTGGGTATCGTCATCGGTGTCGTTGCCATCGCTTCGCTGGGGATGTTCGGCGTCGCGCTCCAGTACTCGTTTACCCAGAACCTCGGTAACGTCGGCAACCAGCTCACGGTATACCCGAACTCCGGCGAAAACATCACTGAACTCACCGAACGAGACATCCGCACGATTCGCAGAGAGGCAAGTCCGACAGCGACTGTGTCGCCGGTAAAGACACGTGTAGAGCCGGTGTCGTACAACCGCGAGGACGCAGTCAGGGAAACAATATACGGCGTTGAGGACGCTGCAGCGCTGTACGAGGCCAAGGAGGGACGGGTATCGCCGTTCCGATCCGGTGCACTCGTCGGTTCCAATGTCGCGGAAGAGCACGAACTGCATCCCGGGAGCCAGATTACCGTCAACGGGACCAGCGTCCGCGTCCGGGCCGTTCTCGAAGAAGGCGACCCGTTCTCCTCGACAAACCCCGATAACCGAATCATCATGCCGGCTGCTTCGTTCGACCAGCGCGGCTACTCGGAAGTGTACGTTATCGAGTCGACCGGGACACAGGCCAACGAAACGGCGATTGGGATCCGCGACGCGCTCAACGACCGCGAGCAGCGGGTCTTCGTTCAGGAACTCGGCTCACTCGTCGACACCATCGAAGAGCAGTTCCAGATCATCAACACCGTCCTCGCCGGCATCGCATCGATTTCGCTGCTCGTGGCTGGCATCTCCATTCTCAACGTCATGCTGATGTCCACCGTCGAACGACGGGAAGAGATCGGCGTCCTCAGGGCAGTGGGATACCAGAAGCGGGACGTCCTCAAAGTGATGCTGATGGAAGCGACGCTGCTCGGATTCCTCGGTGGCATCGCTGGTGTCATTCTGAGTCTCGGGGCCGGACTGGCGATAAATCACTACGCTGTCGGCGATGCGATGGCTGTCTTCAGGCTACCAAACGCCTGGTACGTCGGTGCAGCGTTCTCCTTTGGGGTGCTGACGAGTATCGTCAGCGGGCTGTATCCGGCCTGGAAAGCAGCGAGCGAGGAACCGGTCGACGCGCTGCGCGGTTAAATCGTCGCGTCGACGCCCGGTTCCAGCAGCGGGTCGGTCCGGTCGACCGAGAGGGAGTCGAACTGTGCAAGCCAATCCTCGTCGCCGCGCTCGAAGGCTTCGAGCGCGTCGCCGACAGTGTAAGTCCGTTCCTCGTCCGAGCACGGGAACACACCCTCCAGGTCGTCGCCGTCGTAGATGGCCAGCGAGACGACCGGGAACACGACCACGTCGTCGATGCGGTCCATCCCGACGTAGCTCCGGTTCCGTCGCTCGAACGCCGGTTCGAGCGAGTGACCGTTCCGGGCCGCCCAGCCTGTGAACTCCTCGTAGGTCTGGATGGCTTCCGACCGCTTGTCCTCCGCCATCGTCCTGATCCGTTGCCACTCACCGGCGACCATCGACTCGCTGAACACGCCGTTTGCCTCCAGTCGCTTCACCCGATTGAGTACCTGCTGTTGTGCGTCGAACGTGCCGTAGGTATCTCCGCGAAGATACAGCTCTGCCCGAAGATGTGTGTCCCCTGTCATAGCTTTCTCATCGCTAGCTTCTCCAGAGACCCTCAAAACTCTTTCCCAGACTTACGTGCCAACACACCACACGAAGTAGAGAACTGGAATTAGCGGTATGAGGTGCTCTATATGCATAATATAGAATATTTACCTGAATGGAGAAGGCCCTTATATTATTAGTATAGCGACAATAATATTCCTCTTAGGTCGATGTTAGTTTCGATAATTGTCGAACAAACTACCGGCAAATAGCTTCCAGTTTAGCTGATGGATTCGAGGATTCATAAGAAACTTAACGGTTGCATGTCGGGAGCTTTTGTGTTCAGGCAGGCCCGTGATTGCCTGTTCGAGACACCGCTAGCCAGCGATGCCACAGGTTTTGTCTGATCCCAGACCCGGATACCCGCTGCCCCTGTCTGCGACATTTGCCGGATCCGGGTGCGGTGCGCCCGAGAGACTTCGATAGCTGCCGAAATCGTGGCCAACCTTCGTCGAAAATACGGTCAGTCATACCGAAATCCGAGAGTCTCCCCGCTGTGTTCGGGTACTCGCTACTCGTCCGCTACAAAAACGGTTGCCAACTCGTGGTCGATCCTTCTCGTCGATTCAGTCGTCTGCGTGCGCTTCCGCACCACTCGCGACAACATCGATCTCGCCGGCGTCCAGCTCTTCTTCGATTTCGCGGGCGGCCTGCACCATGTTCTCCATCTTGCCGTAGGCGACCTCGCGCGGCAGGAGTTTCACGCCGCAGTCCGGCGAGACGGTGAGCCGCTCCGGCGGCACGACCTCCAGACCCTTCTTGATGTTCTCCTTGATTTCCTCGACAGACTCGACCTCGGCGACGTGGGCGTCGACGACGCCCATGGCGAAGTCCTTCGTGAACTCGTGGTCTTTGAACACGTCGAGCTGGTCGTAGTCGCCGTTGGCCAGTTCGAGGTCGTACTCGTGGACCGGGTAGTCCAGAATCTCGGGATAGATACGCGAGTAGTCACCGTAACAGACGTGCAGGCCCAGACGCACGTCGTCCGGAATCTCATCGACGATGCGTTCTAGACACTCGCCGACGATAGCGTGGTCGTCCGGCGTCGTGGCCAGTGCCGGCTCGTCGATCTGGATGTAGCGGGCACCGGCCTCGACCAGCGCCTCAATCTCCTCGTTGACGAGGTCAGCCAGCTCGTAGGCCAGTTGCTCCTCGCTGTCGTACACCTCGTTGAACGACCAGTTGGCGAGCGTGTACGGCCCCGTAATCGGGACTTTGACCGGCCGCTCGGCCACCTCGTCGGTAAACTCGAACTCCTTGACGAGCCACTGCTCGCCGTACTCGACCTCGTCGGCGACGCTCGGCTTGTCGAAGTAGTTGTGGCCCCACACCTTCACGCGGCCGTTGAACTCGTAGCCGTCGATGCGGTGGGCGAAGTACTCCACCATCTCGTTGCGGCGCATCTCGCCGTCGCAGATGACATCCAGGCCCGCTCGCTCGTGCTCGTGGGTGATGAGCCGGGAGGCGTCGTCTTTCGATTCTTCCCACTCGTCTTCGCCGAAGTCGGCGTCCTCGTCCTCGAACAGCTCGCGGGCACGGTCGTGCCACTTGGGCTTGGGGTAGGAGCCGACGACGGTCGTCAGCAGGAAGTGGTCGTTCGGGTGGTCCGCCGGTTTGAACTGGTCACGTGGTCCTGTCATGGGTTATGCCTCCGCCGCCTCCAGGTCCGCGGCGTTTGCGAGTGCTTCGAGCTTGTCTTCGAACTTGTTCACCGGGAGGTAGAACGTCTCCGTGTTCGCCGTCGCGTAGACGGTGTCATAGGCGGTGTTGGTCTGCTGTTCGAACCAGTCGATACGGTCGCGGATGGTCTCGGGGGACTCGACGAGCGTGTTCTGCCCGTCGACGACGCCAAGCGCCACGTCGTCTTTGGTGCCGTACTCCTGAACGTTGTAGACGGTCTGGTCGTGGTTCGCCACGAGGTCGAAGCCGATGGCGTCGACGTCGGCATCCATCAGGTGCGCGTAGGCCTTCTCCTCGATTGCGCCCCAGTAGGTGTGTGCGACGACTTCGGCGTCGGCGGCCGAGGCCACGGCGTCGATCGCCTCGGCGGCGCGTTCGTCCTCGCCGTCCTCGGGCGTGTTCTCGACCAGCGACGGTTCAAGCAGGAACAGCGTCTCGACATCCGGGAAGGACTTCACTTCTTCAACGAGGAAGTCGGCGATGGCGTCGAGGAAGTCGGCGCTGTCACCGTAGTGCTCGTCGGTAGCGAGGTCCGCAAGCGAGTACGGCCCGGGGAGGACCGCCTGCAGTCCCTCGTCGACGAAGTCGGCGGCCGCACCGAGGTCCGCGGCCACGTCGCCGCCGTCCGCGCCAAGGTCGCCCTGCACGACCGGCTCCCGATAGAAGTTGTTGTTGTCGTAGTAGCGGACGATGCCTTTCGTCTCCACGTTGTCGTGGACCGCGAGCGGGTGCGCGAGCATGTCGTCCCAGCGGAACTGACCTTCGACAACGCGGTCAAGGCCGGCGTCCTGCTGGACGCCGATGACTTCCTCGCGGGCTTCGTCGTAGGCCGCAACGACCTCGCCGGACTCGTCGCCCGAGATGAGGTCGGTCTTCTGATGGCCTTTCAGATCTGCCAGTTCGTCCTTGGCCCAGTCCGGGAGCGGAAAGAGCCCAGGGGTCGTGGCGATTACCTGTGTCATTGCTCTGGGCTATGAAATGACGGGCTTTAATATTTCCTATTCGATTAAATGCACGGTAGTAATCAGTCGCGGTAGAACCGCAGGACGACGAGCGCTTCATACGGATGGTTCTCACTCGCAAGCTGCTCGCTCGCCAGCCCGTGTTCGCTCGCGTACGCCCGCACCGCGTCCGGATCCGTGAGACTGCTGACGAGCATGAGTGCCTCGCCGCCCGGGGCCAGCACGCGCTCGACAGTTTCGAGGAACGGGTCGACGAGCCGGCGGCCGTCCTCGCCCCCCGACAGTGCGTGTTCCATCCAGTCGTCCCACTCCTGTTCGGGCGGCGTCGGCAGATACGGGGGATTGAACGCCACGAGGTCGAAGGCGTCTGCACGGAACGGTTCAACAAGGTCGCCACGAACGACGGTGACGCCGTTGTCGGCGGCCTCCTGACACGCGAGCGGGCTCACGTCGACCCCGACCGCCCGCGCGCCGGCGTCGGCGAGCGTCGCCGCGACGTAGCCGGAGCCCGTCCCCACGTCGAGGACGGTATCGCCTGCATCGACTCGTTTGCGGGCTGTCCGGGCCAGCAGGTCCGAGTCCTCAGCGGGCTGGTACACCGATTCCACGCCGCGCTGGTCGGCCAGCGAGGGACGGTCGCCGGAGTCGTCGCCCCCGCCAGCGTCGGCCGCGTCGCTCGGCTCCTCGCCCATCTCAGGCCTCCGGCTCGCCGACCTCGTACGCCAGTGTCGCCAGCGTGGCGAAATCGGCCGGCGTGAGCTTCCCGGCGCGGGCGCTCATGAGGTCCTCGTCGGCGGCCTCGACAACCGCGTCGGGGTCGCCCAGCCCGGAGATGTGGGCCGTGTTGCGGACGGCGTTGCGCATCGTCTTCCGTCGCTGGGTGAACACCGCCTTCAGGAAGTCCAGGAAGAAGTCGTCGCTGGGAACGGTGTAGTCGGGTTGTCGCGGCGTCGTTCGGACGAGCGCGCTCGTGACCCGGGGCTGTGGGTCGAACGCCTCCGGCGGCACCGTCTCGACGACCTCTACGTCGGCGTAGTGGCCCGCCGTGACCGACAGCCGGCCGTAATCGTCTGTCGCGGGCTCGGCGGCCATCCGCTCGGCGAACTCCTGCTGGAACATCAACAGGAGCGGGCGCTGCTCCGGCAGGAGTCGAAAGGCGATTTCCGAGGACGCGCCGTAGGGCAGATTCGAGATGCTGGCGGTGAATTCCGGCAAGTCAACTTCGAGTGCGTCGCCCTCGACGATAGTGAGCCGGTCCGCCGCGACTTCCTCGGCGAACTCCTCGCGGAGGTGGGCCGCAAAGTCCGGGTCGCGTTCGATTGCGGTCACGCGCTCGGCCGTCGCGAGCAAACGGTCCGTCAGTGCGCCCGGGCCAGCACCGATTTCCAGCACGTGCGAGGTGTCGATGGCCGCGTCGGTCGCGTACTCGGGAATCCGGTCCAGCACCCGGTCGTCGACGAGGAAGTGCTGGTCCTGCCGGGTGTCGGCCCGTTTCCCGGCCCGCCGGACGAGTGCGTCGGGGTCCCGACTCCCTGTCTCGGTCGTGGTCATTAGCGGGCCGTAGCGGGTCGCGGTAGAAAAGGGTCGCCTTACGAGGACTGCTCTTCCCGCCGGACGAACAGCCGGTACTTCAGGTCATCGTCCTGTAGCTCCTCGAGTATCCGCTCGACAAGCGTCTCCTTCGGGCTGTGGAGACCGCTAACGCGCTCTTCGAGGTCCTCGAAGCTCTCGAAGGGCTTTCGCTTTCGCTCGTCGAGAATCGTGTTCCGGAGCTTCTTCCCGATACCCGGCAGGAGGTTCAGCTGGTGGAGCCGCAGTGTGATCGGCTGCGCGTCGTTGTAGAAGTCGACGAACCGCTGCTCGTTTGCCTCGACGACTTCTTCGACGGCGTAGTCGAGTTCCGAACGGGCGCCGCTGGGGATGTCCTCGAACTCGACTTCCGTCACGCGGCCGAACTCCGTCAAGTCAACGCGGTCACCAAAGGCGATGTCAGCGTCCTTATCCGCAAGCTGCAACTCGTAAATATAGAACTCATCGATGTCGAGCGCGTACGCGAGCGGCTCCTTCTGGTGCTGCGGCCGGTCGTCTCCTGGCCGTCCGTGCGGGAGCACATCGAGGACAGCTGCCATCATAGTGTCGCCGCCGCTCTCCGATTCAGTCATGTCAGGTAGTACGAGTACAGCATACTTAATGCCGGTGGATGCCCCGAACCGCTTCACGGGACGCCGTCGCTCCCTTCATGTCAGTCTGGCGCAGCAGGAACCGAATACTGTTCGCATGGCTACTCATCCGTGAACGTAGAGAGAACGGCGAAGAACCGAACTGACGAGTCCCTCGTTATGCGTACTGCTTGACGATGTTGAGAATCTCGTCGAGTTCGTCACCGTCAAGCGTGTATCGCTCCTGGGCGAACACGGCCCGAAGCTCATCGCGGTCCAGCGGTCGCAGGTTCGCGATCTTGTAGGCCGTCGGCGTGTCGACCTTCTCAAGCTCTTCGAGCTCTTCGACCAGTTGCAGCGACTCCTCGGGGTCGAGGAGGGCAAACCGGTTGACGTGCTCGATGGCTCGCTTGAGCTCGTAGCGCATCTCGCGGTCCTCCTCGGCCGCCCGCTCCATCTCGAGGTCTTCGAGTATCTCCTTGGTCTCCGCGACCGTCAGGAACTCCTCGCTGACTTTCTCTTTAAATATCGTCATTCTTGCCGGCGCAGGTGCGCAGCGGTGACGATGATGGTCTTTTCCTTGCCACCGTCGACGATGTCGACCTTGTACGCGTCACCCTGCGTCCCTTTGACGGTCCCGGTCTGACCGTCGAATCGTGGGTGGAAGCGCCCGTTGGGCACGGACGGGTCGATTTTGAGGTGGACCTTCTCGCCGTCGTCGAACTCTTCGACGGCGCGCTGTGGCGGCGAGGTGCCGCGGTCGCGGGGCTTGTTCTTGAGCTTGTCTCGCGTTCCTTCGAGGGGTCCGTTTGAACTAGGCATTCTTGCTCCTCGCTAATCCGGTCGCCCTAATAAAACGTGCGTTCCGCGACTGTCGCTGGTCACGCTCTTGCAGTCGCTACGGGTCCAAGTAGAAAACGACGGCGGCGAGTCGATTACAGGCGACCGGTGCTCTCGACGGAGACCGACTCGACATCATCGACGTTCGCGAAGGCCTCTTCGACGGCTTCCGTGCCGCCAGTGTCGTCGGGGACGATGACCGTCGGCGTCAGCGCGACGAGGCCGAAGGCGACGTCCTCGCGCTCGAATCCATTGATCTTCGTTCCTTCGGGAAGCACACCCTCGAGACGCTCCTGCAGGTCGTCGAGGTCGACTTCCGGACTCTCCGGCATGACTTTGATTTTGGCTGCTACTTTCCCCATTGTTATGGCCCCATGAAGCCGCAGTCCGGGCATTTGTAGAGGTTGCTCTGCTTCCGGCAGGTGGCACAGCGGTAGATCTGCTGGCCACAGTCCGGGCACTTGAACGCGGCGGCGTTCGTGCCGGCGATGTTGATGCCACACGAGACGCACTTGCGCGCCTGTTTCTGTTGGCTCTCGCTCATACCTCCCCGTATCCGACCGCGGCTTTTAACGATTGCCAAACGCGACCGCCACCGCGAGAGCCTGCCATGGCCCTAGTTCCCGGGCAGAATGTCCCCGAGCGCCGCGCCGATCGCCATCGGAACGAACGCCACGGCACAGATGCAGGCCGATTCGTAGACGACTGCGGGGTCCGCCGACCACTCGACCAGCCCCCAGCCCGTAAGCAGGGCGACGGAGACGACCAGCGCCGTTCCGGTGACGCCGACGAGTCGCCGGGGAATCAGCCCGAAAATCGGGTTCGCCACCCGCACGTCCTGAAAGTCGGCCACGTACAGAATCGAGATGACCAGCCCGATGGCGATGATGACAGTCGCCGCGAGATACAGCGGATGCTGGGCGATGTGGCGGCCGGCGTCGACTGTCCCGCCCTCGACAGCCATGGGTATCCCGAACAACAGCGAGCCCAGCAACGCCTCCGCGAGGTCGGACCGTCCGAAGCCCCAAACGACCCGTCCGAAGGTCGCAGGCTCGTGGTCCTGTGAGTCCGCGGCCGCGCGCATCGCGTCCCGGACCTGCTGGCGCTCGTGTTCGGAGTCGACAAGCTGTTCTAGCTCCTGTAGCTCGTCGAACAGGGTCGCGAACTCGTCGTCCTCTCTTTCCTGTTCGGCCGGGGTGTCCTCCTGCGTGCTCATCTGAGATCAGGGTCGCTGTCTCGCGTTGGTACGTCCGGGTCCGGGGCGGCTCCGGTCGTAGGCTCGCCGTCTTCCCAGACGTAGAATCCTTCGCCGGAGACTGCACCGCGTTGCCCATCCGCGAGCTTTTGACGCAGCAGCGCCGGCGGCTCGAACCGCTCGTCGAGCCGCTCGGCGAGGTCTTCTAGGGCCGTCAACACCGTTTCCAGTCCGTGCCGGTCAGCGCGAACGAGCGGTCCGTCACGATCCGAGCCGCCACGCTCGAACGTCCGGTCGATATCACGAACGCCGGCGACGCCGTCCTCGACCATCCGGATCGCTTCGGCGATAGTCGCGAGTTCGAGTCGGAGCGCGGCAAACCCCGGTGTGTCGCGGACGACGATCGGCGAGGCGTCCAGGCTCTCGACGAAGTCAGTGACTCGGTCGCGGGTCGCCGCTGTCGTTTGTTCGGCGATGACGACCTCGACGATAGCGCCGTCCGGCGGGGCAACAAGATTGAGACCGACCGCCCGGTCCGGACTCCGCAGGCCAGTTGCGACGGCAGTCACTGACAGTGACGTGTCGCTGACGGCAATGAGCGTCTCCTCCTCGACCATCGTCTCCGCTTCGGCGACCACTTCTCGGTGGCTGTCCCTCCCGCCATCGGTTACGTCGATGCTGATGTCGCTGCCGCTGACGGCACTTTCGAGTCCGGTGGTTCCGTCGATACTGGCCGAGACATCCTCGGTTAGTGCCCGCCGAATCTCGTCGACTCGGTCCATCACGTCCGTCGCATCCGTTCCCCGAAGACGCACTTCGTGGCCCGCACGGACACACCGCTGTGCGATATCCCGCCCCCGCTGTCCGGTTCCGAGTACGGCCACAATCATGACAGTACCACCGCACTCCCGGCGTTAATCCTTTACGCCGACCTGTCTCCTCGGTATTCTTTCTGGTCTGTATCGCATGCTAGCCGGACAGTGTGACCAGAGCGTCGGCAGTACGCTTTTTTTGACACCGGCTGTATCGCTGGGTATGGATATCGGCGTACTGACGGTTCCTCTGGGCGGACAGTCACTCGACGAGGCGCTGGCGTATCTCAGCGACCTGGGCGTCGATGCGGTCGAACTGGGGTGTGGCGGCTTCCCCGGTGACGACCACCTCGACCGGCAGGCGTATCTCGACGAGGAAGAGAAACAGGCCGAACTGCAGGCGCTCCTTGACGAACACGACCTCTACGTGAGCGCGCTGGCGACACACAACAATCCACTCCATCCCGACGATGAGCGCGCCGCCGAGGCCGACCGGGAACTCCGGGCGGCGATTCGGCTGGCCGACCAGCTCGACGTCAACACCGTCACGGGGTTTTCCGGGCTGCCCGCTGGCGGCCCCGACGACGAGGTCCCGAACTGGATTACGGCCCCGTGGCCGACCGAGCACGCCGACGCCCACGAGTACCAGTGGCGCGTCGCCGACGAGTACTGGTCGGACCTCGCGGCTCACGCGGGCGCACACGATGTGGATGTCGCTATCGAGATGCATCCCAACATGCTGGTGTACGAACCGCGCGGCCTGCTTGAGTTGCGCCGCCGGACGAACGACCGCATCGGCGCGAACTTCGACCCGTCGCATCTGTACTGGCAGGGCATCGACGTGACCGAGGCCATCCGCCTGCTGGGCGACCACGACGCCATCCATCACGTCCACGCCAAGGATACGAAGGTGTACGAGTCCAACGCTCGGGAGAAGGGCGTGCTGGACACCGCGCCGTACACGGACGAAGCGGACCGATCGTGGCTGTTCCGCTCTATCGGCTACGGCCACGACGAATCCCACTGGAAGGACGTGGTGTCGACGCTGCGGATGGTCGGCTACGACGGCGCGCTCTCTATCGAACACGAGGACTCGCTCACTAGCGCACGTGAGGGGCTGGAGAAAGCGGTCGACGTACTCGACCGCGCTGTCTTTGAGACTCGGCCCGGCGACGCCTACTGGGCCGAGTGACCGGTACAACGAGCGACGCGGCTTTCCCGGCACGTACGCTTATATAGTGTCTGTGAGATATTACGACCGGATTCCCGTATCCAGTGACACTCTATGGATATCGAACTCACACACAAGCCCTCGTACACGCACGTCCGCGCCGCCCTCGACAGCGGCGAGTCGATACTCGCCGAACCCGGCGCGATGGTCAGCCACTCGCCGACGATCGAAATCGAAACCACAACCAGCCGGGACGGCCTTCTTAGCTCCGCGAAGTCGATGCTGGGTGGCGAATCGCTGCTCGCTAATGAGTTCACTGCCACGGGAGGTTCCGGCACCGTCACCCTCGCCCCGCCGACGCCCGGCGACGTTCACCACCACGAACTCACCGGTGAGACGCTGTACGCCGTCGACGGGGCGTTTCTCGCGGCCGATCCCAACATCGACATCGACTCGGAGTTCGGCGGCATCCAGTCGCTGCTGGCCGGCGCGAGCATCACGCCGCTGGCGCTGAAAGGGACCGGGAACGTCCTTATCGAGGCCTTCGGCGGGCTGGAGACCGTCGAACTCGACGCCGGCGAGTCCTACACCATCGACAACGACCACGTCGTCGCCTGGGAGGAGTCGGTCGACTTCGACGCCCACCGTGTTGGCGGCCTCAAGTCGACGCTACTCAGCGGCGAGGGCCTCGTGATGGACTTCACCGGTCCCGGAACGGTCTGGTATCAGACGCGCGGTCTCGACTCGTTCACCTCGGCTATCGCCGACGCGTTGCCCGGAACGGGTGACAACGACGGCGACGCGTCCGGTCTGGACGACTTCATCTGAATAGCCGCCGGAGAATATCCGTTTTAGGAGAGCGCCTGCGTGATATCCGTCGAGGACACCATGCCGACGTAGTCCTGATGCTCGTCGATGACCGGGAGGTGTTTGATGTCGTAGGTCGTCATCATCGCGGCGGCCTCGCCCAGTTCGAGCGAGGTCGTCACCCGCTCGACCGGCGAGGTCATCACGTCGCCCACAGTCGCTGACGAGAGATCCTTCCCGGCCGCGACGGCGTCGACAATGTCGGTGGTCGTGATGATCCCCGCTTGCGCCCCGGGAACGAAGATGCCGTTGATGTTCTGGGCCTGCATCTGCGTTGCGGCCGCTTTGACGGTTTCGTCGGCAGAAATCGTCTCTAAGGGCGTCGACATGATATCCTCAATACGAACGGTCGTTTCAGTGGCCATGCAGGGTCATCGCTCGCATCCCGTTTTGTCTTTTCCCTCGCAGCGGCCCGCCGCCCTGCCGTCACCATGAGCGTTATTTCAGCCCCGAGTGAACAGCCGGGTATGACCCTCGACATCGGCATGCTCGGCTACCGGTTCATGGGCAAGGCCCACGCGAACGCGCTGGACCGCCTGCCCATGTTCTTCCCCGAAGCGCCGGCCGTCAACAAGGACGTCCTCGTCGGCCGCGACGCCGACGCGCTGGCCGACGCGGCCGACCGACTCGGCTTCGACCGGACGGCGACCGACTGGCAGGACGTCGTCGACGAGGTGGACGTGTTCTACAACCTCGGCCCGAACCACGTCCACGCCGAGCCGTCCATCACGGCACTGGAGGCCGGCACGCCCACGTTCTGTGAGAAACCGCTCGCGCCCACGCTCGACACGGCCGAAGAGATGGCCGAGGCGGCCGCCGACGCCGGCGTGCCCGCGGGCGCGGCGTTCAACTACCGCTTCGTCCCGGCAATCCAGTACGCGAAGGGACTCATCGACGACGGCGCGCTCGGCGAGATTCACCACTTCCGCGGGCAGTACCTCCAGGACTGGCTGGTCGACCCGGACGCGCCGTGGTCCTGGCGCAACGACGAGGAGATGGCCGGTAGCGGGGCGCTGGGCGACCTCGGCTCCCATACGGTCGACCTGGCCCGGTTCCTGCTCGGCGACGCCGCCGGCGAGATAACGGAGGTGAGCGGCCATCTCCGGACGTTCACCGAGGAACGCCCCGTCGAGGGGAGCGACGAGACGCGCCCGGTGACCGTCGACGACGCCTACAGCGCTCAGATTGAGTTCGACAGCGGGGCGATGGGAACGCTGGAAGCGTCGCGGGTCGCCAACGGCCACAAGAACGCCCACACCATCGAAATCGAGGGGTCGAAGGGCGCGATAAAGTTCGACCTCGAACGCCTGAACGAACTGGAGGTGCTCACCGAGGGCGACCGCGGCTTCCAGCAGGTGCTGGTCACGGACGCCGACGACCCGTACGTCGACCACTGGTGGCCACCCGGCCACGTTATCGGCTGGGAGCACACGTTCGTCCACGAGAACTACGAGTTCCTCTCGGCCGTCGTTGAGGGCGGCGACCAGAAGCCGTCCTTCGCCGACGGACTCGCCGCACAGCGGGTCCTCGATGCTATCGAGCAAAGCGACGAGCGCGGCGAGTGGGTCGGCCTGTAGGGCCGAACCGAAACCCCCTTTCGGTGGCCACTGGTAGGCCCTGGCATGCTCTCTATCGCGCTGGCCGGCAAACCGAACGCCGGCAAGTCTACCTTCTACAAGGCGGCGACGATGGCCGACGTGGACGTGGGGAACTACCCCTTCACGACCATCGACGCCAACCGCGGGGTCAGCCACGTCCGGACGGAGTGTCCCTGTCTCGACCGCGATGAACGCTGTGGTGACGACAACTGCCGGGACGGCAAACGCTACGTTCCGGTGGAGCTCATCGACGTGGCCGGCCTCGTCCCCGGCGCACACGAGGGTCGCGGCCTCGGGAACCAGTTCCTCGACGAGCTGTCGACCGCCGACGTGATCCTCAACGTCGTCGACGCCTCAGGCGGAACTGACGCCGAGGGCGAACCCGTCGAGGTCGGCGAGCACGACCCCGTCGAGGACGTTCATTTCATCGAGGAGGAGATGGACCTGTGGCTCGCAAGCATCGTCGAGCGCAACTGGGAGTCCATCGAACGGCAGTCACGCTCGCCGGACTTCAAACTCGACGAGTCGCTCGTTGATATGCTGGCCGGCGTCGGAGCCTCGGAACTCGACGTGGCGCGGACGCTGCGAGACCTGGAGTATCCCGAGGACCCCATCGCCTGGACCGACGAGCACCGCGAGGCGCTGGCGACGGAGATTCGCCAGCGGACGAAGCCGCTCGTCGTCGTCGCGAACAAGGCCGACATCGCCCCGGAAGGGAACATCGAGGCCCTGCAGGACGCCGCCGACGTGGTCGTACCCGCGACGGCTGACGGCGAACTCGCGTTGCGAAACGCCGCGAAAGCGGGGGTCATCGATTACGACCCGGGCGACCCGGACTTCGATATCGTCGGCGAGGTGAGCGACCAGCAACGGGAGGGGCTGAACCGCATCCGCGGCGTCATGGAGGAGTACGGCGGCACCGGCGTGCAGGGCGCGCTCGACACTGCCGTCTACGACCTGCTGGACCACCTGACGGCCTACCCCGTCCAGAACGAAACGCACTGGACAGACGGGCAGGAGAACGTCCTCCCCGACGCGTTCCTGCTGCGCCGGGGCGCGACGCCCAAGGACCTCGCCTACGCCGTCCACTCCGACATCGGTGACGGCTACATCCACGCCGTCGACGCCCGCGAGAACCGGCGTATCAGCGACGAGACGGAGCTGGAGGAGGGAGCGGTCATCAAAATCGTCAGCGACGCGAACTGAGTGCGCCCGAACGCCGGTACAACCGCTTTCTCGGTCACCTATTTCGGCAACAGATCCTGCAACGTCGCCCTAATGTCCTCGCTCCCAGGACTCTGTGGCACCTGCCCGAGTACGTCCCGTCCGAGTCGCTCCGTCGCCGCACCGACCGAGAGATTGTCCAAGAGCGACCCGTATTTCAGCGCCAGCCGCGGTGACACGTCGAACAGCAGGTCGCGCTTCCCAATGAGCGAGTGGGTTATCGACAGGATGTCGACAGCGTTGTCGACGTACTGCTGTCTGGCGTCGTCGCTACCGCGTTCAGCCAGCGCAGCCAGCAGGAACTGCTCAAGTTCGGCCTCGCGGTCGTGGAGCGCTGGCGGGTCCGGAAGCGCGGTCGTCCCGTCGGGCCGTTCCGGGAGCATACTCCGGCGGGGCGCATACGAGAGGACAGCGCCGGTGGTTGGCGTCGTCGCGGCGGGCAGTGGCACGGATAGGCGCTTCGAGGGGTTGGTGTCGGTGAACATGACGTGGAGGTTTGCCGGCTCACCGCTCACGGGTTCGTCCCAGCCGTCGGGACTGTACTCATAGCCGCGCCGGAGCGCCTCCCGAAGCGTGCGTACAATCCGCCCGCCCTCACCCTGAAGGTCTAGGTGGAGCACGACGGGGCTGTCCCCGCTCTCGTCGATGAGCGACCAGAGAGACGGGAGCGCGTCCGCAGCGCCAGCTGAGACCTCATAGCAGTCAGCGTCCCGCTCTGCGGCCAGCAGTCGGGCGAGCGTGCTGCCGCGCCAGCCGGTCAGGTCGGCCACGTAGAACCACGGGAGGCCGTGTATCGGACCGACTGCGGCATCGCCGGTCGCTGTGTCGATAGTTGGCGGGACCGTCTCCAGATAGCTCTCAATAGTCGATAGCTCCGGCGCGAAATACTCGGTCGTCGCTGGGGGCAGGTCGGTCGTCCGGCGACGATGGTCGTCGACTGAATCCATACCTGGTGTAGGCCCGAGTGCCGGAAAACGGTGACGAGGGAGCGACCGGCAGTCAGTCAATGTACCGCGCCTGCTCCTCGTCCTCGGGACGCTTCTGCTCCGGAGCATCTGCCGCTCGACGGCTACAGTGCATTGCTCCTGCACTCCGCTGTATTGCCGTTGCCGGCCGACGAAGGGAAACCCGTTTTTTGCCCCGTCCCGAATCAGGCGTATGAACGTACGGCCGATAGCCGACTTGGGTCCAGACGAACGGGCCGCCTTCTTCGACCGCGACGCCGGTGTCGACGCCGTCAGAGACGATGTCCGCGATATTGTCTCGCAGGTCCATGAGGAGGGTGACGTGGCGCTGCGGCGGTTCGCCGAGGAGTTCGACGATGTCTCGGTGGGCAACATCGACATTACGGACGCCGCCGAGCGAGCCTACGAGGAAATCGACGACGACGTGCGCGAGGCCATCGAGGACGCCGCGGCGAACATCCGCGCGTTCCACGAGCGACAGGTCCCCGAAGACTGGCGAGACGATTTCGACGGACGGGAACTCGGTCGTCGGTACCGGCCGCTCGATAGCGCTGGTGTGTATGCGCCCGGCGGCACGGCGGCCTACCCTTCCAGCGCGCTGATGGGCGTCATCCCGGCGAAGGTCGCCGGCGTCGAACACGTTGCTGTTGCCACCCCGCCAGCCGACGAGGTCAATCCCGTCACGCTGGCCGCCATCCACGTCGCCGGGGCCGACGCCGTCTACCAGGTCGGCGGCGCACAGGCTATCGCGGCGCTTGCCTACGGGACTGAAACCGTCAGCGCGACCGACATCGTCGTTGGCCCCGGCAACCGCTGGGTCACGGCGGCGAAAGCCGAGGTCCGCGGCGACGTTGCCATCGACTTCCTCGCCGGCCCCTCCGAAATCATGATCGTCGCCGACGGCGACGCGGACCCGGACCTGGTCGCCGCAGACCTCGTCGCACAGGCCGAACACGACGAGAACGCCTCCGTCGTTGCCGTCACCGACGACGAAAACCTCGCCGAGCAGGTCGTCGAGGCCGTCGACGAGCAGGCCGACGGTCGGGAGCGCGAGGCCGTCATCCGCGCCGCGCTGGACAACGACGCCTCCGGCGTCCTCCTCGCACGCTCGATGAGCGAGGCCGTCCTCTTCGCCGAGGAGTACGCCGCCGAACACCTCTCGATTCAGGCCGGCGACGACGAATCACTTCTCGAACGGATTCCCTCCGCCGGGTCCGTGTTCCTCGGCCCGTACAGCCCTGTTGCGGCCGGCGATTACGCGACTGGGACGAACCACGTCCTGCCGACCGGCGGCAGCGCACGGGTCACCGGCGGCCTCTCCGTGGACACGTTCGTCCGGTCGACGACGGTCCAGCGCCTCTCCGAGGACTCGCTGGACGACATCGCGGACACGATTACGACGCTCGCCGAAGCCGAGGGGCTGGAGGCACACGCCGAGAGCGTCCGCAAACGGTTCGAGGAGTAGCGCGGTTCTCCCAGCGGTCCGGTCGGTCGCCTCCGACCGCTTCCGTCGGCGTCACTGTTAACACGTTCGGGCGTCCACGTAAGTGTATGAGCAGCACAGCGGACGACGGCGATCCGAACCTGGGGGGCGAGGACGTAGCCGTCACCGAGCAGGCAGCGGGAGAGGCACTGGACCTTCTCGAAAGCGAGGGCATGGATGTCGAAGAATCCGGGCTCCGCCTGTACGTCCAGCAGGGCGGCTGTGCCGGCCTCTCCTACGGGATGCGGTTCGAACACGAGCCTGAAGACGACGATGAAGTGTTCGAGCGCAACGGACTGCGCGTGTTCGTCGACGACGCCAGCATCGACTACATCGAAGGGTCAGTACTCGACTATGAGGGCGGCCTGCAAGGGGCCGGGTTCCACGTCCAGAATCCGAACGTGGTCAGCGAATGCGGTTGTGGCGAGTCCTTCCGGACGTAGCTACTCTTCGAGTTCGAACGCCACGACCACCTCGGCCTGGTACTCGCGACCTTCGACGCTGGCGATTTCGACGCCGAGTTCCTCCACTTCGACCCATTTGAGATTGTCCAGTGTCGCCTCCGCGCGCTCGATGGCGTCGTCGGCGGCTTTATCGAAGCTTTCCGAACTGGTCCCGATGAGCGTGATCTTTTTGAAAACCATCTGCGTGCTATTTGTTCACACAGCGATGTGATAAAAGTACGGACAGGTCACTGAGACTGGCGGTTCAACAGTGCCTCGACGTGACCGACCGCGTCGGTCAGGTGTGCGGTCCCCCAGATAGCCACAATAATAGCGCCGATACCATCGAAAACGAGATCGAGCATCGTGTCGCTGAGCCCGAACTGTGTCAGAATCGTGTCGTTCCCGGTCGCCGACGCGGCGAGGCTAATCGAGAACTCGATCACCTCCCAGAAGACGCCGAATGCCATCACGAACAGGAGGAGAAACACGAACATGAACCGCGGGGGAATCGAGATTTCGTCGGTGTGTTCGTCGAGCGCGCGAACCGTCGTGTACCCGACCGCCGCGACGACCGACGACGAGAGGGCGTGGGTGAAGTGGTCCCACCACCAGATGGTGACATAGAAGTTCTCTTCGGCCCCCGGGAGACCAACAGTCCCGAGTGCGTGGAAGAACGCCGCTGCGGTGATCCACAGAGTCAATGCTGGGTCGAGCGCGATGCCGTAGTCCCGTTCCAGCAGCGCCGGCAGTTGTGTGACGAGGATGGCCACGCCCGAATTGACGATGATACCGACGTTGCCTCGCTCGATCCCGACCGCAAGTAGGCCGATGAGTGCGAGTGACAGGCTTCGCGAGAGCCGTTGCTGTGTCGTCGTGCTGATGCTGAAGCGGTCACGGACTCTCATACGTCCGGCTGGACCTCCTCGGGGACGCGGCTGGTCCCGGCCTGCCGACGGACGTAGTACGCGAAAACCACGCCAGCACCGATGCCGGCGATAGTCGACGCGACGAACTCCCACATCACCGCTTCCTCGATGACGTGTTCGGATACCGTCGGATCGAGGATGAAAGTGGTCCCGAGAAACTGGTCGGCTACCCAGCGGACGACGGCCCAGACGCCGGCGGTAGCCATCGTGGTGATAGCGACGAAGACGATAGCGAACCGGGGCGTCATCCGGACGGGCGTAAAGAGCTGGAGTTCGACGGCGAGAATGAGCGCGATGGCGGCGACCGAGAGGTAGGTCGCGAGATTACCAGTCATCGAGAGCGTCGCAAACAGGCGACCGACGACGGGCAGTGCCGCCAGCAAGAGGATTTCCCAAGGGAGCATGGCATCCCGGTTCCGGAGCAGGACCGGTGGAAACAGCGCCAGCGCCGCGACGGCGGCCGCGAACCCAGCCCACAGCAGGTCGGCCTGAACAGCACTGGTCAGCGAAACGGCCGCCAGCATAGCGACGATGCACCACGCCGCGAGGGCGTTGACGCGCCTGTCCCGGAGCAACCGCGCCACGTCTCGGCTCATATTGTCTGGTGAGTCCGGACCGGAAAAACCCTATCGACCGATATCGGCGGCGGGGCCTGTTTCAGACAGCCCCATACGCCATGGCATACGCGAGCGCAGCGATGGTCACTGCCGCCAGCCCCGTCACCACTGTCTCCAGCCAGTCGACACCGTCACTGAAGGGCCGAGTCGGTGCGCCGACGACGCCCAGCGCGAGGACGCTGAACACGAACTGTGCCGACTTTTCCAGCGTCGGTGCGGGCAGGAACAGGACGGCTGCGCCGTAGCCGATCCCCAGCGCTGCCCGGGGACGGACGAGTTCTGTCAGCGTGTATCCGCGGAGGTGGACGTACGTCCACACGGCGAGCCAGACCGTCGCGAGTTCGATAGCGAACGCCGCCAGGAGATGCGTCGTCGGGTCGGGGTGGAGTATCACCCGCTCGGCGACGAGCGTCACGTCGAAGGGGTACAGGAACGGCGGCGGGCCGCCGGTGAAGAGATCACCGAACGGGTGGGTAAGCAGTCCCAGTAGCGCCAGTCCGGTCACCGTCCGGGGACTGATATCGCGGGACTGTGCGACTGTGGCGACCCCAAGCACGGCGACGACGAACACGAGCATTACGAGCCCTGCGACTGGGCCGCTGAGTGTGCCCGTGAGCGCAGTCAGTGCGACGCCGATGGACAGTGCGATGGCTCGGCCAGTCCGTGAGTTACTTGCCCAGAGGCCGGCCGCGGCGGCGAGTGCTGCACCCAGTACAAGCGAGTGCGTCGGGCCGCGGTGGACGACGTTCGCGGTCTCCCAGAAGCCGTCCGCCGTCAGGTTCTCGGCAGCCCCGACGAGTAGCCCAAAGGGGGCGTAGACGATGTCGACGTCGGGAGCCGCGGCGAACAGGCCGGCCACGACGCCCAACTGGACCGCCCGCTCGCGGGAGAGTCCAAGCCACCACGCGGCAAGGGCTCCGAGGGCGAACGCAAACAGCGCGTGCCCGACGAACATACACCGAATATGATGGCGAGAGGCTTAAACACCTCGTGTGAACCGGTAGCGCGGCTCTTCCCCCGCGCTCAGGACTCGGAGCGGACTTTCGTCCAGCGTTCTTCGATGGCAGCGTTGGCTCTGACGACGGTGTCACCGTCGACACGGAACCGCGTCTTTCGGAGTTCGATGGCAGCCACCTCCCCGGTGGTGTCGCCGGCTTTGACCGTGTCGCCGGGGTTGAAGTCGGGGTCTCGGAGGAGGTAGACGCCGGCAACGGCATCCTTGATCATCTCCGAGAGCGCGTACGAGACCCCAAGTGCGAGGAATCCGGTCGCCGTTCCGAGAGATGCGGCGATGGCCGTCAGGCCGACGATAGAGAGGAACGCTAGCGCCACGCCGAACCACAGAAACACGAGTACGATCACCGACAGAAACTGTCGGTACACGGGCGATTCGCCGGGTAACGACCGCTTCAGAACGGCCTGGACGACGAACATGATTGCCTTGATGCCTACTGCAGCGATGGCGAGAAAGACGAATGCGGTTATAAGCCGCGGGAGTGCGTCGACGATGTTCGTGACTAGCTGTTCGAGCGCTCGATTGATGACACCGACTTGCACGCCGGATGGTGAACGGAGAGACTCCTAAGTGTTGGCGTCAGACGACGTGGCTATGTCATCGGGGTGACGGACCACTTCGTAGTCGCCGTCCTCGGTGATCTCAATGACGGCCCAGTCATATGACACGTCCAGCCGATTGAGACGGCGGCTGAGGTGTGTTGCCTCGCCAGTACGTGTGACGAAACAGCGCAGATCACCGCTCTCTGGTATTGGGTCCTGCGAGCCGAGTACTGAGACTGTGACGACGCGCCAGTCGTGTTCCGCTCGCAGTTCGGTGCCAGTGCGCGACACGGTGTATCCGAGGTCGTCGAATATCGACCGGGCCTGCTCGTCGAGTGATGTGGTAACGGCCCCCATCTGAGAGGCAGTACCATTGGCTATCGCATAAACGTTCCCACTAGCCACATAGCTGACAGTTCACCGGGACAGACGGCGGCTGAACTGAGCGCGTGGTTCGGGACTGTCGGAGGAACGGTCCTCTGAGCGACCATCCGACTCACCGAAGTGGGTATGAGACAAAACGATTCGGTCGCCCGGGTTCCGCCGTCACTCGTGGGCGGCGTCCCACTCCTCGGCCTTGCGGAGGTTCGAGCAGTCGTTACAGCGGATGCGCCCCATCGAGTCCATCGCGTTGTTGAACGTCTCGCAGTTGCTACAGAAGTAGCCCCAGCGACGGTCGCGGTCGGCGTCGCGGTAAACGACGTAAAACGCGCCTTTCGTGCCGATGTCGCCGTCGCTGCGGTCGACGTACAGTGTCTCCCCGTCGGGGCCGTCGAGTGCGTCCATAGGTAGTCATGACAGGCCAGCGGCTAAATCACTGCGGAAACCATTAGTGACTGCTTCCCCTGCACTGTGGGTGTGAGTCCCCGGCTGATTCAATACTCTGACGTCGAAAAAGCGTACGACACACCCGATCGAATCGGTCGATTCGCAGGGACAGTGGCCGCGGCTGATGGCGCTGATGCGCTGGTGGTCGGCACCGGGGACAACACCGGTCCGGGGGTGCTGTCGCTGGTCACCGACGGCGAGCAGTCGCTCGACCTCTTTACCGCACTGACGCCAGCGTTCGAGACGCTGGGTAACCACGACTTCGACCACGGGCTCGACGCGACGCGGGAGATTATCGCACGGTCGCCACAGACGTGGCTGACTGCGAACGTCGAACAGGACGGCGAGCGGTTCGCCCGACGGCTGACCCGGCCGCAGGCGATTCGGACCGTCGACGGGATGCAGGTCGGCTTCGTCGGCGTCACCAATCCGGACACGGCTTCGGCTAATCCACAGGCGACGACGCTGACGTTCACCGACCCTGTCGAGGCCGTCAGTGAGGCGGCCACAGCGCTTCGGGATTCCGGGGCGGAGGTTGTTGTAGTGCTCTCACATCTGGGGCGGACTGATGAGAAACTGGCCCGCACCTGCGACGTTGATGTAATTCTCGGCGGGCACGTCCACGAGCGCCGTATCGACCGCGTCGCCGGGACGCTGCTCACCAGACCCGGAGCCAACGGCCGGGCCGTTGTCGAGGTCGACCTCACCGGGCCGGACCCGACCGCGCAGTTCCGCGAGACCGCAGACGGCCCTGTCGACGACCGGCTCGCGGCAGCCATCGAGGACAGGCTCTCCGCGGCGGGACTGGACGAAGTTGTTGGGCATGTCGACGAGCCTATCGACCGGCGGCAGGCGACCACCTACGGCGGCGAGTGTCGGCTCGGCAACCTCGTCGCGGACGCGTACCGATGGGCGACGGACGCAGATGTGGCCCTCCAGAACAGCGGCGGTCTCCGGAACGACACGGTTCCGCTCGATGGAGCGTTGACGGTCGCCGACCTGATTTCTGTCGTTCCGTTCGAGGAGCCGCTGACCGTCGCTGAACTGACGGGCGCGGAGCTCCGGACGCTGTGTCGACAGGGAAGCGGGCAACAGGTCGCGTTCGGCGACCGGGACTGGTGGCACGCTCATTTCAGCGGCGTCGAACTGGTCTGGAACGATGAGACACAAACCGTCGAGCAACTGCGTGTCGACGGGCGGCCGGTGCGTGATACCGAGACCTACACGCTCGCGACGAGCAATTATCTCTACTACACCGAACTGGAGTTTCCGGTCCTCACCGAGTCCCACCGGCTCAGCGTCGCCGACGTCCAGTACGAAGCGCTGGCCGACTACGTCCGCGAGACGGATGTCGCCCCGGCGGTCGACGGACGACTCACTCGCCGCTAGCGATTTAAACCTCGGCACGGTACGTTCTGCCGATGCCACAGGTCGTCGTTCCGGTCAGATACCCGCTCTCGGAGAACTCCCGAGCCACGCTCGCGGAGGCCATTCAGATCGCCGACGAGGAAGACGCGGACCTCACCGTCCTGCATGTAAACCTATACCAGAACAGCCACCGCGTCGACCGGACAGAGCTCAAACGTGCCGTCGAGCAGTCCTTTGGCCACGTCCCGCGGACGCGGTACGTCGTCCGGTCGGGGATGCTCGTCGAAGAGACCATTCTCGACGAGGTCGCCGCACAGGACGCTGACATCGTCGTCATCGGGAGCAAACAGGCGAGTCGCTGGCGGCAGATGATCCGGCGGCTGGTCGACGACCCCGATGTCGAACAGTACCTCCGCGAGGAACTCGACTGCGAAATCGTCACTGTCGAGCCGGATGCCCAGTCTAGCCGTCACTCGTCGGCGAGGTCATCAGGGTCCTGATAGGGTGGGACGGGCGAGTCACCGGTGACCGTGCGGGTCTGGTCAATGCCGTCTATGCCATCAAGCCCGTTATTGAGTGAGACGTTCATCTCACCGCTGGTGTCGTCGAAGTACAGGTGCGAGTGGGGATAGGCGATCTCGACGTCTGCATCTTCGAGCCGCTGCCAGACGTTCGTCTGGACTTTCGAACGGACAGCGAGCAGTTTGTACGGTTCGGTCACCCAGTACCGGAGTGTCAGCAACACGCCGTGGTCGGCGAAATTGTTGATATACACAGTCGGCGAGGCGGGATATCGGGCCGCGCCGACGCGAATGTCCGGCCCACCGGAGATGACGTTGTCTACTTCCCGGGCCGCCGCTTCGATGAGAGTCCGCGCGACAGCGATGTCACTCTCGTAGGTGACCAGCACATCGAGGGACAGCCGCGTCCGTGAGTCCTCCGCGGAGTAATTGACGACATCCCGCTGGCGAATCTCCCCGTTGGGGATGACGAGAAACGTGTTGTCGAGCGTGAACATCTTCGTGTGTCTGAGCGTGATGTCCTCGACGAACCCTCGCTGGCCAGTGTCGGCGAGTTCGATCATATCACCGATCTCGTATGGCTGGTCGGCCAGCAAGAAGACGCCGGAGATGTAGCTGCCGAGGATCGGGGCCAGCACGACACCAACCACGGCCGAAAAGATAGCCACGGACAGCCCGATGTCCGTCAGCCGCAAGCCGTAGATGTTTAGAATAGTCAGCAATGCGAAAATATACACGCTGACACGGATGCCGCGCAGCACCGTCCGAGTGAGACTCGGCCGCCGGAACTGCTGAGCGACGCGTCGACCGAGAAGGCGGACGAGGACCCTGGAAACGACGATCGCCAGCCCGATGACGACCAAGGATTCCCCGATATTCACCACCCACATCGGAATCTCGAACGGCAACAGCCCGCCGATGTCGGTTGCCACTTCCGTTGTGACCTCGGTTGCGGTTTCGGTCGGTGTCGGAGTGGGTGTCTGCAAGGGCCAGACAGGGCCAAAACGCATGCCATGGAATCGACACTGGCCCGAGAAAAGGGTTCCCCTCCCGAACTACTTAGCCCTCTCACTCCGACCGAACGACTGTGTCTTCCGATAACATTTCAGTGGTCGTCTCTGACGACCGGCCACCGGTCGATACGCTAGTAGTCGGTGTCTCTGAGTACGGTCTGGCTGGCCTCACAGCCGTCGACTATCTCGCCGACCGGGACTCGATGCACGAGGTCGGCCACCTGCGGACGAAGGAACCACCGTTCATTACGCCCTTCGAGAACGGGACCCCGAGACATCACACGCGGCTGTACGTCGACGAAGCAGCGTCGTTTGCCGTCGTAGTGGGTGAGCGGTTTGTACCGCCGGCCCAGGCTGGCTCACTCGCCACAGCAATCACGACCGCTGGGAGAAAACTAGATGCTTCGAACATGACGATGCTTACCGGCGCCCCCGTCGCGCACGGCCCGGACGACCACGTCCCGTTCTACATCGCAACGCCAGCGTACCAGGACTCGTATCTCGACGATACCGACATCAGACCGATGGGGAACGGATTCCTCGACGGATTGAGTGCGGAGCTAGTCGCTCGAGGCATCGATGAGTCGTTTCCGACCGGCGTGTTCACGACGCCGACCCACCCGCAAACGCCCGACGTAGCGGCCGCAATCAGACTGCTTACCGCGCTGAAAGAAGTCCACGCAATCCAGATTGACACCGGGCCGCTGGAAGCCTTTGCCGCAAACATCGAAGCCCACTATCAGGCACTCGCAGAGCGGATGGAGGCCGGCGATTCCGACTACCTTCCAGATGACCGAATGTACATGTAAAGAACAAAATCTGGAACGAACATCCACAATCTCGGGGTATTAAACTATACTAATTCCACATTGTGTGTGAACAATCAAACATTCTGCCGACACATTTTTCAGCCTACAGCGCGTTCCTTTCCTTGATGACCTCCACCGAAATCTACACGACCAGTGCGGTCGATTCAGACCCACCACCACAGACGCGGTCCAAGACATCGCTGTTTTGTCCCCACTGCGGTCACGAGAGTGCAGTGACTGGCGACTGGACAGCCGAATCGACCGAGAACAGTTTACAGCTCCGGTGTCCGGACTGTGACGTCGTCGTCCAGCAGCGGTAGACTGCGTATTACCTCTCTTCCTCTGTCGACGAGGACGTTCCAGCGTTCTCAGCAGTCGGATTCACCTTGATGAACTCAGCAGCGAGATACATCACTGAGACGGTGGCCAGTATGAGCAAGTAGCTCGCTTCCGACGGACTCTGCAGACTCACCCCAACAGCGGCAAGGGTTGCAACGAGTACGGCGGTACACCGACGGATCGTCTGACGGAGGAGGGCAGTATCGTCCATGTATGGCTTCTTCACTGCCAGCAACAAGAATCTTCGACCCCGATTTTCGTTATTAGGACCTGCCCTACTGGCTTCCGAACGAACGTACAGCGGTCCGCCTCAGTACTCGTGGATCCCGTCGTCAGTGACGACCGTATCCAGCAGGTGTGTCGGCGTCGCGTCGTAGGCCGGGTTTGCGACCTCGAATCCGTCTGCAGGCTCCCGGAGTACTTCCGACGGCGACCGAATCTCGTTCTCGAAGGCGAAGGCCCCGTCGACGTATTTTGCGGCGGCCCCGACCACCGTTACCGGAACGTCGTTGTCCGCCGCAGCCGTCACAATCGGATACGTGCCGATGCGGTTGTACAGCGTGTCGTCGACGATGCAGTCCATGCCGACGAGCACGCGGTCGACCTCCGACATGAAGTGGCCGGCGGCGCTATCGACGATGAGCGTCACGTCGACCCCGTCCCGGTCGGAGAGATGGCGCGTCATCTTTCGGCCGAGGAAACGCGGTCGCGACTCCGTAACGTACACCTCGAAGCTGTGGCCGGCTTCGATAGCGTCGTCGATGGCCGCAAGGACCGTCGAGGAGAAGTCATGCGTCAACAGCACGTCGTCATCGGCGATCTCCGACACGGCGCGTGCCGCGGCGCGGTCTTTCGACGACTCTACAGAGTCGATAACGTCGTCGATAGCCTCGTTCGTCAGTTCTTTGGCGGCCGCCACGTCGTCGGGCTCCGCATCTGAGACGGTGTTCACGATCCGGTGCTGGGTCGTATGGAGGGAGGCGTGCGAGGGGTTCGCTCGTCGGAGGGCGCTGCTGTTCCGGTCGAGCGAGCGGAGGTAATCCTCGACCGTCGGGTACTCCCTGTCAGTCAGGTCCCGGAGCGCCTGGGCGGCTTTGACTGCGACCACGGAGGAACTGTGGGTCTGCATCTCCGAGATCTCCTCGACAGTCTCGTCTATCATACCGGTGGCTGCGAGTTGAACCGATATGTGTCTTCCCCTCGCCGTCGAACAGCATTTAACGCCGTCTCACATTAGGGGAGATAGACGGCTATGGGACGGTTCAGGACTGAGACAGTCGGAATGACTGAGGGCATCGGCGTCGCCGTACTCGTCGGGCTGACGCTACTCGTGACGGCCATTGTCGGGCTGAACGTCCTCGTCATCGAGGACGATAGCGGCGGCCCGCAGGCGAACTTCAGTTATGACTACGTCGAGGACAACGAACTGCTCATCGTCACACACGAACGCGGCGACGACTTCGAAGCCGGGAACATCGAATTCGAAGGGCCAAGCAAGTCGGTCACCTGGGCGCAAGTGGCGAACCGCGAGCCCGACGCGATGGTCGGCTCGGGCGACATCGCGCAGTTGAGCAGCGGCAACGCCTACGGGCGGCGCGTAGGCGCTCGTGACACGATTACGATATACCACAACGCGAGCGGGAACCGGACCCAGCTGGACCAGTGGGACGGCGCGAACTGACTGTGTGACTGCTGTGGCCTGCTCAGTCAGCCGACACGACGGTCTCACGGTCGCTCTGTGCCGGCCGACCGAACCAGTCATCGAACGAGAGCGGTCCGGCACCCATCGTGAACACCGCCGAGGCCATCCCGAACAGCGTGATGTGCGCGAGTACCGGGTCGTCCGGGAGCCCGAACAGCGTCGTGGTAAACAGGACAAAGGACACGGCCGCGGCCCCGCGAGTCATGAAGCCGAATATCAACACCAGTCCGACCAGCATCTCGGTCAGACCGGCCCCGAGTACCCACATCCCGGGGTCGACGGGGACGACGGCGGTGAGGTCGTATTTCTCGACGACCAGGAGCGCCTGCCCGGGTTCAGCGAGTTTCTGGAACAGACCGAGATAGATGAACGTCACACCCATGCCGACACGGACGATGACTGGCACGTATGCGCGGTACGATGTCGTTACCGAGTCCAGAAAGCCCTTCAGATGGTGAACCGGATCGATACGGCCGTAGTAGGTCCCGTCAGTGCTGGCGACCTGCTGGAGCATGTGGTCAGCGCTCGGGCGACCACCGCCAAGAATCAATAGCGCCAGAAACGCCGGCACGTACTCCATAGCGAGAATAACGCCGAAGTCGACGCTCAGCGCCCAGCCGTAGGTCACCAGCCCGACCGCCGTGACGATACGGGTCGCGAGTCCGAACAAGAGCGTGAAACCAAGTCCGATAAACAGGATGCGGACAGCCGGGCTCGTGGCGGGGTCAAACGTCACTGTCGGGGCGAACAGATACCCCTGAAAGCCGGCACCGACGAGTGGCAGTCCAACGCTGAGTCGGAGCATCCACGGGACGAGGTCCGCGTAGCCGACGAGTACGTCCCGGAGGATGACGATGTCCGCAATCGTCGGCCGGACCCAGAGATACGCCGCGAGGCCGACAGTCACGGCCGCTCCAGAGACGCCAAAAACCGCCGCGTTCACCGGATTAGACAGCACAGATATCGCAAACGCTACTGCGTCAAGGGCCTCGCCCGGCCCGTCCGTCACGTAGTCGACGTGTGCCGCCGCGGGCCGCGATAAGAGAGTGAGCGCGAGTACGGCCGTGCCGACAAAACTCGGTACACGTGTGTCCATACCTGAGAATTCGTGTGCTATCCACCTAACCCTGTTCGTCCGGTCCGCGGCGCTGGGCGGTGGGATACCCCTCTCTGTAGGCGGTGGAATTATATCCACGCCTCTACTACTTATACGGCAGTGAGCGTCAATATCGAGACACAGATCGTCGAACGCGGGGACGACGAACACGTCGACGCGGCGTGGCGGCTCAAGGAAGACATCCGCGAGGCTGACGGCGTCCTCCGGCAGCGACGGGGGTTCTTTCGCGACGCCTACCGACGGTCGACCACCTATCTCTACATCGACCGCTCCAGAGACCGCCTCATCGGCTTTGCCGCGGTTCGGCGCGACGGCTACATTCTCTTTCTCGCAGTCGACGACGAGTACAGGGGTCACGGCTTCGGCAAGCGACTCGTCGCTCGCGTCGCCGAGGACTACGGCAGCGTGACCTGCCACGCCCGGGCGACGAATCGGGAGGCACTCGGCTTCTACAAACACATCGGCTTCGAGATCACACGGCGGATCGACAACTACTACGAGGACGGCGGCGACGCCTACTACCTCAAACTCGGCGAGGACTCGATTACCGACAAACTGTCGAAGTTCCTGCCCGGCTAAGCGAACGCTTTTCAAGGGACCTCCCCAAGCAGGTAGCCGATGGAAGAGCGGACCCGCGCGTACCTCCGTGGCCGGTTCGGCGACCACTACCGACAGGCAGCCGTAACGCCGCCGCCGGCCGCGAACGAACGTGAATGGGGGTTTATTCCGTGGACTGAGGGCCCCGGCGAGACGATGGTCCGTCATCGTTCGCTGCTGGACCTCGGCGAAATCGAGGACTTCCTCGGCCGCCGGAAGCCCCGCCACGTCTACTTCTCCGCGGGCCGCTACGACGAACCGAGCGCCTCCACGATGTCGGACAAGGGCTGGCGCTCCTCGGACCTCGTGTTCGACCTCGACGCCGACCACCTGCCCTCCGTAGTGCTTGGCGAGGACAGTTACGCCGAGATGCTCGAAAAGTGCAAGGACGCGCTGCTCAGGCTGCTCGACTTTCTGGAAGACGATTTTGGCTTCGATGATCTTACTATCGTTTTCTCCGGCGGCCGCGGCTACCACGTCCACGTCCGCGACGAGCGCATCCGTCACCTCGAACGGGACGCGCGCCGGGAAATCGTCGATTACGTCCGCGGTATCGGCCTGGAGTTCGACGAACTCGTCGACGAGGAGTCCGTCGCCGGTACGGCCGGCCGGTCCAGCCCGGCACAGAAGCGAACGCTCTCGACGGAAGGCGGCTGGAGCGCCCGCGCACACCGACATATGCTCGCCGTCGTCGACGAGCTGCTGGCGATGGACGAGGCGGACGCGCTAGACCGACTGCAGGAGTACGACGGCATCGGCGAGGGGAAGGCGACGGCGGCGCTGAACGCCGCCCGGTCGAACTACGAGCAGCTGGAGGCCGGGAACATCGACGTGCATCCGGCGTTCTACCAGCTGGCGAAGATTCTGCTCCACGAGGTCGTCGCGGCGGACAACGCGCCTATCGACGAACCGGTGACGACGGACACGAACCGGCTCATCCGCCTGCCCGGCTCGCTCCACGGCGGGAGCGGGCTGGAGGTCCAGCGAATCGACCGCGACGACCTCGACGCGTTCGACCCGCTGGTCGACCCCGTGCCGGAAACGTTCCGGGGCCACGACATCACCGTCGAGGTGACCGACGGCGGCCTCGTCGAGCTAGATGGCGATAGCTTTACACTGGAGGCGGGTAATCAGACTGTACCAGAGCACGTGGGCGTGTTTCTCATGGCCCGCGGGCGTGCCGAGAAGGGGAAGGAATGAACGTAGACGAACTCCAGTCCGTCCAATCGCGCGAACGCCAGACCGACCAGCTCCAGCAGCTGCGCGAGACGTTCTACGAGGACGCCGGCCAGTTCATTCAACAGCTCCGGTCGGAGCGCGACCGCGCCGCCGAGCGCGCCGAGGACCCGTTCGACTCGCCCGAGGTCAACCGCCTGACCGACGACATTAAGACCGCCGAACAGACTGTCGAGGCCGTCTACGAGCGCCGCGTCGGTAAAATCGTCAAGATGGCGTCGCTGGCCGCGGCGGACATGCCGACAGAGGACGACGGCCTCACGCAGGAGGAACGGGACCTGTTCGAGACAATGGTCGAGGCTATCGAGTCCAACCGGGGCCACGTCCTCGACGTGATCGCCGGCGAGGCCCCGACCGGCGCGGTCGGCGACGAGCCGAAATCGGACGAGCGACAGGCCCCCGATCCGGACCCAGACTCGGACCCACAACGAGCGGCGAAAGACGCGACAGCCGGTGAGTCCGAGCCACCGCCGACGCCGGACTCGGGCGTCGACGCGGCCGACATGATGGGCAGCGGCAGGGACCAGTCGCCGCCAGCGGCGGACTCCGACGCACCGACGCCGCCGCCCGAGCCGGACGCGGACAGCAATCCCACAGTCCGCGGTCAATCCGATCCGGCGGACGTGTCGGGCGGTGGTAACGACGTTCCGGTACCACCAGCCGAACAGAGCGCTGACTCTCCCTCCAGCCCATCGGCGGATCCGACGCAGACTGACGGCGGCCAACAGTCACCACCCAGCTCTGACACGGCTGGGGCCGCCGACGTGGACCGGCGGACGGTCCGGATAACGGACGACGTGGGCGAGATATTCGGCGTCGACCAGCGGGAGTACGACCTCTCGACGGACGACGTGGTGACACTGCCGGCTGATAACGCCGATCCGCTGGTCGAACAGAACGCCGCCGAGCCGTTAGAGTAAGCCGACGCGACGGGGTCGACCGTGCGCTGTGTAAAAAGCCGTTAGAGACCTTGCTCGGCAGCAGCGGCTGTCTATTTATATATGGTCGTTCAGTTGATACGTATGAACACGCACGTCCGTATTGTCGTTGCCATGCTCCTCGGCCTGGTGGCGTTCGCTGTCACGACCGTCGCGGTAACCGCCGGCTT
This sequence comes from Haloarcula rubripromontorii, assembly GCF_001280425.1. Classification (NCBI taxonomy): domain Archaea; kingdom Methanobacteriati; phylum Methanobacteriota; class Halobacteria; order Halobacteriales; family Haloarculaceae; genus Haloarcula; species Haloarcula rubripromontorii. The sequence goes on along the minus strand of NZ_LIUF01000004.1, from coordinate 85,413 downwards.
CGAACCACAGATCGAGTTCTCACTGCTTATCGGCCTTCCCGTGGGTGTGTCAGCCGGCCTGACCGCGCTGTTTGCCGGTTACGTCCTGCTGTGGCACCGCGACCGAGCGGCGGCGGGTGAGAGTCCCGAGCGTGCGGTTCGCTTTCGACTGGCCGCGCTGGCAACCATCGCGGACTTCGTCACGGTCACCGCAGCCGGCGTTGCGCTCTACGTGTTCGTCGGCGGGAGTCTCGGTATCAGCCTGCTTATCGTGGGGCTCCCGGTAACGCTGCCGCTCGCCGCCGCCGTCGGCTACCTCGCGGCCGGTGACAGCCGTAGCGAACAGGGTGGGTTCCAGACCCAGTAATGCACGGTCGGGCTTCAGATTCGGTCAGCGACGTTCGTTACGGCTCCGGGCGCGAACCGAGCGTGAGTTCGACTGTTTCCTGTGCCCCGTCGCGCTCGACCAGAACGTCGACCGTCTCGCCGGGACTGCTCTCCAGTGCGAGGAAGCTTCCGAGCGCTTGCCGCGTCGGCGTCGGGGTGTCGTTCATCTGTCTGACCACGTCACCGCCAGTGGGAATCGCTGTCCCGGAAACCGTCGTACTCCCATCGCTTCCCTGCAGAACGCCCGCCGCCGGGCCACCCTCAAGGATGCTGTCGATGTACACGCCCGATGCAGGGTCTAGGTCGTTGGCCTCGGCGAGTCGGGGTGACACGCCACGGAGTCCAACACCCATGTACGGGTGGTCGTAGTCGCCGGTCTGGATGAGCGACGGCACGACACGCTGGGTCAGCGGGGCCGAGATAGCGAATGCGACGTTGTCGCCGCCGCCCGAATTGATGACGCCAACAACGTCGCCGTTCAGCGTGACCAGTGGTCCGCCGCTGTTACCGGGGTTGACCGGCGCGTCGGTCTGGACCGCATCGGCGATGGAGAAATTGTTGGCGCTCTGGAGCGTGCGGTCGACGCCGCTGACAATGCCCGCCGATACCGAACCGGACAGCCCGAAGGGGTTCCCGATAGCGACGACTTCGGTCCCGACAGTGGGTTCGGTCTCGACAAACGAGAGGGGTGTCACGTCCGGCGTCGCGCCGACACGGAGGACTGCCAGGTCGCTGTACACGTCTGCGCCGACGACGGAGGCAGCACGCCAGCCGGTGTCCGCGAAGCGGACGTAGTACTCGTCCCCGCCCGCGACGACGTGCTCGTTCGTGACGATATGCTCGTCGTCGATGAGGAAGCCGCTGCCCTGCCCGCCGCGGGCGTCTTCGGCGTACACTCTGATCGAGACGACAGCATCGGCCACTTCCCGGTACACGTCGGTGTAGACGCTGTCGGACTGCGCGACCGCGTCGGCTGACTCTGACTGACCCCCGGTGTCACCGCCCGAGTCGCTGCCGGTCCCGGGACTCTGACAGCCAGCCGTGGCCGCAACAGCTGTCCCGAGGGCTCCCAGCATCGCCCGGCGAGTGAGAGACTGTTTCATACTGGAGCGTGGGTCTGGGCTGCGAAAAAGGCACGGTCAGGGCTATTTACGATAACCGGATTACCTGATTGCTGTCGACTGGGCCTTTCAGTTCGACCCGGAGAGCGGGCACAAACTACAATCGTCCCGATAGCATACGGGGGCGCATGGCAGAGGATTCATCGGGAACGAACACCCCGACACCGGGGTTCCTGTTGCCCGGACTGCGATGCGGTGTCGAGATGGCGCTCGTCGGGACGATAGTGTTGCTTATCGGCCTCCCGACTGAAGAACCGATACGGCTTGGAATCGTCTTCTTGTCGGCGCTACTGGCGATGACTGTCGTACTGTTCTGGGCCGTCGGTCGACACATGCGGCGCTGGATCCGGTACGCACAGGGGAAACCGACGCGGACGACACCGTTCGAGTGAGTGGCGGGTGGCAATGCCAGCTACACGGTCGATATCGGCCAGATTAATAACAAATCCGCAGCTATTTATTAACATATCCCACTATATGGGCCAAATTTAGCAGTTGGATTAATAAGACCGGGTAGCCTAGCACCGGTAATGACGGAGTCCGACAGCTGTTCGGATGGTGGTGGGTGTGACGGCGCGGATGACGACGGTCCTCCGACAGTGGTAGACGGAGAACGGACGCGGCAGGTCGCACAGCTGTCCGTCCCGGAGATGGACTGTCCCTCCTGTGCGGGCAAGGTGGAGTCGAGCGTCCGCGAACTCGCTGGTATCAGGACGATCGATCCGCAGATAGCGGCCGGACGACTCGTCGTCGAGTACGACGAAGCCGAGACGGATTTCGCTGCGATCACGGAACGCGTCGAAGCAGCGGGCTACACCGTCGAAGACGACGGCGGAGAGACGCTGCGGCTCAGTGTCCCGGAGATGGACTGTGCCTCCTGTGCCGGGAAGGTCGAGAGCGCGCTCGGCGGGGTCGACGGTATCAGACGCGCCGACACGCGGCCGACCACCGGGACGGTCGTTGTCTCGTATGACCGGACAGCGGTGACGGAGCAGGCCATTGTGGCGGCTATCGAGAGCGCCGGCTACGAGGTCACGGAGACGGCGGGGGAGGACGATACGGGAGCCGGACAGTCGGATGAGAGCGACTCGATCTGGACCAGTTCGCGGGCGCTGAAGACGTGGGTCAGCGGCGTGTTCGTCGCCTTGGGCCTCGCTTTCTTTCTGGAGTTCTTGCTGCCCGGTGCGAACGCCCAGGTCGGAAGCGTTCTCGGGACGACGCTGTACGTCGACGACGTTCTGTTTCTCATCGCGGTAGCGACGGGCGGTCAAGAAATCCTGCGTGGCGGCTACTACTCTCTGAGAAACCGGACCCTCGACATCGACCTGCTGATGTCTATCGCTATTCTGGGCGCGCTTACTGCCAGCTTGGCTTTCGGCGAGGCGCTGTACTTTGAAGCCGCGACGCTGGCGTTCCTGTTCAGCGTCGCGGAACTGCTGGAGCGGTACTCGATGGACCGCGCGCGGAACTCGCTGGAAGAGCTGATGGACCTCTCGCCCGACGAGGCGACGGTTCTGCAGGACGGCGAGGAGACGACGGTCCCCGTCGATAACGTGCAGGTCGGCGACGTGGTCGTCATCAGGCCCGGCGAGAAGATTCCGATGGACGGCAAGGTCGTCGACGGGACCAGCGCCGTCAATCAGGCTCCGATCACCGGCGAGAGCGTCCCGGTCGACAAGACCGAAGGTGACGAGGTGTACGCCGGGACGATCAACGAGGAGGGGTATCTGGAAGTGCAGGTCACGGCGGCGGCCAGCGACAACACCCTCTCGCGCATCGTCAAGATGGTCGAGGACGCCCAGTCGAACAAGACCGAGCGCGAGCAGTTCGTCGAGCGCTTCTCGGCGTACTACACGCCGGTTGTCGTCGCCTTCGCCGTCCTCGTGACGCTGGCGTCCCCAACCGTATTCGGGGTGGCCTGGTCGACCGCCGTCGTACACGGGCTGACGCTGCTGGTGCTGGCCTGTCCCTGCGCGTTCGTCATCTCGACGCCCGTCTCGGTCGTCTCGGGCATCACCAGCGCCGCGAAGAACGGCGTCCTCATCAAAGGCGGGAACCACCTCGAAGCGATGGGTGCGGTCGACGTGGTGGCCCTCGACAAGACGGGGACGCTGACGAAAGGCGAACTGACCGTCATCGACGTGATTCCGCTGAACGGGAACACCGAAGAGCAAGTCCTGCGGTGTGCCCGCGGGCTCGAACAGCGCAGCGAACATCCCATCGGCGAGGCTATCGTCGCGGAGGCGGGAGCTACCGGCGTCGAAAGCGCCGAGGTCGATGACTTCGAGAGTATCACTGGCAAGGGCGTCCGTGCAGACCTCGACGGGACGCCCCACTATGCCGGGAAACCGGGGCTGTTCGAAGACCTCGGCTTCGATCTCTCGCATGTCCACGCGACCACCGATGGCGGTGTTGTCACCAAAACGACCCAGCAACTCTGTGAGCGCAACAACTGTCTGGACTTGCTGGAAGACGCCGTGCCCGAACTTCAGGCCGAAGGCAAGACGGTCGTCATCGTCGGGACAGAAGACGAGATCAAGGGCATCATCGCCGTCGCCGACGAGGTGCGCCCGGAGGCAAGCGCCGCCATCGCCCGGCTCCGCGACCTGGGCGTCGAGCGGACAGTGATGCTCACCGGCGACAACGACCACACTGCGGGCGCGATTGCCCAGGCGGTCGGCGTCGACGGCTACCAGGCCGAACTCCTCCCCGACGAGAAGGTCGCCGCAATCGACGACTTGGTCGCGGAACACGACGGCGTCGCCATGGTCGGGGACGGTATCAACGACGCGCCGGCGCTGGCGAGCGCGACCGTGGGCGTCGCCATGGGGGCAGCCGGCACTGACACGGCGCTCGAAACGGCCGACATAGCCCTGATGAGCGATGACCTCTCGAAGCTCCCGTACCTGTACGAACTGGCGAACGACGCCAACAGCGTCATCCGGCAGAACATCTGGGCCAGCCTGGCGGTCAAAGCCGGTCTCGCGATCGCTGTGCCGTTCGGCCTCGTTCCCATCTGGGCCGCCGTGCTCGCGGGCGATGCCGGGATGACGACAGCCGTGACTGGGAACGCGATGCGGCTCTCACGGGTCCGGTCGGAGAGCGGTGGCGACGAGCCGTAAGTTCGTTCGACTCCGCCGTTTGGTGCCCGCTCACTGTAATATTAAGTAGACGCCGCGAGTAGCGTGCATCCGGTATGGAACTCACATGGCATGGCCACTCGACGTGGCACGTGACAGTCGACGACACCGAGTTGCTCATCGACCCGTTTTTCGATAACCCACACACAGACACCGACCCAGAGGAACTGGACCCGGACTACGTGTTGTTGACCCACGGCCACGCCGACCACATCGGCGACGTGGACCGCTACGAGGGCTGTGGGCTCGTGGCCACGCCCGAGATTGTCGAGTACTGCGAGGACAACTTCGGCGAGTTCGACCCCGTCGGCGGCATGGGGATGAACCTCGGCGGCACCGTCGAAATCGGCGACGCCTTCGTCACGATGCACCGGGCCGACCACACGAACGGCATGGACACCAGCTACGGCACGAGCGGCGGGATGCCGGGCGGCTTTATCATCTCGGATACGAAGCCGACACAGGTCAGCGACGCGGAGTCGACGACGTTCTACCACGCCGGCGACACCGGCCTCATGACGGAGATGCGCGATGTCATCGGGCCGTTCCTCGAACCGGACGCCGCCGCGGTCCCGGTCGGCGACCACTTCACCATGGGGCCGATGCAGGCCGCCGTCGCCGTCGACTGGCTGGATGTCGACCACGCGTTCCCGATGCACTACGACACGTTCCCACCAATCGAAATCGAGACGCAGGACTTCGTGAACGAGGTCAAAGGCACCGGCAGCGACGCCGAGGTCCACGTCCTCGACGGCGACGAGACCTTCGAGCTTTAATCCGGTCGTTCCACGTCGGTCACAGTAAACCGGGCGCCGCCGTCCTCGCTGTCATCGACGGACAGCGACCAGCCGTGTTCTTTTGCGGTCCGGTTGGCGATGTAGAGGCCGAACCCACTGTTTTGCTTCTCTGATGCGTACCCCGCCTCGAACACCCGCTCCGGCGGCGAAACGTCGACGCCCGGCCCATCGTCCGCGACGAAGAACCCCGAAGACGTGGCACCGACCCGAATCGCCACGTCCGGCCCGCCGTGTTCGACGGCGTTCGAGAGCAGGATTTCGAGAAACAGGCGCATCGATTCCGGGTCGGCCAACAGTCGCCGATCCGATGTCACTTCGAGCGACGCGGCTTCCAGCGACAGCGAACTCCACACGTCCCAGGTGACCGTCGAGAGCCACTGTTGCTCGGGTTCGAACTCCGGCGAGTCGCTCGACGCCAGCGAGACGACTTTGTCGACGATACTGGAGAGTCGGTCGATGGACTCCTCCACAGCGCCAATGTGCTCGCCGTCAGCTTCGATCTGCGAGAGATGGCCGGTCGACACCTGGAGTTCGTTTCGGAGTTCGTGTGCGGCCAGCAGCGCCACCTTCCGGAGGCGTTCGTTCTGCTGTCTGAGAAGACGTTCGCGCTCCTTCTGGTCGGTGATGTCTTGCGTAATCCCGATAAGGCCAGCCAGCTCGCCTGTTTCGTCGTACCAGGGGACCTTCGATGTCCGAAGGTGCTTTCCCATCGACGGCGAGAACTCGTGGATGTCGAGGATGTCGGTCCCGTCGTTGATGACCTGTAAATCGTCACCGCGTGCCGCATCCAAATATGTCGCCCCCGCGGGGAGTCCGTCTTCGTCCCGCCGGCCGAGCAGTTCCGGGGGCGCGTACGACGAATTATTGAGCAACAGATAGTGCCTGTCATCGTCTTTCACGTACAGGTGTTCGGAGTACCGCTCAAACATCGTCGCAAGTATCGTCTCAGGTCTCGAAGCCGGTCGTGCGGCCATCGTCTCGCTGTTTTCGAGTGCCGCACCGACTGCGGCTGTCAGTTCCGGCGACCCGAGATCGTCGTCGGCGACCGCTTGAATGTGTTCTCCACGGTCCGCCTCAGAGCCGTACATGATTACCGGGAGCTTCGGATACAGACCGGTAGCCGCCTCCGCCAGATGTCCGCCCGCCATGCCCCCACACGTCACCGGGACGACGAGACAGTCAACCGCAGTACGTAGCAGTGTCGTATCGACGCATTCGGGGTCGGTCGTCTCGACCGTGGCGTCGATTGCTGCCTGTTCAAGTGCCGCCTGTAACCGCTTTCCGGCAGCAGTCTCGGCGGTGATGAGGAGGACGGTCGGCGGGGACATCAACACGCCTGCAATTTGCACTGGGATTGTAAATAGGTTTAGTAGTCATGATAAATATAAAATAGGACGTAGTAGCGGGATGCGCTCCTACAAGTTATATTGGACACTGCTGTCCGCAGTGACCAGCTGTTGCCTTAATCGTCTCGGTGAATGGGCTAAATGCCCGCTATACGGAACTCTCACATCGCGAGGGCTATTTCTCGATTAGAGAACTGTACGGTAGTCGATAGAGACTGCCGTCGATGGGCACAGTCTATCGCCGTTTATGACATCTATGTGAAATAATTCACAACACCCGAGTATCCGGACGGCGTATAGTCAGGTGTGTCCGAAACGTACGTGTGTGCCCGATGCCAGGCCGGCGTCGAGCGGGACTTCGAGGTTCGGTCGATAATCAAGACCTGCGATGACTGTGGCGAGAACGGACGGTTCCTCCACAGGTCGCTGGTCGAGTCGCTCGCTGAGATTGCCGCGGAGAACCGGCCAGACGGCTGGGAGCAGATGACGCTTGACGAGCGGTTCGAAGCGGCGCTGAAAGAAGGGCTTATCACGGTCACGCGGACGTGAACCGCCAGTGGGTCCGGCGGGGCCGTCGCAGGCGGGTGGTCCGTTTCGTGAGTCGAACCCGTGACCCGTGTCTCAGTCCCACTTCGCGCCGGGGTTCGTCATCGCACCGTTGGCCACCCACCTTTTTCGGCGTCCCCCTTCCTCGCGCCATCGGCGTTGCGGGAGGGGTCCTCGAAAAACGTGGGCGAAAAAGCGGGACCGCACTCCGTTCGGTCCCGTGAAATCGCCACCGCTGTTCCGGGCTTCAGTCCCACTTCGCGCCGGGGTTCGTCACCGCGCCGTTCGCCGCGGAGCCGAAGTCGCTGTGGTACTTCGCCAGCACGCCGCTGTCGTAGGTCGGTTCTGGGTCGTAGTCTTCGAGGCGCTGGTCCATCTCCTCGTCGCTGAGGTCGACCGACAGCTCGTGGTCGTCGATGTCGATGGTGACGGTGTCGCCGTCCTCCAGCGCGGCGATGGGGCCGCCGACGAACGCCTCGGGAGCGACGTGCCCGATAGAGAAGCCGCGGGTCGCGCCGGAGAAACGGCCGTCGGTAAACAGCGCCACGTCCTCGGCGTGGCCTTGCCCGGCGACGGCCGAGGTCACGCCCAGCATCTCGCGCATTCCGGGCCCGCCCTGCGGGCCCTCGTTCCGGATACAGATCACGTCGCCGGACTCGACGTGCCCCTCTTGGACGTACTCCATGGCTCCTTCTTCCTGTTCGAACACGCGGACCGGTCCCTCGTGGTGGAGGTGGTCCTCGCCGGTGATCTTGATGACCGCGCCGTCGGGCGCGAGGTTGCCCGAGAGGATGCGGATGGCACCGCGCTCGTGGATCGGGTCCTCGACCGGGTACAGGTAATCCACGTCGAGGTCTTCGATTGCCGGCGGGTCGATGCGGTCGAGTTCTTCCTTGATGGTGTTGCCCGTGACGGTGAGTTCGTCACCGTGGAGCAGACCGGCGTCGTGTAGTGCCTTCAGCACGACCGGGACGCCGCCGACCTCGTGGAGGTCGTTCATCACCCGCTCGCCGCCGGGCTGGAGGTCGGCGATCTTCGGTGTCCGGGCGCTGATCTCGTTGAACGTCTCGATGTCGAGGTCGATGCCGGCCTCCGCCGCGAGCGCGAGCAGGTGGAGGACAGCGTTGGTCGAGCCGCCGACCGCGACCTGCAGGGCGATGGCGTTCTCGAAGGACTCGCGGGTGAGGAAATCGGAGGGCGTGCGGCGCTCCTGGACCACTTCGACGGCGAGTTCGCCGGCCCGCCGAGCCTCTTCGTAGCGGGACTCGTGTTCGGCCGGCGGGGAGGCCGACCCCAGCGGCGCGAAGCCGAGCGCCTCGGAGATAGAGGCCATCGTGTTGGCGGTGAACATCCCGCCACAGGAGCCCGCGCCGGGACAGGCGTGGCGCTCCATCTCGTCGAGTTCGCCCTCGGTCATCTCGCCGTCGGCGACCGCGCCGACGCCCTCGAAGACGTTCTGGATGGTGACCTCGCGGCCGTCGTGCTCGCCGGGCATGATGGAGCCGCCGTAGAGGAAGACGCTGGGCAGGTCCGTCCGGATGGCGGCCATCATCATGCCGGGCATGTTCTTGTCGCAGCCGCCGATGGTGACGATGCCGTCCATTCGCTCGCCGAAGGTGACCAGCTCGACGGAGTCGGCGATTATCTCGCGGGAGATGAGCGACGCCTTCATTCCCTCTGTCCCCATCGAGATGGCGTCGGAGATGGTGATGGTCCCGAACTCGATTGGCATCCCCTCGGTGTCGTCGATGCCGTCGTAGGCAGCATCCGCCACGTCGTCCAGATGGACGTTACACGGCGTGATGTCGGCGGCCGGGTTCGCCACACCAATCATCGGCGAGGACAGGTCCTCGTCGTCGTAGCCCATCGCGCGGAACATCGCGCGGTGGGGGGCTTTCTCGTATCCCTCCGTCACCTCGGTACTCCGCAGGTCCGGGTCTTTTTCCGGACGTTCTTGCCGCTCCTGATTGCTCATATTTCACCGAGGCCATGGGCAACCTTAAATAACTTGTACTCGCGGTAGCGTCTCACACAGAAGCACGGCGAAACCCACCGGTGACAGCAGGTTCTTTTCCGTCGGGGACTTCCGCCGCTGTATGCCGACGGTCACGACCGCTGCGCGACTCCACTTCGGATTTCAGAACCTTTCGCTCGCCCACGAGCGCCTCTACGGCGGCGTCGGGCTTGCGCTCGACGAGCCGCGGCTGACCGTCGAAGCGACACGAGCCGAGACGGTCCGGTGTGACGACGCGGCGACCGAACCGTACGTCCGGCGCGTCGTCGACGCGCTCGACGTGCCGGGCGCGTCGGTCTCCGTCGACGAGCGGTTCCCGCGCCACGTCGGCCTCGGGAGCGGCACCCAGCTCTCGCTGGCGACGCTTATCGCCGTTGTCCGGGCGTATGACCGGACTGCCGACGCACGGACGTACGCGCCGCAACTGGGCCGGGGCGGCCGGAGTGGCGTCGGGGTGGCTGCGTTCGAGTCGGGCGGGTTCATCGTCGACGGCGGTCACCCGACGGAGCGGTTCACAGCCGAGCCGCCAGCCGAAGGTGACTGGGACGTGCCGCCGGTGCTGGCCCATCACGACGTGCCCGCACACTGGCGCTTTGTCATCGTCGTCCCGGACACTGACCCCGGACAGAGCGGGAGCGCAGAAGACCAGAGCATGCGGCAAGCCGTCGAGCGCGCTGACCCCGGCATCGCCGACGAGATTTCGACGTTACTGACCCGCCGGGTCCTCCCCGCGATTGCGACCAGAGAGCACAGTGACTTCGGGCAGGCCGCGGCGCGGCTGGGACGACTCAACGGCGCATGGTACGCCGACGAGCAGGGTGGCGTCTACCGCCCGCCCGCTGGTGAACTCGTCGACTCGCTGGCGAGCGCTCCAGTTATTTCCGGGGCCGGCCAGAGTTCTTGGGGACCCACCGTCTGGGGACTGACGACAGCGGACTACGAATCTGAGGGCCACGAAGCGGGCGTGCTGGCACTGGATGCGGCCGATGTCGATGGGACGGTCAGCGTCGTCGCGCCCCGGAACACCGGTGCCTCACTGACGGATTAGGGGCCGAGATTTCGACGTTCGACCTTTGACACCGGCGCAAGCGACGATGCTTGCAGTCGCCAATGCGGTTATCCGTCTCGCCAGCGAACCTCCGTCGATGACTGCACTGTTCTCACCGCTGGAACTCCGCGAGACGACAGTCCCGAATCGCGTTATGGTGTCTCCGATGTGCCAGTACTCCTGCGAGGCTCGCGACGGCCTCGCCACCGACTGGCACCGCACACATCTCGGGTCACGCGCCGTCGGTGGCGCGGGCTTGGTCATGACGGAGGCGACCGCTGTCGAAGCTCGCGGTCGCATCTCTCCGGAGGACCTCGGAATCTGGAGCGACGAGCACGCGGCGGCGCTGGAACCGATTACGACGTTCATCAGCGACCAGGGCAGCGTGCCGGGCATCCAACTGGCCCATGCCGGTCGGAAAGCCTCCATCGAACGACCATGGGATGGCCACGACCCGCTCCAGCCCGACGACGGCGGCTGGGAAGTCGTCGGCCCGAGTGACGACCCGTGGCCGTACGACGACGAGGCCCCACCGACGACAGCACTCGACCAGGACGGCATCGAGTCCGTCATCGATTCGTTCCGCGCCGCCGCCGAGCGCGCACTTGACGCCGGCTTCGAGGTCGCGGAGGTCCACGCCGCCCACGGCTACCTCTTGCATCAGTTCCTCTCGCCGGTGACCAACCACCGCGAGGACGACTACGGCGGCGACTTTGCGGGGCGCACACGGCTGACACGGGAGGTCACCGCCGCCGTCCGCGAGGTCTGGCCGGACGACAAGCCGGTGTTCGTCCGTCTCTCGGCGACGGACTGGCTCCCCGACCGCGACGCGTGGACTGTCGAGGACTCCGTGCGCCTGTCGGACCAACTCGCCGACATCGGCGTGGATCTCATCGACGTGAGCGGCGGCGGCATCCACCCCGAGTCCAGCCCCGACTACGCCGGCCCGAACTACCAGCTCCGGTACGCCGAGCGGATTCGAGAGGAGACCGAGTCGGATATCGCCGTCGGCGCTGTCGGCGGCATCACGACGCCCGAGCAGGCTGCGGCCGTCATCGCTAACGACCGGGCCGATATGGCTATCGTCGGCCGCGAACACCTCCGGGACCCGTACTTCACGATGAATGCCGCGAGAGAACTCGACGCGACCGACGAAATCGAAGGACCGCCACAGTACCGCCGCGCCTGGGGCTTCTGAACCGCGCTAGACCTTATCGAGGTCGAGGTCGACGGCGTACCAGTCGAGGACGAGCAAGAAAACCGCGCCGACGGCACCAGCGGCGACGAACGCGATGAGTACGTCCGTCGAAAAACCTACATTCTCCTGAACTTCCACGACAGGGGCGCGTAGCGCGCCGACGACGAGGGCGACGAGGAAAGCCAGTGTCGCCCGGCGGTTGTAATCAAGCGCACGACGGACGACGCGGGCGATGGTGAACAGGCCGACAAGGCCGCCGAGGATGAACGTCACGACCGGCACGGCGGTCGTGGTCACGTCTTCGGCTGGCCCGCCGGTGACAAGGGCGATGAGGGCGTCGACGAACTCGCTGAGCGCCGTCGACATACGAGTGTACTGCCCGAGGATGATGAGCAACAGCGACCCCGAGATGCCGGGTAGAATCATCGCGCTGACGCCTATCATGCCGGCGAAAAAGACCAGTGCGAGGCCGCCACCACCTGTGGCGGCTGTCGACACCCCGGACACGTAGAACGCGACCAGAAACCCGAGGACTCCGGTCACGATCTGAAACGCGGAGTCAACCGTGAGACTGCGCAGTAACACCAGCGCTGAGGCGGCGATGAGCCCGAAGAAGAACCCGAAGAGGAGTGCCGGCGTCTCCTGGCTGGCGATGTGGACAATCCGCGTCACGATGACGACGGCGGTTGCGACACCGCCGACCAGCGCGAGCAGGAACCAAATATCTATTTCGAGGAGTTCGGAGAACGCGCTACGGACATCGACGCCGCCGTCAACGGGAACGAGCGCGCGAACGAACCGAATTATACGGCCCGGGGTGACGGCGGTAATCGCGGCGATGAGTCGCTCGTAGACGCCGGCGATGAGCGCGATTGTTCCGCCGGAGACACCGGGGACGCCGTCCGCGCTGCCCATACAGAGGCCAATGAGAAACGTTCGAATCCACGCACGAAGCGGCGGCACCGAGCCCCAAATCGTTGACAGAGCGCTCGGGTCCCGGTCGGGATGGGTGGTCATCACTGAACGCTTCCAGCATCACGCCCAAATCCCTTGTGGAGTTTCATCGTGTTGTGTGGTTGTCACAACAGCGGGTATGATTAAAAAGGAGTCCGCGACAGCGCTAGCTTCGCTGCGAGAGCGTGAGCACGCCGTTCCTGAGTGTCTGGACTGCCCCGGCGGCCGGCAGATCGATGTCGAACTCCGTCTGGAGGTGCGGGGCGTCGACGGCAACGATGGCTTCTGTTCCAATGACATCGACTGTCACGTGGTCGTCGCTAACCTGAAGCGAGTCGAGGTCGACGGCGACCGTCCAGCCGTCGTCGTGGTCGGTATGCGAGACGTGTAGCGGCGACCGTTCAGTTTGTGCGTCCATCCGTCAACCATGGGTACGTGTTACACACGTAAAGGTCCCCGTTCGGCGCGTGCCAAAGAGATGTAGTTGATGAGTCAGGCAATACGTCGTTACGTGGCCGGGCCGAGATAGCCCCACGCCTGCAACCGATCCCCATCACCGTCGACCCAGCGCTCACCGATGTCGTCGCGGTAGTACAGATTAGGGATGAGAATGTCATCGACGCGCTCGTAGGCCTGCTCTCGCGCCGCCTGCATCGTTTCGCCTTTGCCGGTCACGACCAGCGGCATCCCGCTCTCGCCGGCGACTCGCCACTGCCCGTCGACCCGCTTTGCGTCCTCGATGTGGATGCCCTCGCGGCTGTCGGACTGGAAGACGACCGCGGCGTTGCGGGAGTTCTCGTCGTAGGTTTGCTCGTCGTCGAACGGGAACGGCGGCAGGACGACCCGGACCCCGACCTGATACCCGCGATGGACCGCCAGTTCGGGGTCACGCCCGTTCGCCAGATCGAGGAAGAACTGCCCCGTTCCGGATTCGAACGACTCCTCCTGTAGCGTTATCGTCGGATAGCCAAAGCGCGGCGTGAACTCCAGCGGGTAGATACCGCTGTCGTTGACGATGCAGTTGACGTCGATGCTGCCGACGTACCCCTCGTCGGCGAGCCACCCCTCCAGTTTGCCGAGCGTCTCCGCGAACAGTTCGTTGCGCCCCGCCCAGAACATCGAGGTCCCCATCTCGCCGGTCGAGGGGCCGATGTTGCCCGGGAACAGCTTCTTGTGCTCGAAGTTGAAGTTGATGGGCTCGACGAACGACTCGCCGTTGAAGAAGCCACAGACGGCGATTTCGACACCCTCGACCTTCCGCTGGAGCTGGAACCCCTTCATGCGGTGGCCCCACGCCTTCTTGTACGCCCGGAGCACGTCGACGACATCGCTGCCGTCGTCCTCATTGCCGACGTAGAGGAGTCGCTTGACGTTCTGGACTTCTCCGAGCGGTTTGATGACGTACGGAGCCGGATTCGATTGGACGTGCTGGATGCCGGCGTCGAAGTCCTCGAAGACATGGTGCTCGATAGTGTCGACGCCGTGTTCTTCGAGGACCGCCATGGCGTAGCCGCGGTCCTCTTCGAGCGTGTCCGTGTTTGGTGTCCCGCAAACGACGGCGTGGCCGTCGGCCCGGAGTTGCTGTGCAATCTCGCCGGTACCGATATCGCTGCCGACCCAGATATCGTCGAAGATGACGACATCGGCCCAGTCGAGGTCCCCGCGCCAGTCGTCGGTTTTCGGGACAAATCCATCGGCGATTTCCCTGTCGCTGTCGGCCTCGATGTAGTACTTCACGTCGTGCCCCTCTCGGGCGACCTGCCAGGCGATGTCGCCGATGAGCGCCGCATCCAGCGAACAGAAGAGGAAGTTTGCCATGCCCGGTCTGGGAGCGGGGACGGGGTAAGCGTTGCCTGTCCCCCCGCCCACTGTTTAGTTATGAGAAACCTGCTCCGATAAGCCGAACCGTTTTAGTCCCCATCTGTAAACTTCCACGTATGACACGCGACGAACTCGCGTCTGCGAGTGAACTGCTCGAATCGGCAGCCGAAGACACCGACAGCGACGAGGCGAGCGAACGTCTCGCCGAACTCGCCGACCAGCTCGACACCCTCGCGACAGCCGAACGCGGCCCGGACCACGGTCGGCTCGCCCGCATCCAGTCGGCGCTCAACGACCTGAGTAGCGGTGACGCGGAAGACGTAGCTGGCGTCATCGAAGACGCCGACGACGTGATCAACGAGTACCGGTCCGACCTCGAAGGGGTCTGAGGCGGCGCTCCTGCACCACCGCAGAGCTGTTCGGTGGCTTTCTACGGCGAAAAGACGTTCTCGAACGCGATAGATCGCTACGACTCGGTCGCGGTCTCCGCATCGACCGGCTTGACTCGGTGTGTCGCGTCGTTGTGATCTTCCGAGGCTCGCAGGTGATACGTGACTTCACGCGGCCCCGTCTCGTCGACGTAGGGACTCTTGCCATCGCGTGTAATACGCTCTGTTTCTCCCGGTGCCAGCTTACCGTCAAACCGTCCGACCGGCGTGTACGCGATGCGTGGGCCGGTTCGGTTGAGTGCGAGGACGTACCGGCCCGGGGTGTCGCCCGTGTTCGTGACTGTTATTTCAAGCGTCGGCATGGCTGGCTCAGTGACGCGCTCCGGCCCGGTAAAGGTAACATCGAACGAGGGGAGCGGAGCTTCGAGTCTGTTCTTGACAGGTTCCGGCGGCGTCCACTCCCCGCCGGGCCAGGAGAGTTGGGCGTCGCTGGCTGTGCCGGTTTCAGGGAGGTCAAAGACCAGTGGTCCACCTGCCTCGGTGAACTGTCGGCCCCACTCGCCGTCGCGATACAGGCCGTTTCTGAACGTTTCGGGGCTGTACGTCGACCCGTCGAATCTGAGCGAGAACGCGGCGCGGTCTACGCCGGAGCCTTCGACAGTCGCTGTGAGCACAAGGTACTGGCCATCAGCTGACTGGACAGTGATAGAGTCAGTGCCCGGGACCACGACACCGGGCATCACTACCGAGTGCGTAATCGTCACCGCGGGCGGCGGCCCGGTGTCGGATTCGCTAGCGGCCGGCGACGGGACCGGCGTCACTGTTTCGGTGTCAGCAGTCTCACCCTGACATCCCGCACCGGTGATAGCCAGTCCGCAGAGTGCCAGAACACGACGGCGGTACATGGCTTTGCGTTGCCCTGCCCTGAATAAATGCTTTCAGAAGGCTCAGGTTCTGTTTTGACCGACGGAGCCGTGTTCGTCCCGGAATAGATCGGTCCCCCCGCTCTGCATAGTTTGTATCAGTAGCATCCGGGCACTGTCTGCGTAAATAACATATTAATTAATGTTTGTGTCTAACCAAAAGCTTTTGACAATTCCATTGGTTTCAGTCAAATGTATATCAGGTTGGGGGATCGGGTGGCGGTACCTTCCCTACGTGGTGATATCAATGAGCAAATCAACGAACGGCCGAACGGCCCCCAAATCGATGCGTCACAAACAAATACTCGACGTAGCGGCCGAGAACCCTGAAGCGTCCATCGCAGAGCTTGCGGCCGAAGTACCGAGCGCGACAGCGGAACTGGTCGAGCGAGTCCTCGAAGAACACGGCGACCCAGCTGAGACCGACGAGACAGACGCGGCACCGAGTGAATCGTCGGCGGAGTCACAGCCACACCCGACCCCGGAGGACCTCTCGTCGACAGAACGAGAGACGCTCCGGGCGATTCGGCAACACCCCACTGCGTCCCAGCGAGATCTCGCGGAAAAGCTCGATGTGACTGCCTCGACTGTGAGCAATCGCGTCAACGGCATCGACGGGTTCGACTGGGCGAACCGAGAAACGTTCGCAAACGCGGTTTTCAGCGACGAAAAGACCGATTCGACGCCCTCGGACGAAGGTGAGGCGCTGGCATCCGAGAGCGCGTCCCCGGAGTCACCGGACACCCCTGACGAACGCGACGAACATGTGTCTGAGCCCGATACCGCGTCCGACGACGGCGACCGCTCGGCAGCGGTGGTCGAGACAGCGGCCGGCGAGGTGAATACCACGCTGACTACGTTCCAGTCGACTGTCGAGGACCTCTCCGCACAGTTGGCCGAGCTCGAAGGGCAGGTCGAAACCATCGCGGACGGCGGCGGCTCGCTGCAATCCGATCCGTTTCAGGATCCCGAACTCGTCCACAAAGTCGTCCATGCGTGTATGAACTCCGAGAACATCTCCGAAGAAGAAGAGCTCCAGATTCTGGAGTCGCTCCTCTAGTTGTACTCTCGCCACCGATGGCCACACTCCTGGCACTTGAAAAACCGCGTCGGCGGTTCGTCGGCTGACCCGGTCTGTTTGATCGTGTACCACGCTTTTCCGTGCCCGCATTCCTCACAGGTCACGTCGTCGGCCGTCGGCTTGCCCTCGAAGTTCGAGCCCGCTTCGGTCTCTATCAGTTCGTCGCCGCTCTGTTCGTCCGTGGTGACGAACTCGGCCGCCCGGTCCTCGTCTTTCGCGACCCGCGTGCCACAGGACTGACAGACCATCTCGTCACCGTCGGCGTGCATCATCGAACCACAGTCGTCGCAGAACTGCATACACGCCCGTCCGACACCGAGGCAAAAAGCCGTTACTGCTCGTCCTCGATCTCGTGTTGCTCGGCGACGATCGGACAGTCCAGCAGCCGGACCGTCTCCATGTCGAGGAACTCCACGATTTCAGTCCCCTCGTTCGTGCAGTGGGCGTTCGGCGGTTCGGAGAAGTGTTCACACTGCTCGCAGTAGCGGTGTTTCGACACCTCCGCGTAACGGCTCTCTGGCGCGCTCTTGCTCTCGTCGTCATCAGCGATTTCTGCCCACACTTTGTCGGCGTCGATGTGGTCGACATCGACCCGCTCGAACGCGCTTTCGGCGCTGCCGAAGGGGTCTTCGCCGCGGTCGTCCATCCCCGAGAACGGGTCGTCCGGGCTAGGTGACGACTCTGGAACGGAGTTGTCCGATTCAGCCGCCGAATCCGACCGGAACTCCTCCGTATCGACAGCCGAGAGGAGGTCGTCGACATCGGTCGCACCGGGACCTGTCTTGGATGCATCGTTGGCCGACGTGTCGCTCGGTTCGGCAGCAGTCCAGCCATCGTCGGACGGCTGGCGTGTGTCTGTCGATTCGTCCGTGTCGTCAGGCCCCGAGTCGAGGCGCTCGAACGGGTCGCCCTCGCGGTCGTCGCCGGGGTCAAGCTCTTCGAAGGGGTCTCGCTCGTCGTCACTCATGGGTCTCGCCCGGTTCAAGCTGTGCTGCGGCCACCAGCCGCGCCTTCGAGCGGATGATACCGCCCTCGGGTCGGACATCCGACACTGTCGTGTTGCAGTGTGGACACTGGGGTTCGGTCAGTAGCCCGATCTCGACCTGCTTGTCACAGTTTGAACACCGTGCCGTTGAGATATTTTCCTGTGCCGCGGCGCGTTTCAGCCGGTCGACCGCTTTTTGATTCTGGTCCCGACCACCTCGGTCGTCGCGAAGGTCGCTGACGACCCAGGCGACGCGGGTGAGCTTGTCTTCGACATCGTCGAGACGGTCGTCGATGTCGGCGATGCGTTCGTCCTGCGTTTCGAGCGAGTCGGTCACGTCACCTCGAAGCGCGGCGAGTTCCGTCTCTATCTGTTCAATCTCCTGTGTGAGTGCATCGATGCGGTCGAACTCCTCGTGGCTGTGGTCGGCAGGCGCTTTCGCGTCGGCCTCCCGTTTGACCTGTACGACGCGTTCGCGGACATCCTCGATCTTCGTCTGAAAGTCTGCTTCGAGCGACTCGAACCGATCAGCGAGCTGGCGTTCTACCGTGTCGACGACGTCCGGGACGCGAGCGTTGACGGCGCTCTCGGTTGCTGCTTCGACTGAGCCGTTCAGCTTCTCGTCCACGGTCGCGGCGACGACGGCATCCAGTTCGTCCGACGACGGCTGGATGTGGTCGCCCATCTCGCTGTCCGAATCGACCGTCGTCATGTATGCGGCCAGCAGTTGCTCCATGACGGCGTCGCGAGACACGCCGAGTGTCTCGGCCTGCTCGGTCAGCCACTCGTCTAGATCTGCAGATAGCTCGACGTACACTCCCCCGTCATCAGTCGACTCGGAGGACATTACGACACCCTTGACGAACAAGACTGATAAGGGTTTACCGCCGATTTCAGATACCGAGAGTTGAAGCGACTCCGAAGCACCGTTCTCGTTGTTCTCTGTCGACAGTTACTGCCAATTGTCCCGCCGACTATCGCTATCGAATCTTGCGCACGTCGCTGATATCGAAGCCGGCATCGCCCAGTTCCGTCTCGAACTGAACGATGTCCTCGTCTTCGATCTGTGAGAGGACGCCACGGAACTGCTGAACGACGAGGGTTCGAGCCCGGGTGGAGCCGCCGGATTCCCACGCAAACTCCATCGTTCCGTGGGATGCGTCGACGAGCTGCCCGTGTCGAACCGCCGACAGCGTCTCAGGATTAATGTGCAAGAGGAGCAGACAGCGCCACTGATGGGCCGCCTTCTGGAGCCCCTGGACGAGCGAGCTGATGTCCGCCCAGTCGACTTCCTCACCCATGGCGCTGACGAGGTCCGATAGCGAGTCGATGATGACGAGATTGTTCGCCGCCACCTCGTTCAGAACCATCCCGAGTGTCCCGAGCAGGTCCTCTCGCTCGTGGCGCGCCCGGAGGTCGGTGATCGACGCGGTTTCGTCGGCGTACCAGTCCCGGGGGACCGGGCTGATGTGGAAGTACCGCTCCGAGAGGTCGTGGAACTCGACGGCCCGGCTCCCCTTCTCGACCACGTCGCCGTCCATCGCCAGCCGCATCTCGCTGACCAGTTGGGACTCGTTCGCGGTGAAGGAGACGTAGTGGACCTCCTCCGGCGCGACGGCGTCCGCCGAGAGGTCACCGTAGTAGAGGTCGTGTAGCTCCGAATCCACCTGTCCGAGCCCGTTTATCAGCGCGCTCGTGTGCATGAACTCCCGGGAGCCAGCACCGGCCTCGCCGGAGAGCAAGACGACGCTCCCGGCGGGTGCCCCACCGTTGATGATGGAGTCGAGCTGGCGGATTCCAAACGGGATTCGATCCATACGTCCACCTACCTACGCGGTTGCTTAAACGCTTGGCTGTCACAGCGTCGTCAGCAGCGCGACAGCGAGCCTGCCGACCGTCACCGCCAGACGGCACGACCGACCCGAGTCTCTGAGAGGTCGAAGTCGAAGCGGTCCGTCCAGAGAAGGCCCGCTCCCAGCAGCGCGGCGATACCGACCGGGACCCAGTTCGCGTAAAAGAGGTTGATACCGCCCCACAGCAGGACAAAGCTCACGAGGTCATCGAGCATGAACGGACACGCTTCGAGCCGCTGTCGGAGCCCCTCGCGGTCGAACCCGAGGTCGAACAGCAGGACGGCAACCGAGCCTGACAGGAGCCAGCCGGCGTAGTTCTGCCACGGAACGCCGTAGAACTGGGGCACCGCGTATGTCCAGAAGCCGATAGCCACGGCACCCGGATCGAGTACGAGGTCGATAAGCATGACTGTCGAAAGCGTCGCCAGCAGCCGAACCGCGGTTGACGCCGCTCTGCTGCCGAGCAACAGCAAGACAAGCAGGTAGGCGTTCAGGACCAGCGGGAAGAAGAAGACCGGGAGGCCGAACGGGACCTCACCGAGCAACATCGGGCCGAGGTCGACACCGTAGGTAAATTCGCCGTATGGCCACCCGGTCCTGACGCCGACAAGTTCGATGCCGTAGGAATAGAGCGTCAGCGCAATCAGTGCCAGCCCAGCACGGCGGTCCACGAGCGGGAAGACGCCGGCCACGAGGGGTAATCGCATCACGAACGTGCCAAAGAGGACGAAGTAGGGATTGAACGCGAGCGGGTCCGGCAGGACTCCCTCGGCGCTGGCAAGCAGCGTGACCGCGCCGACGAGCGGGAAGACGACGGCGATGGTAAACCGGTTCTCGGTGACGAACTGGTCGAACCGCGCGGTCGCATCGGTTTTTGTCTCCGGGAGCGTCCAGCCCGCCAGTGTCCGGTCTTCGCCGCTACCCATACAGCATCACCCACAGCGCGATGAGCGTGAACACCATGCCGACGATGGTGTTGATCGCAGGATACCACCAATAGGCCTCGTCGATGTCGACGCCGACCCCGAGAATCCCGAAGACGAGGCCGGGGTAGACGAGCAGTAGCAGGCCGAACACCCAGTGCGTGAAGTTGAACGCGAACGATGCCATGAGCCAGCACATCACGCAGTAGTAGTAGGTGTTTGACTCGCCCAGAAACGTTGCCGTCGTCTGAATACCGGCCTCGCGGTCGGGTTCGATATCGGGAATCGCCGAGAAAGTGTGCATCCCCATCGCCCAGAGCCACGCCCCAACCACCGCCGTCGCCGGTGGAGCGACTCCTTCGATAGCGGTGTAGCCGATGACGCCGGGCAGGATGTACAGACCGTTCGAGATGGAGTCGAGGAACGGCGTCGTCTTGAACCGCAGCGGCGGTGCCGAGTACTCGACAGAGAGCGCAATCCAGACGAGCAGGGCCACGATCCCCAGCGTCGGCAGCCCGAGCATAAACAGCAACGCGAGCGCGCCGCTGGCGACGACGATTGCCGTGACGGCGCTGTCCCCGCGGTAGCTCACTTCGCGGCCCTCGTCTTTCTTGGGATTGTGTTCGTCGATGTCGGCGTCGAAGATGTCGTTGACGCCGTAAAGAAACACGTTCCCGGGGATGGTGAAGTACAGAAACAGCGCGATAGCCAGCGGCGAGAACAGCTCTCCCGGGCCGTCGGCCGCGTAGCTGACGCCGACGATGACCGGGCCACCGAGGTACAGCCAGAACCGCGGCCGGGAGAGGCGCAACAGGTAGCCCAGCAGCGTCTCCTCCGGCGGGATAACGGCGGTGATGCGGTCGGTCGGGAGTTCGGGCATTACTCAGGCGGTGTCCTCGATGAGCGCCTTCGCGGTGTGTTCGCCGCTGATGAGACACATCGGCACGCCGATGCCGGGCGTCGTGAACGACCCCGTGAAGTAGAGGCCGTCGACGGCCGACGAGCGGTTGTTGGGCCGCAACAGGGCCGTCTGGCGGAGTGTGTGCGCCAGACCGAGGGCGGTCCCCTCGGTGGCGTTGTACCGCTCGCCGAAGTCGGAGACGGCGAACTGCTTTTCATAGACGATGCGGTCGCGCAGGTCGACGCCGGTGTTGTCGGCGATGTCGGCCAAGACTTTCTCGCGGTACTCCTCCCGTATCTCGTCGCCGTCGTGCAGTCCGGGCGCGATGGGGACCAGCACGAACAGATTCGAGTGGCCGTCGGGAGCGACGCTGTCGTCGGTCTTCGAGGGGACACAGAGGTAGTAGGCCGGGTCGTCGGGCCAGGCCGGCTCCTCGAAGATGTCGTCAAAGTGGGGGTCCCAGTCCGTCGGCAAAACGAGCGTGTGATGTTCTAGTGGCTCCACGTCGCCCTCGACGCCCATGTACATGAGGAAGGCAGACGGCGCGTAGGTCTTGTCGTCCCAGTAATCGTCGTCGTACTGGCGTTCGTGGTCCGGGAGGAGTTCACGCTCGGCGTGGGCGTAATCAGCGTTGACGACCACTTCGTCGGGGTGGGTCGTCTCGCCATCCACCGTCTCGACGAGAAAGCCCTGCTTGCGGCGTGAAATCTCCGCGACCTCGGCGTCAGTCTCGTAGGTGACGCCGAGTTCCTCGCCGAGTTCGACTAGGCCGTCGACGACCGCGCCGACGCCGCCGTCGGGGTAGTAGACGCCGAGGTTGAAATCGACGTGGCTCATCATGTTGTACAGCGCCGGCGTCGTCTTCGGTGAGCCGCCGAGGAAGACAAGCGTGTACTGCATGATCTGCTGGAGCTTCGGGTGTTCGAAGTAGTCCTCGACGTGGCTCTGCATCGAGCCGATGAGCTGCAGGCCGACCGGGGCGGCGGTCATCACGTCGAGGTCGACCCAGTCGCGCAGTTCCGAGCGGTCCTCGTAGACGAACTTGTTCATCGCCGTCTCGTAGTGGCGTTCGCTGGTCGACAGATACTCTTCGAACGCCTCGCCCGCGCCGGGTTCGTACGCCTCGAACTTCTCGCGCATCTCGTCGTTGTTGCCGGTCACGTCGATCTGGTCGCCGTCTTTGAAGAAGATACGGTAGTGCGGATCGAGCCGCTGGAGGTCGTAGTAGTCCCGTGGCTCCTTGCCGAAGTACGCAAAGAAGCGCTCGAACACGTCGGGCATCAGATACCACGACGGACCCATGTCGAACCGGAATCCGTCCACCTCTAGCCGGGAGGCGCGGCCCCCAAGTTGCTCGTTTTTCTCCAGTAGCGAGACGTCCGCGCCTGCGTCCGCCAGGTAGCACGCAGCGGAGAGCCCACCGATGCCGCCGCCGACAACGGTCACGTCTTCACCGGACAAGTCACTCATTACTAGAACTGAGGGGCTGGAACGTCAATAAATGAGCGGCCAAACTGCATCGGTATGGTATTCGTGGCCATGTGTCGGGCCGTTCAGCGACGCAGTGGAGACGTATATGTGGATGGGGGCCAATCTGACACGTATGGAACCTGCTCTCTCAGCACTGGACGCATATCTCGACGACGCCGGCGTCGATGGCTACCTCCTCGATGCGGATTCCGAGGTGTCAGACCAGTACTATCTCTCGGGCTTTGACGCGCCGGACCCGTTCATCACGCTGTACGACGGTGAGACACATCTTCTCTTTCCGCGGAGTCTGGAGTTCGGCCGAGCCAAGCGCGAGTCTCGGGCCGAAACCGTCGAACGGTATGTCGACTTCGACCACCAGCAGAAAGTCGAGGAGTACGGCCCGGACGAAGCGGTCTCGCACGTCCTCGCTGATTTCCTCGCGGCCTACGACGTGGAGAGCGTGGCCGTGCCGCCGCGGTTCCCCCTTCGGACCGCGGACGGCCTGCGCGCACGCGGCGTCGACGTGACGGCCGACACCGACGGCATCGTCACGGAGATCAGGGCGACGAAAACAGAGACAGAAGTCGACCACATCCGGACGGCACAGCGGGCAAACGAAGCGGCGATGGCGGCGGCCGAGTCGCTGCTCGATGCGTCGGACATTGCCGAAGACGACACGCTCGAACTCGACGGCGAGACGCTGACCAGCGAGCGCGTCAAAGAGGAGATCGAGGTGACGCTGCTCCGTCACGGTTGCTCACTGGACGAAACAATCGTCGCCTGTGGTGCGGACGCTACGGACCCTCACGACCGGGGGAGCGGGCCGCTCCTCGCTCACGAGCCGATTATAATCGACATCTTCCCGCAGGACAAGGCGACAAAGTACCACGCCGACATGACGCGGACGTTCGTGAAAGGCGAGCCAAGCGAGACGGTGCGCGAGTGGTACGCCCTCACTGAGCGCGCGATGGAAGCCGCGTTCGACGCGCTGGAACCCGGCGCGACCGGCGCGGACGTACACGACGCTGTCTGTGATGTGTACGAAGACGCCGGCGAACCGACACTGCGTGACGACGAGCGGACGGAGACCGGATTCATCCACAGCACGGGCCACGGCGTCGGGCTGGACGTCCACGAGCTTCCACGGCTGGCACCGAACGGCGGCGAACTCGAGCCGGGGCACATCGTCACCATCGAACCCGGCCTCTACGACCCCGATGTCGGCGGCGTCAGAATCGAGGACATCGCCGTCGTCACCTCCGACGGCTACGAAAACCTGACCGAGTACGAGGTCCAGCTGGTCGTCTGAGTCGATTCAGAGCCGTTCCATCTGGTCACAGGACGAACAGGCCGATTTGGTGCAGTCGGTCCGGGTCCACAGGGCATAGATCCGAGACGCATGTTACTTGCTACCATCATTTTCCACAACTTCATCATGAACATTTATTATGAATGGGTCGAAAGGTGGTGATACTCAATGCTTGTATCCATTGTACGCCCCGCACACACCGCCCCCACTGCACTGCCTACAAACC
The DNA here is from genome assembly GCF_001280425.1 of Haloarcula rubripromontorii. Classification (NCBI taxonomy): domain Archaea; kingdom Methanobacteriati; phylum Methanobacteriota; class Halobacteria; order Halobacteriales; family Haloarculaceae; genus Haloarcula; species Haloarcula rubripromontorii. The sequence continues at coordinate 61,002 of NZ_LIUF01000004.1, read as the reverse complement.
ACAGACGCCGGCCAACACGACCCCCAGGATGACAACACGAATCACGACCCCCCGAAACGACGACTCGTACCCGACAACCACGCTGCCTTTCGACAACGCGGACGATCAGTCCCGGTCCCGCCATGCGCCGAAGATGTTCTCTCCGACCAATCACGCGACGATGGGCCAGTTCGACACTGAGGCCACAGACCCGCGCTGAACTGGGACATAACGCATATCCCGACGGCCCGCCTCCGTCCCGATATGGCTGACTACACCACAGTATCCATCCCGAAGGACCTCGCGGAGCGCGTCGAAGAGACAATCGAAGGGACAAGTTTCTCCAGTACGTCCGACCTCGTTCGGTTCCTGCTTCGGAGTATCGTCGTCGAACACCAGCGGGAAGGCGAACTGACCGAAGCGCAGTTTCAGGATATCACCGACCAGTTACGGGACCTGGGCTACCTGGAGTAGTTGGGCCGCTACTGCGGATACTTCTCGGGCGGTTCGACATCGAGAACCGTAATCTCCTGGACCTGTCCGGCTCTGTCGAAGGCCCCGAAGGCGTCGATATCCCACGGCGGGATGCCGACGAAGACCACCTCGTGGAGGTCGTCGGTCTTGCTGACACCCATGTAGCCGTCTGGGTGGGAGACGAACCGACCCTGCGTCTGGCCGGCCGGCGTCCCCAGATCGACGCCGAACACTGCCTTCACTGAGGCCCCGGCTGAGGGGAGGTAGAAGTCAGTAAATACCGGTGTCTCGTCCGGTAGGTCCGCATCGGGAAGGTCTCCTGCAGGCGTGACGGCCAGCGAAATCGTCACGTCGTCAGGTTCGGCCTCGCTGGCGAGCCGTAACAGTGTCTCGACGAGTCCGCGTGTGACGTAGACCACGCCATACTTTCGCACGGCCCGGGTAAAACGGCGTCGCTTGCCCCGATTCAGCCGAGCACGAGCGACTTGAGGTTCTTCGCGTACAGCCCCGGCGTCCGGCCGCGGGACCCACGAAGTGCGTAGGCGATGGCCTCGGCGGCGTCCTCCATCACGCCTTCTCCGTGTCCGACCAGTACTCGCTCGGGGTCGAGGCGGCTCAGCTTCTTGGGCGGGAACAGGCGCAACATCGGGTGGACGCCGAGCCGCTCGTCGCCAGCGAGGAAGTAGTCCGCCGCCCCGACCGCTTCGGGGACGACCAGCGTGTCGTCGTCGTCGCCATACAGTGCGGCTTCTTGCCAGAACGCGTTGTCGATTATCTTGTGGACGCCGTAGTCCGTGTCCGGCAACTGTCGGTGCATGCGTTCGACCGGCGCGTCGATATCCTCTTCGACGCCAGACATCCAGTCGGGGATATACACTGATACGTCGTGTCGGTTTGCAACGGCGGCGCTGTCACGTTTGTGTCGATCCAGCAGAATGACGACGCCGGCAACCTCGCCGAACTCAGCGAACAGGTCGTCGATACCGTCGACGTCTATCGGGTCGACGACGAACACGCCGGCTTCCGTCTTGAGGACGTGACTCGCCCGGACCATCATTTCGTCGGGATACGGAATGTAGCTCACGCCGCGCTCCCAGCGGTTCGTCTCCAGCCACTCCGTTGCCTCGCCCTGGCCTTTCATTGGCATACGCCTCCGTACGAGCCTGAGGTGAATAAATGGTCGAGAACGGGAAACACGCGTGCTGGGATTGTTTCGCTCCCGAAACGGGTCCACAGCGGCTTTGTCGGTGGCGGTCGAAGCGCCGATATGCTCTCGTCGCCCGCCTGGCTCACGTTAGAAGTGAAGTATCCCGACCGTGCCACAGCGTTCTACGAGGCCTTTCTGGAACTCGACATCGTTTCAGAGGCCCCAGATGAGGCCGTACTCGCGGCCGGCGACACCGAAATCAGACTCCGCGCGCCGGGGACAGTGCCGCGCGGTGGGCTCCACACGCACTACGCACTGACCATCCCCGAGCGGGAGTACGACGACTGGTACGACCGGCTGGACGAGCGCTTCGACCTGGTCGAACACACCTTCGGGGACGCGCGCTCGCTGTACTTCTACGACCCACAGGGCAACTGCGTCGAACTCGGTGAGCGTGCGGTCGGCGGCACTGGCGTCACGGGCCTGTTCGAACTCGTTCTTGAAGTCGAAGAGCTGTCCTCGGCGGTGGAGTTCTACACCACGCTGGGGTTCGAGGTGGTCGACGACGGCCGTGACGAGGGCCGAGTCAGACTCTCGACCGGCGAACTCGATCTGGAACTGTGGTCGCCGCGGCTGGGCATCGCCGACGCCCGCGGCGGCGTCCACGTCGACTTCGGCGTTGTCGCTGCAGACCCGAAATCGACGGCCAGGGAGGTCGCCGACGACGCGCTCGCGGTCACGTCGGTCGATGACGGCGTGCGAATCCGGGACCCGGACGGCCACTACCTGACGCTGGTGTCCGCGTAGGCAGCCGCCGGTGTCGGCGCGGCCGACCAGCGGTATCGGGGGAGACACTCGCTGGACGCGAATATAATGACCTCCCCTGTACTAGTAGCCGTATAGACCCCTCATAGGCAGGTTCTTTTCGTGTCGATAGCCACCGTCTAAGTGAGGATGTCCCCAACTAACTCCCGGGCTGAACACAGTGTCCCTGCGAAGGCGACGCTGTTCTGTCCGGACTGTGGGCACCAGAGCAGATACGACGGTGACTGGATCGTGGTCGAGCGCGCCGCCGGCACGCACTACCGCTGCCCGGAGTGCCACGCTCAGATTGCGACCAGACCGAGCCACACTGACTGTGGAGCGTCCCGGTTCTTCGACACCTACTGGCAAGCGTGGAACCACGGCATTCGAGCGTGGAACGGACTGTTGCAGCGACTGCTCTCCCCCTGAGCGGTCGTGCTAACTGTGACGGCGTCGATCAAAACCGCTACGCTGCGGTTTCGGCGAATGCCCCACAGAAACGTATTATCTGCGACAGGGCCGCGGCGGATACAGGCCGCTCTACCGCTCAATCCAGGCGCTCGGAGTCGATGCTGACTCCCGGTGGCGTCACAATCAGGAACCCACGGAAGTGCATCAGTTCCCCGCCGGCCTCTCGGACAGGGCGGGCGAATCCGGCGGCAAGCTCGTTCAGGTCGCCATCGACGTTGAGAACCAGCACTGACCCACTCTCGATTGTCTGAATCCACTGTTCGGGCGGTTCTGACCCATCAAGGACTCCAAGCACGACGCGGTTGCTGCCGGCCCCGTCACGGTCCTCGTCCATCTGGTCCTCCACGGCCTGCAGGTCCAGGCCCTCGAAATCACTCATAGCCACATCCATGGGCGGATAGAGCAAAAATCCTCCCCACCTGTCTGACGCGCGGCAGTCGCACTGGCTGCAATACCCGGCCTGTAGCTGTGTGCCGTGTGGACGTGCCACCGTCTTATGGACAAGTATAAATAGTGGAAGCATCCAGTTACGGGTGCTTATGTCCAACAACGAGGGCACGTCGGAATCTCCGGCGGATCGAGTTCTTCCAGGGCACACTGGATTCCACGTCTGAGATTACAGACGCACGGATTTTCGACACCACGCTGCGCGATGGTGAGCAGTCACCACGTACGTCGTTCAACTACGAGGACAAACGCGAGATAGCCGCGCTGCTCGACGAGATGGGCACCCACGTCATCGAGGCCGGGTTCCCCGTCAACTCCGACGCGGAGTTCGAGGCAGTTCGGGACATCGCCGAGTCCACGCGAGTGACGACCTGCGGACTGGCGCGTGTGGTCGAGAAAGACATCGAGGCGGCCTTGGATTCGGGTGTGGACATGGTCCACACCTTCGTCTCGACGTCGGATGTACAGTTGCAGGATTCCATGCACGCGACCCGTCAAGAGGCGCTCGACACCGCTGTCGACTGTGTCGAGATGATCAAGGATGCGGGCGTCGAATGCATGTTCTCGCCGATGGACGCCACGAGAACTGACGAGGATTTCCTCGTCGACGTCATCGAGGCCACGTCCGCGGCGGGGGCGGACTGGATCAACATTCCGGACACGTGTGGGGTCGCCACGCCGCGGCGGTTCTACGACCTCATCGAGATCGTCGACGACTGCACCGACGCCTACATCGACGTGCACACGCACGACGACTTCGGGCTGGCGTCGGCCAACGCCATCTCCGGCTTCGAGGCCGGGGCCAGCCAGGCGCAGGTGTCGGTCAACGGCATCGGCGAACGCGCCGGCAACGCGGCCTACGAAGAGGTCGTGATGGCGCTTGAATCGCTGTACGACGTCGACACCGGAATCGACACCACCCGCATCACGGAGCTGTCGCGGATCGTCGAGGAGAAATCCGACATCGGGGTGCCGGCGAACAAGCCCGTCGTCGGGCGCAACGCCTTCTCCCACGAGAGCGGCATCCACGCCGCCGGTGTCATCGAGAACTCCGACACGTTCGAGCCGGGCGTCATGACTCCCGAAATGGTCGGGGCCACACGCGAACTCGTGCTCGGCAAGCACACCGGGGCGCACTCGGTCCGGGAACGGCTCGTCGACGCCGGATACGACCCGACCGAGGCGGAGGTCCGAGAAGTGACCCGCCGCGTCAAGGAGTACGGCGCGGAGGAGCAGGTCACCATGTCGGTGCTTGAACGGTTCGCCGAGGAGATCGGCGTGACCGAGGAGAGCGAGGAGGTCCGGGCGTAGGCCCATGCCTTCGCTTCCGGCCGTCACTACGAGTGAGCAGCCACCGGTGAGTACCCGGTTTCGAGTCGCTGTCCGCCAACAGCTATCACAGAACGTTTATTATTCGGGACGAACTGCATTCGGGTGTGATGACCGCGGCTGCTGGAAAACAGGTTCGAACCCCCGCCAGCACCGCGACCGCTATTCTCGGCGTGCGTATTGTAGGGGCACTATAGCCCCTCTCTTTACCTTTTCACCCCCGGCCGAATCGATTCGTCATACCACCACAGAGTCATCAGTCATGCACGCAGCACACACATCACCGCGGTATCGACCCCGAACACGAACAGACGGAGGGCTGACACGATGAGCGAACGCGCATCCGTCCCCAAGGAAGAGGACGAAACGGAGCCAGAAACTGAACCGGAGCCGGTCACAACGGGCGCACAATCGGTCATTCGTGCGCTTGAAAACGCCGGGACCGACTACGTCTTCGGCGTTCAGGGCGGCGCGATCATGCCCGTCTACGACGCGCTGTACGACTCCGACATCAACCACGTCACCATGGCCCACGAACAGGGGGCCTCACACGCGGCGGACGCGTACGGCATCGTCACCGGCGACCCCGGCGTCTGTTTCGCCACGTCCGGTCCCGGGGCGACGAACCTCGTGACCGGCATCGCTGACGCCAACATGGACTCAGATCCGGTCATCGCACTGACCGGGCAGGTCCCGACGGAGTTCGTCGGCAACGACGCCTTCCAGGAGACGGACACGGTCGGCATCACCCAGCCGATCACGAAGGAGAGCTACTTCGCCGCCGACTCCGACACCGTCGGGGACAATGTCAGCGAGGCGTTTGCCCTCGCCGACGCCGGCCGACAGGGGCCGACGCTGGTCGACCTGCCGAAGGACGTGACCCAGGGCGAAACCGAGGTCGAACCCGGTGCCCCCGAGACACCAGAGACCTACGAGGTGCCTGAGGAAGCGGACGACGAAAACGTTCAGGAGGCCGCCGAAGCGCTGGCCGAAGCCGACCGCCCGGTCATCCTCTCGGGCGGCGGCGTCATCAAGGCGAACGCCTCAAGCGCACTCCGGGAGTTCGCAAAGGAGTACGAGATTCCGGTCATCACGACGATGCCCGGCATCGGGAGCTTCCCCGAGGACCACGAACTCTCGCTTGAGTGGGCCGGGATGCACGGGACCGGCTACGCCAACATGGCAATCACCAACACCGATTGCATGCTGGCTATCGGGACGCGCTTTGACGACCGCCTGACCGGCGGCGTCGACTCCTTCGCCCCCGACGCGGAGGTTATCCACGTCGACATTGACCCAGCCGAAATCAGCAAGAACGTCTACGCTGATTACCCGCTCATCGGGGACGCCCGGAACGTGTTGCGGCAGCTGTTCGACGCGATGCCGCGTGCACCGGACGCCGACGAGTGGCGCGACCAGTGCCAGGCGTGGAAGTCGGAGTACCCGATGGACTACGACACGCCCGACGACGAGCCGTTGAAGCCACAGTACGTCGTCGAGCGGTTCTCGGACGTGACACCGGACGACACCATCGTCTGTACCGGCGTCGGTCAGCACCAGATGTGGGCCTCCCAGTTCTGGGAGTACACCGAGCCCCGGACGTGGGTGTCTTCCCACGGTCTCGGGACGATGGGGTACGGCGTGCCCGCCGCTATCGGCGCGAAACTGGCCGCCCCGGACCAGGAGGTCGTCTGCTTCGACGGCGACGGCTCGTTCCTGATGACCGTTCAGGGACTGTCGGTCGCCGTCCGCGAGCAACTGGACATCACCTACGTCGTCCTCAACAACGAGGCGGTCGGGATGGTCCGCCAGTGGCAGGACGGCTTCTACGAGGGTCGCCGGATGGCCTCGGAGTACCCGTGGATCCCACAGTTCGACAAGCTCGCCGAGGCCTTCGGCGCACGCGGGTTCACGCTCGAATCCTACGAGAACGTCGAGGAGACGATACAGGAAGCACGCGACTACGACGGCCCGAGCGTCATCGACGCCCACATCGACCCCGGGGAGAACGTCTTCCCGATGGTCCCAAGCGGCGGTGACAACGGCCTGTTCGCGCTCAACGAAGACCATCTGGAGATGCTCTAACAATGACTGGAGGAATGCCAGGCCCAGCGCCGGACGAACGGATGCGCCCGAAGGGCCGACGCAACACACAGGGAATCCGCGTCGACCCCGAGGCCGAAGTGACACACGAACCGCGCCAGGCGGTGCTGTCCGCGCTGGTCAAGCACAGACCGGGCGTGCTGTCGGAGGTGTCGGCGCTGTTCAGCCGCCGGCAGTTCAACATCGAAAGTCTCACCGTCGGGCCAACAGTCGACGAGGACACAGCCCGGATGACGATCCTCATCGAGGAGCCGGAACCGGGGATCGATCAGGCGAAAAAGCAACTTCGGAAGCTCGTGCCTGTCATCTCGGTCAGAGAACTCGAAGGCGAGGCCGTCCGTCGGGAGCTCGCACTGGTGAAAGTCAGCGGCGAGAAGCCCGACGACGTCAACGCCGTCGCCGACATGTACGACGGGCAGGCCGTCGACGCGTCGACCGATTCGGTCACCGTCGAGATTACGGGAAGCAAGCAGAAGATTGACGCCGCCATCGAGGCGTTCAAGCAGTTCGATGTGCAGGAGATCGTGCGAACCGGGGCCGCCGCACTGGAACGCGGCCCGAAAACATTAGAGAAAGATGTCTGACGAACTTACCACAACAGTCTACTACGACGAGGACGCTGACGTATCGACTATCGACGACGAGACCGTAGCCGTGCTGGGCTACGGGTCGCAGGGCCACGCCCACGCGCTGAACCTCCACGAGTCCGGCGTGGACGTAATCGTCGGCCTCCGCGAGGATTCGTCTTCCTGGGCCGACGCCGAGGACGCCGGCCTGCGTGTTGAGACGCCCGACGTGGCCGCCGGCGAGGCGGACCGCGTCGTGATGCTCGTCCCCGACACGATTCAGCCGGCCGTCTACGAGGCCATCGAGCACGAACTCGACGCCGGCGACACGCTCCAGTTCGCCCACGGCTTCAACATCCACTACGGCCAGATAGAGCCGCCCGAGGACGTGGACGTGACGATGGTCGCGCCGAAGTCCCCCGGCCACCTCGTGCGCCGGACCTACGAGCGTGGCGAGGGGACGCCGGGTCTCATCGCGGTGTATCAGGACGCGACCGGCAACGCCAAGCAGGAGTCGCTGGCCTACGCAAAGGGCATCGGCTGTACCCGCGCTGGCGTCATCGAGACGACCTTCCAGGAGGAGGTCGAAACGGACCTCTTCGGCGAGCAGGCCGTCCTCTGTGGCGGCGTCACCGAGATGGTCAAGGCCGGCTTCGAGACGCTGGTCGACGCCGGCTACGCGCCGGAGATGGCCTACTTCGAGTGCCTGAACGAACTCAAGCTCATTGTCGACCTCATGTACGAGGGCGGCCACATGGGCATGTGGAACTCCGTCTCCGACACCGCCGAGTACGGCGGCCTGACTCGCGGCGAGGAAGTCATCGACCGCGAGGGCATGGAGAAAATTCTCGAAGAGGTCCAGAACGGCGAGTTCGCTCGCGAGTGGATCAACGAGAACCAGGCCAACCGACCCGCCTACAAGCAGTATCGCGACGCCGAACAGAACCACCAGATCGAAGCCGTCGGCGAGAACCTGCGCGACCTGTTCGCGTGGGGTGAGGACGCCGACGCAGAGAAGACAGAAGCTCCAGCAGATGACTAACGAACGCACAGATCAGACGGACGGCGAACAGAACGAATCGCGCACGACCATGGGGAACATTGAGCACACGCACCCCCAGACGAACGGAACCTTCGGCGCGGTGTTCCGCCGCGGCCCGGTCGTGGCCGCCGACGGCGGCGAACGCGACGCCGAGGAGGAGACTGACGAGACGATGGAGGACATCGACCACGAAGCACCTGACGAGGGTGTCACCCGGGCGTACGAGCGGGGAACTGAAGGGCGGGACGAGACAGTATGAGTGAGAACACACTGTACGACAAGGTGTGGGACCAGCACAAAGTCACGACCCTGCCGAACGGCCAGGACCAGTTGTTCGTCGGGCTGCACCTCATTCATGAGGTCACTAGCCCGCAGGCCTTCGGGATGCTCAAAGAGCGCGGCCTCGAAGTCGCACGCCCGGACCTGACCCACGCGACGGTCGACCACATTGTGCCGACTGCCAATCAGGACCGGCCCTACGCCGACGATGCGGCCGAGACGATGATGTCGGAACTCGAAGAGAACGTCCGTGACGCCGGCATCCAGTTCTCCGACCCGACGACGGGCGATCAGGGCATCGTCCACGTCATCGGCCCGGAGCAGGGCATCACCCAGCCCGGCAAGACCATCGTCTGTGGCGACAGCCACACCTCCACCCACGGCGCCTTTGGCGCGCTCGCGTTCGGTATCGGGACCAGCCAGATCCGGGACGTGCTGGCCACCCAGACCATCGCGATGGAGAAACAGAAGGTCCGCAAGATCGAGGTTACCGGTGAACTCGACGAGGGTGTCGAGGCCAAGGACATCATCCTCGAAATCATCCGCCGGCTCGGGACTGAAGGCGGCGTCGGCTACGTCTACGAGTACGCCGGCGAGACCATCGAGAACCTCGACATGGAGGGCCGGATGTCCATCTGTAACATGTCCATCGAGGGCGGCGCTCGCGCGGGCTATGTCAACCCCGACGAGACCACCTACGAGTGGCTCGAAGAGACGGACTACTTCCAGGAGAACCCCGAGAAGTTCGAGGAACTCAAGCCCTACTGGGAGTCCATCCGCTCGGACGAGGACGCCGAGTACGACGATGTCGTCGAAATCGACGCCAGCGAACTGGACCCCGTCGTGACGTGGGGGACCACGCCCGGACAGGGCATCGGCATCGACGACCCGATTCCGGCCCCCGAGGACCTGGCCGACGACAAGGTCGACACCGCCCGCCGCGCTCAGGAGCACATGCGCGTCGAGCCCGGCGAGACGATGGAGGGCTACGACATTGACGTGGCCTTCCTGGGTTCGTGTACGAACGCTCGGATGCCGGACCTCCGACGTGCGGCCCGCATCGTCAAGGGCCGACAGGTCGACGACGATGTGCGCGCGTTCGTCGTCCCCGGCAGCCAGCGCGTTCAGCGCGCCGCCGAGGAAGAAGGGCTCAAGGACATCTTCGAGGAAGCCGGCTTCGAGTGGCGCAACGCCGGCTGTTCGATGTGTCTCGGCATGAACGAGGACCAACTGGAAGGCGACGAGGCGTGTGCCTCCTCCTCGAACCGGAACTTCGTCGGCCGGCAGGGGAGCAAGGACGGTCGGACCGTCCTAATGAACCCCCGGATGGTGGCTGCTGCAGCCATCACCGGCCAAGTGTCTGACGTGCGCGACCTGAAGGAGGTGAGCCTCGTATGAGCGACGCGACCGAGGACATCCCCGAGGTCGACTACGTCGAGGGGACTGGCATCCCCATCCGCGGGAACGATATCGACACGGACCAGATCATCCCCGCGCGGTTCATGAAGGTCGTCACCTTCGACGGACTGGGCGAGTTTGCCTTCTTCGACCTGCGGTTCGACGACGAGGACAACGAGAAGGACCACCCGTTCAACGAGGAGCAGTTCCAGGACTCGAACGTGATGGTCGTCAACAACAACTTCGGCTGTGGTTCCTCACGCGAACACGCGCCACAGGCGCTGATGCGCTGGGGGATCGACGCGATCATCGGCGAGGGCTTCGCCGAGATTTTCGCTGGGAACTGTCTTGCGCTCGGTATCCCGACGGTGACGGCCGACCACGAGACGATCAATGCGCTCCAGCAGTGGGTTGATGACAACCCCGACGGCAAGATCGAGGTCGACGTGCGGGCGGAGACAGTCACCTACGGCGACAACGAGATCAACGTCAGTGTCGACCGTGCCCAGCGTGAGGCTCTCGTCGAGGGCAACTGGGACACGACGGCGCTGATGAAGGCCAACAGGAACGCTATCGAAGAGACCGCCTCGCAGTTGCCGTACCTCGACCAGACGCGGTCGGGTCTCGAAGCGGACGATTAACGTGAGGTCGCTCTGCGACCTCGGTTTGCGCGAACGGCGACGCCGTGAGCGCCAGAGGACCGCTTCGTGTGTCCAAGGCGTAGGCGTCCGGTTCGCAGAAGCGGACGATTAACGCGAGGTCGCTCTGCGACCTCGGTTCGGGGAACGGGTTTTCTGTCTCGGAGATGGGAAGACCAATAGCTGTGCGGGGCGCGTTCTTCCCGCATGGACCAGATTCGGGAGATACACATCGCACCACTGGGGCACGAACGCGACCGGGTTACCGAGCCGATTCACCAGCACAACGCCGACGACGTATACCTCCTCACGGCGACGCCGGAGCTGTCACGGTTGACGCCGTATCAGCAAGCACTTGTCGAAGAGCTGGACGCCGACGGTGTCAGCGTTGAACTGCGCCGAACAGAGTTACACGATCTCTATGATGTGCTGGCCGAGGTCACGACGCTGACCGCCGACCATCCCGAGGACATCGTGCGCGTCAACGTCTCTACAGGGCCCAAGGTGGCAGCCATCGGGAGCGCAATCGCATGTATGGCCACAGCAGCGACGGCCTACTACGTTCACCCAGAAGAACACATCCCACCGATTTCAGCGGAGCCACTTACTCGTGGCATGGAGCGCGCGGAGGTCCTCCCCTCGTACCCCATCGAAGCCATTTCCCGTGACCAGGTCGCGGTGCTGGACTATCTCAAGCGGACAAATACAGACAAGTACACGGCAAAGAAATCGGACCTTATCGGATTCGCCGAGGACGCCCGGCTGTCGTTCATCGACGACGCGGACCCGGCAAACGAGAAGGCGAAGTTCGCGCTGTTGAACGCCAACGTCGTCGACCCGCTTGTCGAAGACGGCTACATTGAGGTCAACGATGTCGGCCGGACGAAGCAGGTGGAACTGACCGAGACCGGGGAAAACGTCCTCCACGCGTTCCGACACAAACTCTGAGCTTATGCTGTCTCGATTGTCCTAACATCTAAAATACAACCCAACGCTTTCGTGGTTTCACACGATACCAAAATACAGTTGGGCGATGCCCACATGAATCACTTTTCGATAGATAACATCAGAGTACTCCACGTTGACGACGACCCCGGCTTCGCCAAGATTGTCTCGGAGTTCCTCGAACGGGAAGACGACGCGTTCTCTGTTGAGACCGCGACGAGCGTCGACGACGCGCTGACAGTGCTTCAGGACGCCCGAGTCGATTGCGTCGTCAGTGACTACGATATGCCGCGAAAGAACGGACTGGACTTCTTAGAACTGGTCAGAGACGACTACCCCGGACTCCCGTTTCTCCTGTTCACCGGCAAGGGATCGGAGGAAATCGCGAGCCAGGCGATTTCCGCCGGCGTCACTGACTACCTCCAGAAAGAGGCCGGGACGGAGCAGTACACCGTGCTGGCAAACCGGATCAGGAACGCGGTTCGGAGCGCACGGGCTGAGGCTGTAGTCCAGCGAACGGAGGACAGGTACCACAACCTCGTCGACACTGCGCCGATCCCGATTCTTCTCTTTGGTGATAACTGGGAAGCTCTGTACGCTAACGAGGCGGCCGTCGCATTTCTCGATGCGGATTCCTTCACAGAGATTGCCGGGAAGAAGGCGAGTGACTTTCTCCACCCCGACGAGCGGGACGCGGCTAGAAAGCGGTTCCAGCGGCTGATGCGTGAGGACATCTCGGTTCCGGAAAAGGAGTACCGCGTGGTGACCGCCGAAGGCGAGATGAAGACAGCGACGGTTGCCACCGCACCCGGCTACTACCGCGGCGAGAAGGTCGCGCAGGCGATGCTGTACCGATAGCCGGGAGACAATTACGCAGATCGTATTCGTAGCCGGCTCCGTTCGTCTGTCTCAGTCCATGGAGTACACCAGTAGCACCAATTGTATTGATAGTATAGATAGTATCAACTGTTTTCGTAGTATTGAGATAGAACATACATAGTTACCATTGCTACGAACAGTTGCGCACGGGTCGCCAGCGATCACCTCTGATTCGCTTCGGCCCTCCACACGCTCACGTCGTCCGCTGGTTACCCGTGCCACTCCCCTGAGCGTGTCCACTGTCCGCCGTTTTCTTCGCTGCCGCGCCGATACCGCGAACCCGGTCACTCGCATGTGATGCACCGGCAGTTCGCGGGAGACGGTCGGAACCGAATCACTTTCACCGGCCGGCTACGTCCCTCCCGCCATGACACACGAGATAGCCGTTATTCCCGGCGACGGAATCGGACAGGAGGTCACACCCGCCGCGGTCGAAGTGCTGGAGGCCATCGATGCCGTCGACTTCGACTTTGTCGAGGGCGAGGCCGGCGACGCAGTGAAGGAAGCAACCGGCGAGGCGCTGCCGCAAGAGACGCGAGACCTGGCGGCTGACGCCGACGCGACGCTGTTCGGCGCGGCCGGCGAGACGGCGGCCGATGTCATTCTGCCCCTCCGGCAGGTCGTTGGCTCGTTCGCCAACGTCCGCCCAGCCCGCTCATACCCCGGCCTCGACGCCGTCCAGCCTGACACCGACATCGTGTTCATCCGGGAGAACACCGAGGGCGTCTACAAGGGCATCGAGAGCGAGATCTCCGAAGGCGTCACCACCTGCACGCGAGTCATCACTGAGGACGCATCCGAGAAAATCGCCGAATACGGGTTCAGTTACGCGAAGCAGAACGGCTACGACGACGTGACGATTGCCCACAAGGCCAACGTCATGCGCACCACTGACGGGCTGTTCCTCGATTCGGCGTCGGCGGTCGGCGACGACCGAGGGGCGTCCTACGACACCGCGCTCATGGACGCGCTTGCGATGCATCTGGTGATGAACCCACAGGACTACGGCGTCGTCATCTGTCCGAACCTCGCCGGGGACATGCTGTCGGACCTCGCGGCGGGCCTCGTTGGCGGCCTCGGTCTGCTGCCGTCGGCCAATGTCGGCGAGGACAACGCGCTGTTCGAGCCGGTTCACGGCTCCGCGCCGGACATCGCTGGCGAGGGCATTGCCAACCCGTCAGCGATGATTCTCTCCGCCGCGATGTTGCTCGACCACCTCGGCTACGACGAGCAGGGCGATGCAGTTCGAACGGCTGTCGAGTCCGTGCTCGACTCGGGCCCTCGAACGCCGGATCTGGGCGGTGACGCGTCCACTGAGGACGTGACCGCCGCGGTTATCGACGAACTGTAAGCAGTTTTCTCGCGTTCTATCTGGGCAGAAACAAGCACGGCCCGATAGAAAGAGGTAAAACCGAAGCGAAACAATCACGGCCGAAAGAATGCTCCCGGCCGAGCGAAAGCGCACTATCGTCCAGTTGGTGACAGAGCGAGACGGCTGTTCAGTGTCGGAGCTGGCCGCGGAACTGGAGTTCTCGAAGGCCACTATCCGTCGGGACCTCCGGGATTTGGAGTCACAAGGCCGAATCGAGCGGTCCCACGGCGGCGCGGTGCCGGCGTCCTCCGCTGGGACTGAGCGACCGTATGGCCAGCGTGAGGTCGACCACTACGCCGAGAAACAGGCCATCGGCGAGCGAGCCGCACAGGAGGTCCGCGAAGGGCAGGTGGTCTGTTTCGATGCGGGCTCGACGACGATGGAGGTCGCTCGCGCGATTCCGGACACTGACTACGTCGCGGCGACCAATATGCCCCAGCTCGCAACCGAAGTGGCCGAACGAGACGTCGACGCCAAACTCACCGGGGGGAGCCTCCGACCGCGGACCCGCGCGCTCGTCGGCCCGATGGCCGAACGCGCCATAGCGCGGATGAACTTCGACATACTGTTCCTGGGGACGAACGCCCTCGACAGCGCCGCCGGGCTGTCGACGCCCAACGAGGACGAAGCGGCCGTCAAGGAACTGATGGTCGAGCGCGCCCGCAGGGTCGTGCTGGTCGCCGACGCGTCGAAGTTCGGCGACCGGAGTTTCGTCAGCTTCGCCGATCTGGACCAGGTCGACCTGCTGGTCACCGACGCCAGCCCGTCGGGAGCGCTCGCTACCGCACTCGCGGACGCCGACGTGGCCGTTGAGGAGGTCAGCACATGATTGTCACCGTCACCTACAACCCCGCAGTCGACCAGACGGTCCAGTTCGAGGAACAGATGGCTCCAGATCGGGTTATGCGGGCCGACAGCGCACAGTTCGACGCCGGCGGGAAGGGCATCAACGCCGCCCAACTGCTCACCGCGATGGACAGACCCTGTGTCGCGACGGGACTGCTGGGCGGGTTCACCGGCTCGTTCATCCGGGAGACGCTACGGGAGGACGGCGTCGAGACAGCCTTCGTCGACGTGGACGGGACGACCCGGCTCAACACCACCGCCATCGCGGCCGCTGAAGAATACAAACTGAACCAGGCCGGACCAGCCGTCGAGGCGTCGGTCGTCGACTCGCTGCTCGAACAGGTGCGAGCGCAAGCCCCCGACCGCGTGCTCGTCGGTGGGAGCCTGCCGCCGGGGCTGTCCCCCAAAGCCATCGACCGCATCGCGGCCGGCGGTGACTGGGAGACCATCGTTGACACCGGTGGCGATGTCCTCCGGGAACTGGAGGCCCAGTACGGCCTCTGCAAGCCGAACCGCGCCGAACTCGGCGACGCGACCGGGGCCGACGTCTCCACCGTCGAGGGGTGTGCGGACGCGGCGGGGGCGTTCCGGGAGCGTGGCTTCGACCGCGTGCTGGCCTCACTCGGTGGGGACGGCGCGGTTCTGGTCGGCGACGCCGGCCGGCTGTACGCCGAGGCGCTGGACGTCGATGTCGTCGACACCGTCGGGGCCGGCGACGCGCTCCTCTCGGGGGTCCTGAGCGCCTGGGAGGCCGGCGCTGACGACGAGACGGCGCTCCGGACCGGCGTCGCCGTCTCCGCGCAGGTCGTCCAGCGGGCCGGCACGGCCGTCCCCGACCTGGACGACGTCGACTCGCTCCGGGACGGCGTGACGGTGCGGCGGCTGTAGCGACTGTTTTCCGCGAAAGAGTAGCAGACCGCTCAGAACTTCTCCAGATAGTCGTCGACGAACGCCCGTACCTCGGCCAGCGACGGCTGGTCGGCGGTCCGGACGAAGTAGCCGGCGACGGCGTTGCCGACGACGACTGCGGCAGCGGGCGGGAGGCCGGCAATGCGGGCAAGCCCCAGTCCGGCGTTGAAGTGGTCGCCGGAACTGGTCGTCAGCTCTGGGTCCGAAACCGCGGGAACAGCCACGCTGTCGGTGCTGTCCGCAGTGACGACGACCGACCGCTCGACGCCGTGGCCGACGAACCAGGTCGGCGAGAGCGCCTCGTACACCGCCTCGGCGTCCTCGGCGAACGAGCGCTCGGCGTCGCCGGCGTAGGCGTCCGCGAGGACGCCCGTCTCGGCCCGGTTCGAGGTGACTACCACGTCCGTCACCTCGTCCAGCCGACCGATGGCTTCCCGCCCGGCTCGCAGGCGGTCGGCGTCGAGTTTGCGCACGTCGCCGGGGTCGACCAGCACCGTCTCCGGCGGATCGCCGATGTCGCCCCACAGGTCACACAGACCGTCGAAGACCGACGGCAGGTCGGGCGTCTCCGACCAGTAGCCGGTCCCTAACAGGTCCGCACCGTCGAGCGCCCCGGCCAGTCGGTCGTGGCCGAAGGCCGCGTCGAGTTCGGCCCAGTCGAGCGTCATCGTGTCGCCGATTTCGGTCAGCATGAGCTTCCCGTCGTCGAACTCGATGGCGTCGGTGACGCCGGGTTCGCCCAGCGAGTGGAGTTCGTAGTCGCCGAACTCGGACTCGAAGGCGTCGTGGACCGGCTCCCCGTACATCCCGACCATAACGGGGTCGAACGACCAGCCGCCGAAGGCCCGGGCGAGGTGGCTGGTGTGGCCGCCGGTCCGGCTGCCCTGCTGGAGCCACTCGAAAGAGAGGGAGCTGTCGGCGGCCACGGAGCCGTTGATACGGTCGCCAAACCCCTCGAGTGTGGCGAGGCGCTCGTGGCTCTCCGGGTCGATGCGGTCGGCGACGACCTCCCGGACGCGGTCGAGGTAGCCGTCGAAGCCAAAGACGACCCGGCCGGTGTCGATAGCGTCGGGAAGCGCGTCGCTGGCGGGCAACGCCTCGTCCGCCGCGGCGACGGCTCGGCGCGTCTCCTCGTCCATGGCCTACAGGACGTCGTCAGCTGTCGCGTCCTCGAAGATGACGCCTTCGAGCTTGTCGAGAATGTCGTAGGGGTCGTCACGCTGCCAGACGTTGCGGCCGACCGCGAGGCCAGCGACGCCAACGTCCATGCAGTCTTCGACGAGTTCGAGGAAGTCGCGGTCAGAGGTCTTCGACCCGCCCGAGAGCAGGACGCGGTTGTCTGCCGCCGAGCGGACAGCGTGGGCCATCGCTTCCTTGTCGCGGGGGTACTTCACCTTCGTGAAGTCCGCGCCGAGTTCGAGGCCGATACGGGCTGCGTAGGCGATGGTCGAGGGACTCCGATGCTCCTTGATGGCCTGGCCGCGCGGGTACGACCACATCGCGATGGGCAGGTCGTGGTCGCGGGCGTTCTCCTGGACCGGGCGGAAGTCCTCGAACATGTCGGTCTCGCGGTTGACACCGGGGTAGATAGTGTACCCGATGGCGTCGGCACCCAGTTCGGCGGCGTAGTCGACCGACCAGTTCTGTGGCGAGTACGGGTCACCCATCCAGAGGTCGGAGCCGCCGTTGAGCTTCGCCAGCAGGTTCACGTCGTCCTCGTAGCTGGGGTAGTACGTCTCGGCGAGACCCTTGCCGACGGCCAGCGCCGTCACGGCGTCGTGGGTCGCCATCTCGAACACCTCACGCGGGTCGAGGCGCTCCTCCACGCCGCTGAACTGCTTGGGGCCGTGTTCCAGCCCGTGGTCGTGGGCCAGCACGAGCGTCTTGTCGTTCCGTACAAGCGGTGAGTCACCCAGTGGTCGCATGTGTCGTGTTTCTACCGAGAACGGCCATTAACCGTTTTCGGTTCTGATTTGTTACTACTGTTCGCGTTTGTTTTTGATTGTGGGCGGGAATTAAGTGTGTTCCAATGAAAGGTTCAGATATGCCATCCGTGGAACTGGATGCCGAAACAGTAGAGCGCCTCGATGACCTTCGCGTCGAGGACGAGTCGTACGACGACATCGTGACGGAACTTATCAACATCTACGAGGCCGAGGAGCTAACACTGTTTCACAGCGGCGACTAACCCTGTGCCTGCTCGCAGACGGACTTCCAGCGCCCGTTCGACTCCAGTTTCTCCTGTAGTTTCTCAGCGTACGCCTGTGCGAGCCGTGCTGCCTCTTCCTCCTGTTGCTTGTCCCCGCCACCGGACCCGCCCAGTCCAAGCGCGTCCTTGACGCCCGAGAGGAGGCCGCCGCCCGAATTCCCGGACTGGTCGCCCCCGGGACCGGCCATCGGCCCTTGGTTGGCAACCCGTTCCATCTCCGGCATGACACTGGAGAGTTTCGACGTATCGGCGACGATTCGAGCGGCGTCCGGGTTCTCGGGGTTCTCGATCTCGAACTCGACGGCAGTCATTACCAGTCCCCACTGCTGGCTGGAGAACGACGACGCTTTGACCTGTTCGTTGAACTGCTGGTCGACCGACATCCGCTCGCCGGCGATGCGGTCGGTCCAGTCTGAGTCACTCATGGACTGGTGTTTGCGGGCCGACGGTATGAGCGTTTCCCGCTCCGTGTGGTGATCTACGATAAAGCGTACCGCTTCTGGAGCGACTGCCGGGCCTTTGAGTGACGCCCTACCCAGCCCTGTTATTTTCAAAACGGTTCCAATATGTTAAGTTAGCCCACGATATACTTGCATCTCAATGACTACTGAGTTTGGCACAGGGCAGGCGACGGGAGACTCGGGCGATGCCGCAGCGATGGACGCCATACGGGACGCTATGGCCGATATCTCGGCCAGCGAACCGGACTTCTGTCAGATTTTCTGCTCTCCAACGTACGATTACGAGGCGGTGCTGTGGGGTGCTCGGAGTGTTGTCGGTTCGGATACCGAAATCGTGGGCTGTTCGTCCTCCGGAGAGTTCACTGAATCCGGTTCGGGGAACGGAACTGTCACAGTCGGTGTCGTCTCGTCGGACTCGATGCGGTTCTTTTCCAGCCTGTCGACCGAACTTAGCGCTGATCCCGAGCGCTGTCTGTTCGAAGCCGTCCACGACCTCCCCGCCAGCGAGGACCCCGCCGTCGAGGGGTACCCGCATCGGACGGTCATCAACCTCCACGACGGCATGGCCGGAATCGGAAACAAAGTCACTCGACTCACCGAGCAGTACCTTGACGACGAGGAGACGCCGGTCGTCGGCGGGTCTGCAGGTGACGACCTCCAGTTACAGCAGACCCACGTCTTCCGGAACGACCGCGTCGAGACGGACGCCGTCGTCCTCGCGCTCATTGCCTCAGAGGACCCGCTTCCCGTGACCGTCAACCACGGCCACGAACCGATCTCCGAGGCGATGACGGTAACCCGAGCAGAGGGCAGCACCGTGTACGAACTCGACGGCAGACCCGCGTTCGAGGCCTGGCGGGACGCGATTCGAGAGGATGCGATGGAGACGTACGATATTGATGTCGACGAGTTGGAAGCAGGATCCGAGGACCTCGTCATGTTGCTCGGCCGCTACGAACTCGGTATCGAATCGGAACCGGATGCCGACGCGGACGGACTCGCCTCACGAATCAAGACGTTCATCGAGAGCAAACTCATCTCGACGACGGGATACAACATCCGATGGCCGGGACATACAACCGACACCGATGGGCCGCTTGACTTCGCCGTCGCTGTCTCTGAGGGGACGGAAGTGCGGGTGACACATAGCAACAAATCCGACCAAGTGTACGCAGTCCGGAACGCCGCCACCAACGCCGCCAATGAACTCCGCGGCGGAAACGTCGCAGGTGGATTCGTCTACGATTGCGCCTGTCGGGCGATGATTCTCGGCGACGACTTTGACGACGCCGTCGAGACGATTCACAGCGCTATCGACGCGCCCTTCGCCGGCTTCGAAACCTACGGTGAAGTCTGCTCAGCCGACGAGGATTACACCGGCTATCACAACACGTCCTCGGTCATCCTGCTGTTCCCGGAGTAACGACAGGACTGCTACCAGTGAAGAATGACCCCGGCTCCTGTCCGCTCAGACGCCGGACTCGATAGTGATGTCCGCGTGTAGCTCGTCCTGCAGCGCTGAGTGGACGTGGCAGATGTCCTCGGCGAGTTCAACGATGTCCTGTTCTTCGTCCGCGAGTGACTCCTCGACCTCGACGTGGAAGTCGATGGACTCCAGGTCGTCGTCCTCGTCGAGTTCCGCGGCGACTTCGACGTCGATACTGCCGATGTCTTCGTGGCCGTACTTGTCGGCGGCGACGCGCAGCGCCGGGATGTAACAGGAGGCGTAATCGGCGGCCAGAACCTCGTTCGGCGACGGACCGTTCTCGCTCAGCGCGTCGACGATGAGCTCCCACTCGCCGTTGATGATACTTTCGACCGTATATCCTTCCTCACAGGTACTCTCGACTTCGATATCTGCCATAGCACTTCTGTGAACACAGCCCTCCCCCTAAACGTTTCCTGCATGGCATTTCTGCCTGCGGGCCACTGGCGAAGGATAATACACTTCCAGTCCCTACAGACGACCAATGGAACACCTCGCACCGTCGAACGTGCCGGTGTATGCTACGCGGGACCACCAGCGCGAGATCTGGGAGCGCTGTCGGGACCGGGGCCACCCGGTCCTCGCCGTCAGAGACGCGACGCGGGGGTTCATCGTTCGATACGACCTCCAGCATCTGTCCTACGAACTCTCGGACGCTACCGTTCAGGAACTCCGGGACCGCGTCCGGTCCCGGCGACCGTATCCGACGACGACGGACCCGATATCGGAGACAGAGGGTGTCGGCGGCGAAGCCGGCCCGGTGTCCGGCGAACTCCACGCGGACACAGAACAGGCCGCCAGAGAACTGGCCTCACACATCTCGGGATTCGTGCTCGACCGGTCGAACTGGCGGTAGTACCGAAACAACGCGGCTGGGGATTTTTGCCACAGCCGTCCCTTGGGTTCGTATGGCAGTCGCCCGACACGAGACCGGTCTGTTCGCGACCGCGCGTGCCCTGGCCTCGCAGGTGCACCCGGTATTCATGCTGCCGCCGCTCGCGACCTCGCTGTTCGGGGGGTTGCTCTCCGGTGGGTTCTGGCCGCCGGTGGCCGCGCTCCACGCGGGTGCGATGTTCTTCGCCGTCTACACGGCCCACGTCAAGGACGGCTACATCGATTTCCACGTCCGTGGCGAGGACGACGACCATCCCCTCACTGGCTCCGGGTGTCGCATGGCGCTGGTCGGTGCTGCCGTCGGCTTTGCGCTCTGTACGGCAGCCATCTGGCTGCTGGTCGGTCCCGGCGCGGCGCTGTTGACGCTGCCGACCTGGGGTATCGGCTACACCCACGCGCCACAGCTGGATATGAACCCTATCGGTGCGACGATGGGCTACCCAATGGGTATCGCGCTGTCGCTGCTGGGCGGCTACTACGCACAAGTGACGACGCTGACGCCGCGTGCTGTCGGGCTCGCGGCCGTGTTCCTCCTGTTGCTGACCGGCATCAAGATAATCGACGACGAACAGGACTACGACTACGACCGGTCGATACAGAAACGCACCGTCGCCGTCGTACTGGGCCACCAGGGCGCTCGGCGGCTCGCGCTCGGCCTGTTTGGAGCGGGCCTTCTCGGAATCGTTGGGCTGTCTGTGGCGTTACCCGGGATCCCGCCGAGTGCCGCGGCGGCTGCGGTCGTCTTCGGGACGGTCGCGGCTATCGCCCAGCGAGGCGACCCTGAAACTGCGACGATGCTGCTGATTCGCGGCTCGTATCTTCTGCTGGCCGTCCTCGTTACCGCTGTTTGGTTCCGGCCGCTATCGTGACTGTGGTTGTGCTGCCGGTTGCTCGTCTGCTGGCTCTCGAAACCGCCGCTGTGCGAACCGCTCCGTGTCAGTCAGCCCGAGATATGTGTGAGGACATGGGTCGCTGAGACGACGAGCGAGATGGTCACCATCGAGACTGCCATGACACCGGCGACCACCGGTGAGAGGTCTCCGGTGAGGCCACCGACTGCGAGCAGTACAGCGGCAACGACCGTACAGACCAGCAGTGCCAGATGGATGAACAGCCACGGGCCGACACGTCGCAGTGACTTGAGCAGTGTCGCGACTCCCGAGGGCTGTGCCGGCCGAACTCGCTCGCCGGGCCGGTAGTACTCCGCGGCAGTCCCGTAGCCCGTGCTTCCGCCGCGGGTCTGGGTGGGCCGCTGTGTCGCTTTCGCCGTTGCCTCGCCTCCCGTCTCTGCGTCGACTCGGTGGTCGACGTACTGCTGTGCGATGTCACTGACACCGCCCGTGGCTGTGCCTCCGTCCGCGCCGCTGTCGACGTATCTGCTGACGTATGCGTCGTGGCCAAGCCGGTCGTATCGTTCTCGCTCGGCCGTGTCCGTGAGTACATTCTTCGCCTGCGTGAGCCGCTTAAACCGTTCTCCAGCGGCAGGGTCGTCACTCACGTCCGGGTGATGCGCTTTCGTCTGCTCCCGGTAGGCGCGGACTATCGTCTCTTCGGTGGCATCTGGGTCTACCCCCAGAATACCGTAGAACGTCGCTTCCATACACACCCCTATGTATTTATCGAGTTGAACTAGATGTATAATAAGGTACTCACTCCCTCACGACACGATATTGCCTATCTGTCGCTGAGTCGCCGGACTGAAACTGCGTGGCCACCACTGTCTCTGTATGGACGAAGACACCGAAGACTGGGCAGCGCAGTTGGAGGCCAACCGGGCGGAAAAAGACCGCTTCTTCGCAGAGCACCGGCAATCCCCGATTCCACCCGAGGAACGCGACGACTTCGACGGCCTCAATTACTTCGACCCGGACCTCGACTATCGGGTCGAAGCGACGGTTACCGTTCACGAGACGCCGGAGTCGGTCGATCTGGAGACGAGCGACGACCGGACGGTGCGCTATCTCCACGTCGCAACGCTGTCGTTCGATCTCGACGGCGAGTCCCGCGAACTACAGGCGTTTCGGCAGGCCGCCGACGAGTCACGGACGCTCTTTGTTCCGTTCCGGGACAAGACGACCGGGCAACAGAGCTACGACGGCGGCCGGTACATGGAACTGGAACCCGACCGCGACCTGACCGACGGCGACGAGATTACGCTGGATTTCAACCTCGCGTACTCGCCGTTCTGTGCCTACAGCGACACCTTTTCCTGCCCGTTGCCGCCGGAGTCGAACTGGCTTGACGCCGCAGTGACGGCCGGGGAACGAATCGACTGAACACGGGTCGGGACACCGATACCAAACGAATTGTTTACACATCGCCACGACCAAGGCAGTGTATGGCAACGGCGACCCGCGACCGTCCGGTTCTGCAGGCCTTCCAGTACGGGTTTACGCTTTTCTCGGCGCTCTCGCTGGGTGTGATAGGACTCGGGTTCGGCTCGATCCTGCTTCTCATCATCGCTTTTTCGCTCTCACTCGGCGCCGGAGTACAGATAACGCAAGTACAGACGCTGGTCCTTGGGTTGATAACGGTTCAGGGAATCGGCTGTCCGGTCATCGCGTACACGTACATCAAACTCAGACCGGTAATCAGAGCGAAGCTCCGCGAGGTGTTCTCTTATGCACCAGACACTGATGCATTCAGTATCGGCATTGCTGTGCCGAGTCTCCGTGAGGCCGGCATCATCGTGCTGGGCTACGTCAGCGCGATGGGCGGACTCGTGGTAGTGGCCACCATCATCACGACACTCGTCTCGCTGTTCGGGATCGAAACGGCAACCAATCAAGCGGCTGAGATTGGGATGGAAAACCCCGATGTCCTCCTCCTGTTGATTCCCGCCTCCTTCCTCCTCATCGGCCCGGGCGAGGAACTGCTGTTCCGCGGCGTCGTTCAGGGCCGTATCCGGGACTACTTCGGCCCGATCTCGGGCGTCACTATCGCGAGCGTCATCTTTGCCGGCATTCACTATCCCGCCCTCAGTGGCGGGTCGGCCACGGGGAAACTTGTCGCGGTGAGCGCCCTCCTCATTCCGTCACTCATCCTCGGTGCAACCTACGAGTACACGGACAACATCGTCGTCCCGTCACTCATCCACGGCGCATACAACGCGACGCTGTTTACTGGCCTGTACGTCACCGTGAAGTTCAGTGGTGAGCTCTCGTCCGCCGCGGGCGTCCTCAGTGGCAGCGGGTTCTGACTGGCCCCTGTTCCAGCAGGCCCGTAGTATAGCACGTTTGTGAATCATGTGACTAGTCGCCTGGCCTGTACACACAAGCGGGACTGGGTTCTCACAGCGGTCATCACAGATCACCCGCAGGACACGTATGACTGTAGTATCAGCGACTACGAGACGCCCGAAATGAACGGGCTGGAGTTCCGCCAACGGGGTCGCGAAGACGCACTGAAGCTTCCGTTCATCCTCTACACCGGGAAGGGCAGCGAAGAGATTGCGGCCGAAGCAATCTCCCAGGTGTCACGGACTATATTCGGAAGGAACCGGGGTCCCAGTACACGGTGCCAGCGAACAGGGTGCAAAACGCCGTCGAGACCCGCAGAGACGAACTACAGGCCACGCGTGGTCACCGCGCAATGAACGCGGCCCGGGACGGCAGCAACACACTAGACGACGCGGGGCGGCTCACCTATCTGAACGACGCCTACCCGGCCACGTTCGGCTCACTACGGGTCGTCTCAGACACGGCTCCTGTTCAGTAGAATATCGCCCGGAACACTAACGTCCGGCATCATCCTCGGCGGTGTGCCATGTCAGCCGGCAAACCCTCGTGCCGGGCGGGTCGCCGGATACGGCGACCGATTGCGCGAGCGGCGGTAGCCGCGAGCGCGGGTGATTACGGCGTAATCACCGAACGCCCAGACGGTGCAACCGTCTGGCGGGTCGTTGAACAACGACCAGATGCGGTGTGAACCGCGGTCATGTCGCGTGCCCGGGTTCTCCGGATCGTCATTGTCCCGGTGACGGGTCTCAGCCGGGGATTGAAGGCACGCATATGCGCTTCGCCGCTGGGACACCTAAGGGTGACGTTCAGACGGCGTAGTCGTCCTCGCGCAACTGGACGTACTTGCCGTTACGGTAGGAGAACTTCCCCCATTTGTAAGCCAGAACCATCTTGATGCCGTTGAAACCGCCACGGAGCGCTGCGTCGGCCTTGATGCCGCGGGCGTCCATCAGGTCGTTGGCGGTTCGAAAAGCGCGGTCCCAGTCGTCGGGTCGCCAGTCTCGCACCATGTCCGCGAAGGTGGCGTTCCGGAGGATTTCGTCGCCGATGGCGTCGTGCCAGGCGTCGTTGTAGCGTTCGAGGCGGTCGTTCGCGGCGAGGCGGCCGGCGATCGTCCCAGTGCGAACAGCGACGTGGTCTCCGCCCTCGTGGAACGCCGAGGTGGTCCCCATTGCCCCGCCGGCCACGGCGATACCGGCACCCACCGGAGATTCTATCGGCCGGGTCGAGGAGATAGGGTACGTCTCTGTGCCCTTCGACTTTCCGCGGTCTTCGACGAGCGGGAAGTCGTCGAGGTCGTACGCCTGGAACTCCCGTTCGAGCAGTCGTTCGATGTACTGCCGTCCCTGTGGGATGCTGTCGTCGCTCGCGTTGAGCAGGTCCCACTCGCTGCGGTCGTACGCGTCGATGTCCAGCCCGATAGGCATCGTCAGCCCGATGCGGGCGACCGGCGGGTCGTTCGGGAAAATCCAGGGGTAGGCGGTGTGGCCGGGCATGATTCCCCACCAGAACTCGATGAACTCCGGTGTGAACAGTTCCTCGGGCATCCGGCGGTGCTCTTGATAGGCGATGTGATTGACCTTATTCGACGGCATGATGTCGGCCATCGTCTGCTCGTCCGGGAGGAACTGGTCGAGCGTCCCGCCGGTGACGGTTCGCTGGGGGCCGTCGGCGAGAATTACGTACTCGGCGGCGATATCCTCACCGTTGGCCAGCCGGACGGTGTGTCGCGGCGAACTCCGCAGGTCGGTCTCGACGCCGGTGACGCTGACGCCGACGCGGTAGTCCGCGCCCGCTTCCGTCGCCCGTTCGCGGAGCCAGTCATCGAACCGTGCGCGGTGGAACGTGATGCCAAAGCTGTCGGCACTAGAACTGATACCGGTCTCCGTGAGCGTCATCTCCGTCGAGGGGCCATAGAACTTCGCTCCGTCGAGTTCGCTCAACACCACGTCTTCGGGGAACTCGGACCGGGGAATGCCCATGATGTCGAACCAGTAATCGAGCAATCCGGCGGCATCTGTCGAGTCCGGTCCCGTCCCCTCGCGGTCGGCTCTGGGGACCCCCTTTTCGAGGAGGACGGCGTCGGCCCCGTGGTCGGCTGCGGCCTCGGCCGCCGACGAGCCGGCCGGGCCACCACCCACAATGGCGACGTCTACGTGTTCCATACCCGCTACGGTGTCCCGCGCCCGCTAAAACCTATTGTCTTGCATCGAAACTACGGTATGACACGCTCACCGGACTGAACTGGAACGCCCTCTGCGCTACGGTCCGGACACTGCGCCACCGAGTGATACGTCGTGTCGTTCCAGTCGCTCAACGACCCGCTGGTACGTGTCACTCTCCGCGAGCGCTGTGGCCCGGACAGCGTCGGCAACTGTTGCTCGGCGGTCGGCGAGGCCCAGGAGCTCCCGGCGTTTCGCCTCGTACTCACACCGGGTACGGACGGTCGAAAGAACCGACAGCAGGGTGTCCCGGTCAGCGGGCTTTCTGAGATACGAATCTACGGGGATATCCAGAATATCCACGTCCGGCTTGACGCTACTGATCATGACGACTGCAGGGGTGACTGTCCGCTGTCGGAGTTTTTCGGCGACCGTTTCGCCGCTCAGGTCCGGCATCTGGCGATCCAGCAGTACCGCATCGGTCGTGTCGTCGATGCACTGTAGCCCTGTACGGCCGTCTGCGGCCTCTATAACCTCGTATTTGTCCGGAAGCCAGAGCTTGTAGAGCTGTCTGTAATCCTCGTCGTCATCGACCACCACGACGCTCGTCGGTCTCCTCATCTCTTGCAACTCATACGCCGGTCATCCTACAAATATGCTAAGATATCGGCGTACTATTACTACAAATTTTACTAATTCAGGCTGGTATTTCTCCTATTCTCTAGATATAGAAATACCAACACTAGTTTCGGCGTGCGACCAGCGGTCTGCCGGCATCGTTTTGAGGGGCGCGGGTGGAACAGACGGTATGGGTCCGTACGTCACAGGAGGGGTTCGATGGCAGACATCGTCGTGATGCAGTACGACGTTCACGGGATGCCGGTCGACCAGTACGCGACAGCGCTCCGCGACCGACTGCCCGAGTGGGACATCGCCGTCGCGGAGACACCAGCAGCCGAGCGCGGTCTGATTACGGAGGCGACAGTCCTGACCGGCAATGATGTCTCGCCGGAACTGGTCGATGCGGCCGACGCCCTGGAACTGTTTGCAGGGACATACGCTGGATACGACCACCTTCCGCTGTCGGAACTGGCAGACCGCGACATCGCCCTGACGACGGCGTCCGGGGTCCACGGCCCGAACGTCGCCGAGAACGTTGTCGGCTCGTGGCTCGCCTTCGCCCGCGGCTTCTTCACCGCTCGTCGCCACCAGCGCGAGGGCGTCTGGCAGTCGTTCCACACCGACGACTTCGCTGGCAGCCGCGTCTGCGTTGTCGGCCTCGGTGAAATCGGGCAGGCCATCGTCGACCGGCTCGCCGGGTTTGACGTGGAGACCGTCGGCGTCCGCTACTCGCCGGAGAAAGGCGGCCCGACCGACGAGGTGTACGGCTTCGACGAGATCCACGAGGCGGTCGCCGACACAAAGTACGTCGGGCTCGCCTGCCCGCTCACCGACGCGACCCGCCACCTCATCGACGAGGAGGTACTCCGGACGATGCACCCCGATGCGGTACTCACTAACGTGGCCCGCGGCCCCGTTGTCGATACCGACGCACTGGTCAGTGCGCTCCAGCGCAACCACATCGGCGGCGCGGCACTGGACGTGACCGACCCCGAACCGCTGCCCAGCGACCACCCGCTATGGGACTTCGAGAACGTCCTTATCACGCCACACAACGCCGGCCACACGCCGAGCTACTACGAGCGACTGGCCGATATCGTGGCGGAAAACGTTCGGCAGGCCGAGCGGACCGGCGAGTGGGACGGGCTCAGAAACCAGATCGCGCTCTGAGCGCTATCCGGAGCCGAAACGCCGCAGCCTTACAGATACCCGCGTTTGTTCAGCAACTCGCCGTTCAGCACACTTGCGCCGGCAGCACCGCGCATGGTGTTGTGCGCGAGGCAGTTGAACTGGACGCCGTCGGTCGTCTCGCGGAACCCGCCGACTGCGACGCCCATGCCGTCCTCGACGTTGCGGTCGAGGCGGGGCTGTGGGCGGTCTGGTTCTTCGAACACTGTGATGAGCTTTTCTGGCGAAGACGGGAGGTCGATACCAGTCACTGCCTCCATCGCGGCCTCGGCGTCGGCCGCGGAGATGTCTTCAGCGGTGTCGGCCCAGACGTTTTCGAGGTGGCCGTCGAGCGTCGGGATGCGGTTGCAGGAGGCGGCCACGTCCATCTCGTTGAGGTGGACCTCCGCGCCGTCGAACGAGCCAAGCAGCTTGCGCGATTCGGTCTCCATCTTCTGCTCTTCGCCGCCGATGTGCGGGATGGCGTTGTCGATAATCTCCATCGATGTGACGCCAGAGTAGCCCGCCCCGGAGACGGCCTGCAGGGTCGAGACGCGCACGTCGGTCAGGTCGAACTCGCGGTCGAGGCCAGCGAGCGGCGGCACCATCGTAATTGTCGAGCAGTTCGGGTTCTTCAGGAGTGCGCCGTCCCAGCCGCGCTCGTCGCGCTGGACTTCAAGCAGGTCGACGTGGTCGGCGTTAACCTCGGGGATGATGAGCGGCACATCCTCGTCCATTCGGGCGTTCGAAGAGTTCGACGAGACTGTGTAGCCGGCCTCACAGAACTCCGGTTCGACCTCCGCGCCGACGCTCGACGGGAGCGAGGAGAAGATGAGATCAACGTCGTCGGGCACCGAATCCGGATCGGTAGCGCGGACTTCTAACCCGGCCACGTCCTCTGGAATCGGGGAGTTGACGCGCCACTTGGCGGCGTCTTTGTATGTCTCGCCAGCGCTCGCGTCGCTGGCGGTCAGTGCTGCAATCTCGAACTCGGGGTGGGGGTCAAGCAGTTGGATAAGTCGCTGCCCGACCGCGCCAGTCGCACCGAGCACACCTACGCGTACAGTCATCGGTTGACACACGGCTACGGGTGGTCAAAACAGTTTGGATACGGGGCCATGCCGCTGCCTTCGCCGGGTTACTCGCGCTCGGTGTCTTCGAACACCCATTCGATAACACGGGCCTCCACGAGATCCCGCTCCTCGACGTACGGGTCGTCGCGGTTCGCCAGCGTCTCCGCGGCCTCAGCGCGCATTTCGGCTTCGATCTCCGTGTGGTCCGGTTCGTCTCGGATGTCATTCAGCAGTGCCTCGAAATCCTCACGGAGGTCGAAGGAAGCGCGGGCGGCGTTACACCGGGACAGCGGGCTCATTCCGGTCTCTAACACGAGGTCCCGCACCGTTTCCCAGTCGGAGCCACAGAAGTAGATAGACACCTCGCCGACGATGTCCTGCCAGGCGATTGGGTCGGCGTGCTTGAGCAACGGGACCGCCCGCGGCGGCAGATCGAGACGGGTCTCAGTGTCGGGATTCCCGCACAGACAGCAGGCCTTCTCCGTCTTCCCCGTGTACATATGAGACAGTTGTGTCGGACGTATTTGGACCCATCGCAGTCGGGCGGTCGCTGGCCGGCTACACTGGAATGAACTCGGGGTCCACGTCGTTCAGGCGGTCGGTGTTCGAGACGAACTGGTAGAAGTCGCTGTAGAGGTCCCCACACTTCCCGTCGGCGTCGTACCGGAGTGTGTGCCAGTCGGCGACGACAGCGCAGTACCGCTTCGCTCGCGTGAGCGCGACGTTCAGGCGTCGGGGGCCATCGACCGGCCGCCCGAGGAACCCGACGGTTCCGTCGGCGTTACTCCGGACGAGCGAGAGGACGATGGCCGTCCGTTCGCCGCCCTGAAACGAGTCGATGGTGTCGACAGTCACCCTGTCTCCGGCGTCGGTTCGCTCTGCGAGCATCTCCCGGACGCGTGACACCTGCGCGCTGTACGGCGTGATGACACCGATTTCCTCGGCGGGCACGTCCGACAGCAGGTCCTGAACGAGATGCGCGACGAGGCGGGCTTCGGTGGGGTTCGCCTTGGAATGACCGACCGTCTCGACGCGCCCGCCGACGTTGTACCCCTCTATCGCTGGGCGGTCGGGAAGTGGGTCGACGGCGCGCCCGTTCCGTAGCGTCCGGTCGTAGAACCGACGGTTCGGGAAGTACGCGATGTCCCGGTGCATCCGGTACTGGGTCTGGAGCTGGAGGCCGACACCCTCGTAGACGCCGCCGTCGGCGTAGAGATGCTCGAACAGCGAGTGGCCGTAACTCGACGCCGGCGGTTCGTCGCTGGCGCTGTAGGGCGGGAGCTGTCGGTGGTCGCCGGCGAGGACGGCGCGGTCGGCCCTGACCAGCGGGATACACGACGCTGCGCAGGTGGACTGCGTCGCTTCGTCGAGGACCACCAGGTCGAACTCCCGGGCGAGCGTGGCGGCGCTGTTGTTCGTCACCGCCACCACATCGGCCCGCTCGGCCACATCCCCGTAGGCCCGCCGTACGACCTCGTTTGCCGACTGGCTCGCGTTCACGCGGTTGAGCGTGTAGTCACCGTCGCCGTGCTGGCCGTAGGCGTGCAGTGACTGCGGGTCTGCCGCGTCCCCCGTCGACGACCCCGCCACGAGGTTGTCGACGGCCTGATTCGAGTCCGCACACACCAGCACATCCTCACCGGCCTGTGCGGCCCGTCGGACGATTTCGACGAGCGTTCGCGTCTTCCCTGTCCCCGGTGGGCCGTGAATACAGAACAGGTCGTCGGCCAACAGCGCATGCTCGACGGCCAGTTGCTGCTCCTGATTCAGTTCCCCGTCGAACTGGTCGCTCCGGGCGGCCGCCCCGTTCGAGAAGGTTATCGGCCGGTCGCCGGCGAGTACGTCTCGGAAGCGGTGGTCGGCCAGCGCCGCAATCGCCTCCCGTTCGCGGTCGAACGGAACGGGATTGAGCAGCGCCGTGAGCCCGTAGGTGGCGTCACCGTCGGTGAGTGCGCTTTCGAGTGTTGTCGCCCCGTCGACCTCGCCCCAGTCCACCGCGAGCCACACCGAACGCCCGCGGATGCGCTCGACTGTCGCCGGGGCCGGGAACGGGCCGTCGCCGCGTCCGCCCTCCCTATCGGCGTGTATCAGCACCTCGTTCCCCTCGTGGATGCCGAACACGGATTCGACGACAAACGCCCAGTCACCGTCCCGCTCGGCGGCGATGTCAGCGGGTGGGTCGACGCGAAACCGATACGCTCCGTCATCTCGACCGCGCGCATGCAGTTCGGGCACTGCATCGCCACCGACCCTGTACACCTCGTCAGGTGAGCGCCGCTGTGCGCGCTCTCGGTTTTGCTGGCGAGTCGCCTCACGTTCGCGCTCGACGTGAGACCGCAAGCCGTCAATCAGTTCTGCCGACGGGATCGGATTTCGGGGCGGTTCGCTGTCGTCTATCGGTGAGTCGTAGGAGGGTGGGTACGTTTCCGGGACGTAGTCGGAGTGCCAGAAGCGGATCCGGTCGGCCAGTCCCGTGGCTCCGAATGCGTCCGCGTCGATGAAATCCCGCTCGCCGTCGCGCTCGAAGATGAAAATCTCTCCGTGTAGCGAATGGTCAGTGACGGCGACGTACTCTCCCGTTGGTCGCGCCGAGTCTGGTTCGTGCAATGGGATACAGACCCAGTCTTCCGCGGGATGGGCGAGTTTGTCGTGGTGGGCCGCAAACTCGGCGACGGGCCGCGCGGGGACGACATCGCCGCTGTCGTCGAGAGTGGCGTCGGTGACGGCACACAACGACGCGTCGTCGAGGTCGAACGACCCGATGACGTGGTCGAACAGGAGGGACATCTATCGCCGATTGTGCCCCGCTGTGGTAAAACAGTACGCCCCACCTCGACAGCGCGTCACACCGGACAGGAACGTTTTAATCGCCGGACCGGCCACACTGCGGTATGGATACCGCCGAGCGACTCGATCTGGTGACACGACACACCACAGAAGTCGTCACCGAGGACGAACTGCGGACGCTGTTCGAAGAGAGCGACCCGTCGGCGTACATCGGCTACGCGCCGACCGGCGAGATGCACATCGGTCACTTCACGACGATGCGAAAGCTCGCGGACTTCCTGCGGGCCGGCGTCGACGTGACGGTCCTCATCGCGGACCTGCACGCCCACCTCGACGACAACAAATCGCCCTTCGACCTGCTGGATGCCCGCTCGGCCTACTACGAAACGGCCATCGAGGGCATGATCGAGGCGGCCGGCGCGGACCCCGAGGACGTGGAGTTCGTCCGCGGGACCGACTTCCAGCTCGACGAGGAGTACACGCTGGAGATGTACCGGATGGCCGCCGAGACGACCATCTCTCGCACGCAGCGCGCGGCCAGCGAGGTCGTCCGCGAGTCAGAGAGCCCGAACCTCGGCGGACTCATCTATCCGCTGATGCAGACGCTTGACGTGAAGGCGCTGGACGCCGACATCGCCTACGGCGGCGTCGACCAGCGCGGCATCTACATGCTCTCGCGCGAGATTCTGCCGGACCACGGCGGCGAGTCGCCGATCTGCCTGTTCGCGCCGCTCCTGTCGGGCCTCTCCGGTGGCAAGATGAGCGCCTCCGACGAGGCCTCGAAGGTCAACCTCACCGACAGCCCCGACGAGGTCGACGAGAAGATCGGACAGGCGTACTGTCCGGCCGGCGAGGTCGAGGAGAACGGCGTGCTGGAGTACCTCGAACACCTCGTCTTCCCGGTGCTTGACGTCCGCGGCGAGTCGTTCGTCGTCGAGCGACCCGAGGAGTACGGCGGCGACCTCACCTACGACAGCTACGACGAGGTCGAGGCGGACTTCGTCAGCGGCGAACTCCACCCGGCCGACCTGAAGCCGTCCGCCGCCAGCGCTATCTCGGACGTTATCGACCCGGTTCGAGAGCGACTGGCCGACGAGGACGAGCTACTCGCCGAGGCCTACCCCGAAACGTACGGCGCGGAGTGACGCGGTCGACCGATGCCAGCCTCCGACCCGAACGCCGGCAGTGACACTGACGGCGAGCCATCGCGGGCCGCCGTCCGCCGGACGTACGAGGACATCGGCGATCACTTCTCGAAGACCCGCGAGTACGCCTGGCCGGAGGTCGAGGCGTTCGTCGACGAGTCCAGCAGTGCCGGAACGGCGCTCGATGTCGGCTGTGGCAACGGCCGTCACGCAGAACTGCTCGCTGAGGTCGCTGACCGCGTCGTCGGTCTCGACGCCAGCCGCGCGCTCCTGCAAGCCGCGACCGACCGGGTCGGCGACAGCGTCACGCTCTTGCAGGGCGACGCGACGCGGCTTCCGCTTGCTTCCGAGTCTGTCGGTCTCGCGGTGTACGTGGCGACGCTGCATCACCTGCCGTCGCAGGCCGCCCGCCGCGCCAGCCTAGACGAACTGGCTCGCGTTCTCGCGCCGGGCGCTCGCGCGCTCGTCAGCGCGTGGAGTACGGCCCACGACCGCTTCGACGCCGACCCCGACGCGGACGCGGGCTTTGACACGACCGTCGACTGGACGCTCCCCGGCGGCGAGACAGTGCCGCGGTTCTATCACATCTACACGCCGGCCGAATTCGAGCGCGATGTCGCCGACAGCGACCTCCGGCTCGTCTCGATGGAACTCTCAAGCGGCAACTGTTACGGGGTTGTCGAGCCAGAAGGGAAACGCACTTAATTGCCTTCCATCTATGGACGTGTACGTTCGCGCTCCGTTGGTTGATGCCGCGGAACGAGCGGCGGTGGTGAGCAAATCCGACGGATTTGCGAGGCACGCCGCGCGCGAACGAAGTGAGCGTGCGGCGGTGGTCTAGTGGTAGGACCTGAGCCTTCCAAGCTCATGGCCCGGGTTCAAATCCCGGCCGCCGCATTTTGCTGTGCATCCATCTACGAGCAGCAAATGCATCATTGAGGATCTGAACGACAGACATCCGAGCGACAGCAGGGACTTGCAGTCGAGTTCACATCCCGGGTGCCTCATTCTGTCGTGACACAGCGACAACTGAAGCGTAGCAGGCGTTCTTGCCTTCGAGAGGGTCTTTTAGCCGCCGTGACCAATCGACACCTCACTCGGGTTCGACGGCGGTCTGGTCGAACTCCTCCCAGTCGTCGCCCATCCACTCTTGCAGGCGATCAGTAACGCCCGCGAAGTCCTCGCCGTCCTCGAAGGACTCAACGACGACCCAGCCGTCGCCATCGCGGTCGTAGCCGAGGCTATAGCCCCGGTCGCCGTCGATGATGACGACGAATGCGGCCACCACGTCGAGGTCAGGGAAGAACCCGACCGGGGCAAATCCGTAGTCGTCGTACTGGGCTTCGAGGGCGGAGATTTCGCTCGTCGAGAGCGGCCTGTCCGGCAGCGACTTCGTCAGTTCCGTCATTACGTCGTAGTCATGTGGAGAGGGCTGAAAACGTTTCGAGCGGAACGAACGCAAAGTATGTGCTAGATAGTACTTCAGCCAACATTGAAGTGTTTCCGTGCGTTTTGTTAACATGGAGCTTCCGACGCTCCCGGCGGGAACGACCGTCGTACCATCCGGGATTGGCATCGGCGGACGACCACTCACCGGTGGAGCGATGGCCACTCCACCGGCTACGTATCGCTTTGAAACCAACGGCGTACGGAGCACCTGACACCCAACCCCCACCCCACCCTCACCACTTTTCCTGCTCCCGCCTTTCGAGGTGTTTTCGATACATCTGACATTGCCCTGACCAGATGGGTTCGGCGAGGGCCGGTGGGGTTTTCTGCCAGTACACGTAGCGTCGAGTATGGACGCTGCGCGGCTCCCCGGGACCAGCGGACCCGAGCAGATCGTCGCGCACGTCGACATGGACTGTTTCTACGCCGCCTGCGAACAGCGTCGGGAGCCGGCGCTCCGCGGGGAACCGCTCGTCGTGGGGATGGGCTACGAGAACGGCACGACACACGGGGCCGTCGCGACAGCGAGCTACGAGGCCCGAGAGTACGGTGTCGAATCGGCGATGGCCATCTCCGAGGCACTGGAACGGCTCCCGCGGAAGGTCGAGGCTGTTGCGGACCCGGACCTCGATGTCGAAGACGCCGGCTTCTACCGTCCGGTCGATATGGACTTCTACGAGTCCGTCGCCGCAGATGTCCGAGAAATCCTCCACGCGGAGGCGGAAGTCGTCCGCGAGGTGAGCATCGACGAAGCGTATCTGGACGTGACCGAGCAGGTCGCATGGGAGACTGTCGAGTCGTGGGCACAGGACCTGAAAGATACAATCGAGTCAGCGGTCGGCGTGGTGGCGAGTGTCGGCATCGCGCCGACGATGAGCGCCGCGAAGGTGGCCAGCGACCGCGACAAGCCGGACGGCCTAGTCGTCGTCGAACCGGGAACTGTCCGAGAGTTCTTCGCCGACCTCCCGGTCGAGGATGTCCACGGCGTCGGTCCGGTCACCGCTAGAGAACTCGCTACACTCGATATCGAAACTGCGGGGGACCTTGCGGCCGCCGATCCAGAACTATTGGCCGGACGCTTCGGCGAGCGCGGTCGTGAGATACGTCGTTACGCCCGTGGCGAGGACGAGCGGTCGGTGACCCCGAAAGGCGACCCCAAGAGCCTCTCACGGGAGTCCGCGTTCACCGAGGCTACGACCGATTCGGAGGCCAAGTGTCGCCAGGTTCGCACGCTCGCCGACGCTGTCGCTGACCGCGCACAGCGAAAGGGCGCGCGATACCAGACTATCGGCATCAAGGTCGTGACGCCGCCGTTCGACGTGAACACGCGCGCCCGGTCGCTCCCCGGCCCGGTCGAGGAACCCGACCTGGTCCGTCGTGTCGCGCTGGAGTTGCTGGGCGAGTTCGACGACGACCCGGTTCGGAAGGTCGGTGTTCGCGTTTCGAACCTGGATTTCTCTGCCGGCGAGCAGGCCAATCTGGACGGATTCGGCGGTGACGCTGAACCCGAGGCGACGAGCGATAGCTCTGTCGCCGACAACAGCTCAGCGAGGGCCAAAGAACAGACCGAGGACGGACAGGCTGGACTCGGGACGTTCGTCGGGAACGACGGCGGCAGCGAGGCTGCCGATGACACGGTAGACGATGGAACAGCCGCCAGCGATACTCATGTTTCGCTCCCGCCCGGTCAGACGACGCTCGCGGATTTCTAGGGACTCTCAGGCGACACCGTGTTCCAGATTCTCAAGCAGTTTCCCGACGAACAGGCCGGCCCGTGGGGAGATAGTGTCATCAGCCGGAACAGCTGTCGGATGTGCGGCCAGCGTGTCGACGAACCGCTGGCTGTGAGTCATCGCGTGCAACATATCGACCACGTCGACCACCAGCCCCTCGTCGCTAGTGTCCATGCCGGTGTACCGCTCTTTCTCCGCCTCTGTGTAGGTGATTGTCCACGCCGGGCCACCTGCGGCTGCGACGATATCGTCGAGCGGGGCCACTTTCAGGGGTCCGTTGTCACTCCCAACGTACACGGTTCCGTCCTCGACGAACGTCTCGTATCTGTCCATGGACAGCCCACTGAACGGCTGTGTCAAAGCGTCCCATCGCAATAGCCGTTACCCCGTCCTGAACTGACCGGTACCAACACGGTCTGCCTTGCATTCGGATATCGCTGTATCCGGGACATTCACTGGCCAGCATAATCGGTATACAACTGCCGTCTGTCACGGAACATATGGCTGAGTTCGGCCCCCGAGAGCGCGAGGCAGTCTACAAGTCGATTTATTCGCGACGAGACATCAGACGATTTGCCGGCGACCCAGTTCCCGAGGAAGTTCTCGGACGGATTTTAGACGCCGCCCACAACGCGCCAAGCGTCGGGTTCTCGCAACCGTGGGATTTCATCGTGATAGAGGACAAACAGACGAAATCAGCGGTCGCAGCGATTGCCGAACGGGCGATAGCCGCCGCACGCGAAGGCTACAACGAACCGCGCAAATCAGAGTTCGGCCAGTTGAAACTGGAGGGGATAACCGACGCGCCGGTGAATATCTGTGTTACCTGTGACCCCACACGCGATGCGCCACACGTTCTCGGCCGGAACACGATGCAGCGAATGGACGTTTATTCGACGTGCCTTGCCGTGCAGAACCTCTGGCTGGCTGCCCGTGCCGAGGGTATCGGTGTCGGCTGGGTCTCGTTTCTGTATCCCCACGAACTCCGTGATGTGTTGAACATTCCACACCACATTCAACCCGTGGCCTACCTCTGTGTCGGATATCCAGAGGACGGCTTCCCTTCCGAACCGGTACTGCAACAGGAAGGCTGGCGTAGTCGCATCGACAGATCGGAACTGGTCCACCACGGTGAGTGGGACCCCAGTCGGACACCTGAAACGCAGTCATAACGGATTTGGTGAGTGAATTCTCGCTGATAGGACACGAAATCTCGAAGCCGAACAGGCGAAATCGCTACGTAATGCCGAGCGGTTTCACCCCCGTTCCAGACCTGTGCCACAGTTGACGGTCGTCTGACGGAGAGTTATGGGGCCTGCGCGTCTCTGTCCTGACAGAAACGCATGGCAGAGACCGAACAGATAACTGTCGCGACGACGAGCGCGGGGCCGGGTGGGACCGGAGAACCGGGGGAAACTGTCAATCTCCCGGTGGTGGAACTGCTGACCGGCCGGGGGTTTATTACCGGCAAGAGCGGGTCCGGCAAATCGAACACGGCGAGCGTCATCGCTGAGAAACTGCTGGACAACGGGTTTGGACTGCTTATCGTCGATATCGACGGCGAGTACTACGGTCTGAAAGAGGAGTACGAGATCCTCCACGTCGGCGGCGACGAGGAGTGTGACATTCAGGTCACGGAGGACCACGCCGGCAAGATCGCATCGCTGGCGCTGGAGCAGAACGTCCCCATCATCCTCGATATCTCATCGTTTCTCGACGAGGAGGAGGCCGAGACGCTGCTGACGGAGGTCGCCAAGCAACTGTTCGCGAAGGCCAAAAAGCAGAAACAGCCGTTCCTGATGCTCGTCGAGGAGTGCCACGAGTGGATGCCCGAGAAGGGGTCGATGGGCGAGGTCGGGAAGATGCTCATCAAAATCGGGAAGCGCGGCCGGAAACACGGGCTCGGCATCGTCGGCATCAGCCAGCGCCCCGCCGACGTGAAAAAAGACTACATCACCCAGTGCGACTGGCTCGTCTGGCATCGCCTGACCTGGAACAACGACACGAAGGTGGTCGGGCGCATCCTCGACAACAAGTACGCCGACGCCGTCGAGGACTTGGACGACGGTGAGGCGTTCATGATGAACGACTGGGCCGAGCAGGTCAGCCGGGTCCAGTTCCACCGCAAGCAGACCTTCGACGCCGGCGCGACGCCGGGCCTCGACGATTTCGAGCGCCCGGAACTCAAGTCCGTCAGCGACGACCTCGTTTCCGAACTGCAAACCATCAGCGACGAACAGCAGGAGACGGAGGACCGCATCAAGGAACTCCGCGAGGAACTGGACAAGAAGAACTCCCGCATCGCTGAACTGGAGGCCGAGCTGCAAGACGCCCGGGACCTCTCGCGGATGGCCGAGCAGTTCACCGAGGCGATGGTTGAGCAGGCCGAGGACTACAACCCCGGCCGGACGGAACAAGAGAAGATGCGCCGCCAGCGCGAGCGGTTCGCCGAGCAATCCACGTCGGATGGCGACGCAGACACCAGCGACGAGGCGGACGGCGACGCAGACACCGACGACGAAGCGGACGCCGACGGTCCCCGCGACGAGCAGCCCCCCGAACCGGACGAGACGGCCGACGCAACGTCGGGCGGCGGGTTCGGCGACGCGTTCAGCGCCTTCGCCGAGGACGGGGCTGCGATGAACGGCGGCAGCACAGACGAGGGAGCAGCGACGAATGGCAGCAGCGCGGACGCAGAACCGGCGTCAAATGGCCACGCTGAGAACGCTGCTGTGGCGACGAACGGGGACAGCCCAGACAGCAGTGCGGCGGCCGTGCCAGTCAACGGCCGGACTGAGACGGACACTGCTGAGGCTGACGACGATGCGCTGAGAGCGGCTATCGCCGAGGCCGTCGAAGCTGAGCAGTCGGCGGAGGCAACTGAGGCCGTCGAAGACGAGACGCCGTCAGATGTCGACGGTCCTGCCGTCTACGCCGACCTTCGAGCCGATATCGAGGAATTGGACCGAAAGACCTGCCGGATGCTCGCGTACTACCGGGAGCAGGGACCCGGGACGCCGCTGAACGCCCACTTCTCGGCCGGCGGCTCCGGCGACCGGACGGCCGCCTACGCGCGAAACAGGGAACTCCGGCTTCGCGGGCTGGTCGAACACGTCGGCCGCGGGAAGTACGACGCCCGGCTGGCCGCACTGGTACGTGAGGAGAGCGACCGCGGGCTCGACGACGAAGAAGTCGAGTCAGTTGTGTCCCGACTCGAATCGGCGTTTTTAGACGGCGACAGCGACTGAAAAGTCAGTACCGCGATACCGGCGATTTTACAGCAACGGTTCGACGAGGTCTTCGAGCGCCGCGCGCGGGTCGTCAGCTTTCGCAACGCCGCTTGCCAGCAGGACGCCGCTTGCGCCGAGATCGCTCGCCGAGACGAGGTCCTCACCGGTCGATATGCCAGCGCCACAGAGCAC
This sequence comes from Haloarcula rubripromontorii, assembly GCF_001280425.1. Taxonomy (NCBI): domain Archaea; kingdom Methanobacteriati; phylum Methanobacteriota; class Halobacteria; order Halobacteriales; family Haloarculaceae; genus Haloarcula; species Haloarcula rubripromontorii. The sequence goes on along the minus strand of NZ_LIUF01000004.1, from coordinate 21,526 downwards.
GTCCACGTCACCGTTGACGCGGGCGGCGGCGTCGACTGCGCCGGTCACGATGTCCGGGTCGGCCTTGCTGACGGGCGTGCCGGTCCCGATAAGTTCCGGCGGCTCGACGGCGACGCCGTCGGGGTCGAGCGCGGCGGCCGCGCCGATCTGTGCGGGGTTGTTCGCACAGACGATGGTTTCGAGGTCCGCGCGGTCGGCGGCGTCGAGCGCACCGTCGATGTCCGCGAGCTTGAGGCGGTTTTCGGAGTGGTTCAGCAGCGTCCCGACAGCACCGGCGTCCGCGGCAGCCTCGGCGAGGGTGCTGCCGGTGTGGCTGCCGTGTTCGACGGCGCTGACGTGCTGGGCCCACGTCTCGACACCGGTTTCCGCGACAGCGCTGATCTGTGCGGCCTGTGGCGCGACGGCGACACGAACGCCGGAATCGTCGCTGACGTCAGCAGCGGCGGTCGCTACTTCGACTGGATCACACGGGTACGCCTTCAGATTGACAAGGACGAACATACGAAACGCACCGGTTGCTGTGGGGAAATAGGTTGCGAAGCCGCCGTTTGGCGTCCCTACCACTGCGCCTTCGGTTCTCCCGAACCACCGCTCGGGGATGACAGTTATTACGGTTCAGCCGAGACAAGAAACGAGACAAGCCGTGACAGCAGGGGATGACGACACACCGACCGTTCTGATAGTCGAGGACGAACAACATCTGGCTGACCTGTACACCGACTATCTGTCCGACCAGTATCACGTGCAGACGGCCTACAGCGGCGAAGAAGGCCTGGAACTTCTCTCGTCCGAGATCGACGTCGTGCTGCTCGACCGCCGGATGCCGGTCGTCTCCGGCAACGAAGTGCTTGCACAGATCGAGGAGAAGGGACTTCGATGCCGCGTCGCGATGGTGACTGCCATCGACCCCGACTTCGACATCATCGAGATGCGCGTCGACGACTACCTCGTCAAGCCCGTCACCCGGGACGACCTGCAGGAAGTCGTCGACCGACTGTACAAAATCCGGGAGTACAACAACCGACTCCGGACACTCACGTCGAAAAAGCTCAAACGCAACGTTCTCCGCGTCGAGAAGACCGACCGTGAACTACAGGACAGCGAACGGTATCAGGCACTCCAGGACGAGATCGAGCGGATCTCGTCGAACGTCGAGTCCCTCGCGAACGAACTCGATGTCGAAAAAGACGACCTCCGGCTGTGATCTAGTCCTTTCGCTTCACGACGTCGCCGAGCGTGTACTCGCCGTCGCTGCTGCCGCCGGACCACTCTGTTTCGTCAGCGCTACCGCCGGCACTCAGGGAAATTTCGAGCGCGTTTTCGAGTTTCTTCTGGACATCGTCGCTTGGCAGCGAGTTGCCCTGTTCGAGCTTCCGGATGAGGCTCGCCTTCTCGTTGAGCTGCTTGGCGAGTTCTTCTTGGCTGAGGCCCTGTGACTCTCGGCCTTTACGGATCCGGTCGTCGTAATCCTGTGCGATCTCGTCCATCTCGTCGAACATATCCCGGCGGCGGCCACCGGACCCGCCACCACCCGAGGAACTCGACGATGAGGACGAACTCGACGACGATGACGATGAGGACGACGTCGAGTACTTCGTCGACGTGGACGACGTCTCCTCCGTCTTGACCTCCGTGCCGAAGTCGGTACACTCGTCGCAGACGTCGAGTTCGGCCCCCTCGATTTTGACGCGGTTCGGAGACGAAACCTCCGTCCCGCACATCTCGCACTGAACCATACCGACGGCTTGGACGGGGCGCGGTATAAATGGTGCGCTGGCTACTCCAGCGCGGCCATCGCGTGATAGAACCGCTGTGCAGCGGTGACGTGGCCGACGACGGCGAACACGACCAGCAGCCAGCCGACCAGCGTCAGGCCGCCAAGCGCGGTTGGGACGAACGCCGCGACGCCCGTGACGACGCCGACCAGCGCGAGCCGGTCGGCCCGCCCGAGCAGGCCGCCGTAGACGCGGTCGAGGCCGACCGCCTGGGCCTGCGTCCCGAGGTAGGAGGTCATCAGGACGCCGGTGACGGCGGCGATGCCGAGCGCCCACTGACCGACGCCGGCAGCGAGGCCGACGATGATGCCGATGTCGGCGTAGCGGTCCAGCACATGGTCCAGTAAGTCACCGCCCGAGGACGCGACGTTCAGTTCCCGCGCGAGCGCGCCGTCGACGAGGTCGAGCCAGCCGTTCAGAAAGACGAGGACGGCACCGCCGAGATACAGCAGGGGTTCCCGCATAGCGACGGCGTACACCCCGCCCGCACCGAGGGCCAGCAGAAACGCGATGACGCTGACGCCGTTGGGTGAGAGGCCGGCCACCTTGGCGGCGCTGACAAACGGCCCGAGCGCGCGGTCGGCCAGCGGGCGGAACTTGTCGAGCGTCATAGCCAGTCGATGTAGGAGACAGTCCCCGCGCTGGGCTCGCGCTCGCCGGCCACGACGGCCTGAATCTCCTGTGCCACCTCGTCGGGGTCCCGGTCCGTCGTCTCGATTTCGTAGACGGAGTCCATGCCACGCTCCTCGACGGCTTCCCCGAGGATGACATCGAGCGCTTCCGACTCCGCGTTCTCGTAGGCCTTCGAATCATCGTCACCGCGCTCTCGAAGCCGTTCGACGATGGTTTCGGGGTGCGCTCGGAGCACGATCACGCGATCTGCGTCGAAGTGATGCGCGAGGTGGGATTCGAACAGCACGTCGTCGCGGCCGTCGAGCCACTCGGACAGTCTGTCGAGGTCGGCGACGAGGCTCCCGCGGTCTTCGTCGATGCCCGTCGAGAATCCCTCGTCTTTGATGATGTCGTTGAGATGGAGGACATCGAAGTCTGTGTCGAGGTGTTCCGTTGCCGTGGTCTTGCCCGTTCCCGGCGTCCCAGTAACGGCGACCCTCACGGCTCGACCACCTCGATGACCTCGTTCAACACCGAGACGGCGCGTTCCGTGTCCTCGCGCGTGCCACAGGTGATGCGGATACACTCGGGCAGGCCGAACGAGGAGCAGTCTCGGATGATGACGCCGCGCTCCTGGGCGGCGTCCGCGACGGCCGACGCGTCGCCGACCTCCGCGAGGACGAAGTTCCCCGCGCTGTCCCAGGTCGGCGCGTTGAGTTCCTCGGAGAGGTACTGCCGTGCCCACGTAGCGGTTTCGACGGAGCGCTCGACGTGTTCGTCGTCATCGAGCGCCGCCAGCCCGGCCCGGCAGGCGAGTTCGCTGGCCGAGAACGGCGTGTTGATACGGGCGTAGGCGTCTGCCCAGTCCTCGGGGACCACCGCGTAGCCGAGGCGAATCCCCGCGAGGCCGTAGGCCTTCGAGAACGTTCGCAGGAGCGCAACGTCGTCGCGGTCGTCCAGCAACGGCCGCTTGCTCGGCTCTTCGGAGAACTCACCGTAGGCCTCGTCGACGACGACCAGCGTCTGTTCGTCGGTCTCCTCGGCGATTGTTCGGACCGCGTCGGTCGAAAACTCCGCGCCGGTCGGGTTGTGCGGGCTGGTGAGGTAGACGATGCGTTCACCATCGTAATCTTTCAGGACGGTGTCGGCGGTCTGAGCGAAGTCGTCAGCCTTCGAGAGCGTGTACTCGTTGACCTCGCCGTGGTGATAGCGGGCGCTCATCGCATAATACGCGAAGCCCGGCGACGGGACGAGCACCTCCTGCCCGGGGTCGAGCATCGCCCGAGCGAGGCAATCGAGCGCGCCGTCGCCGCCGTTGCTCAGCCACACCTGTGCTGGCGTTACATCCCACAGCTCCGCCAGTTCCTCGACGAGGTCGGCGTGGGAGGCCTTCGGATAGGAGTGCATTCGCTCAGCGGACCCGCGAATCGCCTCGACGGCGTCCGGACTCGGTCCGAACATGTTCTCGTTTGACGCCAGCTTCACCATGTCGTCCGGGTCGAGACCGAGTTCCCGGGCGACTTCCTCGATACCGCGACCTGCCCGATAGACAGTGTGAGCGGAGAGGTCCCGTGGTTCCATGGCTGTGCAAAACGGACGGGGCGGCTTAAGCGTGCTCACATCGGGCGTGGCCGTGGCTCCCCAGCGAGTGTCGCACAGAAATTCGACGGCGGCTTCCCGTGAGAAGCCCGTCGATGACGGGCACGGCACGGAATAGCACGCTCCCCACCGAGTCCCTGTCAGTCAGTGGTAATGAGCGTTACGGTGAACCACCGTTCAGTCGCTGACAGCTGTCCCCACCGAAAACGGTAACACACCATAGGTCCTGTTAGCCTGCAATGCCGCTTCTCATCGATATTCGGAAACTCACGCTCATCACCAGACTCATTCAGGATGGGGCCGAGCAGGTCGCTGATTCGCTGGCGACGCTGGCCGGCGTCGACGCCGCCGTCGAGATCAAGAGCCTCTCGTTCGTCCAGCCGGAGGACATCGCCACCGAGATGGGCGGCGGGAATATTTACAGCGCTCGCGTCCGGTTGACAGAGCCGCCCTACGGCGTCTTCCTGATGACGTTCGAGACGGAGACAGCCGCTGAGATCGCGGAGTTAATGACCGGCTCTAGTGTCGATGATGGATTCACACAGCTCCACGAGTCCGCGCTCCAGGAGATGTGTAACATCCTCACTTCGGGCTTCATCGACGGCATCGCGAACACGCTGAACGCGACTATCAACATGGGGACGCCGACAGTCGTACAGGACGACGCGACCGAGATCGCAGACAAGGCCCTCTCGCACGTCCGCCGGGACTCGCTGACTATCGTGCTCGACTCGCTCGTCGACATCAAGGAGAGCGACGTCGCGTTCTCGCTTCGCATCTTCCTCATCCCCGACCCCGGCTCGTTCGTCCATCTCATCGACCAACTGGACTACGACACCGACCGCGAGACCCACATCTCCGCCGACACTGACGCGGTCAAAGAACTCGATATGTCGGGTGATGCGGACGCCCTCGATGCTTTCGATTCCTCGGAGTAGCGGACCAAACCCACGACGTTGAAGAGGATCGCGTCCAACCGCCGGATATGAGTGTCGTAAACGCGGCCATCTTCGGGGTGCACCTGATATTCGCCGCGCTGTGGGCTGGAACCGTGTTGTTCATGACCTACGCCGTCCTTCCGACGGCGCTGAACGGCGACTCGTCGCCGGGACCGCTGTCGGCGATTACCGGGAAGCTCCGGACGGTGTCGCGTGCGAGTGCGACGCTCCTGTTTCTGACAGGCGGACATCTGGCAGCGACCCGCTACACCGCCGAGTCGCTGACAGGAACCGGTCGCGGCCACCTCGTTCTCACGATGATCGTCCTGTGGTTCATTCTGGCCGGTCTTGTGGAGGTCGGCGCATCGAAGCTCAGCGACGGCTTCGACCAGCAGAAGGTACGCGAACCGGCCCGGAACGCTCGCCCGTTCCTGCTGGGGGCGTCTCTTGTGTCGATTTTACTCCTGCTTGACGCCGGTGCTATTCTCGGACTGTACTGAATAGCCGCCGTCTCGGTTTCCGGTTACAACTCACGCAAACCTGTATCAGCAGATACAAATCACAATCCGGCATATCAGGACACAATGTGGCCGTGGGGACATCTCGCCGCCGCCTACCTCGTCTATGCTATGTACACTCGGTTCGACCCGACCCGCCGCCAGACAGCGGCCACGCTGACCGCGCTGGCGGTGGGGTCGCAGTTCCCGGACCTGATCGACAAGCCCTTCGCCTGGACGTTCGGCGTCTTGCCGTCCGGTCGGTCACTGGCTCATTCACTGCTCACACTTCTCCTCATTGCCGTAGTCTTGCACCGACTCGCCGCGCTGTATCGCAGAACAGAGCTTTCGACAGCGTTCACGCTCGGTGCGTTCGTCCACACGCTGACTGACATGAGCCCGACGGCGGTGGCCGGGCTACTCGGCGGTGACCTGACACAGCTCCAGTGGCTGCGCTTTCTGGTCTGGCCGCTCCGGCCACCGCCGCCGTACGCCAACGACACCTCATTCGTCGAGCAGTTCGCGTCGCTCTCGTTCGAGCCGTACGTCCTGTTTCAGTTCGGGCTGTTCGGCCTTGCCGTCGCCGTGTGGCTCGTCCATGGCGCGCCCGGGCTTCGGTCAGTCACTCGCCGAAGCAAGGCTGTGTTCACTGATTTCGCCGATTAAAGCCGCTCGGAGATATGGTCGGCACATTTCAACGCCAGCGCGGCGATGGTCAGCGTCGGGTTCATTGACCCGGCGGTGACGAACACCGACGAGGACGCAATCGAGAGGTTCGGCACGTCGTGGGTCTGCAACTGTGGGTTGACGACGCTCTTCTGTGGGTCGGTTCCCATTCGCGTCGTTCCCATGTGGTGGTACGCCGGCCCGGTGTCAGCCGGGCCGACCGTCCACGAGATGTCGACGCCCAGTTCCGACAACACGGCGTGTTGTATCTCGTTCGCCCGCGAGAGCGACCGTTCCAGCCGGTCGCCCCACGACCACTGAATATCTGGAACTGGATTGCCGTGGTCATCTGTCGTTGCTGTGTCCAGCGTGACGCGGTTTTCCTTCCGCGGCGGTTGGCCGACCAGTCCACCCATCGCGATGCTGTTGCCGTAACTATCGCGGAGGCTCGACAGCAACGTATCGCCCCACTCTTCGCCGGAGAGTGCGAGCTCGACCGGCGACGGGCCGGCGTAGTTCAGGAACTCCAGTTTCAGCGGCGACAGCGCCTCGTCGGAGGATTCAACGACCGTCTCGCCGTCCGCGACCCGCGCAACTGCCTGCCCGGGGTCGTCGTAGAACTGGTGGCACTCGCTTGTGAGAAAGCCGACGTGGTTCTGGCGCGTTTCACGGTCGAGCGTGCCGCCGGCACCGGCAAACAGGTGATCCATGAAGTAGTGCCCGACCAGTCCCGAACTGTTTGCCAGCCCGTCAGGGTGGTCATCATTCGCTGATAGAAGCAGGAGCCGCGGCGTCTCGACGCCGCCCGCCGCAATGACGAATTCGCGGGCCGACTGTCGGTGCTCAGTCCCGTCCGGCGTCGCGTAGACGGCCGCCTCGATGCGTCCGTCGGCGTCGGTGACGAGGCGCTGGACCGGCGCGCGGTCGATAACTTTGGTCCCTTCGGCTTCGGCGTCTTCGATGTGGACGCTGGCGTCGTATTTCGCTCCGGAGGGACAGACCGGCTGGCAGGTCCCGTACCCCACACACGGCCCGCGGCCGTCGTACGGTTCCGAGTTCCGGGCGTTGGGCACGGAGTGCATCGTTATGCCCAACTGCTCGCAGGCCTCCGCGAACAGCGAGTCGCTGTACGACGGCGGGAATCCGGGCAGCGGATAGGTCGGCTCCTCGCGCGGCGGCGCGAACGGGTTGTCTGCGTCACCGGCGACCCCAAGCGCCCGCTCGGCGTCGGCGTAGTACGGCCGCAGGTCGTCGTAGCTGATCGGCCACGCCGGATCGTCGGTGTCGTGGCTCCCGTCGAAATCCGAGGGGTGCAGCCGCATCACCATCCCCTGCCAGTGCAGCGTCGACCCGCCGACGCCTTTGACCCGTGAGATGTTCAGCGGGTAGTACCGATCGCCGCTCGCACTGAACGCGTCGCGGTCGCCACCCATCTCCCAGACGGAGCCGTGGTCACCGGGCCGAATCGTCTCTTCCATCTGCTGCTCTCGCTTCGACCTGTCGAACCGCGGCCCGGCCTCTAGCACCACGACTTTCTGGCCCTCGCTAGCGAGCTGGCTTGCGATGAGTGCCCCTGCCGGCCCGGCTCCGACGACACAGACATCCGCCCGCTCGGACGGCTCCCGGTCCATTTCAGCAGGAGTTAGGCAAGCCTAAACTTATACGTTGGCATCTCAGGCGTCGTGTGGGTTGTGTCCTCCCTTCGGTCGCGAATGTGGTTCGAGCGGCCGGAGAAAAGAGGCGGGCGTGGCGGGACTGAGCGAAACCGCAGGTTTCGCGAGGGTCGCCACGACCGCGAGTGTGTTTCGAGCGAATGCGAGTAACCACGAAGCGAGCGTGGCGGGATTCGAACCACGGTCGGACGTGCTCGCTCCACTGCGCGCGACCTCCCTGATTAGAATCCCGCCATGCCAGTTCGGTCACAGACTCGCTTCGCTCGTCGGTTCCCTGCACGGGCGTGGCGGGATTCGAACCGGAGCAAGACGGTCGCCTCACTTCGTTCGCCGCTGCGACTTGCAGGGTTCGAACTCCGTGCCCGTTCGCTCGTCGCGTCCACTCCTCGCAGAACGGGCGTGACGGGATTCGAACCCGCGTTCTAGGGGTTAGGAACCCCTCGCCCTGGTCCACTAGGCCACACGCCCCATCGGATGGTCGATTGAGCGGTGAAAAATCCTTTCGTTATCACTAGAGCGCGTTGAAAACGGAGAAGTGGTCGAGATTACGTCTCGGTTTCCGTCGCCGTCTCGGTCGACTCGGTCGAGTCCACGGTGGACGCGTCGGTCCCTTCTGCAGCGCCGCCCTCACGCATTTCTTCGAGTTCCTGTTCGACTTCCTCTCGCCCCTTCTGGAACTCGCCCATAGCTTCGCCGGTCGACCGCGCCAGTTTTGGAATCTTGTTCGCCCCGAACAGCAGGACGGCGATGAGGAGGATGACCATCATCTCCGTCGTCCCGGGCATCCCCGGGAACAGTACTCCGGATGTCCCTAACATTGTATCCGAAGGTTACGTGGTTGCTATTATAACCTTTTTGCTCAGGATGGCCTGCTGGGCGATCTACTGCCGTCGGGACTGTGCTGGGGCGCTGTATTGGTATCCCAGCAACAAAATGAGACCACGACTGAGACAGACTTGGTCAGCCTGTGGCAGTAGCCTCGCCGGGGACTGCCGACGAGGCTCGACGCCGGGGGTCGTGAGTCGGACGGAGCACCACGAGGCACCAGGTTTCCGACTGTTCCATCTCGCTGGGCTGGGAAGTCGACACCATGAGCAGCGGACCAGATCGATCGCTGGGGTGTCTAGATGACACACACTGTGTGGCCGTCTTCTGCGTTCGTGGGCTATCCGTCTGCGAGTTCGCACCCGCATCACTGACTATGCTATCCTGGCAATTCATTATCTGCCTGTTAATTTACGCCCACCGGACACAGTCCAGTCAGATGACTCCGCCGCCCGGGGATATAACTACTGTCGGGCGCTCAGAGATACCAGATGCCGGCCGATAGCCACACGATGGAAGTAAGGAGCGGACAGGAGGTAACGATTCGACCGATCAAACCCGTCGGGGAGGATGTCGTTCGGGTCGACATCGAGGCCGATGGGGTGTGGCGACTCGACATCACGCGCGAGGGCGAGATCGCGGATGTCGTCACGACCCGGGACGCAGACGGGACACTCGCGGACCGCGAGCTCCCGGCGTGGATCGACGAGGTCACTGCGAAGTTCGCACAGTTCTGACAGCCGCCGCACTCGTCCGGGTCGGAAAGGGTTTTACCTGCCACGACCCAGGTCGCCACTATGGTATCAGTCGGCGACGCTGCGCCCGATTTCACGGCACCGATAGCAAACGGCGACATCGACGAGGTAACGCTGTCCGAGGCGGTCGCGGACGGCCCCGTCGTCCTCGCGTTCTTCCCGGGGGCGTTCACCAGCGTCTGCAGCCACGAGATGAACACGTTCCAGGACCGACTGGACGAACTCACCGAGGCGGGGGCGACGCTGTACGGCGTCAGCATCGACACGCCGTTCTCACAGAACGCGTTCCGGGACGAACTGGGACTCGAATTCGACCTCGTAAGTGACTCCGGGCGGGAGATCGTCGATGCCTACGACATTTCGATGGACTTCGAGGCGCTCGGCGTTCCGAACGTCGCCAAGCGAGCCGTCTTCGTTATCGACGAGAACCAGGAAGTCACGTACGCCTGGGTCAGCGACGACCCTGGCGTTGAACCGGACTACGACGAAGTTATCGACGCCGCCACCTGAGCGGAGGGGGATTTTTCGCGGTGGGCCGTCTGGGTTGTCGTATGAGCGTCGACAGAGACGATACCGGCGGCCGTATCTACGACCCCGAGGCGGACCATGCGTTCCCGGACGGGCGGCTGAACGCGGTTCTCGACACGATCACGACTGACGAGGAGATTCAGGCGTATCTCGAAGCCCAGAACATCAACCCCGTCGCGCGCAAGCGGTACAACGACCACGGCGCGAAACACATCGGCATCGTCCGAAACCGAGCGCTGTGCCTGTACGACCTCCTCAAGCAGGGCGGCGTCGAGTTCAACGGCGCGGCCGACCACGGCCTCGACGAGGCGGACGAGGCCGTCATCATCGCACTGGCGACGACGCTGCACGACATCGGCCACGTCGTCCACCGCGACTCACACCCGTATTATTCGATCCCGCTTGCGGCCGACATCCTCGATGACATCCTCCCGGAGTTCTACGATATCCGTCAGGCGGTACAGATAAAGGGTGAGGTACTCCACGCGATTCTCTGCCACCACACCGAGGAAAACCCGCTGACGCTGGAAGCCGGCGTCGTTCGCGTCGCCGACGCGCTGGACATGGAGCGTGGCCGGTCACGGATTCCGTACAAGCGCGGCGGCCGTGGCATCGACACCGTTTCCAGCCAGGCTATCGAGACGGTGACGCTGACCACGGGCGACGACTATCCCGTCCTCGTCGAAATCACGATGAACAACGCGGCCGGCGTCTATCAGGTCGATAATCTGCTAAAAGCCAAACTGAAAGACTCTGGTCTGGAGGAACACGTCCGCATCGTAGCGCTCAACACCCGAGAAGACGGCAATCAGATCGTCGAGCGAATCGAACTCTAGCCCGGATCGACACAACGGTTTTGTACCGTGGTTCCCTAGCTATGCGCATGAGTCTCACACCCATGGATGAGCCACGGGGTGCCCGGGGCAAGACGGATGGCGGCGACGTGCCGTCGCCCTCGCTTCTGGACCGGGTCAGGTACCGCGTGCGCTCAGCCATTGAGACCATTTCGGTTGGGGAGCGATGCTCTGCGTGGCTTGATAGACGTGGTCGAGATAAACCACAATCAAAGATTCACACCGATGGGTTCGCTGACGATGTCGTTGCCCCGCCGGAGTGTCCGTCGATCAGCGACTTGCCGACGCGGTCACGACCGTTTACATACCCGACGCGGAATCACGCGGAGCGCAACACTGTCGACCTCATCGCAGTTGAGGGCGGAGACCGGCTTACGATGACGCACCCGGACAATTCGGACGCGAAAATAACATCTGATATGTGGATGGATGTCGAACAGTAATCACAGAACACCTCCTTCTTTCTAACCCGGCATTGCCACTCCCCGCTTACTGGAATGGTTTCAGATCGCTTCGGATAGTGAATCTGAGGAGGCGCGCGCAGAAATTGCACAGCGCGAGACGGAGCCTGAGCAGTTGACGGCGGATCTGGAATCAACCGCCACATCCGACGGTCAGGCGATGGAACGACCAGCAGCCGGCACTGACTCGCTGTCGGACAGTGCGGACCGACTCCTCCCCCTCATCGCCCAAGTTGACGTTCAGGAACAACAGGCCCGGTCAGGGACTGTGAGTGCGGAAGTGACGACGGACTAACCGGGAGCCGACGGCTACAGATCGTACCGCGCGATATCGCCGGAGCCACAGACCGGGCAGGTCGTCGCGTCCGTTTCGAGGGTCGTTCCACAGCGTCGACACTCCAGATGTGACTGCTGTCGAGTCCCTACGACCCGGCGTAATCGCTCCATCATATTGCCAGGCAGGACACCAAGACTGATATAATCAGTCAATCCACGGCGAAAGTGAAAACCGCAAGACATAGCGTCGATTCTGCTAGTCGTCAGCCAAGCGTCAGACGCCGCTGTCAGACCGGCCAGCCTGTACAGCCACCTCTGTTACGCGCGGACCTGCTCATGTCGGTTCCGCTTGCCGGACGCATACAGAAGCGCCAGAACCAGTCCGACTGCAAATAGCCAGACCACCACCAGCAAGAGTACTATCGACTGGACCCCAGTCCAGAGCATGAACGGTACGCGTCACTGTCGGTACTTAATTAGGAGCTCTGTATCGCGAACGGAGACAGTGCCACACAGCGGATTATGCCGTCGATAACGGTGAAACTGGTGTCGGTCGCTCTACAGCCTAACCGACTCGGTGCGATACGCACTGGCTCCTGTCGACTGGGCGGTCCCAGACGCCCGCCCGTCAAGGGTACGCCCAGACGTTTTTGTACACGCCAACGTAGCCACGTCCGATGACGGGAACAGCCGCAGCCGAGCCCACTGTGACGACGTTTACCTCGACCGTCGACCGTATCGATTCGACCGCCGTCGTGCTAACGGAGACGTACTTCTACGCCGAAGGCGGTGGCCAGCCGGCGGACCGGGGTACTCTCAGCGGTGTCGAGGTCGTCGACGTCCAGCACCGGAACGGCGATATCGTCCACGAACTGGCCGAACCGCCGTCTTTCGACCCGGGCGAGACAGTCGAGGGCCGGATTGACACGGCGTTTCGGACGTACTGCATGCGTGCCCACACGGCCAGTCACGTCCTCTATGGCGCTGGTCGCCGGCTGCTGTCGGACCTCGGCTACGGCGGGTTCGACATCAGCGCGACGGTCCCGGACGATGTCGGTGACGACGACTTTGGGCCGGCTGTCAGCGGGAAGGTTCGGGTGGACTTCGAAACGACAACCGAAATCGACGACGAGATACTCACCGAACTTGAGCGGCTGACCAACCGTGCTGTCTGGGAATCATACGACGTGACCTGGGAAGAGATCCCGCGTGACGAGGCGCTGGGCCGCGACGACATCGCGTTCAACACGAAGACCGAAGAAGGAATCGAGGGCGAGACGGTTCGTGTCGTCACCATCGAGGACTGGGACGTGGCAGCCTGCGGTGGGACACACGTCGGAAACACGCGTGAAATCGGGCCGGTGACAGTACTCGGTCGGTCCAACCCCGGCGAGGGCTTGACTCGTGTCGAGTTCGCTGTCGGCCCGCGAGCGATCCGGCAGCGCGCGACCGAGCACGAGCGGGCGATGGCTGCCGCGCAGTCGCTGGATACAAACGTTGCCGAACTCCCGGATGCTGTCGACGGACTCCGGGCGGAGCGCGACGACCTCCGGGACACGGTGTCGGCCCTCCGAGAACGCCTCGTCGATTCCCGTCTTGCGGATCTGCGTGACGACGCCATCGAAGTGGACGGGCAGCGGTGGCTCGTCGGCACAGTGGCAGGACTTGACGCGAACGCGCTCGCTGACCGGGCGGAGTCTGCGGTCAATGACGAAATCGACGTGGCTGCGCTGGTGGATACTGATGGCCAGTATCTCGGCGTCGCGACGACCGGCGGCGTCGATGCCGGCGACGTAGTCGACCGGGTGACGACGGAGTTCGGTGGCGGCGGCGGCGGGCGACCGACAGTCGCACAGGGCGGCGGGCTCGACGCCAATGGGGACGACGTCGTCGCGTTCATTCGTGACACGACGGCCGACGGCGGCGACTGACCTCAGTCCCCCCGTCTCGGCGTCCCGTTAAAGCGTGCAACCTCGTTTCGCAGTGCGTCCCGTTTCAACAGCCCGAACCCGATGAGAATACAGACGAACCCGACACCAGTGTAGACCGTCGGCGTCTCGCCGAGGAACAGCAGTCCGGTGGCGGCGGCGACGACCGGCGCAGCGTAGGAGACGAGATTGATCTCGATGGGTCCCAGCCGCTCCAGCAGGTCGAAGTAGATGAGAAATCCCAGCGCGCTGGCGACGACGACCAGATACAGCAGGGCCAGCACGGCTTCAGCAGTCCACTGAACGTCGGCTATCGACTCGGAGGCCCCGATGCTGACACCGTGCATGAGCACCGCACCGAGCAGCATCGACCACGCTTCCATCGTCTCGATCTCTAGCTCGTCGTCGAACCGACGTGTCAGCACGCTCCCGAGAGCGAAGGCCGTGGCCGCGAGGAACACCAGAACCAGCGAGACGGTTCGGGGGTTGAGGAGGTTCCCCGGGTCGGGGTTGCTGAGGACGCCGACGCCGACGAATCCGACGAGGAGACCGACGATGCCCAGCGTCGTGAGCCGTTCCTCCGGGAGAAACGCACGCGCGAACCCGGTCGTGAGAATCGGCGAGAGACTGACGACGATAGCGGCGGCGGCGCTCGTGGTCCCCTGCTCGCCGACGAACAGAAAGATATGGTACGCGGCGATCATGAGTGTGCCGCCGATCCCCACAACGATCCAGTCGGTCCGACCCTTTGGAACCCACTGGTCGGTAGCGTACACCGCGTAGCCAAGCATCAACACCCCGGCGAGGTCGTACCGGAACGCGGCAAACAGGATTGGCGGGAAGTACTCCAGCCCGGCTTTGATGGCGGTAAAAGCGCTGCCCCAGGCGACCGCGAGCGCGACGAAGAGGATAGCATTACGGAACCGCATCGTCAGCTCAGTCGGCCGCCTCGTCGTCGCCCGGCTCGTACGTCTCCGCGATAGCGTCGAGCGCCTCGTGATGTTCCGTCGTGTGTGGCGCAGTCAGCGGTGAGACGCTGACCTTGCCGTCGACGACGGCGCGGCGGTCGGTCCCCTCGGGGTCGGGGATGTCGCCCTCGGCCATGTGTTCCCAGATGCGGTCGTGGAGCGTCACGGCGTCGCCGTCCTGCACAGCGTCCATCTCGTAGAGGTGAGACGGTCGCGTGACCGTCATCTGTGCGTCGCCCCACTCCGCGACGGGGGCGTTGATGTTCAGGTAGTCACACTGTTCGAACACGCCGGCATCGACGGCGTGGTCGGCAAGGTAGGTCGTCGCCTTCGCTGCCTCGCGGTAGCTGTCGCCGTTGGCTTCGATATCGGCAAACGCAGCGTCCTCGCGGACCGGGATGTACATCGAGACGGCCATCGCCGGCACGTCGAAGAAGGTGGCCTCGACGGCGGCGCTGACGGTCCCCGAGCGGCCGAGAACGTACGCGCCGAGGTTTGCCCCGCGGTTACAGCCCGCGACGACGAGGTCAGTGTCGGTGACGAGCGCTTCCAGTCCCGCCACGACGCAGTCCGAGGGCGTCCCCTCGACGGCGTAGCCGAGTTCGTGCTCGTGGACGGTCACTTCGTGTGAAATAGCCCGACCGACCGCGCTCTGGTCTTCCGCCGGGGCGACAGCGGTTACGTCGCCGACTGTCGAGAGACCGTCGTACACCGCCCGGAGGCCGGCGCTCTCGATGCCGTCGTCGTTTGTCAGCAGAATCGTCGGCTCGTCCATACGTTCCGTGGGGCCGTCTGCGAGAAAAGCCCACCGCTAGCGGGCCCGGTCGACGACCGTCTCACCGTCGACGACGACGTTGTATGCCTCCTCGTCGTCGTTCCACAGCACCAGGGCGTTCTCGAAGGACAGCAGGTCGCCGTAGTCGGCTTTCCGGAGGTCTTCGTTCAGGATCGACGCCTCGGTGAGGACGGCGAAGTGGTCGACCTGCTGGCTGCCGTCGCCAAGCAGGTACAGCGGGTTCGCCCCCTCCCGCTCGGCGAGGTCGTGGCTGAGTTTGACCCCGAGGAAGTTCACCCGGTCGGTGACGTAGTTCTCGGCGTCGGCCATCGGCGCGTGGATGCCCCGGTCCGGCGTCACGTCGTGCGTTCGCCGACCGTCCGTCCGCAACACGCTGTATGCGAACTGCACGTCCGTGTTGACGAACTCGCCTGTGCCGCCGCCGGCGTCATCGAGCCGCCGCTGCATCGTCGGCACCTCGATGTCCGGTTTCCGGTCGAACGACCACGACTCACTGTCGGGCGACTGGTGGGGCCAGAGCCGCACCGTCGGCCCGTACACCGTCGCGGGGCCGCCGTCGGCCACCTCCCGTTCGACCGTCCGGAGCTGTATCGCCGTGTTCCGGTCGGCCGGAGCCAGCGCCAGCAACGTTCCGTCGTCGGCAAGCGCCTCGACGTACCGATAGAGGGTCGCCGCCGCGTCGTCGAGTTCGCTGAGGACGTTGCCGAAGACAATGAGGTCGTACTCCGCTGCATCCGCTCCCGTCGGCTCGAACTCCTCGGCGAGTGTCCGGTGAATCTCCCAGCGGACGTTCTGGCCGCTATCCTGTAGAAGGTGTTCGAGGACATCCGCGGCGGCGCTCGGTTCGACCGCGTGGTAGTCAAGCAGAGCGTCGTCGGGGAGCAGGTCACGCAGGGCGAGCGCCGGGCCGCCGACGCCGGCCCCCACGTCCAAGACCCGAAGCTGTGTCGGGAGCAGACCGTCCGCGGCGAGGTCCGCAAGGACGTACTTCGCCACGGCGTAGTAGTCGGGGAGGTGGTAGACCGCGTAGCCAAGCGCCGTCAGTTCGTCGTACTCGACGGCCTGACCCTGGAGGTACCGCTCCTTGATGTCGCGGATGCGCTCGCGGAGTTCGTCGCCGCTCTCGCCGTCGTACCACTCCAGCCCGCCCCACTCCGTCAGCAAGTCCATGACCTCCTGTTCGTAGCGGTCGGGGAACCGGTCGACGCCGTCGAAAGTTACCGAAAGCCGGCCCTCCGGTGCCGGAACGAAGGTCCCGTCGTCCTGTTCGATGATGCCCAGATCGAACGCCTCCTCGCGGAGTACCCGTCTCACGACGGCGGGGTGGGGCTGGCCCTCGACGTACTCGTGTAGCTCCTCGGGATCCAGCGGTCGAACGTTGCGGAGGTACTGGGCGTTGTCGCGTATCTGCTGGCGTGTGTCCTGATTCATGAGAGTTGCTCGTAGAGCCGTTCGAAAGTATCTGCGTCGGCATCGGCGAGTTCCTTAGCTGCGTCGGCGACCGCGTCTGCGCCGTCGAATGTTCGCTGAATATCGGCGTACACCCGCGGGTCGCCGCCGGTGACCTGCTCGACGAGGTCGAACAGGCCGGCCGAAATCGGCGTCTGGAACCGGTCTGGTACGTCGTCGGCGACCATCGCGAACGCGAGCACGGCCGCGTGAGCGCTGGCCTGGACCGTCTCCATGGCCTCGTCGTGTTCCGCCGCCGTCGTCTCGAAGCAGTTGTTCCCGGCCGCGGCGAGGGCGTCGACGACAGCCCCGGTCTCGGGTCCCGGTGCGTCGGCGACGACGGCAACGTTTCCGGGTGCGTTCTCGGGGGCGAACAGCGGGTGCAGGCTGAGTCGCTGGCCATCGGGCATCGCGTCTTGCATCGCCGCGACGGGACCGGCCATGCTCCCTGTCACGTCGACGAGTGCATCCGTGGCGCACGGCGCGAATTCGTCGATGGCCGTCCCGGCGACGGGCATCGGCACCGCGACACAGACCACGTCGAAAGTCTCCCTGGCGTCGCTGGCGACAGCGCGCCCGCCGACCGCGGTTGCCGCGGCTTCAGCGGCCGACTGGTCGAGGTCGGTGAAGGCGACGGTCGCGTCGGCGTGGGTTCGGACCGTGCGTGCGAACCACCGCCCCATCGCGCCGGCACCAACGACGAGGACGTTCATCGGCCCAGCGTAGCCCGTCCCGTCTCAAAAGCCGTTCGGTCACGCTTCTGCTCGCCGCGACACCGCAGGTGACGATGGATAGGTAGACAGGCGTCGAACAGCCCGCTGTGGTCCGGTTTCCCCCTCCTAAACGCTTATCTGTCGGCCCTGAGAGAACGGTGACATGAAGCGCGTTCGATTCCGTGATACCGCGGGGAACGTCCGGGGGGGTCGCTGGACCGTCGAGGACGGCGAGCCCGTCGTCACCGCCGCCGCCGGCCCGTACGGCCGCATCGCCTTCGGCGACGAGTCCTACGACCCCGACGAGGTGGATATCCTCCCGCCCTGCGAGCCGACGAAAGTCGTCTGTATCGGGCGCAACTACGCCGACCACGCCGAGGAGATGGACTCGGACCTCCCGGACCGGCCGATGCTGTTTCTCAAGGCTCCGAACGCTGTTGCGTCCCACGGCAAGCACCTCACGATGCCCTCAGGGAAAGAGCGCATCGACTACGAGGCGGAACTCGGCGTCGTCATCGGCGAGCAGTGCCGGAACGTCAGCGAATCGGGCGCGATGGACGTCGTCGCGGGGTACACCTGCGTCAACGACATCTCCAACCGCGACGACCAGCGGCAGGAACAGAACTGGGTCCGCGGGAAGGCCTTCGACAACGCCTGTCCCATCGGCCCGCTCGTCGCCACACCGGAACACGTCCCCGAAGACGCCAGCATCGAACTCCGACTCAACGGCGAGACGAAGCAGTCCTCCTCGCGCGAGCATCTCATCTTCTCCGTCCCCGAACTGATCGCCGAAATAACGTCATACATGACGCTGGAACCCGGTGATGTCATCGCCACGGGGACACCCGAGGGCGTCGGACCGATGGAAGACGGTGACGAGGTCGAAGTCGAAATCGAAGGTATCGGGACGCTCAAACACAGCGTCAAGATTCCGTAGGCGGCCAGCACGTCAGTTCCGACGCGGTCCAACGACGAGTGTTATTCGACGACGATTGCGCCTCTCATCCCCAGGCCCTTGTGCGGTTTACACGAGTACAGGTAGGTCCCGGGCTCCTCGAAGGTGTGCTGGTAATCGCTTCCGCTTTCGGCGACGAGTTCCGAATCGAGCGGGCCATCGCCTTTCGAGACGATGTTGTGAGGCCCCCCCTCGCCGGTCCACTCCCAGCGGACGGTCGTCTCAGTCGACACCTTCAGCGCTGGGGGGTCGAACGCGAACTCCCCACCGTTGCCTTTCGCGCCGGTTGTGACAGTTGCTGTGTCAGTGCCGGTCCGGTCGACAATGGTGCCGTCGAAGTTACTGGACTCTACGAGCCACTCGTCGACTTTTGTGTTGCCTGAAGACGGCGGCTCTTTCACAATAATTGCACCCTTCATGCCATCATCGCGATGCGGTTCGGAGACGTAGCGGTACTCGCCGGTCTCCTCGAAGAAGTAGTGATACCCCGTCCCGGGCTGGGCGTTTGTCCGGCCACTGTCAAAGGTACCGTCTACGGCGACGACGTTCTGCTGACCGCCGTGCCCGGTCCAGTCCCATTGGACTATGGTCCCTGGCGGAACCTCTATCGCCGGTGGGCTGAATGCCAGTCCGTCATCCGTCTCCTGCCCAACCATGATTGTCGGCCGGGACTCGGGGCCGTACCTGTGGGGTTCGCCGTCGTAGCCGTTGGCATCATCAAGCCAGTCATCAAGAGACTCGGGTGTCTGTTCAGGCGTCGCAGTTTCGGTTTCGGTAGTGGTCTCGGTTCCGGTTTCGGCTGCTGGTTTCGAACTACTTCCCGATGACACGCACCCGGCGGTAACGGCGAGCGCTGTCAACCCTGTGCCTGCGAGAAACTGTCTGCGAGTGGAGGGCCGTTGCATAGCAAGCTAGCTGTTGTCATCCGATGATAGAAAAGGGAGTGTGCCCTTTCCAGATTCTGGAAACAAACGGTCACCCTTTATCTGAGGGTGTTTTATATTTTCGACACTGGCAGACAACTGCTACCGGGGTACTGCAGGACACCGGCGTCGAAGTATCCCACAGGATTCACGTCGCTGCCCCGTCATATCGAAATCGAACCGCCGCAGAACCGCCTCCACCCGTCCTCTGAGAGGGTCCCTCCGTGGCACACAACGACGCGAGCGAGACACAGGCGCTGTTCGACGCCCTCGCCGACCCTGACTGTCGCGACATACTCAGGGTACTCGACGAGCCGTTGCCAGCGAAGGACGTCGCCTCGGTCTGTGATCTTCCCCAGACAAGCACCTATCGGAAGCTCGAACAGTTGAGCGAGGCCGAGCTGGTCGCCGAGGAAACAGAGGTGCGTGCCGACGGCCATCACGCGACGGCGTACGTCCGGGACTGTGACGGGGTGTTTGTCGGCATCGACGCCGACGGCGCGTTCGAGGTCGACGTTCTGCCGGCCGAGGAGCGGCCGAGTGATCGGCTCGCCCTCCTGTGGTCTCGTGTTAGCGAGGAACTATGAACGCAGATATCCCACTCATCGTCATCGGATTCAAGACTGTGACAGTGTTACTCGGTGGGCTCATCACCTACTTCGCTGTTCGCGCAGCAGTGAAAACGAGGGCCACTGGCCTCACGTATCTCGCCGTCGGATTCGCGACGATTACTGTCGGCTCGTTGCTCGCCGGCGTCGCAGACCAGTTGTTCGGCTTACCGACCGATGTCGCGCTGATAGTCGAGAACGCGCTCACCGCGGTCGGCTTCGCGATCATCGCGTACTCGCTGTACGTCACCAGCCGCTCCGCGCTGGTAACACGATAAAAAATCTGCCAGAGAGCGATCCGTTATTCGACGACGACTGCGCCGACCATCCCGAGCGCCTTGTGCGGGACGCAGTTGTAGAGGTAGGTACCGGTTTCTTCGAACGTGTACTCGTAGGTGGTCCCTTCCTCTGCGACAGCCGAGCCCGAGTCGAGCGGGCCGTCGCCCTCGGATTTGACGTTGTGGCCCGCACCTTCACCGGTCCACTCCCAGACGACCGTCGTTCCGGTCGAGACGTTGACCGCTGGCGGGTCGAAGGCGAATGCGCCGCCGTTGCCCTCAGCCCCGACGGCGACTGTGACCTCGTCCTGGTCGGTCATCACGACCATGGAGCCATCGAAGTTCGATGAGTCACCGACGTAGTCCGCGACCTCGTCCGGCGCTTCGGCGGTCTCCATCCCACCGCTGCTCTCGGTGTCCATTGCCTCGGCTTCAGTGGTCTCCTCGGTTTCGGCGGCCTCAGTCTCGCCGCTGCCACCATCACCGCCACTGCTGCCATCGCCGCCGGACCCGCCACAGCCAGCGAGGAGTCCAGCGCCTGATACGGCTGCCGTCGTGCGGATGAACGTCCGTCTGTCGAGGTCGTCTGTCATGCATTTAAAGTTATGACTGTGTACGTATAAGCGAGTCGTTTCTGTCGCTTATCAAGAAACAATAATTGAGGTTTTGACCGCTCCGCTGTCCCGGAATACCAACACAGTTCGGACGGGGATTGATGCTGCTACAGGCCCGTATTGGAACCAATGGGAGTGTCTGTTTGTCGATGACTGTCTGGCTTCGCGGTGACCACCTCGTCCGGCGGTCCGGTCCCGTCGCTCGACGGCCTGACGAACCAGTGCTTCTGATAGAATCGGAGGCGTTCGCTCGCAAGCTACCGTACCACCCACACAAGCTGATTCTGCTGTTCAGCGCGATGCGGCACTTCCGCGACGAACTGCGGGCCGACGGCCGACCGGTCCGCTACCAGCAAGCAGAGACCTTCGAGGACGGACTGGCAGCACATTTCGAAGCCACCCCTGACGACACGCTCGTCACCCACCGACCACAGACTGGGGCTGCACAGTCGCGTCTCGAATCGCTGGTGGCCGATGCCGGCGGAACCGTCGAGTTTGTCGCCGACGAACGCTTCCTCTGCTCACCGTCGCAGTTCGACGGCTGGTGCAGTGACGGTCGCTACCGTCACGAGGACTTCTATCGGTTCATGCGCCGTGAGACGGGCTACCTGATGGCGAACGGTGACCCCGTCGGCGGCGAGTGGAACTACGACGACCAGAACCGTGAGACGCCGCCCGACGAGTGGACCCCGACGGCCCCCCCGCAGTTCGAACCCGACGACGTGACCCGGGATGTCGTCGAGTGGGTCGAAACGACCTTCGAGGGAAGCTACGACGAACGGCCCTACGGCGGAGACTGGGCTGACCCGGAGCCGTTTCGCTGGCCGGTCACTCG